>NZ_JCAJZO010000007.1:0-380719 GCF_059510295.1 Streptomyces sp. PTL18 | reverse complement strand
GCTCTGAGGACCCGTTCACGGTCCACACCCGCTGGATCGAGACCGAGTTCGTCAACGACATCAAGCCCTTCAGCGCCCCCGCCGAGACGGAGGCCGAGGAGGAGTCGGGCCGCGAGACGGTCGTCGTCGAGGTCGGCGGCAAGCGCCTGGAGGTCTCCCTCCCCGCGTCGCTGGGGATGTCCCTCGCCCGCACGGGCCTGGCGGCCGGGGCCAAGCCGAAGCGGCGCGCGGCCAAGAAGTCCGGCCCTGTCGCCTCCGGCGACACCCTCGCCTCGCCGATGCAGGGCACCATCGTCAAGGTCGCGGTCGAAGAGGGCCAGGAGGTCAAGGAGGGCGACCTGGTCGTCGTCCTGGAGGCCATGAAGATGGAGCAGCCGCTGAACGCCCACAAGGCGGGCACCATCAAGGGCCTGAGCGCCGAGATCGGTGCCTCCGTCACCTCCGGTGCCGCGATCTGCGAGATCAAGGACTGACGGCACCCACTGAGGGCCCGCACAGCACCACGCCCGGCGGATCGGAGAACCGAGCCCGCCGGGCGCCTGCTTTCCTGCCGGCCGCCGGCGAGACGGGTCGCCCGGCGGACGGGGGCTGGGGGCTGGGTCTCGACAGTCGCCCGTCGGCCGGAAGCCGGGCATCCACCGGCAGACGAGGCTGGGGGCTCGGCAGTCATCCGACGGACCCGAAGCCGGGCACCCACCGACGAACGAGGCCGCGGGCACCGCAATCACCCGACAGACCCCAAGCCGGGCACCCACCGGCAGACGCTGCGAACTCCGCAATCACCCGACAGACCCCAAGCCAGCCACCCACCGACGGACGGCAAGCCAGGCCGGGCCGGGCGGGCGGGCGGCGGACTGGAAGCCGGCCGGACGGCGGCGTCGGCAGCGACCCGGCTTGCAGCCCCGGCGGGCCCGAGCGCCGACGCCGTGTGTCAGCGGCGGCGCAGGTCCGCCACCCGGGCGCGCTCTCCCGAGGGATGCTCACCGAGGGCTGTCGCACTGCGGAGCTGCGGGCCGGGGGCCTGGCTGCGGCGGGGGCCCGGAAGGGGCACGTCCCGGCGTTGCCGGCCGCCGGCCGGGACCGGGTCCGCGCCCGAGGCTCCGGCGATGGCGATCTGCACCCCCTGGTCGGCCAGCGCCTGCAGCTCCGTGGCCGCGCGGTCGTCGTGCGCCGGGGGCTCGTCCGTGACCAGCCGGGTGATGACGTCCGTCGGCACCGTCTGGAACATCGTGTCCGTTCCCAGCTTGGTGTGGTCGGCGAGCACGACCACCTCGGCCGCCGCCTGGACCAGCGCCCGGTCCACGGACGCCGACAGCATGTTCGACGTGGACAGGCCGCGCTCGGCGGTGAGCCCGCTGCCGGACAGGAAGGCCTTGGAGACCCTCAGGCCCTGGAGGGACTGCTCGGCGCCGCTGCCGACCAGGGCGTAGTTCGAGCCGCGCAGGGTGCCGCCGGTCATGACCACCTCGACACGGTTGGCGTGCGCCAGCGCCTGGGCGACCAGGAGCGAGTTGGTGACGACGGTCAGCCCGGGCACCCGCGCGAGCCGGCGGGCCAGCTCCTGCGTGGTCGTACCCGCCCCGACGACGATGGCCTCACCCTCTTCGACGAGGCTCGCGGCGAGGTCGGCGATGGCCGTCTTCTCGGCGGTCGCGAGATGGGACTTCTGCGGGAAGCCGGACTCCCGGGTGAACCCGCCCGGGAGCACCGCACCGCCGTGCCGGCGGTCGAGGAGTCCTTCGGCCTCCAGTGCGCGCACGTCCCGCCGTACGGTCACTTCGGAGGTCTGGACGACGCGGGCGAGCTCTCGGAGCGACACTGCCCCGTTGGCCCGCACCATTTCGAGGATCAGTTGACGACGTTCTGCAGCGAACACGAAACTGACAGTAACCCCAACGACCGTCTGCTTTCAGCAGTTTGCGCCGAATAACAGAAGTTGTTCGCACGGCAGGGCGGAAAGTGGTATAGGCGCCCGATCCGTACCCATCCGGTCCGCCGCTGCCGTACCGCATCGTGGGTCCCAGGCCGAGACCCACCGCCCGACCTGGGGCGCGGCCGGAGAGCGGGCGCCCCGGCCGTCAGCCCTCGCCCGACGTCTTCCGGGTGTGCAGCTGCCGCGCCACCTCGGCGATCGAGCCCGACAGGGACGGGTAGACAGTGAACGCGTTCGCGATCTGTTCGACCGTCAGATTGTTGTCGACCGCGATCGAGATGGGGTGGATCAGTTCCGATGCGCGCGGGGCGACCACGACACCGCCGACGACGATCCCCGTGCCCGGGCGGCAGAAGATCTTGACGAAGCCGTCCCGGATGCCCTGCATCTTGGCGCGCGGATTGCGCAGCAGCGGCAGCTTCACACACCGGGCGTCGATCTTGCCGGCGTCGACGTCGGCCTGGGTGTAACCGACGGTGGCGATCTCGGGGTCCGTGAAGACGTTCGAGGAGACGGTCTTCAGGTTGAGCGGGGCCACCGCGTCGCCGAGGAAGTGGTACATGGCGATGCGTCCCTGCATGGCGGCCACGGACGCGAGCGCGAAGACACCGGTCACATCGCCGGCCGCGTAGACGCCCGGAGCCGTCGTCCGGGAGACCTTGTCGGTCCAGATGTGCCCGGACTCGCGCACCTTGACTCCGGCCTCCTCCAGGCCCATCCCGCTGCTGTTGGGTATGGCGCCGACGGCCATCAGGCAGTGCGAGCCGGTGATCACGCGCCCGTCGGAGAGGGTGACCTCGACCCGGTCGCCCACACGCTTGGCGGACTGCGCGCGGGAGCGGGCCATGACGTTCATGCCGCGGCGCCGGAAGACGTCCTCGAGGACGGCGGCGGCGTCGGGGTCCTCCCCCGGCAGCACCCTGTCGCGCGAGGAGACCAGCGTGACCTTGGAGCCGAGGGCCTGGTAGGCGCCCGCGAACTCGGCTCCGGTGACACCGGACCCGACGACGATGAGCTCCTCGGGCAGTTCGTCGAGGTCGTAGACCTGGGTCCAGTTCAGGATCCGCTCGCCGTCGGGCTGGGCGTCGGGCAGCTCGCGCGGATGACCGCCGGTCGCGATGAGCACGGCGTCGGCGGTGAGGGTCTCCTCGCTGCCGTCCGCGGCCCGTACGACGACCTTGCGCGAGCCGTCCAGGGCCTGCATGCCCTCCAGCCGGCCACGGCCGCGCACGACCCGGGCGCCGGCACGCGTGACGGAGGCGGTGATGTCGTGGGACTGGGCGAGCGCGAGGCGCTTGACCCGTCGGTTGACCTTGCCGAGGTCGACCCCGACCACGCGGGCGGCCTGCTCCAGGGGCGGCGTGTCGTCGGCGACGATGATCCCGAGCTCTTCGTACGACGAGTCGAAGGTGGTCATCACCTCGGCCGTCGCGATGAGTGTCTTGGACGGCACGCAGTCGGTGAGCACCGACGCCCCGCCCAGACCGTCGCAGTCGACGACGGTCACCTCCGCGCCGAGCTGCGCGGCCACCAGCGCCGCTTCGTATCCGCCGGGTCCGCCACCGATGATCACGATCCGAGTCACGTACTCCATTGTCCCGCACCCTTCGGGCGGCGCTCTTCCTGGGGGCCGCAGGTGACGCTTCTGTTACGGGAGAGGCGGCGGAAGAGCTGCCGTACCCTCGACTCCATGTCGCTCTACGCCGCGTACGCCGGCAACCTCGACGCGCGGCTGATGACCCGCCGCGCACCCCACTCGCCGCTGCGCGCCACGGGCTGGCTGAACGGCTGGCGGCTGACCTTCGGCGGCGAGCACATGGGGTGGGAGGGCGCCCTCGCGACGATCGTCGAGGACCCGTTGTCCCAGGTGTTCGTCGCGCTGTACGACATCGCGCCGATGGACGAGGAGTCGATGGACCGCTGGGAGGGCGTGGGCCTCGACGTCTACCGCCGTCTGCGCAGCGTCCGCGTGCACACGCTGGACGGCGAGGAGACGGCCTGGACGTACGTCCTCAACGCCTACGAGGGCGGCCTGCCCTCGGCCCGCTACCTGGGTGAGATCGCGGACGCGGCGGAGTCCGCGGGAGCACCGCACGACTATGTGATGGAGCTGCGCAAGCGCCCCTGCTGACCTTTTCCATCCACTTCTCCCTTAATTTCCCTTTCGTTGGGCTATTTTCCGTTGACCGGAGGCGGGAAAGACAACGATCGCATTGCCGTGACCTCCGTCATCTACGCGCGTAGGCAAAGACCGGCTACCCTCATGCGCGTGAACGCATCTCTTCTTCCGGACGACCTCCAGGGCGACCCCTACTCCGCCGCCGACGCCGCCGCCGCGCGCCTGCGGGAGCTGACGGGTGCCGAGACCCACGACGTCGCCCTCGTGATGGGCTCCGGCTGGGCTCCGGCCGTAGACGCCCTCGGCGCCCCCGACGCCGAACTCCACGTCACCGAGCTGCCCGGCTTCCCGCCGCCGGCCGTGGAGGGCCACGGAGGCAAGATCCGCTCCTACCGGGTCGGCGAGAAGCGGGCCCTGGTCTTCCTCGGCCGCACGCACTACTACGAGGGCCGCGGCGTCGCAGCCGTCGCGCACGGCGTCCGCACCGCCGTCGCCGCCGGCGCCAAGACGATCGTCCTCACCAACGGCTGCGGCGGCCTGCGCGAGACGATGCGGCCGGGCCAGCCGGTCCTGATCAGCGACCACATCAACCTGACCGCGACCTCCCCGATCGTCGGCGCCAACTTCGTCGACCTCACCGACCTGTACTCCCCGCGCCTGCGCGCCCTGTGCAAGGAGATCGACCCCACCCTCGAGGAGGGCGTCTACGCACAGTTCACCGGCCCGCACTACGAGACCCCGGCGGAGATCCGCATGGCCCGCACCATAGGCGCGGACCTGGTCGGCATGTCGACGGTCCTGGAGGCGATCGCCGCGCGCGAGGCGGGCGCCGAGGTCCTGGGCATCTCCCTGGTCACCAACCTCGCCGCCGGCATGACGGGCGAACCGCTGAACCACGAGGAGGTCCTGCAGGCGGGCCGCGACTCCGCCACGCGGATGGGGGCACTGCTGGCGCAGGTGCTGGAACGGCTGTAGGGGAACCGTCGCACGGGGCGCCCTCCCTCTGGGGGCTCCGCCCCCAGACCCCGTGCCGGCCCTCGGCCCGGTCCTCCCCCTCCGCCCAGGCCGCCCGTGCTGCACTGGACCGGAGAGCGGTGCGCCACGCGCGCCCGCCCGCCACCCCACCACCGAGACCCCCCGACCCCACAACGAGAGGTTGACCCGACGTGCACGACGAACTCATCGCACGGGCCAAGGCGTGGCTGGCCGAGGACCCCGACGCGGACACCCGTGCCGAACTCGCCAAGCTCATCGACGCCGAGGACGTCACCGAGCTCACCGCGCGCTTCAGCGGCACTCTCCAGTTCGGCACCGCGGGCCTGCGCGGCGAACTCGGCGCCGGCCCGATGCGCATGAACCGCTCGGTGGTCATCCGCGCCGCCGCGGGCCTCGCCGCGTACCTCAGGGCCAAGGGCCACACCGACGGCCTCGTCGTGATCGGCTACGACGCCCGCCACAAGTCCGCCGACTTCGCCCGGGACACCGCCGCCGTCATGACGGGCGCGGGTCTGCGCGCGGCCGTCCTGCCCCGCCCCCTGCCCACCCCCGTCCTCGCCTTCGCCATCCGGCACCTCGGCGCGGTCGCCGGCGTGGAGGTCACCGCCAGCCACAACCCGCCCCGCGACAACGGCTACAAGGTCTACCTCGGCGACGGTTCCCAGATCGTGCCCCCGGCCGACGCGGAGATCGCGGCCGAGATCGACGCGGTCACGACCCTCACCTCGGTCCCCCGCCCGGACTCCGGCTGGGAGGTCCTCGACGACAGCGTCCTCGACGCCTACCTGGCCCGCACGGACGCCGTCCTCGCCGCGGACTCGCCGCGCACCGCCCGCTGCGTCTACACGGCGATGCACGGTGTCGGCAAGGACGTCCTCCTCGCCGCCTTCGCCCGGGCCGGCTTCCCCGAGCCCGCCCTCGTCGCGGAGCAGGCCGACCCCGACCCGGACTTCCCGACCGTCTCCTTCCCCAACCCGGAGGAGCCCGGCGCCATGGACCTGGCCTTCGCCAGGGCCCGCGAGACGGACCCCGACCTGGTCGTCGCCAACGACCCGGACGCCGACCGCTGCGCCGTGGCCGTGAAGGACGGCGACGACTGGCGCATGCTGCGCGGCGACGAGGTCGGCGCCCTGCTGGCGGCCCACCTGGTCCGGCGCGGCGCGCGCGGCACCTTCGCCGAGTCGATCGTCTCCTCCTCCCTCCTCGGCCGCATCGCCGAGAAGGCGGGCCTGCCGTACGAGGAGACCCTCACCGGCTTCAAGTGGATCGCCCGCGTGGAGGGTCTGCGCTACGGCTACGAGGAAGCGCTCGGCTACTGCGTCGACCCGGACGGCGTACGCGACAAGGACGGCATCACCGCCGCCCTCCTGATCGCGGAGCTCGCCTCGGAGCTGAAGTCCGAGGGCCGCACCCTCCTGGACCTCCTCGGCGACCTCGCCGTCGCACACGGCCTGCACGCCACGGACCAGCTCTCGGTCCGCGTGCAGGACCTGTCGGTCATCGCCGCCGCGATGCGCCGCCTGCGCGAGCAGCCCCCGACCGCGCTCGCGGGCCTGCCGATCACCGGGGCGGAGGACCTCGCCCAGGGCACGGACAAGCTCCCGCCCACGGACGGTCTGCGCTACACACTCGACGGCGCCCGCGTGATCGTCCGGCCCAGCGGCACGGAACCGAAGCTGAAGTGCTACCTGGAGGTCGTGGTCCCGGTCGCCGGGCATGCCGATCTCCCGGGGGCCCGGGCCAGGGCCGCGGAACTGCTGGCGACGATCAAGCGGGACCTGGCGGCGGCGGCCGGCATCTGACCGGCTCCGCCCGCGCGAGGACCGGTGGACGCACGCCCTGCTCGCCGGCCGAGGCACCTGCGCCCGGCTGCGATCAGGGCGTCTGCGCGGTGAACACCGTGTTGCGGCGCAGCCTGTGGACGACGCCCTCGACGCCGGCGCCGATCCGGTGGGCCCCTGGGTGCCCGCAGGCGGCGAAGTACCCGGGCCACGGGTCTGCGGCGGGGGCCCCGTGCCTTTCGGGGAGATCACCACCCGCGCATCGAATCAGCAGCCGCGCCGGGGCGACCGGGCCTTTTCGCCCGGCTCACAGCCGGCAGGCGAGCATCTCGACAGCGGTCTCACCTCGCCTGCGCGCGGCGGGATGGAAGCCCTCCGCTCAGCCCACCGCCAGCAGAATCGCGAGCAGCACCGCTCCGGCGAGCGCCGGCCCCGCGATCTCGTACGCCCAGCGGACCGTCACCTCGCCCTGGGCCCTCTCCTCCCGCTCCCGGGTCTCGTGCAGCTCGCGCAGGTCGTCCATGATCTGGTCGGTGGCGGCGCGGGCGGGGCCGGCAGGCCGGGTGGTGCCCACCGGACCGGCGACCGACCCACCGCCGCGGACGAAGGGAAGAGGCCTCGACGGCCGGCCCGCTCCGGCGACCCGAGCCTGCTGCCGTGCCGCCCTCTTGCGCGCCCGCATCGACACGGGCACCGCCCACAGCTGGTACTTGGTGCCGGACTTGGCGATGACCTCGTTGGAGTAACCGGAGCGCACCACCGCGACCTGGCTCCAGGGCAGGACGATCACGCGGAAGGGGTTGCGGATGCGGAGCCGCTCGTCGTTGACGTACACGGCGGGCCGCAGGGTGAACGCGACCACCAGCGGCACGACGAGGATCATCGCGGCGAGCGCCAGCCAGGGGGTGCGGCCGTGGCCGCTGAGCAGCGCGTCGAAGCCGAGCCACGCGACGACGGCGAGCAGCAGGACACCGCCCGCGATGCCTCCGGACGACCGGTGGACCCGCTCCCCGAACTCGGAGGCCGGCGGTTGCGGTGCTGGTGGCTCGTGCTCGGGCGTCGTCATGGTCCCGATTCTGCATGACGGACCCGGCGCGGTCGTGGGCGGTCTCCCCCGGGTTGCGATGCGCGTCCGGGGGTGTACAGCCGCTACGCGCGTAGATATGCTCGGCTGGTGACCATGCCCACCACTGCACCCTCCCCCGAGCTCTCGGCTTCGCCCGAGCGGGGCGGTACCCCCGTCCGGCTCTCAGACGTCACCGCGTCCGACAGCACGCTGCGCCGCTTCCTCCACGGGCTGCCCGGCGTCGACGCGGTCGGCCTGGAGGCGCGCGCCGCCTCGCTCGGCACCCGTTCCATCAAGACCACCGCGAAGGCGTACGCCATCGACCTCGCCATCTCGATGGTCGACCTGACGACGCTGGAAGGCGCGGACACCCCGGGCAAGGTCCGGGCGCTCGGCGCCAAGGCGGTCCACCCCGACCCGACGGACCGTACGACACCCACCACGGCCGCGGTCTGCGTCTACCCCGACATGGTGGCCGTCGCCAAGGAGGCCGTCGCCGGCTCGGGCGTGAAGGTCGCCTCGGTCGCCACCGCCTTCCCGGCCGGCCGCGCCGCCCTCGACGTGAAGCTGGCCGACGTCCGCGAGGCCGTCGCCGCGGGCGCCGACGAGATCGACATGGTCATCGACCGTGGCGCGTTCCTCGCCGGCAGGTACCTGAAGGTGTACGACGAGATCGTCGCCGTGAAGGAGGCCTGCGGGGACAGCGCCCGGCTGAAGGTCATCTTCGAGACCGGTGAGCTGTCGACGTACGACAACATCCGCCGCGCCTCCTGGCTCGGCATGCTGGCGGGCGCGGACTTCATCAAGACCTCGACGGGCAAGGTCGCGGTCAACGCCACGCCCGCCAACACCCTGCTGATGCTGGAGGCCGTGCGGGACTTCCGTGCGCAGACCGGCGTCCAGGTCGGCGTGAAGCCGGCCGGCGGCATCCGCACCTCGAAGGACGCCATCAAGTTCCTCGTCCTCGTCAACGAGACGGCCGGCGAGGACTGGCTGGACAACCACTGGTTCCGCTTCGGCGCGTCCTCGCTCCTGAACGACCTGCTGATGCAGCGTCAGAAGCTGGCCACCGGCCGCTACTCCGGCCCCGACTACGTGACGGTGGACTGATCACCATGGCATCCGCATTCGAGTACGCCCCGGCGCCCGAGTCCCGCTCGGTCGTCGACATCGCGCCCTCCTACGGCCTCTTCATCGACGGCGAGTTCGTGGAGGCGGCCGACGGCAAGGTCTTCAAGACCGTCTCGCCCAGCACGGAGGAGGTGCTGTCCGAGGTCGCCCGGGCCGGTGCCGAGGACGTCGACCGCGCGGTCGGGGCCGCCCGCAGGGCCTTCGAGAAGTGGTCGGCGCTGCCGGGTTCCGAGCGCGCCAAGTACCTGTTCCGCATCGCCCGGATCATCCAGGAGCGCAGCCGCGAGCTGGCCGTCCTGGAGACGCTGGACAACGGCAAGCCGATCAAGGAGACGCGGGACGCCGACCTGCCTCTGGCGGCCGCCCACTTCTTCTACTACGCGGGCTGGGCGGACAAGCTCGACCACGCCGGCTTCGGCGTGAACCCGCGCCCGCTGGGCGTGGCCGGCCAGGTCATTCCCTGGAACTTCCCGCTGCTGATGCTGGCGTGGAAGATCGCCCCCGCGCTGGCGACCGGCAACACGGTGGTGCTCAAGCCCGCCGAGACCACGCCCCTGTCCGCCCTGTTCTTCGCGGACATCTGCCGCCAGGCCGGTCTGCCCAAGGGCGTCGTCAACATCCTCCCGGGCTACGGCGACACGGGCGCCGCCCTCGTCGCCCACCCGGGCGTGAACAAGGTCGCCTTCACCGGCTCCACCGCCGTGGGCAAGGAGATCGCCCGCACGGTCGCCGGCACACGGAAGAAGCTCACCCTCGAACTGGGCGGCAAGGGCGCCAACATCGTCTTCGACGACGCGCCGGTCGACCAGGCCGTCGAGGGCATCGTGAACGGCATCTTCTTCAACCAGGGCCAGGTCTGCTGCGCGGGCAGCCGTCTCCTGGTGCAGGAGTCGATCCAGGACGAGCTGCTGGACGCCCTGAAGCGCAGGCTCTCCACGCTCCGGCTCGGCGACCCGCTGGACAAGAACACCGACATCGGCGCGATCAACTCCGCCGAGCAGCTGGCCCGGATCACCGCCCTGGCCGAGCGGGGCGAGGCGGAGGGCGCCGTGCGCTGGTCGCCGGCCTGCGAGCTGCCGACCTCCGGCTACTGGTTCGCCCCGACGCTCTTCACCAACGTCACCCAGGCGCACACCATCGCCCGCGACGAGATCTTCGGACCGGTGCTGTCGGTGCTCACCTTCCGCACGCCGGACGAGGCGGTCGCGAAGGCGAACAACACGCAGTACGGCCTGTCGGCGGGCATCTGGACCGAGAAGGGCTCCCGCATCCTGGCCGTCGCGAACAAGCTGCGCGCCGGTGTCGTCTGGTCCAACACGTTCAACAAGTTCGACCCGACCTCGCCGTTCGGCGGTTACAAGGAGTCGGGCTTCGGCCGCGAGGGCGGCCGCCACGGCCTGGAGGCGTACCTCGATGTCTGATCGGCTCACTGTCTTCAAGACCTACAAGCTGTACGTCGGCGGGAAGTTCCCGCGTTCCGAGAGCGGCCGGGTGTACGAGGTGACCGACGCGAAGGGCAAGTGGCTGGCGAACGCGCCCCTCTCCTCCCGCAAGGACGCGCGGGACGCGGTCGTCGCCGCGCGCAAGGCCTTCGGCGGCTGGTCCGGCGCGACGGCGTACAACCGCGGCCAGGTCCTCTACCGCGTGGCGGAGATGCTGGAGGGCCGCAGGGACCAGTTCGTCCGCGAAGTGGCCGACGCCGAGGGCCTGTCCAAGTCGAAGGCGGCGGCCGTGGTGGACGCCACGGTCGACCGCTGGGTCTGGTACGCCGGCTGGACCGACAAGATCGCCCAGGTGACCGGCGGCGCCAACCCGGTCGCGGGCCCGTACTTCAACCTCTCCTCCCCCGAGCCGACGGGTGTGGTCGCCGTACTGGCCCCACAGGAGTCGTCCTTCCTCGGCCTGGTCTCGGTTGTGGCCCCCGTGATCGCCACCGGCAACACGGCGGTCGTCGTCGCCTCCGAGAAGGCCCCGCTGCCCGCCCTGTCCCTCGGCGAGGTGCTGGCCACCTCCGACGTCCCGGGTGGGGTCGTCAACATCCTCTCCGGCCGCACGGCGGAGATCGCCGCGCCGCTGGCCGCGCACCAGGACGTCAACGCGATCGACCTCGCCGGCGCCGGCGAGGCGCTGGCGAAGGAGCTGGAGGTCGCCGCGGCGGACAACCTGAAGCGCGTTCTGCGTCCACAGCCTGTGGATTACTTCGAGACGCCCGGCATCGAGCGCATGACCGCCTTCCTGGAGACGAAGACGGTCTGGCATCCGACGGGGTCGCTGGGCGCGTCCGGTTCGTCGTACTGACGCCTGCCGCGGCCCCTGCGGAGCCCCACAGGCCGGAGAGCCGTGCCTTCCCTCCGTCCGGGGAAAGCACGGCTCTCCGTCTGCCGTGGCCGGCCGGGAAGCGGTCAGCGCAGCGCCCCGACGACCTGACCCGCCACCAGGACGCTCCCGAGGGACTCCGCCTCGGCCACCGGCCGGGTCAGGGACCGCGACGACAGGGGCTTGAAGTCGGCGAGTCGGGCGGCGACGCCGTTGTCGAGCGGGTCGACGCCCGTGCCCGCGAGCGGATTGGGCTTCAGGTCCGCCAGCGGCCCGGCGGCATACCGCACGGGCCCGGTGACGTACCCCACGGTCCCGGTCAGCGCCGACACGCCCGCCTGCGGGTCGACCTTGCCGAGCGACGCGGGCCGGGTCCCCGTCACGTCGGCCGGCGGGGCGCCGTCCGCCGCCGACGCCGAGGCGGCGCCCGCCCCCAGGGCGACGCCCGCGGTCGCGAGGGCCACGAGCGCGCGCCGGGCGGTGGGGGACGTGGGGGAGGCGTGTCGTGCCATGGCTGCTGCCACCTTCTTGCTGCGAAACGTGAGAATGTCGCCACGCAGCGTAGTTGAGGTGTGATGTGCGCTCCAAACGTCGACCCGCGGGGTCGGCAAGGTGTACGGAATGCGTCACACTGGTGTCTCGTGAGTCCTCATCCCCCGGTCCCCGCCCGCGTCGTGCTGCTGTGCGGCCCCTCCGGCTCCGGCAAGTCCCTCGTAGCCGCCCGCTGCGGCCTGCCCGTGCTGCGGCTCGACGACTTCTACAAGGAGGGTGACGACCCCACACTGCCCC
Organism: Streptomyces sp. PTL18; assembly: GCF_059510295.1. Taxonomy (NCBI): domain Bacteria; kingdom Bacillati; phylum Actinomycetota; class Actinomycetes; order Kitasatosporales; family Streptomycetaceae; genus Streptomyces; species Streptomyces sp. PTL18. Next base: position 368,588 of record NZ_JCAJZO010000007.1, on the reverse strand, counting down.
TGGTGGAGGGGAGTTCGGACATCGACTGGGACCACCCCCGGTCGTGGGACGCGGACGTCGCGGTCGCGGCCATCGCCGACCTGTGCGCGACGGGCCGTACCACGGTGCCGGTGTACGACATCGCCCTGAGCGCGCGTACGGGCGAGGAGACGCTGGAGATCGGCCGTGCGCCGGTGTTCGTCGCGGAGGGCGTCTTCGCCGCCGAGATCGTGGAGCGCTGCCGCGAACTCGGGTTGCTGGCGGACGCGCTGTGCCTGACCCGCGGACCGCTCACGACGTTCCGCCGCCGCTTCCTGCGCGACCTGAGGGAAGGCCGCAAGTCGGTGCCGTTCCTGCTGCGCCGCGGCTGGCGGCTGATGCGCGCCGAGCGGTCGATCGTGGCCCGGCAGACGGCGCTCGGCGCGTACGCCTGCGACCGGGACGAGGCACTGGGCCGGCTGGCCGTGGCGGCCGCGGGACCGCGCGCGGCGGTGGGTACGGCGGCGTAGCCCCACCGGTCCCGACGCGTGGGGACCGCACGAGAAACGGGACTGGTTGGACCCCCCGGCCCACCAGTCCCGTTCCCTTGCGCTCCCCCGTGATCCCCCGTTTTTCCGTGCCCCCGTGCTTCCCTCCCCCGGTACCGCTCCCCCGAGCGGTACCGCTCCCCGTCTCCCCCGTACTCCCCCGTGCTTCCCCCCGTCCCTCAGGCGACGAGTTCGCCGAAGGACTCCTCCTGGTCACGGCCGAAGCTGAGGACCTCGTCGTCGCGCAGCCGGCGGAGCGACCGCCAGATGCTGGACTTCACCGTGCCCACACTGATGTCGAGGATCTCCGCGATCTCCGGGTCCGTGCGGCCCTCGTAGTAGCGCAGGACCAGCATGGTGCGCTGGAGTTCCGGCAGCCGGGCGAGCGCCTGCCACAGGACGGCGCGCAGTTCCGTACCGCGCATCGCGTCCGTGTCGCCGGGCGTCTCGGGCAGTTCCTCGGTCGGGTACTCGTTCAGCTTGCGGCGCCGCCACGCGCTGATGTGCAGGTTGGTCATCGTGCGCCGCAGGTAGCCCCCCACGGCGGCCTTGTCGCTGATCCGGTCCCACGCCCGGTAGGTCGAGAACAGCGCGCTCTGCAGCAGGTCCTCGGCCTCGAAGCGGTCACCGGTCAGGTGGTAGGCGGTGGCGTACAGGGAGGCGCGGCGCTCCTCGACGTAGGCGGTGAACTCCGCCTCCGTCGCCGAACGACGCTCCCCCGAGGCCTCCCCGTACGCTGCTCCCCCGTGTGCCTCCCCCGTGCGAGCGTCAACCACCGCCATGAACGCGGTGTGCTGACGCCCGGTGCCGCGAGCGCACCCCCGCCCTCCCCCGAGCTCTCGACTGCGCTCGAGCGGGGAGGGACCCACACCGGCACCGGAGTTCTCCGTGTTCCGGGCGACGTCGTGCAGACGCGTGACCACTGCGCTCGTGGCGGTGCCGTGCAGCGTGTTCATCTCGCGCCCCCCGTCGTGGAGTCCCGGTCGTCGGCTCGCTTCCTTGCCTGTGCCGAGAAGCCTGCCCGGGCCAGTTCATGGCCGTGTCCGTCGACTGTCACAGACCTGTCACAGGGGTCGTCCGCAGCCGTGTCACAGCCCGCTCACACAGAAGAGCGGTACCGCCGCGCAGGCCTGGCGGACAGGGGCGTCCTGCCGGGCGGAAGGGGCCGGGGCGGCCCGACAGTCGAAACACCGCCATGGCATGGGCCAGAATGACCCCCGTGCCTTCCCTGTTGCTGATCGAGGACGACGACGCCATCCGAACGGCCCTGGAGCTCTCTCTGACGCGCCAGGGACACCGTGTGGCCACCGCTGCCACCGGCGAGGACGGTCTGAAGCTGCTGCGCGAACAGCGGCCGGACCTGATCGTGCTGGACGTGATGCTGCCCGGCATCGACGGGTTCGAGGTGTGCCGGCGCATCCGGCGCACCGACCAGCTGCCGATCATCCTGCTGACCGCGCGCAGCGACGACATCGACGTCGTGGTCGGGCTGGAGTCCGGCGCCGACGACTACGTCGTCAAGCCCGTGCAGGGACGGGTGCTGGACGCCCGGATCCGGGCCGTGCTGCGCCGCGGGGAGCGCGAGGCCAGCGACTCGGCGGCCTTCGGCAACCTCGTCATCGACCGGGCCGCGATGACCGTGACCAAGAACGGCCAGGACCTGCAACTGACCCCGACCGAGCTGCGGCTGCTCCTGGAGCTGAGCCGGCGGCCCGGGCAGGCGCTGTCGCGGCAGCAGTTGTTGCGGCTGGTGTGGGAGCACGACTACCTGGGCGACTCACGGCTGGTCGACGCGTGTGTGCAGCGGCTGCGTGCCAAGGTGGAGGACGTGCCGTCGTCGCCCACGCTCATCCGTACCGTCCGTGGTGTCGGTTACCGCCTGGACGCCCCTCAGTGACCGACTCGCCAGGGGGAATCCGCGGCTGGGCCGCGGCTCGCAGGACCGTACTGTCCCGCCTGCGCTTCACCAGTCTGCGTCTGCGTCTGGTCGTGGTGTTCGGGCTCGTCGCGCTGACCGCCGCCGTGTCGGCGTCCGGCATCGCGTACTGGCTGAACCGTGAGTCCGTGCTCACCCGGGCACAGGACGCGGTGCTGCGCGACTTCCAGCAGGAGCTGCAGAACCACGCCAGTTCGCTGCCCCTGCACCCGACGCAGGACGAGCTGCAGCGCGCGGCCGGCCAGATGGCGAACAGCAGCCAGCGCTTCAGTGTGCTGCTGACAGCGCAGGACGAGCACGGGAAGACCGTCGTCGGCAACTCCGACCTGGACTCCTTCACGCTCCAGGACGTGCCGCGGTCGCTGCGGAAGGCCGTCGACAAGCAGCAGAAGGTGTCCTCCACCAACAAGTACGCCCATCACCTGTACTGGCAGCGGATCGTGGAGGACGGCAAGCCGTACCTGGTGGGCGGCGCCAAGGTGATCGACGGGGGCACGACCGGCTACATGCTCAAGTCGCTGGAGCCGGAGGCCAAGGACCTCGACTCGCTCGCCTGGTCGCTCGGCATCGCCACCGGTCTCGCGCTGATCGGCTCGGCGCTGCTCGCGCAGGCCGCCGCCACGACCGTGCTCAAGCCGGTGCACCGCCTGGGCATCGCGGCCCGGAGGCTGGGCGAGGGCAAGCTGGACACCCGGCTGCGCGTGTCCGGAACGGACGAACTGGCCGAGCTGTCACGGACGTTCAACCGCGCCGCCGCGTCCCTGGAGAAGACGGTCGCGGACATGAGTGCCCGCGAGGAGGCCTCCCGCCGCTTCGTCGCCGACATGTCCCACGAGCTGCGGACGCCTCTGACGGCGATCACGGCCGTCACGGAGGTGCTCGAGGAGGAGCTGGACGCGGAGACCGGCAGCGTGGACCCGATGATCGAGCCGGCCGTCCGGCTGGTGGTCAGCGAGACCCGCAGGCTCAACGACCTCGTCGAGAACCTGATGGAGGTCACCCGCTTCGACGCGGGCACGGCCCGGCTCGTCCTGGACGACGTGGACATCGCCGACCAGATCACCGCGTGCATCGACGCCCGCGCCTGGCTGGACGCCGTCGAGCTGGACGCGGAGCGCGGCGTCATGGCCCGCCTGGACCCGCGCCGCCTCGACGTCATCCTGGCGAACCTGATCGGCAACGCGCTCAAGCACGGCGGTTCGCCGGTACGGGTCTCGGTGCGCGAGGAGGGCGAGGAACTGGTCATCCGGGTGCGGGACCACGGCCCCGGCATCCCCGAGGACGTCCTGCCGCACGTGTTCGACCGCTTCTACAAGGCGAGCGCCTCGCGTCCGCGCTCCGAGGGCAGCGGCCTCGGCCTGTCCATCGCGCAGGAGAACGCGCACATCCACGGCGGCAGCATCGCCGCCGCCAACTCTCCCGAAGGCGGGGCGGTGTTCACCCTGCGGCTCCCCCGCGACGCGTCCCCGTTGGTCGAGCAGGAGACGCGGAACGGGAACGGCACGCAGGAGAAGGCACGATGAGGGCCCGGGACACACGCCTGGCGACGACACGGCGCGGGCGCCGGGGGACCGTACACCGCGCGGGCCCCTGGCTCGCCGTGCCGTTGCTGGCCGCGCTGCTGGCGGGGTGCGGGATCCGGGCCACCCAGGTGCCGACGGACTTCGGGCCGGCGCCGTCCCGGACGCCGTGTGCGCTGTCCGGTGCGGACCTGGCCGCGCAGGCCGGTCGTGGCGTTCCCGTGCAGGTCTTCCTGCTGTGCGCCTCGCAGCTGGTGGCGGTGGACCGTGCCGTGCACATCCCGGACGGCACGGCCGAGCGGCAGCGCCGGGTGCTGGTGGCGCAGGGGCTGCTCGACCAGCTCGCCACGACGCCGTCGCCCGCGGAGAAGCAGGCCGGTTTCACCACGGACGTGGCCGGCGGCATCACGGTGAGCGGCCCGCGCGGCAAGGACCCGGAGGACACCTTCCGGCTCAGCAGCCGCCTGCAGGACCTCACCTCCTCCGCCCTCGGGCAGATCGTCTGCACGTTCGCCGACTCGGAGGCGACCACCGCCGACGACGGGACGGTCGTCCTCGGCGGCCCCGACGACCGGCCGCTGCACCGCTACCGGTGCACGGCTCAGGTGCGCTCGCACCCGGGTGCGGTGGCACCGCCTTCGACCGAGGTCACCGGCGGGTGAACCAGGGGGCACCCGCTCGGCACCGGCCCGGGTGCCCCGGAGGTGGGCGAGGCCGGCCAAAAAAAGGGGAACCGATCGTGCCGGGACCGGCGTCTAGGGGGGCGTGCAGCGTCAAGGCTCAATCGGCGGCAGCGCCGCGATCCGCGTCCGTGTGGCAGGGGGTGTCCTCCTCGTCGCACACCTGGCGCTCGTCGCCTGGATCACGCTGCGACCGCTGGACGTGCCCTGGGTGAGGCCCGCAAACCTTCATCCGCTCGCCGGCATCAGAGCCGATCTCGCACTGGGCTGGCCGGAGGCCGCCCGCCGCATCGGCGAGGGGCTCGCGCTGCTCGCACCGCTCGGTGTCCTGCTGCCCATGGCGGGCGGGCGGCTCGTCGTCTCCCCGCTCGGCTCGCTGGTCCGTACGGTCGCCACGGGCACCCTGATCTCCCTGGGCATCGAGCTGCTGCGGACCGGGGTGCCCGGACAGGTCGTGGACATCGACGCCATCCTGCTCAACACGGTCGGGGTGGCGCTGGCGCACCTCCTGGTCGTGCCCGGGGCACGGTTCCGGCTGCGCCGGCGGGTGGAGTCCCACGGCCGGGGCGCCCACCCCCGTGAGGAGCCGGCTCAGGGTCGGACCCCGACGATTCCCAGGGTCGGAATGGCTCCGTAGAGCGACGCTTCGTCCGCTTCGCCCCCGTAGCGTGGAACACACCGAAAGCGCCGAGAAGTTCGGCGTCGGCCCCCGGACGTCCGGCAGCGCCGGAGCGGGGTTCCACCACGGTTCGCGAAGGAGCCACCATGACCGCCCTGGCCCGCCCCACCCACGGACGGATGATCGGCGGAGTGTGCGCAGCGCTGGCACGGCGCTTCGGCACCTCCGCGACCACGATGCGCGTGATCTTCCTGCTGTCCTGCCTGCTCCCGGGCCCGCAGTTCCTGCTCTACACAGCCCTGTGGATCCTGTTCCCCTCGGAGGAGAAGGCGGCGGCCGGCACGGCCTGGTGACCCTGCGGGTCGCAGGCACGCCGATGGGCGCCCCGAGGGGGCGCCCATCGTGGTCCGGGAGAGCGGCGCTCAGCCCACCGGGGTGCCGTTCACCGGCAGCCCGTGCGTGGGCAGTCCCTGCACCGGCAGCCCGCCGAGCAGCCCGGTGACCGGCGCGACGGGTCCGTTGCGCAGGGCCTTCTCGGCGGCGGGCCGGGCGGTGGCCACCACGGTGCCGAGCGCGTTCTGTCCCTGGCCGAGCGCCTGGTCCGCGCCGGGCAGTGTCCGGGCGACGTTGCCCGTCGGCAGCGCCTGGGTGACGGAGTCCAGTGCGGCGGCGTCCGGCACGGCGGGGGCCGCACTGGCGACACCCGCGCCGGCGGCGGCGAAGGCGGCGCCGAGAGCGGCGACACCGAGGGTCCTGGCAGCAGACTGCTTCATGTTGAACGCGTCCTTGGGTCCGATGACGGAGATCTGAGCGGTCCAAAACCGTAAACACGCGCCGACGGGCTCCGCAAACATACGAATACGGCCGGGCGAGGACCGCCCGGCCGTCTCGAAAAAGCCTTCCGTCAGCCCTCGGACTCCCCGGAACCGCTGGTGGAGGCGGTCTGCTGGAACAGCCATTCGGACTTCAACTCGGCATATCCCGGCTTGATGACGTCATTGATCATCGCCAGTCGTTCATCGAAAGGAATGAATGCTGACTTCATAGCATTGACGGAGAACCACTGGAGGTCGTCGAGCGTGTAACCGAATGCCTCGACCAGGTGGTCGAATTCCCGGCTCATGCTCGTCCCCGACATCAGGCGGTTGTCCGTGTTCACCGTGGCACGGAAATGCAGCCGCCGCAGCAACCCGATGGGGTGGCCGGCGTACGAGTCGGCGGCGCCGGTCTGGAGGTTGGAGCTCGGACACAGCTCCAGCGGGATGCGCTTGTCGCGTACGTAGGAGGCGAGGCGTCCGAGCTTGACCGTGCCGTCCTGAAGGACCTGGATGTCGTCGATGATGCGCACGCCGTGCCCGAGCCGGTCGGCGCCGCACCACTGCAGGGCCTGCCAGATGGACGGCAGCCCGAAGGCCTCCCCGGCGTGGATGGTGAAGTGGTTGTTCTCCCGCTTGAGGTACTCGAAGGCGTCGAGGTGCCGGGTGGGCGGGTAACCGGCCTCCGCTCCGGCGATGTCGAAGCCGACGACACCCAGGTCCCGGTACCGGTTGGCGAGTTCGGCGATCTCCAGGGCGCGGGCGGCGTGCCGCATGGCGGTGAGCAGGGCTCCGACGCGGATGCGGTGGCCGGCCGCCTTCGCCCGCCGTTCGCCCAGCCGGAAGCCCTCGTTGACCGCCTCGACGACCTCCTCCAGGCTGAGCCCGCCCTCCAGGTGCTGCTCGGGCGCGTACCGCACCTCGGCGTACACGACTCCGTCCTCGGCGAGGTCCTCGGCACACTCCGCCGCCACGCGCACCAGCGCCTCGCGGGTCTGCATCACGCCGACGGTGTGGGAGAAGGTCTCCAGGTACCGCTCCAGGGAACCGGAGTCGGCGGCCTCTCGGAACCAGACGCCGAGCTTGTCGGGGTCGGTCTCGGGGAGGTGGGAGTACCCGGTGTCGCGGGCGAGGTCGACGACGGTGCCGGGGCGCAGGCCACCGTCGAGGTGGTCGTGGAGCAGGACCTTGGGAGCCCGGCGGATCTGGTCCCAGCTCGGGGTGTTCTGGTGCTGGCTCGTCATTGCCGCACCCTACGCCCTACGCGCGTAGAGCACAGGGTGCGGCAAGGCGTCGATACCCAAAGGTGATCCGTCGGCCAGGTTTCGTACGGCGTCGCTTCTGACACTGTTCTGTTATGGCAGATCAAGCGACGCCGGTTCGCAGGGCCCGGCTGGGGAGAGCGCTCGGCCCGGAACCGACGGCGGTGAGCGGCGCGGTTCTGCTGCTCCCTAGCGGCGACGAGGCGTCCTTCCGAAGACCGTCCCCCCTGATGGCCACCGCCTCGGTCCGCACGCTCGGCCGCCGGCTGGCCCGGGCCGGTCTCGCCGAAGGCCTCGTCGCGCATGTGGTGCACTACCGCTACCGGGGCTGGAACGGCAGCGAGGCACATCCGGCACAGGACGCCGACTGGGCCGCCGAGGAGGTCGTCCGCCGGTACGGGGACGTGACGGTCTGCCTGGTCGGCGTGGGCATGGGCGGCCGGGCGGCGCTGCACGCGGCCGGGCACACGGCCGTCACCTCCGTGGTGGCGCTGTCCCCTTGGCTGCCCGAGGAGGACGTGGCGGCGCCACCCGAACCGGTGAAACAGCTCGCCGGACGCCGGGTGCTGATCGTGCACGGCACGAACGACGAACGCACGGACCCGGAGCTGTCGTTCCGCCTCGCGTCGCGCGCGAAGAAGGCGAACCGCGACATCTGCCGTTTCGAAGTCCACGCCGACGGCCACGGGTTGCACCAGTACCGCTCGGAAGTCCACGCACTGACCGAGGACTTCGTGATGGGCACGCTGTTCGGCCGGGCGTTCTCCCGCCCGGTCCAGGACGCTCTGGCGGCTCCGCCGCCGCTGGGGTTGCGCATGCCGTTGGCGGCGGGATTCGGGAGGTCGCTGAGGCGGTGAACGGGGGTGCCCCGGAAGTGGCCCCGGCGGGGACGGGGCCGCGACGGCATGCGGCTCCCCCGCACAGGGCGACCCGACGACGCGCCCGCACCGTCACCCCGGCAGGAGCCGCCCCCTCCGCGACAACAGGAACTGCTTGAACGCGGCCACCGGCGGCGTGTCCACGTGCCCCGCCAGCCACGCCACGCCGATCTCCCGCACCGCCCGCGGCGCCGTGACCGTCAGCTCCACGACACCGGGCCGCGGCACGGCGGGCGGCGGCAGCAGAGCCACCCCCAGTCCCGCCGCGACCAGGCCCCGCAGGGTCTCCGCCTCCTCGCCCTCGAAGGCGATCCGCGGCGTGAACCCCGCCTCACGGCACAGGTCGTCGGTGATGCGCCGCATCCCGTACCCGGGCTCCAGCGTCACGAACGTCTCGTCCGCGGCCTCGGCGAGCCGCACGCGCCGTCGGCTCGCGAGCCGGTGGTCGGCGGGCACCACGAGCCGCAGCTTCTGCTCGTCAAGGCGCCGGGCGACCAGATCGGGGGCGTCCGGCACCGGAGAGGTCAGGCACAGGTCCAGCTCCCCCGTCCGCAGCCGCTCCAGCATCGCCTCGCCGTAGTTCTGGACCAGGCTGAAGCGGACGCGCGGGTGGTCGGCGCGGAAGGCGTGGATCAGCCCGGGCACGGTCTCGGCGCCCATCGTGTGCAGAAAGCCGAAGGCGACCTTGCCGGCGGCGGGGTCCGCGTCCGCGCGCACCTCCTCGGCGGCCCGTTCGATCTCGGCCAGCGCGCGCTCGACCGAGGCGAGGAACGTGCGCCCCGCCGGAGTGAGGGCCACCGTGCGGCCGCGTCGGGCGAACAGCTGTACGCCGAGGTCCTCTTCGAGCCGGACCAGGGCGCGGGAGAGGGTGGACTGCGGAACCTGCATCTCCTGCGCGGCACGCGTGACGTGCTCGGTTCGGGCGACGCCCGCGAAGTACGCGAGGCGCGGCGCGAGCAGCGTGACGATGTCTTCTGCGTCACTTGTGTCACTGGACGATGACAGGCGGGCGGCTGACCTCTGCTGATGCACCATGGGAACGATTATGGCGTTTCTGTGCATTGGACGGATCAGCGGTCGTGTCCGTACGTTCGAGTCATGCCTGCTGCCGATACCGGGGCGTCCGCCACCGTGGACGCCGATGCCGTCACCGTCCCTGTCCCCGACTCGCGGATGACCCCGGGTGGCCCCGGCTACCGCCGGATGAGCCTCGCGCTCTTCCTCGCCGGCGTCGCCACCTTCGCGCTCCTGTACTCCACGCAGGCCCTGCTGCCGCTCGTCTCCCGTGACCTCGGGGTGACGGCGAGCGCGGCGAGCTGGACGGTGTCCGGCGCGACCGGTGGACTGGCGCTGTTCGTCCTCCCCATGAGCGCCCTGTCGGAGCGCTTCGGACGGCGCACGCTGATGACGGCGTCGCTGGCCGTGGCGGTGACCGTCGGACTGCTCGTCCCCTTCGCGCCCTCGCTGGGCTCGCTGATCGTGCTGCGGGCGGTGCAGGGCGCGGCGCTGGCCGGCCTGCCGGCGTCGGCGACCGCGTACCTGGCCGAGGAGGTCCGGCCGAAGGCCCTGGTCACGGCGATCGGTCTGTTCGTGGCCGGGAACAGCGTCGGTGGGATGAGCGGCCGGATCATCACCGGCTGGGTCGCCCAGGAGTGGGGCTGGCGGGTGGCCGTGGGCACCGTCGGCGTGATCGCGGTCGCCTGTGCGGTGGCTTTCCGTCTGCTGCTGCCGGCGCCGCGGCACTTCACGGCGGGCTCGCTGCGCCCGCGGGTGCTGGCCCGCACGGTCCGCGACCACCTCGCCAACCCGCTGCTGCGGCGGCTGTACGCGATCGGCGCGCTGTTCATGACGGTGTTCGGCGGCGTGTACACGGTGATCGGCTACCGCCTGACGGAGGCGCCGTTCGGGCTGCCGCAGGGCGTCATCGGATCGATCTTCCTGGTGTACCTGGTGGGCACGGTGTCGGCGTCGACGGCGGGCCGGCTGGTGGGCAGCCTGGGCCGCCGCGGGGCGCTGTACCTGGCGGGCGGCACGACCACGGCCGGTCTGCTGCTCTCCGCGGCCTCCTCGCTCCCGCTGGTCCTGCTCGGACTGGTCCTGATCACGGCGGGGTTCTTCGCGGGTCACGCGGTGGCGTCGTCGGCGGTCAGCCACACGGCGAAGGAGGGCCGCGCGCAGGCGTCCGCCCTCTACCAGTCGGCGTACTACATCGGTTCCAGCACGGGCAGCACGCTCGGCGCGGTGGCCTTCCACGCGGCGGGCTGGGCCGGAACGGTAGGGATGGGTGTGCTGGCGGTCGCGGGCGTCGTGGTGATCACCCTGTTCGGGTCGCGGGCGGCTCGGGTCGCCGCCCGCCGGGAGCCGGTGCCCGCGCACTGAACCGCAGGCCGTCCCCCAAGCCGTCGGGGCCGGGGTGTTCGTGCGCTCCGGGGACCGTTGTCACAGGGCTGCTGTAGCTTGCGAAGTGCTGGGGGCGCGAGGGTGCGCCACGGGGACGGCCGCAGGGTGGGTGGACCATGGGTGAGGGCACGGCGACGGCGGAGGACCTCGCCGTCCGGCTGGAGAGGCACCGGGTCGAGCTGACGGGGTACTGCTACCGCATGCTCGGCTCGTCCTTCGAGGCCGAGGACGCGGTGCAGGACACGATGGTCCGCGCCTGGCGGAGCCACGAGAAGTTCGAGGGCCGCTCCTCCCTGCGCTCGTGGCTGTACCGGATCGCGACGAACGTCTGCCTGGACATGCTGAGCGCGGGCAACAAGCGGGCCCGCCCGATGGACCTGACCGAGGCCGCACCGCTGGAGCGGGCCGTCCTCTCCCCGCGCCCGGACCGCACCTGGCTGGAGCCGGTGCCCGACGCGCGGGTGCTGCCGGTGACGGGGGACCCGGCGGAGGCCGCGGTCGCCAAGGAGTCGGTCCGCCTGGCCTTCATGGCCGCCCTTCAGCAACTGCCGCCCAAGCAGCGGGCGGTGCTCATCCTTCGGGAGGTGCTGGCCTGGAGGGCGAGCGAGGTCGCCGAGCTGCTGGACACCTCGGTCGCCTCGGTCAACAGCGCCTTGCAGCGGGCGCGTGCGACGCTGGCGGAGCGGAGCGGGGAGGGCGCCGACGCCGCCGTCTCCGACCCGCTCGACGAGGAGCAGAGGAAGCTTCTGGAGCGCTATGTGGCGGCCTTCGAGGGGTACGACATGGCGGCGCTGACGACCCTGCTGCACGAGGACGCGGTGATGACGATGCCGCCGTTCGACCTGTGGCTGCGCGGCACCCCGGACATCACCGGTTTCATGACCACGCTCGGCGCGGCCTGCGCGGGCTCGCGGCTGCTGCCGGTCGAGGTGAACGGCCTGCCGGGCTTCGCCCAGTACAAACCGCATCCGGCGAAGGGCGGCTTCACGGCCTGGGCGGTGCAGGTGCTGGAGATGTCAGCCGGCCGGATCACCGGGTTCCACTGCTTCCTCGACACCCGGCGCTGGTTCCCGCTGTTCGGCCTGCCCCTCGAACTCGAACGGGAGGCCGACGAGGTCGAGTAGTGCGCGGAGGGCGGGCGTCGGGTCACGCAGCCGGATACGGCCTCCGGCCCGGTGGGCGGCGAGCTGGAGCCGGGCCAGTACGTCGACGGTGGCGAGCCGCACGGGTCCGAGTGCTCCGACGTCGCATACGACGACTCCCGCCCCGGTGGCCTCCATCAGCGCTCGCACGTCGTCGCCGAGGTGCGCCACGTCTCCGGGGGCAACAGGTCCGGTCGGCATGAGTACCGGGGGTGTCTTGGCGTCCACGGAGGGTGGACCGGGTGGACGCCGCCCACTCATCGGCCGGTGGCTGCACCCCTGGTCGACCGGAAACTCGCCGGTGCCGATGACGGGATCGAAGGGGGCCTGGAGCTTGATCGCCTCGCCGAACCCGGCCGTGCTCGGCGGGCGGCAGACGTCACCCTTCGGTTCTCCGCAAAGCGTCGCAGCGGGACCTTCAGAGGCCCAGCGGTCGACGAGGAGGTGGAGCGGGACGCCCGCGGCGGCGTGGGCGGCGGGCTTGCCGCATGCCGAACGGGATCGGCGGCGGCCCACCGATCCCGTTCACCCGACAGAAGAAACGCCTGGTCAGGCTATACGTTCCAGTACCACCGGCGATGCCGTGAACCCGGTCCCCGGCGCCGCGACGTCGTAGGAACCCTCCACCGCCTCCAGCGCGTACGCGAACCGCTCGGGCGTGTCCGTGTGCAGGGTCAGCAGCGGCTGGCCCGCCGTGACCGTGTCCCCCGGCTTGGCATGCATCTCGATGCCCGCCGCCGCCTGCACCGGGTCCTCCTTGCGGGCGCGGCCCGCACCGAGGCGCCAGGCGGCGACTCCGATGTCGTAGGCGTCGAGGCGGGTCAGGACACCGGACGAGGGGGCCTTGATCACGTGCTGCTCCTTCGACGTCGGCAGGGGCGCGTCCGGGTCGCCGCCCTGGGCCGCGATCATGCGGCGCCAGACGTCCATCGCGGAGCCGTCGGCCAGGGCCTTCGCCGGGTCCGCGTCCTTCACTCCGGCCGCCTCCAGCATCTCGCGGGCCAGGGCGATCGTCAGCTCCACCACGTCCGCCGGGCCGCCGCCCGCGAGCACCTCCACCGACTCGCGGACCTCGAGCGCGTTGCCCGCGGTCAGGCCGAGGGGGGTCGACATGTCCGTCAGCAGCGCGATCGTCCTCACGCCGTGGTCCGCGCCGAGGCCCACCATCGTCCGCGCCAGTTCGCGGGCGTCGTCCAGGGTCTTCATGAAGGCGCCCGAGCCGACCTTCACGTCCAGGACCAGCGAGCCCGTGCCTTCCGCGATCTTCTTCGACATGATGGAGGAGGCGATCAGGGGGATGGCCTCCACCGTGCCCGTCACGTCGCGGAGCGCGTAGAGCTTCTTGTCCGCGGGTGCGAGGCCGTCGCCCGCCGCACAGATCACGGCGCCGACACCGTCCAGCACGGACAGCATCTCCTCGTTCGACAGCAGCGCCCGCCAGCCCGGGATCGACTCCAGCTTGTCCAGCGTGCCGCCCGTGTGGCCGAGGCCCCGGCCCGACAGCTGGGGGACCGCCGCGCCGCACGCGGCGACCAGCGGCGCCAGCGGCAGCGTGATCTTGTCGCCGACGCCGCCCGTCGAGTGCTTGTCGGCCGTCGGGCGGGAGAGGGAGGAGAAGTCCATGCGCTCGCCCGAGGCGATCATCGCCGCCGTCCAGCGGGCGATCTCGCGGCGGTTCATGCCGTTGAGCAGGATGGCCATCGCCAGCGCGGACATCTGCTCGTCGGCGACCTCGCCCCGCGTGTACGCGTCGATGACCCAGTCGATCTGCTCGTCGCTCAGCTCACCGCGGTCCCGCTTGGTGCGGATGACGGAGATGGCGTCCATGGCCATGGGTTCCTTCCGGAGGTTCGAAGGACCTTCAGGTCCGAAGAGGTGCGGCCCCCGCGAGCCTCGCAGGTCGACTCGGAAGGGCCGCACGGGAGTTACTTGGTGAGATGGTCCGGGCCGAAGGCCTGCGGCAGCATCTCCGACAGCGGCAGGACCCCTGCCGGAGAGTCCACCAGCAGGTCGGGGCCGCCGAACTCGTACAGCAGCTGGCGGCAGCGGCCGCACGGGACGAGCAGTTCGCCCTCGCCGTTCACGCAGGTGAAGTGGGTGAGCCGGCCGCCCCCGGTGTTCTGCAGCTGCGAGACGAGCCCGCACTCGGCGCACAGGCTGAGGCCGTACGAGGCGTTCTCGACGTTGCAGCCGGTGACGGTGCGGCCGTCGTCGACGAGGGCCGCCACGCCGACCCGGTAGCCGGAGTAGGGGGCGTAGGCGCGCGACATCGCCGCGCGCGCCTCCTGTCTGAGGGCCGCCCAGTCGAACGTCGCGGGCTCGGTCACTTGCCCTGTCCCTTCCGGTACCGCATGCCGTCGGCCTTGGGCATCCGCAGGCGCTGCGCGGACAGCGACAGCACGAGGAGGGTGACGACGTACGGGGTGGCGCCGACGAAATCGCTCGGGACCTCGTCGGTGAACAGATACCAGATCAGGACGAGTGCGGCCGTGACGGCGCTGATGACGCCCTGCCACATGGCCTTGCGGTACAGCTTCCAGCCGGCCAGTGCCGCGAGGAGGACGACCAGCAGGATGAGCAGGGCGTGCACGGTCACCCCGCCGTTGCGCAGCTGGAGTGCGTCGGAGTAGCCGAACAGGCCGGCGCCCATGGCCAGTCCACCGGGCCGCCAGTTGCCGAAGATCATGGCCGCGAGGCCGATGTAGCCGCGCCCGCCGGTCTGGCCCTCCAGGTACGTGTGCGAGGTGACCAGCGCGAGGAAGGCACCGCCGAGTCCGGCGAGACCGCCGGAGATGGCCACGGCCGCGTACTTGTACGTGTAGACGTTGACGCCGAGCGACTCCGCGGCGGTCGGGTTCTCGCCGCAGGAGCGCAGCCGCAGACCGAAGGGGGTGCGCCACAGCAGCCACCAGCTGCCGGCGAACAGCAGCGCGGCCAGAATCGTGATCACGGACAGGTCGGTGACCAGGCCGCCGATGATGCCGGCGAGGTCGGAGATCAGGAACCAGTGGTGCTTCTCGACGGAGGCGAGGCCGTCGGAGAGGCCGGGCACGGTGACGCTGGGCAGTGAGTCCACGGGCGGGGACTGCTTGGGGTTGCCGCCGGCGTCGGCCGCCTTGCCGCCGGCGAGGAACAGCTTGGCGAGGTACTGGGTGGCGCCGAGCGCGAGCAGGTTGATCGCGACACCGGAGACGATGTGGTCGACGCCGAAGGTGACGGTCGCGACGGCGTGCACCAGGCCGCCGAGGACACCGAAGCCGATGCCGCACAGCAGGCCCAGCCAGGGGCTGGACTGCCAGCCGATCCAGCCGGACCCGAAGGTGCCGAGGATCATCATGCCCTCGAGGCCGATGTTCACCACGCCGGACCGCTCGGACCACAGACCCGCCAGACCGGCGAGGCCGATCGGCACGGCGAGACCCAGCGCGGCGCTGACCTGTCCGGCGGAGTCGAGCTGGTTGGAGCCGGTGATCACGCGGACCGCCGCCACGAGCAGCAGGGCGCCCGCGACGATCATGAGGATCTGGCCGGGCGAACGGCCCGAGGCCTTGGCCGCGGTGGCCGCCCTGGGCGTCGCGGGCGGCGGCGTGTCGGTCATCGTGGCAGTCATCACGCCACCTCCTGCTTCTTCGTCGGGGCGGCGGCCTGGACGGCGAGCTCCGCGCCGACCCGCTGCTGCTGGCGCTTGAGGCCGTAGCGGCGTACGACCTCGTAGGCGATCACGACGCACAGGACGATGACGCCCTGGATGACGCCGAGGATCTCCTTGTCGTAGCCCTGGAACTCCAGGTGGTTGGTGGTGCGCTCCAGGAAGCCCCACAGGAGGGCGCCGAGCGCTATGCCGATCGGGTGGTTGCGGCCGAGCAGCGCGATGGCGATGCCGGTGAAGCCGATGCCGACCGGGAAGTCGTTGCTGAACTGGTGGCTGTCGTTGAGCAGGGTCGGCATACCGATGAGTCCGGCCACCGCACCCGAGATGACCATGCTGGTGGCGATCATCTTCTTCACCCCGACACCGCTCGCCGCGGCGGCGGTCTCGGACTGGCCCACGGTGCGCAGGTCGAAGCCGAACCGGGTGCGGCCGAGCACGAACCAGTACGCGACGCCGACCAGGAGGGCGATGAAGATGAAGCCCCACAGCAGGCCGGCCGGGCCGGTGTCGATGGTGAAGAAGTACGACGACGACGGCAGCGGCTTGGTCGAGACGAGGGTGCCGCCCTGCTGGAGCTCGCCCAGCTTTCCGGGCTGGAGCAGGTAGGCGATGATCGCGGTGGCGATCGAGTTCAGCATGATCGTCGAGATGACCTCGCTGACCCCCCGCGTCACCTTGAGGACGCCGGCGATGGCCGCCCAGAGGGCGCCGGTCGCCATGGCGCATATGATGATCAGCGGGATGGCGATCCAGCCGGGCACGGTGAGCACGCCGCCGAGGACGGCGGCGACGAACGCGGCGAGCCGGTACTGACCGTCGACACCGATGTTGAACAGGTTCATGCGGAAGCCGACGGCCACCGCGACACCCGCCAGGTAGTACGTCGTCGCCTTGTTCAGGATGTAGACCTGGCTGTCGCTGGCGAAGCCGTAGGTCACCATGTCGCTGAAGGCGTCGCCGGGGTTCTTGCCGGTCGCGAGGATCACCAGGGTGGTCACGACGAGCGCGGCGACGACCGCCAGCAGCGGTGCCGCGATCCCCAGGAGCAGCCGCTCCTTGTCGATCCGTGAGGTCAGCTTGTTCATCGCTCGTCGTCCTCTGTGTGCTCCAGGTGGCCGGTGGCCGCACCCGTCATGGCGGAGCCCAGCTCTTCGGGGGTGATCGTGGCGGGGTCGGCGTCGGCGACCAGGCGGCCGCGGTACATCACCCGCAGGGTGTCGGAGAGCCCGATCAGCTCGTCCAGGTCGGCGGAGATCAGCAGCACGGCCAGGCCCTCACGGCGGGCCTCGCGGATGTGGTCCCAGATCGCGGCCTGCGCGCCGACGTCCACACCGCGGGTCGGGTGGGCGGCTATGAGCAGCTTGGGGGCGTGGCTCATCTCCCGGCCGACGATCAGCTTCTGCTGGTTGCCGCCGGACAGCGAGGCCGCGGTCACGTCGATGCCGGGGGTGCGGACGTCGTAGGCCCGCACGATCCGCTCGGTGTCGGCACGGGCCGCCTTGATGTCGATGAGGCCGCCGCGCGAGTTGGGCCGCTCGGAGACATGGCCGAGGATGCGGTTCTCCCACAGCGGTGCTTCCAGGAGCAGGCCGTGGCGGTGGCGGTCCTCGGGGATGTAGCCGATGCCGGCCTCGCGGCGGTTGCGGGTCGCGATACGGGAGATGTCGACGCCGTCGAGCGTGATCACCCCGGCGTCCGGCTGCCGCATGCCCATGATCGCCTCGACCAGCTCCGACTGGCCGTTGCCCTCCACACCGGCGATGCCGAGGACCTCGCCCTTGTGGATGGTGAAGGAGATCTCGTCCAGGATGATCCGCTCGACGCCGTCCAGGTCCGTCTGCGTGAGGTGCAGGCCGTCCAGCTTCAGCATCGGGACGTCCGTGACGGTGGACTCCTCGGTCTCCGGCGTCGGCAGTTCGCTGCCGACCATCAGCTCGGCGAGCTGCTTCGGGGTGGTGCCCCGCGGCTCGACCGTGCCGACGGTGGTGCCGCGCCGGATGACGGTGATCTCGTCGGCGACGGAGAGCACCTCGCCCAGCTTGTGGGAGATGAAGATGACGGTGAGACCCTCGGCCTTCAGCTCGCGGAGGTTGTCGAAGAGCGCGTCGACCTCCTGCGGTACGAGGACGGCGGTGGGCTCGTCGAGGATGAGGGTCTTGGCGCCGCGGTAGAGGACCTTGAGGATCTCCACGCGCTGGCGGTCGGCGACGCCGAGCTCCTCCACGAGGACGTCCGGGCGGACGTTCAGGCCGTACGCGTCGGAGATCTCGTTGATCCTGGCGCGGGCCCTGCTCCCGATCCCGTACAGCTTCTCCGCGCCGAGGACGACGTTCTCCAGGACGGTGAGGTTGTCGGCGAGCATGAAGTGCTGGTGCACCATGCCGATGCCGCGGGCGATGGCGTCGGCCGGGTTGTGGAGGACGACCTGTTCGCCGTTCACGGTGATGGTGCCCTCGTCCGGCTGCTGCATGCCGTAGAGGATCTTCATCAGAGTGGACTTGCCGGCGCCGTTCTCACCGCACAGGGCGTGTACGGTGCCCGTACGGACCGTGATGTCGATGTCGCGGTTGGCCACGACGCCGGGGAAACGCTTGGTGATGCCGCGCAGTTCGACGGCAGCGGGAGGGCTGGACGCGTTGATGGCGCACTCTCCTCGGGGAAAGGGGCTGCGGGGGGAGGGCAGGCGTCGGCGACGCTAGCGCGGCAACTCTGCGCTACACGCGTAGAGTTGACACATTGTTATGGCTCGGCGGGGGGCGGCGGAAGGCACCCCCACGCCGAGCCGGGGTCCGACGGGACCCATCAGGTCACGGGGTGGTCTTGACCTTGATCGAGCCGTCGATGATCTTCTTCTTCGCCGCGTCCAGCTTGGGCTGGATGTCGTCGATGAAGCCACCGCTGGTGGCCAGCGAGACACCGTTCTTGGCGAGCGAGTAGGTGTTCGTGCCGGTCAGCGGCTTGCCGTCGTGGACGGACTTGATGAAGTCGAAGACGCCGACGTCGACGTTCTTGACCATCGAGGTCAGGATCGAGTTCTTGTACTTGGCCAGACCCGGGATGTTGTACTGGTCGGAGTCCACGCCGATGGCCCAGGCCCCCTTGACGCCGTTGATGGCCTCGATCGCACCGTTGCCGGAGGAGCCGGCCGCCGAGTAGATGACGTCGGCGCCGTTGTCGAGCATGCCCTGCGCGGCCTCCTTGCCCTTGTCGGGGCTGGCGAAGCCGGAGAAGTCCGAGCCGTGGCTCAGGTACTGGGTGTCGACCTTGATCTTGGGGTTGGTGTCCTTGACGCCCTGGACGTAACCCGCCTCGAACTTCTTGATCAGCGGGACGTCGACACCGCCGATGAAGCCGACGTGGTCCTTCTTCGTCTTCAGCGCGGCGGCGACACCGGCCAGGTAGGAGCCCTGCTCCTCGGTGAACGTGATGCTGTCGACGTTCTTCGCGTCCACCACCGAGTCGACGAGGCCGAAGCTGGTCTTCGGGTACTTCGCGGCGATCTTGGTCACGGCGGAGGCGTACGAGAAACCGACGGCGACGATCGGGTTGTAGCCCGCGTCCGCCAGGTCCGACAGCCGCTGTTCACGGTCGGCCTCGGTGTCGGAAGTCTTGGCGGTCAGCTCCTTGATGGAACCGCCGAACTCCTTCTCGGCCTTGTCGGCACCGCGCGCTGCGGAGTCGTTGAAGGAGCGGTCACCACGGCCGCCGACGTCGTAGGCGAGGCCGATCTTGACGCCCTTGCCGCCGCCCGAGGACGGCGACGAGCTGCTGTTGTCGGAAGAGGTGCTGCCACAGGCAGTGGCAGTCACGGCGAGGGCTGCGGTCGCGATACACGCAGCGGAAAGCTTGGCTACCCGGCGCACGGGAAGGCTCCTTCACCTGACCTGAGCGCCATTCCGGCGCTTGATGTGAGCACCACGCGGATGCTCGGGCCGAGACGCCCCGGCGGCGTCGGCTTCGCGGCATCGTAACGCGCGTAGATGTCAGAAAAACACCTCTCGCGAAGCCGTTATCGATTCGAGGCGAACACCGCCTGAACTCGGAGTCTTGACCTTCGTCGCACACCGTTGCGGCCAATGTACAAATGGCTTACGAACATGTTGCGCCCGACGGTGGGACGGCCCCGCGGGGCCGTCGACTCACACCCTCTCCGCCGCGTCCAGCAGCGCCGCCGCCGTGAACAGTTCCACGCCCACCGTGATGGCGTGCTCGTCCGCGTCGAAGTCCCCCTGGTGCAGGTCCCGCACCACACGGTCCCCGGGGCGGCGGACGCCGAGGCGGGCCATGGCGCCGGGGACCTGCTCCAGGTACCAGGAGAAGTCCTCGCCACCGAGGCTCTGCTCGGTGTCCTCCACGGAGTGGGCACCGCGCCGCGCGGTCATCGCGTCGCGCAGCAGTTCGGTGGTGTCGGCCTCGTTGACCACCGGCGGCACTCCGCGGACGTAGTTGATCTCGGGCTTGGCCTTGTACTGGTTGGCGATCTCGTCGACCGCCGCGTGCACCAGGTCCGGCGCCTGCCGCCAGGCGTCGAGGTCGAGGCAGCGGACGGTCCCGGAGATCTCGGCGTGCTGCGGGATCACGTTGCAGGCGTGCCCGGACTCGATACGCCCCCAGGTGACCGAGAGCCCGCTGCGGGCGTCGACGCGGCGCGCGACCATCCCCGGCACCTCGGCGGCGACGCGCGCGGCGGCCAGCACGAGGTCCGTGGTGAGGTGGGGGCGCGCGGTGTGGCCGCCCGGGCCGTCGAGCGCGACCTCGAGCCGGTCGCAGGCGGAGGTGATGGGGCCGTGCCGCAGCCCGATGCGCCCGGCCTCGACCTTGGGGTCGCAGTGCACGGCGATGATCCGCCCGACCCCCTCGAGGACACCGGACTCGATGGCGTCGGCGGCCCCGCCCGGCAGGACCTCCTCGGCGGCCTGGAAGACCAGCCGCACCGGCTGCGGCAGCCGCCCCTCGCGGTGCAGCTCGGCGAGGACGAGTCCGGCGCCGAGGACGACCGTGGTGTGCACGTCGTGGCCGCAGGCGTGGGCGCGGTCCGGCACGGTGGAGCGGTAGGCGCAGTCGGTCTTGGTGTCGGGGATCGGGAGCGCGTCGATGTCCGCGCGGAGCGCGAGCATGGGACGTGCGCTGCTGTCGCCGATGTCACACACGAGTCCGGTCCCGGTGTCGAGGACGCGCGGTGTGAGACCCGCCTGCTCCAGGCGAGCCTTGATCGCGGCGGTCGTACGGAACTCCTGGTGGCCGAGTTCGGGGTGCATGTGCAGGTCGCGACGGAAGGCGACGAGTTCGGCGAGCAGCGCCTCGGACAGCGCGCCGGGAAGCACCGCTTCCCCGGGATGATCGGCCTCGGACTCTGGGGACATCACTTGGTTCACCCTTTGAAGGGTAAGGCGATCGGGCGGCCGGTCTCCCTGCGATCAACAAAACTTCAGCCCGTCAGGGGAAGAAAATCCGGCCGCACGCCGCATGGTCGGCAGTGGGGGTGGGTAAAATCACCGGCTTTCCGGGCGACGGGATCGCGCCGGGAGCTCGGGAACGGAGCCGCGGGGGTGACCGCGGAGGCGTCCCGGCGCCGTGGCAGACGCCCGGTGGTCCCTGTGCGGGATCGCTTCCGTGTACGGGCGTCCCGCCGCGTGAACGCTCGAAGGGCTCCGAGCCGTTCCCGTACACCACGGATACCACGTCACACCGCCTTCCCGTCGCGGAAGCGTCACCTCTCCTACGACTCCCCCACCCGTGGGCGACCTCACATGGCGATGTGGTGAACGCTTGAGAAGCGGCCCTGCGCGGCACGTCCGCATGGGTGGGGTCGCCCGCGTGAACGCCGAGGAACCGGACTTCGTACGGACCACCCGGGCGTCGTACGACACCCTGGCCCCCGACCACGCCGACCGCTTCCCCGACGGTCTGGCGGCCCGCCCGCTCGACCGGGCCCCGGTCACCGCCTTCGCGGAGCTGGTCCGGGCGCACGGTCCGGCGCCCGTGGCCGACCTCGGCTGCGGCCCGGGACACGATCACTTCCCACCTCACCAAGGCCGGTCTGCCCGTCCGGGCAGGCACGCTCCTGGAACCGGACCGGGACGGGACGCGACAGCACGCGTACGTTCCGGCCCGCGGGCCGCGCGACGGGGAGTGACGGCCACCGCACGTGCGCGACGGTCCCGCTCCGCCGGGCCCTTCTATCCGGCCGCCACGTCCTGCTCCGCCGTCGCTTCCGGTCCTCCCGGCACCGACGAGACCCGGTCCACGTCCCGTGCCGTCCCGGTCACCCCCGACAGGAACCCCTGCGCCCGGGGCGACGCGTGGTCCGTCAGCCAGGCCGGGTCGATGTCGCACACCGCGACGCGGACCGGCGTGCCGACCAGGGCCAGGGGCAGGGTGTGGACGACCGTGGAGGGGAAGCTGAGGATCGTACGGCCGACGGGGCCGCGGCGTGCGATCAGTTCCAGGGGCAGGTCCGGGCGGACCACCTCCAGGCCCGTCTCGGCCGCGAGCCGGTGCAGTTTCTCCGTGCTTTCGCGACGGTGGGCGAAGTAGCGGGTCGCCCCGTGCGCCGTGGCGAGCGACCGCACCGCCTCCAGATAGCGCTCGCCGTCCACCACGCCGGTCTCGACGAGGGAGGTGCCGACCAGGTCCGCGCCCTTGGTCAGCCGGGGCGGGCCGAAGCGGGACCGGGTCCAGGCGAAGTCGTTGGCCGTGACCGTGACGCCGGCCGGGGCCTCGTCGATCGGCATCGAGGAGAAGACCTCCACCGTGCGCCGGGTACCGGGTGTCAGCCTGCGGCGCGCCGACGACGACACCGGGGCGAACAGCAGGTCCCGCGGACCCCGGCGGGAGCCCTTGCGGTGCCAGCGCACCAGGCGTTCACCGCGGGCCAGCTGGGCGACGAACTCCATGGTCGCGGTGCCGTCGTCCACCACCACCAGCTCCGGGGCCCGGGTGATGGTGAGCAGCAGCTGGACGTAGCGGGAGAACGGGTCCCCCATCACCACCCGGCACGCCCGGCGCAGCAGCGGGGTGAGGCCGCCGATGGTCTGGAAGGGGGCCAGCGGGCCGCCCCGCGCCTCCTCCCAGCGGACCTCGTGCCCCTGGTCACGGGCCAGCTCCGCCATGCGGCGCAGCTGGCCCCGGGTCATCGGGTCGGTGGGCGACAGCACCACGAGGGTGAGCCCCTCCAGCGACGCGTCGTCCTGCGCACCCCCGTCCTGCGCCGCCCCACCGTCCGGCCGCCCCGCGCCGTCCGCCGCCGTACGCCCCGCCCCCGGCCGCCGGCCCCCCTGCGCGGGAATCCCCCGCGGCCTGCGGCCTCCCTGGGCGGGGACCCCCGCCGCGTTCCCCTGCGCGGCGCTCCCCGCGGTGCGCAGGGTGTGCGCGTGGGCCCACTCCAGCACGTTCAGGAGCTGTACCGGGCTCTCGACGAAGGCGATCGTGGGGTGGGGGTGGCCGGTGGATCCGGCACGGGGGCTCATCGGCATACGACCGTCCCGTAAGGAGCTCAGACCGTCACCGGCTCGCCGGCGGCCGCCGCGATCTCCGCCTCGGCCACGACGCCGCTGACGCGGCGCAGCTTCTTCATCGGGCCGAGCTCGGAGTCGTACACCTTCTTCACGCCGTCGCCCAGCGCCGCCTCGATGGTGCGGATGTCGCGCACCAGGCGCGTGAGGCCCTGCGGCTCGACGGAGGCGGCCTGGTCGGAGCCCCACATCGCGCGGTCCAGGGTGATGTGGCGCTCGACGAAGCGGGCGCCGAGGGCGACCGCGGCGAGCGTGGTCTGCAGGCCCGTCTCGTGGCCGGAGTAGCCGATCGGGACGTTCGGGTACTCCTTCTCCAGCGTGTTGATCACGCGGAGGTTGAGCTCCTCGGCCTTGGCCGGGTACGTCGAGGTGGCGTGGCACATGAGGATGTTGTCGGAGCCGAGGACCTCGACCGCGTGGCGGATCTGCTTCGGGGTCGACATGCCCGTGGAGAGGATGATCGTGCGGCCCGTGGCACGCAGGGCGCGCAGCAGCTCGTCGTCGGTCAGGGAGGCGCTCGCCACCTTGTGGGCGGGGACGTCGAACTTCTCCAGGAAGGCGACGGCCTCGGTGTCCCACGGGGAGGCGAACCAGTCGATCCCCTTCTCCTTGCAGTACGTGTCGATCCGGCGGTACTCGTCCTCGCCGAACTCCACGCGGTGGCGGTAGTCGATGTAGGTCATCCGGCCCCAGGGGGTGTCGCGCTCGATGCCCCACTGGTCGCGCGGGGTGCAGATCTCGGGGGTGCGCTTCTGGAACTTGACGGCGTCGCAGCCGGCCTCGGCGGCCGCGTCGATCAGCTTGAAGGCGTTCTCGATGTCGCCGTTGTGGTTGATGCCGATCTCGCCGCAGATGTAGACGGGCCTGTCGGGGCCGACCTCGCGGGAACCGAACGTACGCAGACGGGAGTTGGTGCTCATCAGGGGGGTCCTTACTGGGGGAGGGAGTCGAGAGAGGGGCCGAGGATCCAGCTGGCGATCTCTCGGATCGCGCCGTCACCGCCGGGGAGGGTGGTGACCGCGCGTGCGGCGCCGCGCACGACGTCGTGGGCGCTTGCGACCGCCACGGGCCAGCCGACGAGGCCGAGGCACGGGAGGTCGTTGACGTCGTTACCGACGTAGAGCACGCGCTCCGGCGCGATGCCCTGCTCCTCGCACCACTGCTTCAGCGCGAGGTCCTTCCGGTCGATGCCGTGCAGGACCGGGATCTTGAGCTTCCGGGCCCGTGCGGCGACGACCGGGTTCTGCTCCGTGGACAGGATGAGCATCGTCAGGCCGCTGCGGCGCAGAGCGGCGATGCCGAGGCCGTCCCCGCGGTGCACGGAGACGAACTCGCGTCCGTCGGAGTCGATCAGCACCCTGTCGTCGGTCTGGGTGCCGTCGAAGTCGAGTACGACCGCGTCGATGTCCTCGCGGGCCGGAAGGGCGCCCGGCCGGTCAGCGTCGAACAGGGGCGCGAGGGCGCGGGCGCGAGCCAGGTCGTGCGGGTCGTCGATCTCCAGCACGCGGGCCGGGTCGGTGCGCACGAGTTCGGTGCGGCCGAAGAAGCGGTGCTGGTGCTTGCGGAAGCCGGCCGCGTCCATGGCGTAGGCGGCCCCGGTCTCCAGCAGGTCCTGGGGGCGGTCCTGGCGGCGCGGGCGGAACGCCTTGTCGTGGTTGACGCCGTAGCCGCCGGTGGCCGCGCCGGTCCGGGCGACGGTGCCCGCGGCGGCCTCGTCCGCCGTGTCCTCGGCGTCTCGCCAGACGAACCCGTGGAACGGTGCGACGGTCACCGCCGTGTCGGCGCCGTTCTCGGCGACCGCCCCGGCCACCCCGTCGACGTCCCCGCGGACGAGGAAGGGGCTGGTGCACTGCACGAGCAGGACCACGTCGACGGACGCGCCGTGCAGGGCCTCGTGGGCGTCCATGGCGTGCAGGACGGCGGCCTCCGAGGTCGCCGTGTCACCGGCGATGGCGGCCGGCCGCAGCACGACCTCGGCGCCGGCCTCGCGCGCCGTCGCGGCGATGGCCTGGTCGTCGGTGGACACCACGACGTCCGTCACCAGGCGGGCCGCCAGGCACTCGCGCACCGCGCGCGCCACCAGCGGCACACCGCCGACGGGGGCGAGGTTCTTCGCGGGCACGCCCTTGGAGCCGCCGCGCGCAGGGATCACCGCGAGCACCCGGCGCACCGAAGCGCCTCGGCCCGCTTCCGGGTGGGACATGGGCTCTACTCCTTGAAGAGGGGTCACAGCTCCCCCATCCGCCGGATCACGGGTGCCACGCGCTGCACTCCGTGGCGGTAGGCGCCGCGGGCCGCGCGGCGGACGATCCGGCGTACGGGTCCGGGCGCCCTGTCGGCGGCGGGCGCGCCCGGCAGCGGGCTTCCGTCGGGGGCGAGGTGGTGACGGGCGAGGACGCCGGGCAGATAGCCGGGCGCGGTGACGGGGGTGTAGTAGGGCTTCAGCGGGGGGAGGTCACCGGCGGCCAGCAGCTTGCCGATGCGCCCCCGGGCCTCGTCGAAGGCGGTCGCGTACGAACCTCCCCCCGAGGGGGCGCCGCCGACGGCGACGCCCTGCCGGGCCACCCACTCCGCATCCGGCGCGGGCTCGTGTCCGGCGTCGAGCTGGTCCCAGGAGGCGAGGCAGCCGGAGCCCACGAAGTGGTGGTTGCCGAGCGCCTCCCGGACCCCGAGGTCGGTGAGGACGACTGTGGGGATGCGGCGGTGCAGGGACTCCAGTGCGGCCGTCGAGCTGACGGTGACCAGCAGGTCGGTGTGGTCGAGGACCTCGCCCATGTTTCCGTAGACCAGGCGGAAGTTGGCCGGCGGATCGTGCCGCCGGGCCAGCTTCTGGTAGGGCAGTTCCTCGATGTGGGTGGTGTGCTCGCCGGGCTTGGAGCGCAGTTTGAGCAGCACCTCCCGCTCGGGGTGCCGGCGCGCGTGCTGGACGAGCCGGTCCAGCAGGTAGGTGCGGTCCGTGCGGGTCCCGGGCACGGAGGGCTGTGCGGCGAAGACGACCGTGTAGGGGTCCTTCTTCTCGTAGGGGGCGCCGCCGAGGAAGGGCAGCGCGACCTCGGTCACCGACGAGGCGTCGGCACCCACTCCCTCGTAGACCGCCCGGAAACGCTCGGCGTCCTGACGGGAGTTGGCGAGGACGAGGTCCGCGCCGTGGCGCAGCAGCAGCCCGTCGGCGAGCTTCTCGTAGACGACGCCGACGTAGCCGGTGACCACCACGGGCCGCTTCGCTCGCCCCCGCCAGGCGTGGGCGAGCCCGTGCAGCACCGCCTGGACGCCGCCGCCGACGAGGGCGAGCACGACCAGGTCGTACGTCTCCTGCGTCATCTCGCACAGGAACTCGGCGGCGGTGACCTCGCGCAGGGAGTCCGCGCGGACGCCGACTTCCCTCAGCTGACGGGCGGTGGGGGTGGCACGGCCCCGCAGGAGGAAGCCGTCGAGCCGGATGCCCGAATCGGCCGCTTCACCGGATGTCTCCGCCGATCCATCGGTCTCCGTGAATTCCGTCGGAGAAATGCGGTTGGCGGTGAGCGCACCCCATTTCCACCGGGTGTCGGAATCGGCTAGGACGGCAACCCGCAGGCGCTTCGCGGTACTTGCTGGCACGTCGAAGACGCTAGGAAGCGATTTCGAGGTGCAGCCGAAGCGGAATACAACAAAGGGTTAACAGCGGGCCGCCGAACAGCGAATCGGCCTGCGAAACGGCCGGGAAACTGTCGGATTCACTATTCCGCCACGCGGCGTTCACTCCCCATCAAGCCGCCGGTCGAGACGAATGCCGGGCCGCCGCCTAACGTCACGGGTGTGGTCAAGCTCTCCGTCATCGTGCCGTTCTACAACGTGCAGCAATACGCGCCCGACACCCTGAAGAGCCTGCGTGCGAACGCGCGTGAGGACTTCGAGTTCATTCTCGTCGACGACTGCTCGCGCGACGAGACTCCCGACATTCTCGCGCGCGCGGAGCGCGAGCTGCCAGGCGCGGTGTATGTCCGGCACGAGAAGAACGGGGGGCTGGCGACCGCCCGCAACACCGGGATCGACACGGCGCGCGGCGAGTACCTCACGTTCCTCGACGGGGACGACTGGCTGGAACCCGGGTACTACCCCAGGCTGGTCGCCGCCATCGAGGAGCTGGGCTGCGACTTCGTGCGCACCGACCACGTCCAGTGCACCGGGCGGACGCGGGCCGTCCACCGGGTGCCGCACGGCCGGCGCGGTGTGGTGATGAACCCGCGCGACGCGATACTGCCCGCCGACCGCTCCACGTCCGTGGACTACGCGTACGCGTGGGCGGGCGCCTACCACCGCCGCCTCGTCGACCGCGGTCTGCTGCACTTCACCGACGGTCTGCGCACCGCGGAGGACCGGCCGTGGATCTGGAAGCTGCACCGGGAGGCGGAGTCGTTCGCCGCGGTGAGCCTCATGGGCGTCTACTACCGGCGCGGTGTCGCCTCCTCGCTCACCCAGATCGGGGATGTGCGGCAACTGGACTTCATCCGCGCGTTCGACCAGGTCGTGGCGGAGACCGCCGAGGACCGGGACGCGCGCGAACTGCTCCCCAAGGCCGTGCGCACGTATTGCGCGATCATTTCCCACCATCTGGGATCCATCGAAAGGTTCGAGCCGGCGGTGGCACGGAAACTGAAGTCGATGAGTGCTGTCGCACTGCGGCGCATGCCGCAGGACGTGCTCGAGGAGGCCCTGGACTCCATGGACATCGAGCGGGGCTCGCGTCTGCGCCGGCTGCGCCGCCGTCCCGTGCCCGCGGGGGTGGCCGCGTGACGACGCAGATCTTCCTGGCGTCGACGCTGTACGGCACGGCCACCCTGGCCGCGGCACTGGACAGCGCGTGCTTCGCACCCGCCGACCGGCGCATCCTGCTGGTCTCCAACAACGCGGCAACGCCCGAGACCACGCCCGCCCTGGACGAGATGCCCGGCTTCGAGCGGCTGCGCGACCGCTTCGACGAGGTGATCTCCTGGAACGAGGCCATCCACCCCTTCCACCCGGGCGGCTGGGCCCCCCGCCCGGACGACGTCCCGCTGTGGGAGCGCCACCTGCGGCTCCTGTGGAACCTCGGCGACGACGACATAGAACTGGCCGTCGAGTCCATCCAGGTCAACCCGGCGCTCGGCGTCTGCCAGATCTTCACCGGCGCGCCCGTCACCGTCTACGCGGACGGCCTGATGAGCTACGGCCCCACCCGCAACAAGATCGACCCCCTGGTCGGCACCCGCGTGGACCGGCTGCTGCACCTGGACCTGGTGCCGGGACTGAAGCCGCTGCTGCTGACCGAGTTCGGCGTCGAGCCGGAGATCGTGCCGACGGAGGCCTTCTCCAAGGTGCTCACGGAACTCGAGGACACCGGCGACGCGCTGCCCGCCGTTCAGGCCCCGGCGCTGCTGCTCGGCCAGTACCTCTCGGCGCTCGACATACTCACCGCCGTGGAGGAGGAGAACCTCCATGTGCGGATGCTGAAGGGTGCCGTGGAACTCGGTCACACCCGGGTGGTGTTCAAGCCGCACCCCTCGGCCCCGGCCCGCTGGTCGCGCGCGCTGGAGAAGGAGGCCGAGAAGCTGGGCGCCGACCTGACGGTCCTCGACGCCCCGGTCCTCGCCGAGGTGCTGTACCAGCGCATGCGTCCGGCGCTGGTCGTCGGCTGCTTCTCCACCGCGCTGCTCACCGCGTCGGCGTTCTACGGCCTCCCGGTCGCCCGGATCGGCACCGAGGCCCTGCTGGAGCGTCTGACCCCGTTCGAGAACAGCAACCGCGTCCCGGTCACGATCGTCGACGCCCTGCTGCCCGAGTTGACGGCCCGCAGGGCGGTCGAGGACCAGCGTCGGGGCATGGCGGTCGAGGACCTGAACGCGCTGGTACGGACCGTGGGCTTCGCGATGCAGCCGAAGATCTACCCCGAGCTGCGGGCGCACGCCGAGCGCTACCTCACCGAGCACCTGAGCCCGCACACCTGGCGGTACTTCAAGCGCCGGCGCCTGACCTCGCTGGCGCTGCCGGGCGGGATCCCCGTCCAGCTGGCGTTCATCCCGCGCAACGCCACCGTCCGCAGGGTCGTCCGCAGGGCCCGGGCCCTCAGGCGCGCCGCCCGGGGGTGAGTTCCCCGGGCCGGGTCGTCATCAAGGCCCTGGGGCGAGGTGCTGGACATCCCTCGTACGGGCCTCCTGCCGACGGTGGCCGCCCCGGCGCTCGGTCCGCTCAGTCCGCTCAGTCCGCTCGGTCCGCTCAGTCCGCTCAGTCCGCTCAGTCCGCTCAGTCCGCTCACAGGAATTGCCCTGCTGTTCACCTCGGCGCCCGTTTGGACGACCACTTCCGGGCAGATGCTGGGCAGCTCCGCGCACCGTTTCCGTCCGCACAAGGGAGTGCCCCGTCCTCATGGCCGCCACAGCTGAAACGGCTCCACCGCCCCGCCGGCTCGATGACGTCTCCGGCTGGTTCCCCGTTCTCGACCAGACGCTCTTCCGCTGGTTCCTCGACCGGCAGGAGTCCGCCGGGATGCGCGGAGACCTGCTGGAGGTCGGGGTGTTCATGGGCAAGAGCGCGATCTTCCTCGGCCGGCACCTCCGGGACGGCGAGGAGTTCACGGTGTGCGACCTCTTCGGGGGCGACGCACCGGACGACGCCAACAGGGCGGAGTCGACGAAGTCGTACAGCGCCCTGACCCGGCAGGCCTTCGAGGAGAACTACCTCTCCTTCCACGACGTGCTGCCCCGCGTCCTGCAGGGCCCCAGCTCGATGGTGCCCGGCGAGGTCCGGCCGCGCTCCTGCCGGTTCGTCCACATCGACGGCTCCCACCTGTACGAGCATGTCCACGGCGACATAGGCGCGGCCCACGACCTGCTGCTGCCCGACGGGATCGTCGTCCTGGACGACTTCCGCTCGGAGCACACGCCCGGCGTCTCGGTGGCCACCTGGGAGGCGGTGCTCAACAGGGGCCTGCGCCCGATCTGCCTGAGCACGCAGAAGCTGTACGGGACCTGGGGCGATCCCGAGCCCGTCCAGGAGGAGCTGCTGGCGATGGTGGAGGGGCGCGAGGACTGCCACCTGAGCGTCCAGGAGGCCGCCGGGCACCGCATCGTCCGCCTGAAGTCCAAGGGCATGCAGGCACCGCCGTTCCCGCCGTCACGGCACGCGGACGCCCCCGAGCCCCCCGCGGCCGCGATCCCCGCGCAGCCGGCGCGGGCCGCACGGCCCGCCCGGCCCGCGGACCCGCCGAAGCGTCCCGCGACCCCCCGCAGCCTCAGTCGGAAGCTCGCCGTGGACCTTCTGCCCCCGGTGGTCACCCGCGCGGTACGCCGGGCCCGCAAGCGCAGGCGCACGGGCTGAGCATCGGGTCCGGTGACGCGCCTCGACACCCGCGCGCTCACCGGGCCGGCGGCGGTCCGACGGGGGCACCTCGGTGGGCCGGGGACACGGCGGGCGGGTGAGGGAGTACCTCGCCCGTCCCGGGCTGCGGCGGTGGCCACCGGGCCTCCAGGGCGGGCACCAGGCCGTCGAGGACCGGTAGTGCGCTCGCCGGGGTCTCGCGGTCGGCGGCGGTGCGCCGACGGCCCGGGACAGCGCCGGGGCGGCGGCGCGGTCGTAGGGTGCGAGCAGGTCGAGGCGCGGGACGACGGAACGTCGGCGAGGACGACGAAAACATGGTGTCGGTGGCTCCGGGCGACCTGCCCGAGGGCTGGACGGACCGCACCGACCGACGGTTCCGGACCTCCGCGCTACGCGCTCGCCAGCGACGGCTTGACCGCGAAGCCGAGGAACAGCAGGCCCACGGCCGAGGTGGCCCCCGCCGACAGCCGCTTGCGTCGCCGGAAGGCCGCCGCCAGGCGCGTGCCGCTGAATATCAGGGCGCTGAGGTACAGGAAGCTGGCGAGCTGTGCGAAGGCGCCGAGGACGACGAAGGACAGCGCCGGGTAGGCGTATCCCGGGTCGACGAACTGTACGAAGAACGTTCCCATGCTCCCAGAGGCACCCCGGGGCCCCAACGAATTACCGCCGCATGCAGAGCACTTGAGGCACGGCCGGAGAGAACTCCATGGGAACCGTACCGGGTTGCCTGGGGAGCCTGGTCAGCCGGTTACGCCCCGGACCAGCGCGCACGGGAAGCGGGAGCAGGCAGCTGTAGGGGTGTCGGAATCTGTCTTCACTTCCTCCAGGCGCGCCTTCGGCGCGCCGCCGGGACGGCTCGCCGCACCCCGGCCCGGCATGCGGCCTTCGGCCGGTCCGGTCCGTGGCTCACGCCCTCCAGACGCCCACGGCACCGCTCCGGCCCACGGTGTTCACCGGCCAGCACCAGGCCCGCGACGGCCACGCGTGCTCACCATGTGCCCCCAGAACAGGCCACACCGCGCAAACCCTCTGTGGCTGGGGCCGACGGCCTGCCAAGGTCTGCGCCACTACCAGGGCGAGTGGCCATCCCCGCCGAGGCTTTTTCAACTCCGACTCGCAGCTATGGCGTTTGCGGGCACAAATCGATAGGCGTTAATTCAGACTGTTCTCAATGGCCTCGAAGATGCCTGAGTCGGTTTCCTTCTGCCAGTCCGGCAGGTCGGGCCAATCGGCTACGTACCCCGGCTTCGGGTCATTGAAGTGCTTGAACATCTGCGCCGTCCAACACGTCGCGACGAACCGTCCCTTCTGCTCGCGCGAAAGGCGGGAGGCATGCCCGGCGCTCAGTTTGAGGAAATGGCGAACCTGCTCATACACGGCGCCCGCAGCCTCGCGCTCCCATTCAGGCGTCTCTTCCCACGGAGTTACGTAGCTCGGCTTGGGCTCACCAGGGAAGTGCTTCCGCACTCCAGCGATCCACGCCTCGCGAAAGACTCGCGCGCCCTCGGTCGTCATGCCATCCCCTCTCGTGATGCCGTCAGGCTGCCGATCTCGGCCTTCAACTCGGTGATACGCCGGTCACGCCCCAAGGTGCCCAGCTCGGAAGTCAGGGTCTGGAGTCTACGGGCGACGTAGCCGGACCCGGAGGCCTGCGCCAGCCGCAGGGCTTCGAGCCCGTACTGCATGACCTGCTCCAAGTCTTTCCGCTTGGCGCCGATCGCGGCCAGGTCGACAAGTACCGCGCCCCGACGCCGGAAGGAGTGGCCAGCGGCCAGAGGGGCGAGCGTCAGCGCATCCTTCAACGAGGTCTCGGCCAGGCCGAGCCGGTTGAGTTGCAAGTACCGGGCGCCTCGCTCCTCCGCCAGGCGCGAGCCATCGAAGCGCAGCCATCCGCCGTTCGACACCTGGCCGCTCAGGCTGGCCACCTTCTCGGCCTCGTCCAAAGCCTCCTCGCAGGCGTCGAAGTCGCCGAGCCAGGCGAACGCCTCAGCCTGCACGGCTGCGGCCCAGTGCTTGGTCGCAAGGCTGCTGTCTCCCCGCAGGGCGACACGGCGCGCGGCCCCAAGTGTGTCCGCGGCACGCTTGTAACGGCACTCGGAGAGGTCCACGTAGGCGCTCCGGACGAGGGCGCACGCCCAAAGGTCGTAGGCGCCAGCCTCCTTGCTCGCGCTGGCCGCAAGCGAGTACGAGGCGGCGGCATCGTGGTACCGGTTGGCGTCGAAGGCCAGCTCGCCCGCCAGCTGGAACAGGTCGCCCGCCGCGAAGCAAAGCGTCCCTGTCTGGGCCCGCCCATCGCGCAGCGCATCGTTCAAGGCAGTGAGCTGAGACTGCACTACCGGGTACACCGAGTGTTTGGCGCGGGCGAGTTGGTGGACCTGCCACAGATGGCCGTTCATGCGCCCGAAGTCGTCGCCGCTGTCCTCCAGGGCCTCCGCCTCGCCCGCAGGTATGGCAGCGACCGCACCGGACACCGCCATGAGGCGCAGAAACTCGCGTCGGATCATCTCGTCTGGGTCCCCTGGGCTGTGGTGGGCGCTCGACGCTGACCGTACGGGCTTCGGCTGTACCTCGGCTGAAGTAAGCAACACATCGAGTTCGTCAAGGTCCATCTGTAACACCTCGGCGACCTTGGGCCGCTGAGGAGGCTGGGGCTTGGATTTGCCCGTCTCCCATCGGCCTACTGTGCGCCGGTCGACGCCTACCGCGAAGGCAAACCCTTCTTGGGTGAGGCCCCGAGCCCTACGCCTGTCGGCGATGCTCATGCAGGCCCCCTTCCCGGGATCTTGCCGTGCCCAACCATGCCGCCTGTCCCATGTCCCAGAGATGTCCCAACACAGGCCCATGAACGCCGTGGTCCGCACGCCTTTCGCGCGGAACGCTGGTCTCCCTCCGGTGAAACCGCCGTCAGTCAGCGAGGGACACGCCGTGAAGACCGAGACGAGCAGATTCGAAGTGACAGCGTCGACCGAGGACGGCGTACCGATCGACGTCGAGCTGATCCGGGACAGCGCCGACGCCGCCCTCTCGGCGAGGCTCGGCACCTCGACCCGCACCGACATCGACGCCAAGACACCGGCCTTGATCGGGCACCTGCAATTGCTTCTCGGTGAGGAACTGGGCGCAGACGACGAGCTGGTCATGCAGCAATTCCGCAAGGCGTATTCGCTGCTCGACCTGAAGAACCGCCCCAGCGCGGAGGCCCCCACCTTCACGGCCTACTTCTTCATGCGCCAGGTCGCCGACCTGACGCGCCGACTCCTGTGGATCTACACCCAGAGGAGCGGGACGGGTGCAGCATGAGCCCCAAGGCACAGCAGGTGATTTACGTGATTGCCCTTCTCGGACTCATGGCCGCTCTCGCGGTCGGAATCCTCGCCGGTCCAGAGGGAAGCACAAACGTCCGCTCGGCTGGCGCCAATGGCTTCTCCAAGGGCTCATGATCGCGGCGTCCGCGTTGATCATGGCGGCCTACTGGCAACTGACCACCTGAACATCCGTCCCCGAGGTGACTCCCCGGTCGTTCCCCCACGGCCAACGCCCCTCGGGGGCGGAGCCAAGCGCCCACCCCGGCCAGGAACAGGAAGGCCGGGCCGGGGTGGGTCGGCAAGTGCACTACGGCGCGGAGACCGCATCTCCGCAACGTTGCACCAGGAAGGACTACCCGATGGACGGCAACCTCTACACCCTGCCGGCGGACGGCGTCGAGACGACGAACTTCTGCGGAGGCCCCTGCACCGAGGGCTGCGTCGACTTCGCCGCGATCCCCGGCACCACCGACTCGTACGTTGTCCGCGACTCCAAGCCCGAGGGCGCCGGCAAGGAGCTGCGGTTCACCCCAGCCGAGCTCGACGACTTCGCCCTCGGCTGGGTGAAGAACCGCGGCCTCACCGCCTGACCCTGCTACACCTCTCATCCCCGGCGGGTCGTCCTACGCGCATCAGGGCGGCCCGCCCTCCCCTCTTGGAAGGCGCGCATGAGCCGGACAGGACACTTCCACGGCTACGGCCCGTGGATCGGATCGCCCGACAGCTACCACCTGGAAGGCGACCGGCGGCCTCCGCATCCTGCCCCCCCCTGCTCCTCCCTCCTCGGACGAGGACAAGGTGGCCATCCGCATCCTTCAGCGGTACCGCGAAGTGATGGCCGAGTTCCCGACCTCGAACCTGCCGCCCATGATGTCCGGGCACTGGCTGATGAAGCGGAACCAGGCGGCCCATGAGCGCACCTGGACGGACGCCACAGCGGCTCTCGACTGGATGGTCAAGCACTTTCTTGACAACCCTCCGATGCAGCGCGAGGACGGGCGTCAGGCGTACGCGAGCCTGCACACGAGACGCGAATACGTGCTGGATGTCCTGCCGGTCGGCGTGGACGTGAGCTGGGTGTACTACAACCGGCCGGGCAATATCGTCTCGCTCAACCTGGTGTGCTGCCCGAACCGTCACCACCCCGACCTCACGTGCCCGCTCTCGTAACGTAGGACGGCCCCGCGCATGACGAAAGCCCCCACCTTGCGCGGGTGGGGGCGGGAGTCGTTCCCGAGATGGCAGCGGTCCACCCGACGAGCGTGGAACTGACCCGAGCACTCGTGTCCAAGCACAAGCGAAGTAACGAGCGGCTGACCAAGTTGGCCAAGCGGGCCGGTATCACCCTCTGAGCACCGTCACGGTGATCGGCTGCCGCTTCCGCCTACTCGGCCTACTGCCCAGAGTCGCGAACGGGGTGACGGCAGGCTCCTGGGGCTCCTTCCGGAGCCTCTCAGGCAAGCCCAGGGCTCTAGCGCCCGCTGCTGCTCCTGGGGGCTCATGCGGGCGAACACGGCCGCAGCATCGTCAAGGTGAGACATGCCAGCCCCCTACACGCTTGCCAGAGACAGCTTGACGGCGAAGCCGAGGAAGAGTAGTCCGGCGGCCGAGGTAGCCCCTGCGCTGAGCCTCCTCCGACGACGGAACGCAGCAGCCAGACGAGACCCGCCGAAGATGAGCGCGGACAGGTACAACACGCTTGCAAACTGGGCGAGTACGCCCAGAGTCACGAAGCCCACGACCGGGTTGGATTCTGACACGAACTGTACGAAGAAGGCGACGAAGAACAGGATCGCCTTCGGGTTGAACAGGCTGACGACGAGGGCACGGCGGTAGGGCCGCTCCTCGGCGGGCGCGGCCGGGGCGGCGACCGCGGCATCCTCGACGGCCCTCTCCCGCCGCGTGCGCCACATCCCCACGGCGGCCCGCAGCATTCCCACCGCCAGCCAGCTGAGATACCCGGCGCCGGCGTACTTCACGATGCCGAACAGCAGGGCGTTCGCCTGGAGCAGCGAGGCCACCCCGGCGGCCGACAGCGTCATCAGCACGGTGTCCCCGCACCACACGCCCGCCGCGGCCGTGTACCCGGCCCGCACTCCGCGCCGGGCGGCGACGGACAGCACGTACAGGGAGTTGGGGCCGGGGAGCAGGACGATGAGGACGAGTCCCGCCAGGTACGTGGGGAGATCGATGACGCCGAACATGTCAAGGAGTGTGGCACGGGGGTACGACACTCCACCCCGCCGGTACGAAGATCAGAAGACGTCCGACGGCACGTAGGTCCCCCACACCTCGCGCAGCGCGTTGCACACCTCGCCGACCGTCGCGCGGGCCTTCAGCGCCTCCTTCATCGGGTAGAGGACGTTGTCCGTGCCCTCCGCCGCCTTCTTCAACTCCTTCAGGGCCGCGTCGACCGCCGGCTGGTCGCGTTCCGCGCGCAGCCTGGCCAGGCGCTCGGCCTGCTGGGCCTCGATCGCGGGGTCGACGCGCAGCGGCTCGTACGGCTCCTCCTCGTCGAGCTGGAAGCGGTTGACACCGACCACGACCCGCTCGCCGGAGTCGGTCTCCTGGGCGATGCGGTAGGCATTGCGCTCGATCTCGTTCTTCTGGAAGCCGCGCTCGATCGCGGAGACGGCGCCGCCGAGGTCCTCCACCTTCTGCATCAGCTCCAGCGCCGCCGCCTCCACCTCGTCCGTCATCGTCTCGATGACGTAGGAGCCCGCGAAGGGGTCGACCGTGGCCGTCACGTCCGTCTCGTAGGCCAGCACCTGCTGGGTGCGCAGCGCCAGGCGCGCACTCTTGTCGGTCGGCAGCGCGATCGCCTCGTCGAAGGAGTTGGTGTGCAGCGACTGGGTGCCGCCCAGCACCGCCGCCAGGCCCTGCACCGCCACCCGCACCAGGTTCACCTCGGGCTGCTGCGCCGTCAGCTGCACCCCGGCCGTCTGGGTGTGGAAGCGCAGCATCATCGACTTGGGGTTCTTCGCCCCGAACTCCTCCTTCATCACGCGCGCCCAGATCCGGCGGGCCGCGCGGAACTTGGCGACCTCCTCCAGGATCGTCGTCCGGGCCACGAAGAAGAACGACAGGCGCGGCGCGAAGTCGTCCACGTCCATCCCCGCCGCGACCGCCGTGCGCACGTACTCGATGCCGTCCGCGAGGGTGAACGCGATCTCCTGCGCGGGGGACGCGCCCGCCTCCGCCATGTGGTAGCCGGAGATCGAGATCGTGTTCCACTTCGGGATCTCGGCCTTGCAGTACTTGAAGATGTCCGCGATCAGCCGCAGGGACGGCTTGGGCGGGAAGATGTACGTCCCGCGCGCGATGTACTCCTTCAGGACGTCGTTCTGGATCGTGCCGGTCAGCCGGCCGGCCGGCACACCCTGCTCCTCCGCCACCAGTTGGTACAGGAGCAGGAGGAGAGCGGCCGGGGCGTTGATCGTCATCGACGTGGACACCTTGTCCA
This sequence comes from Streptomyces sp. PTL18, assembly GCF_059510295.1. NCBI lineage: Bacteria > Bacillati > Actinomycetota > Actinomycetes > Kitasatosporales > Streptomycetaceae > Streptomyces > Streptomyces sp. PTL18. The sequence continues at coordinate 331,561 of NZ_JCAJZO010000007.1, read as the reverse complement.
GCGGGATCCCGCCGAACAGCACCCGCATGTCGTCGACCGAGTCGATCGCCACACCCACCTTGCCGACCTCGCCGTGGGCGATCGGGGCGTCGGAGTCGTGGCCCATCTGGGTGGGCAGGTCGAAGGCGACCGACAGGCCCATCGTGCCGTTGGCGATCAGCTGCTTGTACCGGGCGTTCGACTCCGTCGCCGTGCCGAAGCCGGCGTACTGGCGCATCGTCCACGGACGGCCGGTGTACATCGTCGGGTACACGCCGCGCGTGAAGGGGTACGCCCCCGGCTCGCCCAGCTTCTCGACCGGATCCCAGCCCTCGCGGGCACCCGGCCCGTACACCGGCTCGATGGGCAGTCCGGACTCCGACTCGCGCGCCATGGTGTGTGCCTCCGCGTTGCTTCGTTGCTTCGTACTCGGCTTGATGGCCTGGCTTCGTTACTCGCCAGTACAGACGTCCCTCGCGACGGACTGTAGCGGCGGCCGTGCGCGCGGTGGAATGCCGCACGCTGGGACCTTGCTCACAACCATGCCCCGTGGTTCGTCCGCGGTCACGCGCGGGGAACATCCGAGGAGATGCGATCGGACAGAGGTGTCCGGTGCGACGGCGGGGGCGGGGGCGGGTATGCGTACCAGGGGCATGGGGAAGTCGCTCGTCGCCGGGGCCGCCGTGCTCCTGGCGGCCGCCGGCTGCACGGCGCAGCCGGGGGACGCGGGCGGCGGGGACGGCGGGAACCGCTCACCGGTGCACGTCGAGGTCCCGCGCACCCCGTCCGGCACCGGGCACACCGGCTCCGGGGACGGCGCGCCGGGCGCCTCCGCGCCCGTCCCGAAGGCCTCCCCCGCCGCCCTGTGGCGGCGCGGCGACTCGGGCCGCGGGGTGCGGGAGCTGCAGGCCCGGCTGCGCCAGGTCGACTGGCTGTTCGACGGTCCGACGGGGACGTACGACGACCTGACCGAGAACGCCGTCAGGGGCTTCCAGGGCAAGCGCGGGCTGCCCCGGACGGGTGAGGTGGATTCGGCCACCTGGCAGCGCTTGCTGGCCATGACGCATGAGCCCGGCACCTGGGAGCTGTACCTGATGGGCGGGCAGTCGGCGGCGGCACCGGACCCGCGCTGTAGGACGGGCCGGGTGCTGTGCATCAGCAAGACGAGCCGGACACTGCGCTGGATGGTGGACGGACGGACGCTGTCCACGATGGCCGTGCGGTTCGGCACGGAGTCCACCCCCACTCGCGAGGGTGTGTTCCACGTCTACTGGAAGTCACGCGACCACGTGTCCACGCTCTATCACTCGCCGATGCCGTACGCGATGTTCTTCAGCGGCGGTCAGGCGGTGCACTACTCGTACGACTTCGCGGCGCGCGGCTACGCCGGGGGCTCCCACGGATGTGTGAACGTCCGGGACGAGACGGCGATCGCGGCGCTGTTCGCGCAGGTGCGCGTCGGGGACGAGGTCGTCGTCCACTGGTAGACGACCGGGCCCGGACAGATGTGGGGCGCGGGCGGGACCGGGGGAACGTGTCCCGCCCGCGCCGATGCACGAGCCGTGGGTACGGGGGGAACCCCGGCTCCATGCGACGGCCGATGACCAGTCGGCTCACTCACTACTGCGCCCCGGCCACCGAAAGTGTCACACCTCCGGCGAAGAATTTTTCCGGCGCAGCGGAACCGCAGGTCAGCGGGGCCGTCGACGGCTCAGTAGTTCTCGGCGGAGCCCAGCGCGCTGTACGTCGGGCTCGGGAAACCCGTGCGCGTCGGCACCGACCGGACCAGGCCGCGGGGGGCGGGCGGCGGAGTGAGGACCGGCGCTATGTGGCCCTCACCGTCACCGCCTCCCTCGCCGCCACCGCCACCGCCGTTGCCGTTCCCGCCGCCGTTGCCGTTCCCGCCGTTGCCATTCCCGCCGGCGCCGTTCCCGCCGTTGCCGTTCCCGCCGTTGCCGTTGCCGTTCCCGCCACGGCCCCCGCCGTGCCGGCCGGAACCCTCGTCGCCGCCGCCCAGAACGCCCTTGCAGTACGCCTTCACCCGGCCGCCGCCGCCCGCCGCGTCCGTCAGGACGCGCAGCCGCTCGGTGCCGAGGGCCTTGCCTCGGGCCATGTCACGGCAGGACGAGCGCATCTCGGTCCACCGGTCGTTGGTCCGGCCCGCGGTCCGGTCCCCGGTGTCGCCGGGCCGGTCGGTCCCGGTGGAGCCCTCGCCTGCCTCGTCGTGCGCGCCTCCCTGCCCGGGCGCGCCGGACGTGACACCCGGCCGCGGGGAGGAGAGGCTTCCGGTTCCTGCCGTGCCGGGCGTCTCGGTGACCGACGGCTGAGGGGACGTCAGCACCGGAGACACGGACGCGGCGGGGGCCGGCTCATCGCGGAACGGTGTCGGCAGCACTCCGGTTCCGGCCGCCACCGCGACTCCGCCGATCATGCCGGCGGCCACCGTGGCGGCCAGCCCGAGGCGCACCGTGCGCCACCGGCGGGCACGCCGGCCGCCCGCTGCGGGACGGCCGAGACGAACCAGACCGGCGTCGGCGGACCGGGCCGCGAACGGCGGGCGGAGCGCCGCTTCGTTGTCGTCCCGGGCCATGCCGGCGGCCCGGAACGCGGCCACCGCAGCCTCCTCGCCCGGGAGTTCCTCGCTGGTCGCAGAGGGTGTGGCGGCGAGAGCGGAAAGGGCTTCGGCGAGCCGTTCGGCGCGGGCACGCGCGGCGGCGTCGACGGCGGCGGGGGGCTCTCCACGCAGCAGACGCTCCGCCGCGTCCCTGTCCAGCCACCTGTCCTGCTCGTCGGCCATCACATGTCCTTCTGCGTCCGCGAACGCGCATGCGTCACAACGGCGGACGACACCGCACGTCTGTGCGCAGCTCGCTGGGGAGGCATGGCGCCGAGCGCGCCAGCCGATTCCGGATCCGCCTCCGGGCGCACGTCGAGCAGCTCCGCGAGCCGCTTCAGGCCGCGGTGCGCCGCCGTACGGACGGCTCCGGGGCGCTTGCCGAGGGTCTCGGCGGCGGTCTTGGCGTCGAGACCCACGACCACCCGCAGCACCACCGCCTCCGCCTGGTCCTGCGGAAGCTGGGCGATGAGGGAGAGCGTGCGGTCGGTGGCCAGGGCCTCCATGGCCTCACCGGCGGTGTCCGACTCGGCGGGCTTCCCGGTCAGTTCCGTCTCGTCGCCGCCGATCGCCGGGCGGCGGCCGCGCATCCGTATGTGGTCCAGGGCGCGGTTGCGGGCGATTCGGGCCGCCCAGCCGCGGAACCGGTCGGCGTCCCCGCTGAACCGGCCCAGGTCACGGGCGATCTGCAGCCACGCCTCCGAGGTGACGTCCTCCGCGTCCGGGTCTCCGACCAGCGTCCGCACGTATCCGAGCAGCCGCGGGTGCACCGCGCGGTACACGGTCCGGAAAGCGTTCTCGTCTCCGTCCTGTGCCGCAAGCACCGCGGCCGTCAGCTCCGCGTCGTCCCCCAGCACCCGAACTGCCCCTCTGTGCGCCTGACCCGGCCCCGCCGCACGCGGCCGCGTTCTCGCTGTCGTGTTCCTCGTCGTTGCCTGTGGTCTTCAGGCCACTCGTGGTCTGCGGCGGTTTGCATCACCCGATATTGCTGATCGTCGTGGTCGGCGCGAAAGGCACGTTACGGCGTGAAACCGCTCCGCGTCCACGCCCGTACGACCTGCAACCAAGCCGTGACGCGGTGAGGTGTGACAGAAAACGCATCCACGGCGCTGTAGAGAGTGACGGGCCGCCGCGCGGCCCGTACCGCGCGACGGCCGGGGCCTCTCCTGTGGGGGGTGGCGGCCCCGGCCGTTGCTTCGCGGCACACCCACGGCATCGGTGACGGCGCCTCACCGGGATGACCGGTTCTCCCGGAGACGGGATCGGCGGGGATGCCGCCCGCGCTCGGACCCCGTCGCGTGTCTCTTCGTTACTTGCTCTTTCCGCCCGGCCTGTGGCCGCCGCTTCCCTGCCCGTCGCCGGACGCACCGCCCGTGCCGTCACCCGTACCGGCCCCGGAATGAGTGGACTTGTGGGCGTTGTCGCCGTTTTGGCTGTTGCCTGCGTTTCCGGAGCCCCTGCCGGCGTTCCCGCCGGCGGCTCCCGGCGTGCCGTCGTTGCCCGGTGTGCTCTGCGCCGTCGCCCTCGCCAGTTGCCGGGAGCAGTACGCGTCGACCTTCCGTTCTCCGCCCGCGGCCGCGACCAGCCGCTGCCAGGCAGTGGCGTCCAGCGCCCTGCCGCGGCTCTTGACCTGCTCGTAGTCGCGGCAGTGGGCCTCGGTGTCCTGGGCGGCGGCCGGGTGGTCCGGCCGCCCCGGGCCGGTGGAGGCCGCCGCGGAGGGAACATCGCCCGCCCGGCCGGGGGCATCCGCCGACGGGTGGGCAGCGCCCCGGCCGTCCCCGGTGCCGTCCGCCGACGAGCCCGCGGAACCGATCGCCGCGACCGCGACACCACCCAGGGTCAGGCTCGCGAACGCCACGGCGAGCGTCGCCCGCAGCGGGCGCCCGGTGCGCCGCCTCTCTTCGACCCGCCAGTCGTCCCGGCGCCGGGTGCGCGCCGTGTGCGTGCCCGCGTCACGGGCGGCCCGGAACGCGGCCACGGCCCGCTGCTCGGCCACGGGGTCGATGTCGGCCACGCGTATGGCCGCGGCCAGTGCCGACTCCAGCGCGGAGCCGTCACCGATGCCCCAGGGACCGGCCACGGCTCCACCGGGGTGCACACGCCGACGGCCGGATAGTCCGCCGCCGTCCAGCTGTTCACCCATGTCCGCTTCCGTTCCTGCTAGGTCTGCCCGGCCGTTGCGCCGCCGTCGTTCACTTCGACTCCCCCAGCGTCCGGGAGGTCTCATCCGTCACACCTTCGTCCGCCGCGCCGTCGAGGCCCAGTCGGCGGGCGAGCCATTTCAGGCCCCGGTGCGCGGCGGTGCGCACCGCGCCGGGTCGCTTGCCGAGGACGCGGGCAGCGGTGGAGGCGTCCAGCCCGACGACGACGCGCAGCAGCACGGCCTCGGCCTGGTCCCGCGGGAGTTCGCGGACCAGGGCCAGCGCCCGCTCGGTCGAGAGGGACTCCAGAGCCTGGTCATGGGTGCTGTGCGGGCTGGGCAGTTCCAGTACGTCCTGTTCGAGCTCCGCCGACCGGGGCCGTACCCGCTGGCGGCGCAGATGGTCGAGCGCCCGGTGCCGGGCGATGGTCGCCGTCCAGCCGCGGAAACCGGCGCCGTCCCCCTTGAACCGCCCGAGGTCCCGGGCGATCTCCAGCCAGGCGTCCGACGCCACGTCCTCGGCCTCGTCGCCGACGATGCCGCGCAGATAGCCGAGCAGGCCCGGCTGCACGATCCGGTACGCGACCGCGAAGGCTGCTTCCTCCCCCTGCTGGGCCCGCGCGACCGCCGCGCCCAGTTCCGCGTCGTTCGCCTGTACGCGACGCGGCTGCCCTCCCTGACCCAATACTGTCCTCGCCCCATACCGAGTTCGCGGCGGGTTCGTTGCAACACCCCACGATCCACAGCGTCAGGTGTCGCAGAAGTGTCACAGCCCATCAGATGCGGCAGTCGGCGACGCCTCGGGCAGCGGTCCGGCGCAGCCGCTCGCGGACGTTGACACGCGTGACGTGGGCAGCCGCGAGCCGACCGCGTCCTCCCGCGCGTACATGCCGCTCGGCGCAGCCCCGGGAGCCCTCCGGCTCCCGGGGAGTCACGGTCGGCGCGGTCGGCTCTCGCTCCGGTCCCGTGACCGGACGTCACGCCGCCCCGCTCGCCGCGTCCCGGCACAGCAGTCGCAGCGAGCCGTCCCCGTGGTAGCAACGGCGGGCCTCGTCGATGGGGTCCCACAGGCGTCCGTCGGGTGTGCGCACCCAGTGGTCGCCCCCCGACGTCCACCACTCGCCGCCGGTCAGCCGGATCACCACCTCGCCCGCGTAGGCCCCGAACTGGCGCAGCAGGGCCTCCACGGCGGCGAACGGCGCCCCCTGATGGCTTATCTCCTCGATCGTCCGGTCCACCCGCCACAGGCTCTGCGCCGAGTAGTCGAGCCGCAGCCGGGCGCCCTCGCGCATGGTCGCGACGGCATCGGCGGCCCAGCGAACGGGCTTGGCGGCGGCGTGGGGCCTGGTCACCTCAGTTGCGTTCACACCCGGAAGAGCGCGCTCCGCCGCCGTCGCGTCACGCCGTCCGGAGAGGGTCCCCGACACCGGCGCAGGACCGCCCCACCACACCACAGGACGGTCACAGGATCCTTGCACCGGAAGGGGTTTGCGCGAGAGCGCCCCCGCGAGCGGGTCCCGGGCGGCTACGAACGGCCCCGTGCCCGCCGGGACACCACGGCCCGCAGCACCCGGCGCCCCTCGGTCGACAGGTCCAGGGCCCGGCGCAGTCCGCTCACGCCGTGGCCCGTGACCAGCTCCAGCACGGCGACCTGGCGCCGAAGTTCGGCGGCGACGAGCGGCGGCATGCCGTCCGTACGGCCCTCGCGGCGGTCCGCGACCGGGGCGTCGTCGTCGGCGGGCTCCAGCAGCCGGTGGATCTGCAGCGCGGCCACCGAGCAGGCGTCGGCCCACCGGCGCAGGGCGTCGGGAGACGGCTCGGCCGGTACCGCCTCGAGCATGCGGCGGGCGAGCCGTGCCGCCTCGGCCTCCGAGGCGCACCCGGCGTCCGGCTCGGAGGTCTGTTCGGGCGCCAGTTCGGTGCGGGCCTTGGCGAGCCGCTGCTCCCAGTCGCGCCCTTCGACGAGGCTCGACCACAGTGGCCGCAGGACCTCGTCGTCGCCTCCGAGGAGCGGGACACACCGATCCAAACAAGCCAGTCCGCTCGCCGCGAGTGCCCGCTCGTCGGCCCGTGCGATCAGGTCCACCAGGCTCATCAAGCCTCCTCGAAACGCCTCGTCGGGGCGCCTCATCTGTACGGAGCCCGCATCTCCCCTTACTGCGTGCGACAGACCGGGAGTGTCACAGCCGCACTACGGAGAGAGTCCAAGGCGTTCGAGGAGAGCGTTTTCAGCCACCTGGCCCGGGGCGTGTCAGCCGAGCCGGCCCGCCAGCGCCTCGAACTGCGTCCAGGGCAGCGACGGGGTGCGCGCGTCCCACAGCTTCTGCGCCGTCGCCCGCAGCGGCATCCGGATCCCGGCCGCCACCTGGTCCTGTGTCTGGGCGGTCGGACGATCGCCCCAGACGGCGAAGACGCCGCCGAGGATCTGCCCGTCGTACCGCGCGGGCACCGCCGTGGTGCCCCGCAGCACGCGCGGGGTCCACTGCTCGTAGATCCGCCGACCGGTGGGGTAGACGAAGGTCTGCGGCTGGCCGAGCACGTAGTAGAGGTACTCGTCGTTGTAGTTGATCACCTTGCGCCCCGCGCGCAGGTAGTCGGTCGGCGGCCGGGCACCCAGCTCCTTGCCGGTCCAGTACGCGGCCTGGAGGTCCCCAGCCGGCTGCACGGAGCTCGCCCGGTAGAAGCCGTCGTTCCAGGCGCGCAGGGTCCTGCCGTGCCCGCGCATCACCTTCGCGCGGTCGTTCAGCCAGCCGGTCGCGAGGTCGGCGACGCCCGCCTTCGGACCGAACCGGGCCCGCGCGGCGGCGGCCAGCTGCGGATAGGACGCGGCCGGGTTGCGCGCCATCAGCGCCAGGTACTCGTCGCCGCCGAGGTGCCAGTAGGGCCCGGGGAACACACCCGAGAACTCGTCCAGCAGATCGTCGACGATCTTCGCCGCCGCGGGCTTGGAGATGTCGACAGCGCCGCGCGTGGCGACCCCGGAGGCGTTGCGCAGCTGGATGTCGGGGTGGGCGGCGATCACGGCACCCAGGTGGCCCGGGGAGTCGATCTCCGGCACCACGGTGATGTGCCGGCTCGCCGCGAGAGCGACGATCTTCTTCACCTCGGCCTTGCTGAGGTGCTGCTTGGAGACGATCTCCGGGTGCGAGGAGGACTCGATGCGGAAGCCCTGGTCGTCGGAGAAGTGCAGCCCCAGTTCGTTGTACTTCAGGTCGCCCAGCTCGCGTATGCGGTCCTCGATCCAGCCGGCCGTGTAGTACTTGCGGGCGATGTCGAGCATGAACCCGCGCCGCGGCTTGGCGGGCGCGTCGTTCACGACGCCCTCCGGCGCGGTGCCGCCGCCGTGCACTTCCTGCTTGAGGGTGCGCGTGCCGTAGAAGACGCCCGCCTCGCCGGGCCCGGTGATCTTCACCTTCCCGTGGGCGACGGTCAGGGTGTACGACTCCTGATTGCCGCTGCCGGCCAGCCCCAGCTCCACGTCACCGGTCCGGGCGCCGGTCCGACCGCCGTACGCCATCCCCAGCTCCCCGGCGAGCAGCCGGCCCTCGTCGGCGAGCTGAGGGTTGTCGACGACCACCCGGTGGCCGGACGCCGGCCGCCAGCCCGGGCCCCGCGCGGCGGTGAACCGGCTGACGGCGGGGATGGTACGGGGCGGCCGCGACAGGGAGGAGCGGGAGGGGGCGGGGTCGGTGGGCGCCGCCGGCGTGCCCACGGGGGCCCCGGCCCCGTTCGGCGCGCCGCCACCGGTGGGCCACAGCGTCACGGCCGCGGCCACACCACCCGCCACCACCATCCCGGCACTCGCCAGCAGCAACCCGGAGCGCCGGCTGTGCGTCTTCCCCTCGGGGACCCGCCTGTGGCCGGTCACCGGGCCACATCCGTCGCGCCACCGGGGCCCGGCCGCACCGCGCCCCTCTGCAAGCACCTGCGTATCGATATTCGCCCGACCTTCGACCGCACGAGACTCACCTCCACACGCTGCCCCCTTACCGTTCCTTTCCGAAGCTAAGACCTCCCTCCGACCGACGTGTCCACGAAAGGCCTCGAAACTCTCCCATCCGGGTGAAATCAGGGCAGCGACTGGACGCCGACCCGGCCGCCGTCGATAACGTGGCGGCGCATTTCTCACACGATCCCCTGCCGACCCGCACGTGAGGCGCACAAGCCGTCACGCCAGCCGCCGAGGACCCACGCTGCCAGCGCACCGTCTCCCTCACCTCCCCGGCCACACCGCCCTCCCGGCGCAACACCGCACCGAGGCCGCCACGGGCCTGGAGCGGTTCAACCGCGCACCCGCCGACGACGTCCGGCGCGCCCTGCTCACCTGCTGCCGCAGCCTGCGCTGGGCCCACCGGGTCGCCGAGCACCGCCCCTACCCGGACCTGGGTTCCCTGCTCGCCGCGGCCGACGAGGCGACGTACGACCTCACTCCCGGGGACCTCGCCGAGGCCCTGGCCGGGGAATCCCTGGCCCCGCTTCCCGACGGCGCGTACTCCGCCGCCCACACCGCCCTGAGCGCGGCGCACGCGGCATACGAGGCCAAATTCGGTCATGTCTTCGTCATCTGCCTGGACGGCGCGACTCCCGAGGAGCTGCTCGACCAGCTCCTGGCAGGCATCCGGTCACGATTGGCCAACGATCCGGAGGAGGAGCGCCTGGTCACGGCAGAGGAACTGCGCCGCCTGGCGAAGGGGAGGCTGGCACGCCTGGTGCGGGACTTCGCGCCCCTCTAAGGGGTGCGGGGCGGTGACATCGTGCGGTTTCGATGAGCCGCCCGTGCTCATTTGAGTGCCGGATTGATCACACCGGCAGGCCCCCCGTAAGCGCCGCAGGCAACCGTCGCTACGATGCTGGGGGCCGGTGGACCGTACCCGGCCGGGCCCGACCGACACCAAAGCCGGCGCGGCCCTAGTCCCCGCTCCCGGAGGGTTCTTCCGTGCCGGCTGGAACGCTGTACCGCGGACGGGAAGGAATGTGGTCCTGGGTGGCTCACCGAGTCACCGGCGTCCTCATCTTCTTCTTCCTGTTCGTTCACGTGCTGGACACCGCACTCGTCCGTGTCTCCCCCGAGGCCTACGACAAGGTCGTGGCCACGTACAAGACGCCGATCGTCGCGTGCCTGGAGTACGGCCTCGTCGCCGCCATCCTCTTCCACGCGCTCAACGGCCTCCGCGTCATCGCGGTCGACTTCTGGTCGAAGGGCCCGCGCTACCAGAAGCAGATGCTCTGGACCGTCGTCGGAGTCTGGGTCGTGCTGATGCTCGGGGCGATCTACCCCGTCCTCGGCCACGCCGCTCGTGAACTCTTCGGGAGCTGACGCGCATGTCCACCACTGAAACCACCACTTCCGGCATCGGCCCCGTCGAGGGTGCCCCGCTGTACGACGTCGACAACCCGGCGCCGGTCATCGAGCCGCCCCGCAAGCGGACGAAGAAGACCCCGAGGTCGACCCGCGGCAACTTCGAGATGTACGGCTGGCTGTTCATGCGCCTGTCCGGCATCGTCCTGGTCGTCCTGGTCATCGGCCACCTGCTCATCCAGCTCGTCCTGGACGGCGGTGTCTCCAAGATCGGTTTCGCCTTCGTGGCGGGCCGCTGGGCGTCGCCCTGGTGGCAGGTCTGGGACCTGCTGATGCTGTGGCTCGCGATGCTGCACGGCGCCAACGGCCTGCGCACGGTCATCAACGACTACGCCGAGCGGCCGGCCTCCCGCATGTGGCTGAAGGCCCTGCTGTACACCGCCACGGTGTGGACCATCCTGCTGGGCACGCTGGTGATCTTCACCTTCGACCCGAACATCCGCTAGGCACGGGGCTGCGAGAATCATGAAGATCCACAAGTACGACACCGTCATCGTCGGCGCCGGTGGCGCGGGCATGCGCGCCGCGATCGAGTCGACGAAGCGCAGCCGCACGGCCGTGCTGACCAAGCTCTACCCCACCCGCTCCCACACGGGCGCCGCGCAGGGCGGCATGGCCGCCGCGCTGGCGAACGTGGAGGAGGACAACTGGGAGTGGCACACCTTCGACACGGTCAAGGGCGGTGACTACCTGGTCGACCAGGACGCCGCCGAGATCCTGGCGAAGGAGGCCATCGACTCCGTCCTCGACCTGGAGAAGATGGGCCTGCCGTTCAACCGCACCCCGAACGGCACCATCGACCAGCGCCGCTTCGGCGGTCACTCCCGCAACCACGGCGAGGCCCCGGTCCGCCGCTCCTGCTACGCGGCCGACCGCACCGGCCACATGATCCTCCAGACGCTGTACCAGAACTGCGTGAAGGAGGGCGTGGATTTCTTCAACGAGTTCTACGTCCTGGACCAGCTGATCACCGAGGTCGACGGCGTCAAGCGCTCGGCCGGCGTGGTGGCGTACGAGCTGGCGACCGGCGAGATCCACATCTTCCAGGCCAAGGCCGTGATCTACGCCTCCGGCGGCTGCGGCAAGTTCTTCAAGGTGACGTCGAACGCGCACACGCTGACCGGTGACGGCCAGGCGGCGGTGTACCGGCGCGGCATCCCGCTGGAGGACATGGAGTTCTTCCAGTTCCACCCGACCGGCATCTGGCGCATGGGCATCCTCCTGACCGAGGGTGCGCGCGGTGAGGGCGGCATCCTCCGCAACAAGGACGGCGAGCGCTTCATGGAGAAGTACGCGCCGGTCATGAAGGACCTCGCCTCCCGTGACGTCGTCTCCCGCTCGATCTACACGGAGATCCGCGAGGGCCGCGGCTGCGGTCCCGAGGGCGACCACGTCTTCCTGGACCTCACCCACCTGCCGCGGGAGCAGCTCGACGCCAAGCTGCCCGACATCACCGAGTTCGCGCGTACGTACCTCGGCATCGAGCCGTACACGGACCCGATCCCGATCCAGCCGACCGCGCACTACGCGATGGGCGGCATCCCGACGAACGTCCAGGGCGAGGTCCTCGCGGACAACACCACGGTCATCCCGGGCCTGTACGCGGCCGGCGAGGTCGCCTGTGTGTCGGTGCACGGCGCCAACCGCCTCGGTACGAACTCGCTGCTGGACATCAACGTGTTCGGCCGCCGCGCGGGCATCGCCGCCGCCGAGTACTCCCGGACGGCGGACTTCGTGGAGCTGCCCGAGAACCCGGAGGCGTTCGTCGTCGCCCAGATCGAGCGGCTGCGTGACTCCACGGGCAACGAGCGCGTGGCCGACCTGCGCCGAGAGCTGCAGGAGACCATGGACGCGAACGTCATGGTGTTCCGCACGGAGCAGACGATCAAGACGGCGGTGGAGAAGATCGCCGAGCTGAGGGAGCGCTACAAGAACGTGGCGATCCAGGACAAGGGCAAGCGGTTCAACACGGACCTGCTGGAGGCGATCGAGCTGGGCAACCTGCTCGACCTGGCCGAGGTCATGGCGGTCTCCGCGCTGGCCCGCAAGGAGTCCCGCGGCGGTCACTACCGCGAGGACTACCCGAACCGCGACGACGTCAACTTCATGCGCCACACCATGGCGTACCGCGAGGTGGGCGACGACGGCACCGAGTCCATCCGTCTCGACTACAAGCCGGTCGTCCAGACCCGCTACCAGCCGATGGAGCGTAAGTACTGATGGCTACCCCTGTTCTGGACAAGGCCGAGGCGAGCGCTTCGGGCTCGGCGGCGTCCCCGTACATCACGGTCACCTTCCGCGTCCGCCGCTACAACCCGGAGGTCTCCTCCGAAGCGACGTGGCAGGACTTCCATCTGGAGATCGACCCCAAGGAACGCGTCCTCGACGGTCTGCACAAGATCAAGTGGGACCTGGACGGGTCGCTGACCTTCCGCCGTTCCTGCGCACACGGCATCTGCGGCTCGGACGCCATGCGGATCAACGGCAAGAACCGCCTGGCGTGCAAGACGCTGATCAAGGACATCAACCCCGGGAAGCCGATCACGATCGAGCCCATAAAGGGCCTGACGGTCCTGAAGGACCTGGTCGTGGACATGGAGCCGTTCTTCCAGGCGTACCGGGACGTGATGCCGTTCCTGATCACCAAGGAGACGAACGAGCCGACGCGCGAGCGTCTGCAGTCGGCCGAGGACCGGGCGCGCTTCGACGACACGACGAAGTGCATCCTGTGCGCGGCCTGCACGTCCTCCTGCCCGGTGTTCTGGAACGACGGCCAGTACTTCGGCCCGGCGGCCATCGTCAACGCGCACCGCTTCATCTTCGACTCGCGTGACGAGGCCGGCGAGCAGCGGCTGGAGATCCTCAACGACAAGGACGGCGTGTGGCGCTGCCGTACGACGTTCAACTGCACGGACGCGTGCCCGCGCGGCATCGAGGTCACGAAGGCCATCCAGGAGGTGAAGCGGGCACTGATCACCCGCCGCCTCTGACGTCCGTCCTTCGCCGTACGTCACCGAGGGCCCCGTTTCCGCTGGATACGGGGCCCTCGGGCATATGCCGCACCATGGGGTGAATACGGCTCGCAAGGACGCACGGGCGTCGCCCGGCCTGCGGTGATGCTCTCGACGCCGGCCCGCGGGAGGCACCTGAGGTCCGCAGCATCCGTCGAGCAGCCCTTCGGCCACGAAGAGCCGGTCGGCCTCGCGGCCATCGCCGACGAGATCATGGAGCGCCATCCGGGCCACCGGTGGCCGGCCGCCGGCAGAAGCGCCGGTGGGGCCCCGCCACTCAGCCCCGCAGCACCCGCCCCTGCTTGTCCGTGCGGTCGTTGCTCGTCAGGAACAGGATGCCGTCGATCAGCGACCAGATGCCGAGGCCGCCGCAGGTGAAGAGCTGGGCGATGCCCACGCCGACGGAGCCGACGTAGAAGCGGCCGATGCCGAGGCCGCCCAGGAAGATCTGCAGGATACCCGCGACGATCTTGGACTTGTCGGAGTACGGGCGGCCCAGCGGGTCGACACCGTAGGGGGCCTCGGGGGTGGGGACGGTCATGGAAGTGCTCCTGGAAGTGCCGTAGCGGATCACGGAGAACCGGAATGGTGGACTCCGAAATGAGGCCAGGAGGAATCCCGCCACGAAGATGGATGAGAGATCCGATACCGGGACCCGGTCGGAGATCTTCTGTCGTCGTCCCCCCTGCGAATGGGGAGCCTAGGTAAAGAGAGCGCAAGGACGGGAGAGGGTGTGATCAATCGTTCCTGTTCCGTGATCAAATCCGGACAGCCGGCAGCCGGATCAGGCCACAGTCACTCAACTCCCCGCCTGCTCACGGCTACTGAAAGAGGTTCCGGAGCACCGTCCACGCCACCGCCAGCCCCAGCACCAGCACCTGCCCTCGTGTGCTCAGCCGCGGTTGCCAGCGACGGCCGCGCAGCCCCTCGACCGTCCAGCGGCCCAGCAACGCCAGCGCGTACGGCGAGGCGAGCAGCAGTGCCCTGTTGTCCAGCCATGCCTCGGTGACGTGACCGTGCATCAGGTCGTAGACCATACGGGTGCCGCCGCAGGCGGGGCAGAGCAGACCCGTGAGGAGCCGGAACGGGCACTGGGGCAGGATGTGCCCGGGCTCGTGCGGATCGGTGACGTACAGATAGCCGGCCCCGGCCGCCCCGGCGGCGAGCACCGCCAAGGGCGCCGCCGCGGGGTGGCGCAGTACGGAGAGCGGGGACATCCGTGCCTCAGCCACGCAGGACACGGCCCTGGGAGTCGGTCTGGTTGCCGCCCGTCAGCAGGATGATGCCGTCGATCAGCGCCCAGATCCCCAGGCCGCCGCAGGTGAACAACTGGGCCAGGCCGAGCCCGACATGGCCGGTGTAGAAGCGCCCCACGCCGAAGGTGCCGAGGACGAACTGCAGCACACCGGCCACGATCTTCGACTTCTCCGAGTACGGGCGGCCGTAGGGGTCGTAGCCGTACGGGGCGTTGGGGTCGCCGGTGTACATCCCGGGCGGCACGGCGCCAGGCGCGTAGCCGTACTGCGGATACCCGTACTGCGGGTATCCGGACGGCGGGCCCGGGGGCTGGTTCGGGTATCCGTAGCCGTACGGACCGGGCTGCTGCGGCTGCTGGCTCAAGGACTGCTCCTGGGACCGGTTCGGGGAATCCACGGAACCCCACGAAGATACGACATGATGAAAATGAGCCCGGTCATCATGCCCGAGGCGCCTCCGAGCGCATCAGCCGGGGGCGCCTCACCCATCATGTTCCTGACGGCCCCTCAGATCCAGCTCAGCCGCCAGAGGCGGAAGACGCCCGTGCCGTCCGACAGATACTGGCCGCCGCCGACGTCCGCGCTGCTGACCACGTATTCCTTGCGCTGCCACAGCGGGATCAGCGGCACGTCCTGCGCCACGATCTGCTGGATGCGCTGGAAGTCGTCGGCGGTCCGGCTGCGGTCGGAGTAGCGCTGGCTGTCCAGGATCAGACCGTCGACCCGCTTGTCGCTGTAGCCGTTCTTCATGCTGTTGCCGGTGCCGACGAGCGGGGCCGTGAAGGTGTCCGGGTCCGGGAAGTCGGCGACCCAGCCGATGGCGTACGCGTCGAGCTTGCCGCTCGCGTACCGCTTCTGGAAGTCGGTCCACTCGTAGCCCTTGACGTCGACCTGGAACAGCCCGGTCGCCTCCAGTTGCCGCTTGAGGTCGGCGGCCTCCTCGGCGGCGGCGCCCCGGCCCTGCGCATAGCCGTAGGTGAAGTGGACGGGCGCGCGCACGCCGGCGGCGGCGAGCAGGGCGCGGGCCTTCCTGGCGTCGGGCTTGGGGTAGTCGTCGAAGAACGAGGTGGTGTGCCCGGTGATGCCCGCCGGGATCAGCGAGTACAGCGGGTCCGTCGTTCCCTCGTACACCTTGTCGACCAGTTCCTCGCGGTCGACGACCGCGGCGATGGCCTGGCGGACACGGCGGTCGTGCAGGGGCGAGCCCGCGGAGGTGTTGAGGACGAGGTTGCGGATCTCCGCGCCGTCGGCCTCGCTGACGCGCTGGGCGGGGTCGCTCGGTGAGAGGGCGGCGAGCACGGAGGGCGGCAGCTGACGGGTGGCCACGTCGACGTCCCTGGCCTTCCACGCCCCCTCCAGCGCGCCGGGGTCGGCGTAGTACCGCAGCTCGATGGGCCGGCCCGTGGCCTTGACGTCGCCCCTGTAGTGCTTGTTCGGGACGAGGACGGCCTTCTTGCCCTTCGCGTACGACGTCAGGGTGTAGGGCCCGGTCCCGTCGACGCCGTCGTCGGAACGCAGCTTGTCCCGCGGGTACTCGGTGCGGTCGACGATGGAACCCGCGCCGGTGGCCACCTTGAACGGGAAGGTCGCATCGGGCGTCGACAGATGGAAGGTGACGGTCAGCCCGTTGGCGTCGACCGAGCCGAGGGTGTCGAGCAGGGTCGCCGGGCCGACGTCGGAGTTGATGCGCTTGACCCGGTCGAAGGAGTACTTGACGTCTTCGGCGGTCATGGCGCGCCCGCTGGGGAACGTCACGTCGTCGCGCAGCGTACAGCGGTACGTCTTCAGGTCGCTCCCCACGAAGTCGCAGCTCCGGGCGGCGTCCGGCACCGGTTGGACGCCGTTGGGCTCGAAGGTCAGCAGTGACTGGAAAACACTGCTGAACAAGGCCCAGGATCCGGCGTCATAGGCACCCGCCGGATCGAGCGACGTGACGGCGTCCGTCGTCCCGACCGTGATGGTCCTGTTGGTGTTCTCCTTGGCCGGCAGCATCTGCCACCCGCCCACTCCCACGCCCGCCAGTACCAGCACAACCGCGAGAATCCGCATGCGAACCGATCGCATCGGCGCCCCTCCCAGGCCCTCAGCGCATACCACTCCCCTGTGGCGAGGATCACCTAACCACAGCGTTTCGCCTGCGGGGAAGAGTGGTTTGGGGAGATGAGAGAGAACTTACCCAGGGGGTTGTTTCCATCAGATTTCAGCCGGCTCTTCAGGCCTGGCGGGAGGGCCGGTTCGATGACCATGATGTCCGACGGGGCGCCCACCCGCGTCGGCGGGCCCCAGGCTCCCGCACCCCGGGACACGTACAGCTGGGTGTCGCCGTAGCGGTCCAGTCCGGCGACCGTGGGGTCGGCGGCGGCTGCGACGAAGGTGCCCGGCCGGAGCCGGCCGCCATGGGTGTGGCCGGAGGTCCACGTGGTGCCTGACCGCGTCGTGCGGTCCGGTACGGGTACGGGGGCCGTCTCCTCCGCCCGCGCTCCGCGCTCCACCAGACGCCGCACCAGCGGCCGCACCAACTCCCCCTGGCACCGCCGTGCCGGTGCGCCGGGCGAGGCCCGGCCCCCCGGGTCGTGTCACGCACCGGCCGGCGCCACGCGTACCAGTGCAGGGCGACGAGCGCGGCCAGGACGACGAGGGCGACGAGGGCGACCGGCGCGAAGACGACGGCCGCCGTGTTTCCCCGTCCGCCGCTATGACGTTCGCCGCAGCGCGCGCAGTCCGCGCAACCCAATGACGCCGATGGCAGTCCCAAGGACAAAGGAGACGACGGCGAGCGTCAGATGCACCCAGAAGTACGCCGTCGGATTCCCCGCGTCGTCGAACGCGAGTCCGCTGCCGTCCTTCCAGAGGTTCTTGACGAAAGTGATCCAGATGACCCAGCTCCACACCCCGAAGGCGAGCAGGAACCAGGAGATGGGGCGGCTGAGCTTCATACGGCCAGTATCGCGGGTCACGGGCGGCGGCTCGCCCGGGGGTGCGCGGCAACGGCCGGTACCCGGCGGGACTTCCCGGTCCACGGCCGGTACCTTCGCGGTCGTGTCCACCTCCAAGAAGATCGCCGGGCGCCGCCTGCCGGTCGCCTCCGCCGTCGCGCTGTCCCTCTCGCTCGCCGCGCCCGCGACCGCGTTCGCGGCCCCGAGGACCCCGGCGGCGTCGCCCTCGGCCACCCCTCCGGCCGTGATGTCGACCGTCGGCGGCGAACGGCTCGGCAGGCCCGGCAGCCAGGCGAACCTCGGCAGCGGTGCGCCGGTGCTGCCGAAGGACGTCACCGCGCGGTCCTGGATCGTCGCCGACGCCGAGTCCGGTGACGTTCTCGCCGCCCACAACGCGCACTGGCGGCTGCCTCCGGCGAGCACCCTGAAGATGCTGTTCGCGGACACCGTGCTGCCGAAGTTCCCGGCGAGCGAGACACACAGGGTGCTCCCCTCCGATCTGGCCGGCATGGGCACCGGGTCGAGCACCGTCCCCGTGAAGGTCGGATCGACGTACACGGTCCATGATCTGTGGCTCGGGGTCTTCCTGCGGTCCGGAAACGACGCCGTCCACGCGCTCGCCGCCATGAACGGCGGCGTCCCGCAGACCGTCAGGGACATGCAGGCGCACGCCGAGGAGCTCCAGGCCCTCGACACGCACGTCGTCAGCCCCGACGGCTACGACGCCCAGGGGCAGGTCTCGTCCGCGTACGACCTCACCCTGATCGCCCGCTCCGGTCTGCAGAAGAAGGACTTCCGCGACTACTGCTCGACGGTGCGGGCCACGCTTCCCGGCGGGGCCACGATCCAGAACACCAACCGGCTGCTGGCCGGCGACTACGACGTGACCCCGTACCGGGGCATCGCCGGCGTGAAGAACGGCAACACCACCAACGCGGGCGCGACCTTCACCGGGGTCGCGGAGCGGAACGGCAGGGTGCTGCTGGTCACGGTCATGCACCCGGAGAAGCACGAGCACAACGAGGTCTACAAGGAGGCCGCCCGGCTGCTCGACTGGGGCTTCACCGCGGCCGGCAAGGTGACGCCGGTGGGTGAGCTGGTGGCGCCGAAGAACGCGGCGGTGGGCGCCGGGGCCGGCGCGACGCCGTCACCCGCGGCCGCCGAACGGTCCGGCAAGCCGGTGGCCGCCTCGGTGCGGCAGGGCGGCTCCAGCGGGGTCGGCGTGGCGCTCGCCCTCACGGCCGGCCTTCTGGTGCTGCTGGGCGCGGGGGCGTTCCTGGTGAACCGCCGCTGGCCGCTGCCCGACCTGGTACGTCCCCGGACGCGTCCCTGACCTCGTCCGCTTCCTCGTCCGCTTCCTCTTCCGCCGCCGCTTCCGCCGCCGCTTCCGCCTCCTTGCTCCGCGTCGCCGTCCAGGCGGCGCAGAACAGCACGAGCTTGGAGGTGAAGTTGATCCACAGCAGCAGCGCGACCGGCACCCCGAAGGCGCCGTACATGTTCTTCCCGGCGACGCCCTGGATGTAGCCGCTGAGCAGCAGCTTGAGCAGTTCGAAGCCGACCGCGCCGATCAGGACGGCGACGAGCAGCCGGCGCCGCCCCGGCTCCACCCCGGGCAGCAGGGTGAGGACGTAGAGCAGGACCAGGAAGTCGGCGAGGACGGAGACGGCGAACGCGGCGATCCGCAGCAGGACACTGCCCCAGCCGTTCCGGTCGAGGCCGAGTTCGCCGGCCATCCAGTCGACCAGGGCGGTGGCGACGGTCGACGTGGCGAGGGTGACGACGACCGCGCCCCCGAGGCCGACCAGCACCAGGCCGTCCTTGAGGGTGCGCACCACGGGGTTCGCGGTGTCGTCCGGCAGCTCCCACACCGCGCGCAGGCAGTCCCGCATCTGGCCCACCCAGCCGATGCCGGTGAACAGCAGCACGGCCCCGGCGATCACGCCGACGGTACCGGCGTTCTGCACCAGGCCGTGGATGTCGAGCTGGCCGGAGATGCCCGGGAACTGCTCGGCGACCTTCTTCTGCAGCGTGTTCTGCTGGGCCTGGCTGAGCGTGGCGGCGCCGATCGCGGCGGCGACGGTGAGCAGCGGGAAGAGCGCCACGAAGCTGACGAACGTCATCGCGGCGGCGAGCCGGGTCCACTTCACGCGGTCCAGGCGCTCGTACGAGCGCCAGGCGTGCGTGGCCATGAGGCGTGTGACCAGCGGTCCGATGCCGGGGAGCCTCTTCAGCCAGTCCATGATCCCGCCCGCCCCTCGTGAACCCGGTCCGTACCCAGGTACTCCCGCACTCCGGCGCTCCGATGCCTCCCGGTGCTCCGGTCCGTATCCGGCTTCCCCGCATCGCCCATTTCAGTGAGGAGCCGCACAGGTGGAGAGACATTGAGAGGTTATGCCCGTTTCATCACGATACGGTCACGGGCATGTCTGCCGCGAAGGACGCCCACCGCCTGCCCCAGTCCCTGCTGATCCTGGGCGGCACGTCGGAGATCGCCCTCGCCACCGCCCGCCGCCTGGTCGCCCGTCGCACCCGTGCCGTATGGCTGGCGGGGCGCCCCTCCCCCGCCCTGGAGGCCGCCGCCGAGCACCTGCGGGGCCTCGGCGCCGACACCCGTACCGTCGCCTTCGACGCCCTGGACCCGGAGGCGCACGAGACGGCGCTCGGCAAGGTGTTCGCGGAGGGAGGGATCGACCTGGTGCTGCTCGCGTTCGGCGTGCTCGGCGACCAGGCGACCGACGAGGACGACCCGGCGGCAGCGGCGCGCCTCGCCCGGATCAACTACACCGGCGCGGTCACGGCGGGGCTGGTGTGCGCGCGGGCGCTCCAGGCGCAGGGGCACGGCTCGCTGGTGGTGCTGTCGTCGGCCGCCGGGGAACGCGCCCGCCGCCGGGACTTCCTGTACGGCTCCAGCAAGGCGGGGCTCGACGTGTTCGCGCAGGGCCTGGGCGACGCCCTGTACGGCACGGGCGCGCACGTCATGGTCGTCCGCCCCGGGCACGTCCGCACGCGCGCCGGTGCGGCCCGGGAGCCGGAGCGGCTCGCCACCACGCCGGAGGAGGTCGCCACGGCGATCGAGCTGGGGCTGCGCAGACGGTCGGAGGTGGTGTGGGTCCCCGGCGTCCTGCGCCTGGTCATGGCCGTCCTGCGGCACCTTCCGCGACCGCTGTTCCGGCGACTGCCCCTCTAGGATCCCGCCCGGCTCCAGGGCGGGCATCCCCGAGGGGGTCGGCAGGGGGTGTTCAGAGGGTCGGCAGGGTGGCGTTCTCGGCCGGGGCGGCTGCCTGCGGCGGTACGACCGCGCTGCCGAAGGGGAACTCCCGCAGCTTGCGCCAGACGCCGTCCGGGCCCTGCTCGTACAGCGCGAAGCCGGTGCAGGGCCACTCGGCCCCGTAGTCCGCCAGTTCCTCGTAGGCCCGGTCCATCGCCGGCTCGTCGATGCCGTGCGCCACCGTGACATGCGGGTGGTACGGGAACATCAGTTCGCGCGCCACCGGCCCGGAGGGGTCCCGGACCTGCCGCTGCAGCCAGGCGCACTCCTCGGCGCCCTCGGCGACCTTCACGTACACCACGGGCGACAGCGGACGGAACGTGCCCGTGCCGGCCAGCCGCATCGGGAAGGGGCGCCCGGCCGCCGCGACGGCGACGAGGTGCGCCTCGATCTCGGGCACCTCGACGGAGTCCACCTCCGTCGGCGGCAGCAGAGTGACGTGCGTGGGAATGCAACGCGCCGCGGCGTCGCCGAAGCCCGCGCGCAGCTCCTGGAGCTCGCTGCCGTGAGGCTCCGGGACCGCGATCGACACACCGATCGTTACGGTCCCCACGTCGTCTCCCTGTCGTCGAGTCGGTCGTCGTGTCGGATTCGTGCACAGCCGTCCGGCTATCGACTGTACGGCCACGACCGCCCCGGGGGCAGGCGCAACCGCAGTGATGTACAGCGCTCTTGACCGCGGCGCCCCGTGCGCCGGTGCGGGCCCGTGCCGGCCGTCAGTGCTTGGCGGGCAGGAAGCCCACCTTGTCGTAGGCCTGCGCCAGGGTCTCCGCGGCGACGGCACGGGCCTTCTCGGCGCCCTTTGCCAGGATCGAGTCGAGGGACTCGGGGTCGTCCAGGTACTGCTGGGTGCGCTCCCGGAACGGCGTCACGAACTCCACCATGACCTCGGCGAGGTCCGTCTTGAGCGCGCCGTAGCCCTTGCCCTCGTACTGCTGCTCGAGGTCCGTGATCGAGGCCCCGGTGAGGGTCGAGTAGATGGTCAGCAGGTTGCTGACGCCCGGCTTCTGCTCCACGTCGTAGCGGATCACGGTGTCGGTGTCCGTGACCGCGCTCTTGACCTTCTTCGCGGTGGCCTTCGGCTCGTCCAGCAGGTTGATCAGGCCCTTCGGCGTGGACGCCGACTTGCTCATCTTGATGGACGGATCCTGCAGGTCGTAGATCTTCGCCGTCTCCTTCAGGATGTACGGCCGCGGGATCGTGAAGGTCTCGCCGAAGCGGCCGTTGAAGCGCGTGGCCAGATCGCGGGTCAGCTCGACGTGCTGGCGCTGGTCCTCACCGACCGGGACCTCGTTCGCCTGGTAGAGCAGGATGTCGGCGACCTGGAGGATCGGGTACGTGAACAGGCCGACGCTCGCGCGGTCGGCGCCCTGCTTGGCGGACTTGTCCTTGAACTGGGTCATGCGGCTCGCCTCGCCGAAGCCGGTGAGGCAGTTCATGATCCAGGCGAGCTGGGCGTGCTCGGGGACGTGGCTCTGGACGAACAGCGTGCACCGCTCCGGGTCGAGCCCGGCAGCGAGCAGCTGGGCGGCGGCCAGGCGGGTGTTGGCGCGCAGGTCCTTCGGGTCCTGGGGGACCGTGATCGCGTGCAGGTCGACGACCATGTAGAACGCGTCGTGGGTCTCCTGCAGGGCCACCCACTGGCGGACGGCGCCCAGGTAGTTGCCGAGGTGGAACGAGCCCGCGGTGGGCTGGATACCGGAGAGCACGCGAGGACTGTCAGAGGCCATGTCCACCATTCTCTCAGGTCCGGGGGGCCGGACTGGAACCGACCGGATACGGGTGCGACCGGATCCTTCTGCGACGCTGTAACAAAGGACATGACAATTCTGGGGGCTCGCGTGCGCGGACTCGGCGGACCGGTGGCGGCGCTGGTGACAACGGTGGTGGCCACGGTGGTGGGGCTGGGCGCGGCGGCCGCGCCGGCCCGGGCCGTGAGCCGGGACATACCCGATCTGGCGCTGGTCGTGGCGGGCGATTCGGCCCGTACGACGACGTTACGGTCGGGCGACCGACGGTTCGCGCTGCTGTGGCAGTTGCTGACGCCCACGGAGACGCGGACCGAGCGGGTGCCCAAGGCGTGGCAGCAGGGGCGGTACCCGCGGGCGCGGGCCACGGTGGTCTGGGCGCTGACCGGCATCGGCGGCTGGCCCTACACACGGCGCGCACCCGGAGGCGATGTGGCCATCGAGCGGCAGGACCAGGTGTTCCTGGCCGAGGACGGGGCGGCCTGGGTGCGGTCGGACCCGGCACCGGACGTGACCGACGACGACATCCGGTGGCGACGGGTGCCGAAGGACGTCTTCGAGCGGCTGGCGAGGGACGGGCTCTTCGGGGCCACGCCCGCCGCGCCCGGAGGGGGCCTTCCGGACGACCTGCGCTGGGCGGCCGTGGGGCTCGGGGCGGGGCTGGCGCTGGGGGCCGGTGGCACGCTGGCCGTCCGGCGGCACACGGCGGCTCGACAGGTGGCCGAGCCGCCGCGGCAGGAACTCATCGATCTCGGAGAGCTCCGATGACCGGCAGCGGTCAGCCCAGGTCGATCTCCGGGTACAGCGGGAAGCCCGCCACCAGGTCCGTCGCCCGCTGGGCGATCTCCTGGGCGACCTTCTCGTCCAGGACGTGGGCCGCCTTGGAGGGGGCGCCGGACTTCGTGGTTCCGGGCTGTGTGGTGGTGAGGACCCGGTCGATCAGGCCCGCCACCTCGTCCATCTCCGCGGTGCCCAGGCCGCGGGTGGTGAGCGCGGGGGTGCCGATGCGGATGCCGGAGGTGTACCAGGCGCCGTTCGGGTCGGCCGGGATGGCGTTGCGGTTGGTGACGATGCCGGACTCCAGCAGGGCTGCCTCGGCCTGGCGGCCGGTGAGGCCGTAGGAGGTGGCCACGTCGATCAGGTTCAGGTGGTTGTCGGTGCCGCCGGTCACCAGCGTGGCGCCGCGGCGCATCAGTCCCTCGGCCAGCGCCCGGGAGTTGTCCACGATCCGCCGGGCGTAGTCCTGGAAGGCGGGCTGCCGGGCCTCGGCGAGTGCCACCGCCTTCGCGGCCATCACGTGCGGGAGCGGGCCGCCGAGGACCATCGGGCAGCCGCGGTCGACCTGGTCCCTGAGGGAGTCGTCGCACAGGACCATGCCGCCGCGCGGGCCGCGCAGCGACTTGTGGGTGGTGGTGGTCACGATCTGGGCGTGCGGGACCGGGTCGAAGTCGCCGGTGAGGACCTTGCCCGCGACCAGGCCCGCGAAGTGCGCCATGTCGACCATGAGCGTGGCGCCGACCTCGTCGGCGATCTCCCGCATGATCCGGAAGTTGACCAGGCGCGGGTAGGCGGAGTAGCCGGCGACGATGATCAGCGGCTTGAACTCGCGGGCCTGGACGCGCAGGGCGTCGTAGTCGATCAGGCCCGTGGCCGGGTCGGTGCCGTAGGAGCGCTGGTCGAACATCTTGCCGGAGATGTTCGGGCGGAAGCCGTGGGTGAGGTGGCCGCCGGCGTCCAGGGACATGCCGAGCATGCGCTGGTTGCCGAAGGCCTGGCGCAGTTCGGCCCAGTCGGCCTCGGAGAGGTCGTTGATCTGGCGGACGCCGGTCTTCTCCAGGAAGGGCGCCTCCACGCGGTCGGCGAGGACGGCCCAGAAGGCGACGAGGTTGGCGTCGATGCCGGAGTGCGGCTGGACGTAGGCGTGTCGGGCGCCGAACAGCTCGCGCGCGTGCTCGGCGGCCAGCGACTCGACGGTGTCCACGTTGCGGCAGCCGGCGTAGAAGCGGCGGCCGACGGTGCCCTCGGCGTACTTGTCGCTGAACCAGTTGCCCATCGCCAGCAGCGTGGCCGGAGAGGCGTAGTTCTCGGAGGCGATCAGCTTGAGCATCTCGCGCTGGTCGGCGACCTCCTGGCCGATCGCGTCGGCGACCCGGGGCTCGACCGCGCGGATCACGTCCAGGGCGGCGCGGAAGGCGGTGGACTCGGTGGAGAGGGGCTGCTGCTCTGTCATGTCGGCCTCCGGGCGGCGTGGCTTGAAGCGTTCACGGTTCACGGTTGGCCCAGGCGCACGGCACTCGCTCGCATCCGGGCCGCTCCCCGATGGTCGGTCCCATCCCAGCGCGCCAGTCACGGCCCGTCGATCAGCCTACCGGCGTCGCGGCGCGGTCCGTTCCCACGTCCATCATGCGAGCGACGGCGGCAGGCCGTCTCAGCACTGGAGGAGCAGGTGCGGCAGGAAGCGCGCGTACTCGTCCGTGACCAGGCCCGACGACTCGCGGATGCCGAGGCCCGCCGGCTCGTCCTGGACGACCCAGGCGCCGAGCACGACGTGGTTGCCGTCGAAGGACCGCAGGGGCGCCAGCTCCCGGTAGCAGCAGGGCTCCTCGCGCACGGCCGGCGCGGCACCGGGTGCGTGGACCGTGACTCCCTCGCCCTCGCGGCCGAGGAGCGGCTTGGCGACGTGGCCCGTGGTGCGGGCCGGCTCGCGGGGGCCGTCCAGGTGCGCCGGGAGGCAGGCGGTGAGTGCGGCTGCAAGGAGTCCCATGCCGCCGAGGACGACGGTGCCCGAGGGCAGTCGCCGGCGTGTGTCCGCCATGGTGGTTGATCCCCGTCGAGTGAGAATACGTTGAGCTGTCGGTGAGACTGTGCGTCGGTCAGCCTGGAGAGCGCCGGTGCCGCGGTCACGCCTGCCCCTGCCCTTCGGGCGTCGCCTACAGTCGCTACGTGCTCTTGGGAATGGTGTGCGCGCTCGGCGCGGCGGTCTGCTTCGGTACGGCGACGGTGCTGCAGGCGGTCGCGGCCCGAGCGGCCGGCACGGGGCAGGGCGGGGACGGGGCGCTGCTGCTGCGGGCGGTGCGGCAGTGGCGGTATCTGGCGGGGCTGGCGCTGGACGGGCTCGGATTCCTGTTCCAGATCGCGGCGCTGCGGTCGATCCCGATCTACGCGGTGGGCGCGGCGCTCGCGTCGAGCCTGGCGGTGACGGCGGTGTTCGCGGCGCGGCTGCTGCGGGTGCGGCTGACCGGCAGCGAGTGGGCCGCGGTGGCGGTGGTGTGCGCGGGGCTCGCCATGCTCGGGCTGGCGTCCGGGGCGGAGGGCGACCGGGGCGGGTCCGCGACGCTGCGGTACGCGATGCTGGGGGCGGCGGTGGCGGTGCTGCTGCTGGGGCTGGCCGGAGGGCGGCTGCCGGGACGGGGGCGTTCGCTGGTGCTGGGGCTGGGCGCCGGGTTCGGGTTCGGGGTGGTCGAGGTGGCCGTGCGGCTGATCGACTCGCTCTCGCCGTGGGGACTGCTCTCGAATCCGGCGACGTATGCGCTGCTGGTGGGCGGCGGGGCGGCGTTCCTGCTGCTGACGACGGCGCTGGAGCGGGGCTCGGTGACGGTGGCGACGGCGGGCATGGTCGTCGGCGAGACGGTGGGCCCGGCGGCGGTGGGCGTGGTGTGGCTGGGGGACCGTACCCGGGAGGGGCTGAGCTGGCTGGCGGTCCTGGGGTTCGCGGTGGCGGTGGCGGGGGCGCTGGCGCTGGCACGGTTCGGGGAGGCGCCGACGGAGGCCGTGTAGGCGGGGAGGCCGTGTGGGCGGGGAGGCCGCTACGGCAAGGCCCGGCACAGCGCCTCCAGCGCGCCCGACCACGCATGGTCCGGCGGTGTTCCGTAGCCCACGACCAGGGCGTCCAGGGGCTGGGCGGTGGCGGCCGGGTGGCGGTAGGCCGACAGCCCCTGCACCGACAGGCCCTGCCAGGTGGCCGCCCTCACCACCGATGCCTCGGTGCCCGGTGGCAGTTGCAGCACCGCGTGCAGGCCGGCCGCGATGCCCCGGACGTGTACCTCCGGGGCGCGGGAGGCGAGGGCGGCGACCAGGGCGTCGCGGCGGCGGCGGTAGCGCAGGCGGGCGGCGCGGACGTGGCGGTCGTAGGCGCCCGAGGTGAGGAACTCCGCGAGGGTCAGCTGCTCCAGGACGCCGGTGGCCCAGCCGCCCGTCCGCTGGGCGGCCAGCACCTCCGGGAGCAGGGACGCGGGCAGCACCATCCAGCCCAGGCGCAGCCCGGGGGCGAGGGACTTGCTGGCGGTGCCCAGGTACACCACGTGGTCCGGGGCGAGGTCCTGCAGCGCGCCCACGGCCTGGCGGTCGTAGCGGAACTCGCCGTCGTAGTCGTCCTCCAGGACCAGACCGCCGGTGCGGCGGGCCCAGTCGACCACGGCGGCCCGGCGCTGCGGGCGCAGGGCGCCGCCCAGCGGGAACTGGTGCGCGGGGTTCAGCAGCACCGCCGGTACGCCGGTCAGGTCCTCCGTCCGCGTGCCGAGGCGGTCGAACGGCAGCGGTACCGTGCGCAGCCCGGCCCGCCGAAGGATGTTCCAGTGCACGAACAGGCCGTAGGACTCCACGGCCACCGAGCCCGCCCCCCGGTCCCGCAGCACCTCGCCGAGGAGCTTCAGGCCCTGTGCGAAGCCGGAGCAGACGACGATCCGCTCAGGGTCGGCCCGCACGCCCCGGACCCGGGAGAGATAACCGGCGAGCGCGGTGCGCAGTTCCACCCGGCCGCGGGGGTCGCCGTAGCCGAGGGCGTCGTTCGGGGCGGCGGCGAGGGCGCGGCGGGCGGCCCTGAGCCAAGCGGTGCGCGGGAACGAGGCCAGGTCCGGGGTGCCCGGCGTCAGGTCGTAGGGGAGGCGGCCGTGCTCCGGCGGGTGCGGGGCGGGCCGTTCGGGCGGCCCGGCCACCGCTCGTTCCGCCACCCGGGTGCCCGAGCCCTGACGTGCGGTGAGCCAGCCCTCGGCGACCAGGTCGGCGTAGGCGTCGGCGACCGTGTTGCGGGCGATGCCCAGGTCGGCGGCGAGCGAGCGGGAGGACGGCAGCCGGGTGCCGGGCGCCAGGCGGC
Source organism: Streptomyces sp. PTL18 (assembly GCF_059510295.1). NCBI lineage: Bacteria > Bacillati > Actinomycetota > Actinomycetes > Kitasatosporales > Streptomycetaceae > Streptomyces > Streptomyces sp. PTL18. The sequence goes on along the minus strand of NZ_JCAJZO010000007.1, from coordinate 304,158 downwards.
CGGAGCGGACGGCGTCACGCAGGGCGTCGGTCAGGCCCCGGCGCAGGCCCGATCCGGCCGGTTCCAGGTGCAGGTCGACGCCCAGAGTGGCCCACGATTTCACCATGGAAATGGACCATACTCCTGGTCCGCCTCGCTCCTAGGCTCGAAGACATGACGACGAACGAGAACACCACGACGACGGCCCGGTACGCCCCCGAGCACACCCCCCGCATGGACTGGGCCAAACACGCCCCCGAGGTCTTCAGAACGATGGTCCGGCTCGACGGGGCGGCCGGGCAGGGGCTGGACGCCAAGCTCCGCGAACTGGTGAAGATCCGCGCCTCGCAGCTCAACCACTGCGCGTTCTGCCTCGACATGCACACCAAGGACGCGCTCGCCGCGGGCGAGAGCGTGGAGCGGATCGTCCAGCTCAGCGCGTGGGAGGAGTCGCGGCACTTCTACACCGGGAAGGAACTGGCGGCACTGGAGCTGACCGACGCGGTGACCGTGCTGACGGACGGCTTCGTCCCGGACGAGGTGTACGAGAAGGCCGCCGAGCACTTCGAGGAGGCCGAGCTGGCGCAGCTGATCGCCGCCATCACGGTGATCAACGCGTGGAACCGGTTCGGCGTGGCGACGCGGGCGGCGCCGGGGCACTACCAGCCGGGTCAGTACAAGTGACGGCCCGGACGACCCGCCTGGACCCCGCGGTCCGGACCTCGATGCAGGCCCTGGGCGCCGCCGCGAAGAAGGGGTTCGGCGACCCCGCCCTCGCCGAGCTGGTCCAGATCCGCGCCTCGCAGCTCAACCACTGCGCGTTCTGCCTGGACATGCACCTGGCGATCGCCCGCAAGAGCGGCGTCAGCGAGGCGCAGGTGGACCTGCTCGACGCCTGGCAGGAGGCCGGGACCCGCGTCACGGGGGTCCCCCTGCCCGGGCGACGCCGAGAGCGTGGGGGAGCATGCGACCGCAAGGCGGCGGAAGGTCCTCGTAGCGGAGCCGGCAGGGCCTTCCGGCAACGCGGCGGGTGTCCCCCTGCCCGAAGGCTTGGGGGTGCGTGCCAGGCGTCGCGAGCCGGGCGCCCATGTCGTTCGGAGCTCTCAAGGCGGGGTCGGCGGGATCAGGACAGCCACGCCTTCCACGTGGCCGCGTGGCCGTCCACCCACTTCTTCGCCGCCTCGTCCGGGGTCAGCTTCTGGTCGGCGATCATCAGCGCGACCTCGTTCTGGTCCTGCGTCGTCCACCTGAACTTCTTCAGGAAGCGCGCCGCCGCGCCGCCCTTCCGCGCGAAGTCCGCGTTGAGGTACTTCTGCAGCGGCGTGTGCGGGTACGCGCAGGCCACCTTCGCCAGGTCCGCGTCGCAGCCCTCCTTGTACGGCGGCAGCCTCACCTCCGTCATGGGGACCTTGTTGAAGATCCACTGCGGGGTGTACCAGTACGTCAGGAAGGGCTTCTTCTCCTTCGCGAACTGCCTCATCTGCGTGATCTGCGCCGCCTCGGAACCGGCGAAGACCACCTGGTAGTTCAGCTTCAGGTTCTTCACCAGCGCCTTGTCGTTGGTGACGTACGAGGGCGAGCCGTCCATCAGCTGGCCCTTGCCGCCGCTCTCCGGCGTGCGGAACAGGGAGGCGTACTTGTTGAGGTTCCTCCAGTCGGTGATGTCCGGGTGCTGCTTGGCCAGGTACGTCGGCACGAACCAGCCGATGTGGCCGGTCACCCCGAGACCGCCGGCCCGCGTGATCGTCTTCTTCTCCTCGACGTACCGCTTCTCCTGGTCCGGGTGGCCCCAGTCCTCCAGGATGGCGTCGACCCGGCCCTGGCTGAGCGCGTCCCAGGCGGGCACCTCGTCGACCTGGACGGTGTCGACGTGGTAGCCGAGCTTGTGCTCCAGGATGTACTGCGCCACGGCCACGTTGGCCTGGGCGCCCACCCAGGACTGCACGGACAAGGTCACGGACCTCGAGCCCCCCGCGTGCGCGAAGGGGGAGGCCTGCTTGGTCATGTCGGCGGCGCCGCAGCCGGTGGCCAGCGAGCACACGGCCGCTCCGGCGGCGATCAGCGCCGTCCTGCGGGTCGGTGTCATCTCACGCTCCCTTCGTCGCGCGTCGCTCGGTCGGCTGGGTCACCCGGTCGAGCATCAGTCCGAGGCAGACGATCGCGATCCCGGCCACCAGACCGGTCGCCAGGTCGCCCTGGGCGAGGCCGAAGACGACGTTGTAACCGAGCGCGCCGCCGCCGACCAGGCCGCCGATGATGACGACGGCGAGGACCAGGACGACGCCCTGGTTGACGGCGAGCAGCAGGGCCGGGCGGGCGAGCGGAAGCTGCACCTGGCGCAACTGCTGCCCACTGGTCGCGCCGAGCGAGCGGGCCGACTCCAGCGCCGCCGGGTCCACCTGGCGCAGGCCCTGCGCGGTGATCCGGACGACCGCCGGAAGGGCGTAGACGATGGCTGCGGCGACGGCGGGGGCCCGCCCGACGCCGAACAGCGCGACGACCGGGATCAGGTACACGAACTGCGGCATCGTCTGGAAGACGTCCAGGACCGGGCGCAGCAGCTTCTCGAAGCGGTCGCTGCGGGCCGCCGCGATGCCGGTGGCGAAGCCCACGACGAGAGTGACGGCGACGGCTGCCAGCACCTGGGACAGCGTGTTCAGGGACGGCTTCCACACGCCGAGCACGCCGATCGCGGCCATCGCGAGGACGGCGGTCAGCGCCGTGCGCCAGGTGCCGATCAGCCAGGCCAGGGCCGCGACGATCAGCAGCACCGACCACCAGGGCAGCCACTGCAGACCGGAGCGGACCGGGTCCAGGACCCAGGTGGTGAAGCGGCCCGCCCACTCGGCGGTGCCGCCGACGACCGGGACCCCGGAGTACAGGTGTGCGGTCATCCAGTCGACGGCGCGGTTGACGGGCTCGGCGATGTTCGCCGTCCAGCCCGTGGGCCAGTCGAGGCGGCTCGTCAGGTGCGCGGCCAGGGCCACGGCGGCGGTCGCCAGGGCCGCGTAGGCCCAGGGACGGGCGCTGCGCTGCTCCTGTCCGATCCGGTTGCCCGCAGCCGAGGTCACGCGGTCCAGGACGACGGCCAGCAGCACGATCGGGATGCCCGCCGCCAGCGCGGCGCCCACGTCGACCGACGCCAGCGCCTGGTAGACGCGGTCGCCGAGGCCGCCGGCGCCGATCACGGAGGCGATGACCGCCATGGACAGCGCCATCATGATCGTCTGGTTGAGGCCGAGCAGAAGCTCCTTGCGGGCGAGTGGGATCCGGGCGGTCAGCAGGCGCTGTGGTGCGGTGGCGCCGAGGGAGTCGACCGCTTCCAGCACCTCCTTGTCGGCACCGCGCAGGCCGAGGGCGGTCAGACGGGCCATCGGCGGGGCGGCGTAGACGACCGTGGCGAGGACGGCGGCGGGGACACCGATGCCGAAGACCAGGACGACGGGGAGGAGGTACGCGAACGCCGGCAGCACCTGCATGGTGTCCAGGACCGGGCGCAGTGCGCGGTCCACGCGGTCGGACAGACCGGCGCCCAGGCCGAGCAGCGCGCCGACGACGACCGAGGCGAGGACCGCGACCACCATGAGGGCGAGGGTCTGCATGGTCGCCACCCACATGCCGAGCACACCGCAGGCGAGGAACGCCGCGGCTGCGCCGAGGGCGAGGCGCACGCCCGCCGCACGCCAGGCGACCAGGGCCGCCGCGACCGTCACGCCCGGCCAGCCCGCGGCGAGGAGGACGAGGTAGACGGCGCGCACGGAGATCACGACGGCGTTGCTGATGTAGCCGAAGAAGTAGAGGAACAGCGGGTGGCTGTCCCGGTTGTCGATGATCCAGTCGCTGGCCGCGGTGAGGGGCTTGGAGAGGTCGACGGTGAGGGCACTCGGCCAACTGGCCTCGGGCCAGCGGGAGTACGCCAACGGCGCGAGGACCGCGGCGACGACCGCGAGCACCAGGAGTTTGCGGGCGGCACGGGTCTTGAGGAAGCCGGGCAGCAGCGCGCGAGGGGCGCCGACGGTGATCGTGGCCATCAGGCGTCCCCCTTGCCGGTGCCGAGCGGGGGACGGTGCGCCGGTTCCTGCTTGCCCGGGGCCTCCGTCACATCCGACTTGGTGCGCGCGGAGGTACCCGCCTCGCCCTCCTGCGCCGCCAGGGCGGCACGCTTGCCCGCGGTCACGGCGGCCATCCCGGCCGCGGACTTCCTGGCCCGAGCCGTCACGGCCGACGTCTCCCCGCTCGTCGCGCTCCCGGCCGGCGTCTCCTGACCCGCCTCGACCCCGGCGACCACGCCGAGCAGCGCGTCGGAGTCCACCAGGCCCACGCAGCGGCCGTGTTCGACCACCCGGGCCGGGGCGCCCGCCCGGGCCACGGCCTCGATCGCCTCGGACACCGTGGCGTCCGGCGACACGGCCGGGCCGCTGCCCGCCTCCTCCAGGGAGGCGTCGCGCATCGCGCTGCGAACGGTCATGACCTGTTCGCGGGGGACGTCGCGGACGAACTCGCGGACGTAGTCGTCGGCCGGGGAACCCACGATCTCCTCGGGCGTACCCAGCTGCACCACGCGGCCGTCGCGCATCAGGGCGATGCGGTCGCCCAGCTTGAGGGCCTCGTTGAGGTCGTGCGTGATGAAGACCATCGTGCGGCCCTCCTCGCGGTGCAGCCGGACCACCTCCTCCTGCATGTCGCGCCGGATCAGCGGGTCGAGCGCGCTGAACGGCTCGTCGAACAGGAGCACCTCGGGGTCGACGGCGAGCGCCCGGGCGAGCCCGACGCGCTGCCGCTGGCCGCCCGAGAGCTGGCCGGGGCGGCGGTGCTCCATGCCCTCCAGGCCGACCTTCGCGACGACCTCGGCGGCCTTCTCACGGCGTGCGGACCTGCTCATGCCCTGGATTTCCAGGCCGTAGGCCACGTTGTCGAGGACCGTGCGGTGCGGCAGCAGGCCGAAGTGCTGGAACACCATCGCCGCCCGGTGGCGGCGCAGTTCACGCAGCCGGGACCTGTCCATGGCGCGGACGTCCTCGCCGTCGATGACGATCGTCCCCGCGGTCGGTTCGATGAGACGGGTCAGGCAGCGCACCAGCGTCGACTTGCCGGAGCCGGACAGGCCCATCACGACGAAGACCTCGCCCTTGCGGACGTCGAAGCTCACATCGCGCACGGCGGCCGTGCAGCCGGTGCGTTCGCGCAGCTCGGCGGGGCTCAGCGCGCCGAGCTCCGGGTCGGTGGGGACGCGGTCCGCCTTGGGTCCGAAGACCTTCCACAGGCCGTCCACGGAGAAGACCGGTGTGCTCGAAACCGGAGTGCTCATCACGCACCGCCCCCGATCAGGTCGGCGGCCTTCTCCCCGACCATCAGCACCCCGATCATCGGGTTGACGGCGGTCATGGTCGGGAAGACGGACGCGTCGGCTATACGGATGCCGTCCAGGCCGCGGATGCGCAGCTCGGGGTCGACCACGGCGAGGTCGTCGGTCTCGGCGCCCATGCGGCAGGTACCTGCCGGGTGGTACACGGTGTGGGCGACCTTGCGGGCGTACTCGCTCAGCTCCTCGTCACCGGTGACGTCCGGGCCGGGGCACACCTCCCGCTTCAGCCAGCCCGCCAGCGGCTCGGTCTTCGCGATCTCCCGGGCGATGCGGATGCCGTCGACGAGGGTGCGGCCGTCGTAGTCGTCCTCGTCGGTGAAGTAGCGGAAGTCCAGCGCCGGCTTGACGGACGGGTCCGGGCTGGTGAGGTACAGCCGGCCGCGGCTCTTCGGCTTGGGGATGTTCGGGGTCATCGACACGCCGAACTCCGGCCGCTCGTAGCCGAGCCGCTCCGGGTTGTCGGTGAAGGGGATCTGGTAGAAGTGGAACATCAGGTCGGGGCCCGCGTGTCCGGGGTCGCGGCGCACGAACAGGCCCGCGTCGGAGTCCATCGCGGAGTTGTCCGGGATCGGGCCGTGCGTCTCCCACACGATGACCGACTCGGGGTGGTCGAGCAGGTTCCCGCCGACACCCGGCAGGTCGTGCACCACCGGGATGCCGAGCTGCTCCAGGTCCGCCTTCGGGCCTATCCCGGAGTGCAGCAGCAGCCGCGGGGAGTCGACGGCACCGGCGCACAGCACGACCTCGCGCCGGGCCCGTACGAGGATCTCCTCGCCCTGCTCGGTGCGCACGTGCACGCCCCGGGCGCGGGTGCCGTCCATGTCCAGCCGGTACGCCCAGGTCTCGAGAAGGATCGTGAGGTTCTGGCGCTCGTCCATCACCGGGTGCAGGTACGCCACCGACGCGCTGGAGCGCTTGTTGTCCTCCGGGTGATAGGCGAGGTCGAAGAAGCCGACGCCCTCGGTGAACGGCTTCTTGTTGAAGCCCTCGACGCGCGGCACACCGAGCGCCTCCCGCGCCGCCGCCACGAAGTCACGGGCGACGGCGTTCCGGTCCTTCTCGTCGACCGGGACGATGTTGTTCTTCAGGCGGGCGTAGTACGCCTCCATCGGGACGGCGCCCCAGCCCTCGGCGCCGGCCGCCTCCCACTCGTCCCAGTCGGACGGCAGCGGCTTGAAGGCGATGAGGGTGTTGTGCGAGGAGCAGCCGCCGAGGACACGGGCGCGGCTGTGCCGGATGTGGGAGTTGCCGCGCGGCTGTTCGGTGGTCGGGTAGTCGTAGTCGAGTTCGCCGCCGAGCAGGCCCATCCAGCGGCGCAGGGTGAGGACGTCGTCGCGGCCGACGTCGCTCGGGCCGCCCTCGATGACGGCGACGGTGACGTCCGGGTTCTCGGTGAGGCGGGAGGCGATGACGGAACCTGCGGTTCCGCCGCCGATGACGACGTAGTCGTACTCGTGGGTGGTCTCGGGCATGGGCGTCGTGCTCCAGGGATACGGAAGGCGGGGGGAGTGGGAGTGGGGAGCGGGTGGGGCGGGACCGGCCGCCGGGCTGGACGGGCGGGGCTCAGCCCGTGAACCACCGCACCGGCCTGGGGGCGAGGTTCTGGTACACGTGCTTGGTCTCGCGGTACTCGGCGAGCCCGGCGGGGCCGAGTTCGCGCCCGATGCCGCTCTTGCCGAAGCCGCCCCACTCCGCCTGCGGGAGGTAGGGGTGGAAGTCGTTGATCCAGACGGTGCCGTGGCGCAGCCGGCCGGCGACGCGGCGGGCCCGGCCGGCGTCGGCGGTCCACACGGCGCCGGCGAGGCCGTACTCGGTGTCGTTGGCGAGGGCGACCGCCTCGTCCTCGGTGCGGAAGGTCTCGACGGTCAGGACGGGCCCGAAGACCTCCTCGCGGACGACCTTCATCTCCCGGTGGCAGCGGTCGAGGACGGTCGGCTCGTAGAAGTAGCCGGTGGCGGGCCGGATCTCGCCGGGCTCGGGCCGCCTGCCGCCGCAGCGCAGCACCGCGCCCTCGGCGAGCGCGGAGGCGACGTACGCCTCGGTCTTCGCGCGCTGCTGCTCGGAGACGAGGGGGCCGCACTCGACGCCCTTCTCGGTGCCGCGGCCGAGCCTGATCCGCTCGGCGCGGCGGGCGAGTTCCGCGACGAAGCGGTCGCGGACCGATTCCTCGACGATGAGGCGGGCGCCCGCCGAGCAGACCTGGCCGCTGTGGATGAAGGCGGCGTTGAGAGCCTGGTCGACGGCGGTGTCGAAGCCCTCCTCGGTGGCGCAGGCGTCGGCGAAGACCACGTTGGGGTTCTTGCCGCCGAGTTCCAGGGCGATCTTCTTGACGCCCGCGGCGGCGGCCTGGGCGACCTTCGTGCCGCTGACCAGGCCGCCGGTGAAGGAGACGAGGTCGACTCCGGGGTGCTCGGCGAGCCGGGCGCCGACGGAGTGCCCGGGCCCGGTCACGATGTTCGCGACCCCGTCGGGGAGGCCGGCCTCGGCCAGCAGCTCGATCAGCGCGATCGTCGTCATCGGGGTGATCTCGCTCGGCTTGACCACGAAGGTGTTGCCGGCCGCGAGAGCCGGGGCGATCTTCCAGCTGGCCTGGAGGAGCGGGTAGTTCCAGGGCGTGATCAACGTGCAGACGCCGACGGGTTCGTGTACGACCACGCTGTGGATGTCGGGTGATCCGGCGTCGACCACCCGACCGGCCCCCTCGGCGGCGACCATGTTCGCGAAGTGGCGGAAGGCGTCCGCGACGCAGTCGATGTCGACGCGGCCCTCCTCGACGGTCTTGCCGGCGTCCCTGCTCTCCAGCAGGCCCAGCTCTTCACGATCGCGTACGAGAAGATCGGCGACGCGGTGCAGCAGTGCGGCGCGCTCCGCGACGGGCGTGTGCGGCCACGGCCCCTCGTCGAAGGCGCGGCGCGCGGCCTCCACCGCCGCGTCGGCGTCCCGTTCGTCACCCTCCGCCACCAGGGCGAACGGCGTGGCATCCGCCGGATCGAGGACCTCGCGCACGGCGCCGGAGAGGGCCGTGCGCCACTCCCCTGCCACGTGGATCGTCTGCTCTGCCTGCCGTGCCTGCTGTCCGGCCATGATCGGTACTGCCTTCCGTTCCTGTGCGGTACCCCCGTGACACACCGGTGTCACTCGGGGCCGGATGCGCACCTGCCCCCCGCTCGTCGATGCATGCGGGCGCCACGCCGGAAAGTGCGGAGCGTCACTAAAAATGCGGCTGAAAAGGGTGAAAAGTACGCTGAGCCACTGGAGGTGACGTAATGTCCCGAACCCCTGGCTTCGCGATCGCTACGAGCGCCGTGTCGATGGCGCTGCTGTTGCCCCCGATGTTGTTCTCTCCTCCGGCGAGCGCCGCCGCCCCCGCCCGGACCGGAGGCAACCAGAGCCCGCAGCAGCTGGCCGCGCAGGCGGAGCGGAGCCTGCGGAACGCCGCGTCCGTCCGGCTCCTCTACGAGGACCGCAGCGCGACGGCGACGTCGAGCAACCGTCTGCCGACGTCGATGGACCTCGCCCTGGACCGGGCCGGCAACTGCGCCGGCACGATGACGCTGGGCGGACACGGCGGCACCGTGCAGGTCGTCAAACGGGGCATCGACGTGTGGCTGAAGCCGGACGCGGCGTTCTGGAAGGCGGAGTACCCCGGACGGCGGGGCGTCGGCCTGGCCTCGACGTTCAGCGACCGGTACATCCACGGCTCGACGTCCAGCAACCTGCTGGCGGGCCTCACGAGCAGCTGTGACCTGCGTGAGCTCCAGCAGGTCGCGAAGGTCTCCGTACCCTCGTCCCTGAAGGAGGGGCTGGCGACGAGCCTGAACGGCACCCGGGTGGTGCCCCTGTCCTTCCGGGTGAACGGCTTCACCTCGACGCTGTACGTCACCACGGGCCAGGCGCACCGCCTCTACCGGGCGGCCCAGAAGGGACCCGGCACGGATCTGAGCCTGACCTTCACGGGCTACAACGTGCCGGTGCCGAAGACGATCCCGCCCGCCGACCGGACGGTGGACATCGCACGGGTGCCGCAGCCGTCGCAGAGCTGACGGTGCGGACGGGGCGCCCGGGCACGAAGAACGGGCCCCGCTCCGGAGGGAACCGGAACGGGGCCCGTGGCGCAGGGCGCCGACGTCTCAGATGAGGCCGAGGCCGCGGACCGCCTCGCGCTCCTCCTCCAGCTCCTTGACGGAGGCGTCGATGCGGGCGCGGGAGAACTCGTTGATCTCCAGGCCCTGGACGATCTCGTACTTGCCGTCCTTGCAGGTGACCGGGAAGGAGGAGATCAGGCCCTCCGGGACGCCGTAGGAGCCGTCCGACGGGATGCCCATGGAGACCCAGTCGCCCTCGGCGGTGCCGTTGACCCAGGAGTGGACGTGGTCGATGGCGGCGTTGGCGGCGGAGGCGGCCGACGAGGCGCCACGGGCCTCGATGATCGCGGCGCCACGCTTGGCTACGGTCGGGATGAAGTCCTCGGCGAGCCACTTCTCGTCGTTGACGACCTCGGCGGCGTTCTTGCCGGCGACGGTGGCGTGGAAGATGTCCGGGTACTGGGTGGCGGAGTGGTTGCCCCAGATGGTCAGGCGCTTGATGTCGGCGACCGTGGAACCGGTCTTCTTCGCGAGCTGGGTCAGCGCGCGGTTGTGGTCCAGACGGGTCATCGCGGTGAAGCGCTCCGCCGGTACGTCCGGCGCGGCGGCCTGGGCGATCAGCGCGTTGGTGTTGGCCGGGTTGCCGACGACCAGGATCTTGACGTCGTCCGCGGCGTGGTCGTTGATGGCCTTGCCCTGCGGCTTGAAGATCCCGCCGTTGGCCTCGAGGAGGTCACCGCGCTCCATGCCCTTCGTGCGGGGGCGGGCGCCGACGAGGAGGGCCACGTTGGTGCCGTCGAAGGCCACGTTCGGGTCGTCCGTGATGTCGATGCCCTGCAGGAGCGGGAACGCGCAGTCGTCCAGCTCCATGGCCGTGCCCTCGGCGGCCTTCAGGGCCGGGGTGATCTCCAGGAGGCGCAGCTTGACCGGCACGTCCGCGCCGAGCAGCTGGCCGGAGGCGATGCGGAAGAGCAGTGCGTAGCCGATCTGGCCGGCCGCGCCGGTGACGGTGACGTTCACGGGAGTGCGGGTCATGGCGTTCTCCGTATGACAGCTGGCGGTGGGGCGTCGTCGCCCCGGGGTGGGGGATCCCCGTCACCGGCGCGGGGCCGGCGCCCGCCGCGATGATCGATCACGGGTACGAATGATCGATCTCTTGGCGTCAAGAGAGATCCAGCCGTCAGGCTATCGCGCATCCGGGATCCCGGACGGCCGGGTCCGTGTGGCCCGGCCCACAACCCTCATGAGGCGGCGGCCGCCTGCTCGATGAGGGGGCTGAGCAGCGGCCGCCGTGGGGGGAACGTCCGGCCGGAAGGGGTGTCGGCCTTCCGGCGCTGCCGGACTCCCGTGGGGGTGTACGGTCCGCTTGCCCCGCGACGGCAGGCTCATGCGCCTCCTGGCGTGATTCCTTTCGGCGAGGGACGCACGGCACTCCTGTGCGCGCCCCCCGCAGTCGCGGCCGCGCTACTTCGTGCACCCCTGCTGCCCCGACGCCAGCGTCACACACGCCTTCGCCGCGGCCCCGCCCGTCACGGCCACCATCGGCGTGTACGCGTCGGTGTCGCCGGCGGTGGTGACCGAGCCGGTCTGCTTCTTCGCCCCGGCCGCGGACACCTCGACCGCGTCGCCCTGTGCCGCCCGGGTGATCCGGGCCCAGGCGGCGCCGCAGGTCCTGCTGTAGCGGACCTCGACGAGGGTGGTGCCGACGGTGACGCCGGTGCTGGTGGCGGCCCGCGTGCCGCCGCAGCCCATGCTCTCCGGGTCCTTGCCGGTACAGCCGGCGCCGGCGCACCTGACGCCGGGCGGCAGGTCGGCGTCCGGGCTCGGCGTGGCCGCGGACGGCGTGGGAGCGGCGGCCCTCTTGTCGTTGCCGCCGGTGAGGTGGAAGGCGGCCGCGATCAGCAGGAGCGTCCCGAGGAGGCCCACCACGAACATGGTCCACTGCCGCTTGCGGTGCGTCTTGCCGGTACCGCCGCCGTCCGGGCGGGTGCCGGAGAGGGCCGGGCCGTGCGATCCGGACGCGTTCGGTGCGGGGCCTTGCGCGGGGGGCGCTGTGGGAGCCGGCGAGTGGGCGGCGGGCGCCGTCGCCGGGCGCCCGTCGGCTCCCGGCGGTCCCTTGAACCCGGCGAGTCCCCAGGAGTTGCCGCCCGCCGGGCGGGCGCCCGGCGAACCGGGGCCCACCGAACCGCCGCGCGCCGCACCGGAGTCGCGCGCCGCGTCCGCGGTCTGCTCGGGAGTCGGCTGTGGCGGCACCGCCGGGGAGACCCCGGCAGGGCCCGCGACACCCGGCGTCACCGTGGCGCCGCGGGCCGCTCTGCCGTTACGGCTCTGGTTCTCGGTGGCCGCCCCGAACTCGCCGAGCGCGGCGCGCGCCTGGGAGATACGGATGGCCTCCATGGTTCTGTCGTGGCGCATCTCCGCCCGGCTCCAGGCCCGTTCGGCCAGCTCCCACATGGTGGTCAGATGGACGGGAGGCGTGCCGGTCACCTCGGCCAGTGCGACGATCGCGCCCTTCGGTGCGAGCAGCCGGCCGTTCAGATACCGCTCCCAGGACGTCCTGCTGTAGCCGGTGCGGTCGGCCACGGCGGAGACGCTGAGACCGGTGCGGTCCACCAGCCGCCGCAGCTGTGACGCGAACTCCTTGACCTGTGGATCGAGTTCCTCGGGCAAGGCCTTCCAACGAGGCATTGCTTCCCCCTCTTTGCCCCGGTACATCCTGTTGTTCCCCCGCGTGCGGGCCCGCCGCCGGTCCCCGTTGTGGCTACCCGGACCCGACGCGCGTGGTCGGGCCTCCCCTCACGAAGTGGGGGGCGTACGGAGGCAGTCGGACGGGAGCGAGCGCCGTCGCACGCCCCGCAGGTCTCCGGACCAGCGCCCACCCCCTGTTCGTACGGCCGAACACAGCGCGCGGTTCGCCGCGCGGGACGCCCCGGACCGTCCCGATTGGACACGTTAGCCGCCATGTGGCGACGGTTCGCGGTCCGTGCGCGAACTTGTCCACAGATCGACACAACGGGGACACAGCGGAGACCTCGGCGGACACATCGGAGAAGGACTGGAACGACAGGCCCAGATGCCTCGGTGGACTCCCTTCACCCGAGGGTCACGGCGCCGACGACGGCCACGACGAGCAGCACCAGGAGGCCGACGGACGCGGCGAGAAGGAGCCGTCGGCCGGCGGGCCGGGGCTCGGGGTCCTCCTCGAGCCGCTCCCACCACGGAATCGTCGGCTCCTCTTCGTACTGCCCCGGGGCGGGAGCGGGCGCCGGACCTCCGGCGGGGACGGGAGCGCAGATCGGACCCCCCGCGGGGACGGGAGCAGCGGCCGGGCCACCGGCCGAAGGGGACGCAGGCGGCGCGCCCCCCGCCGGGGCGGGCACAGGTGCGGCGCCGCCCGCCGACGCGGGAGCGGTGGCGGGCTGCCGGGGCCAGACGCGCACCGCCAGCTCCCAGCGCACACCGAAGCGTTCGGTCTCCCCCGCCTCGAGCCCCGCGACCCGGCACAGCGCCGTGACCGCCTGGCGGGGCGGCGGCTGGGTGGCGCTGAGGTAGCGGTGCCAGGAGGACTTGCTGTACGCGGTGCGGGCGCCCAGGGCGACGAGGCTCAGCCCGGTGCGGTCCTTCAGGAGCCGCAGTTGCTCCACGAAGTGCCGTACCTCCGGCGGCAGATCGGCCGGCAGCGGCTGCCAGGCGCCCATCACTCACCCCTCCGCGTCACCCGGTCGAAAAGCGTGTTTCCGTTCGATTGACGATGTCGGGGGCGGGACCGGTTCCGTTGCGGAGCGCGGACACCGCAGCGGAATAGTCACTTCCGTGCCACAGCGAACTCCCAGGCGTTGAACAGCTTCCGCATGTACATGAGGGTGTTTCCGGCGCCCGGTTCCGGACGGGGGTGGGAACCGGGCGCCGCTCGGGGCCACTCGGGCCGCTCGAGGCCGGACGACGGACCGTCCGCGTACGGACCGTTCGGACACGGACGGCCCAGGCACGGACCGTTCAGGCACCGGTCACCGACTACCGATCGCTGACGTTCCGACCACTCAGGCACGGACCGTGAAGTGCAGCGTGTCGTCCAGGAACGGTATCTCCAGCCAGGGGTGGGGCTGCGCCATCAGCGCGAGCAGCACGATGGCCGCGCCCAGGACGCCGTACGTGATCATGTCCGTGAAGCGGGACCGCACCGCCAGCATGCCCACGTCGGGCAGCGCCCAGCGCATCACGGCACCGCCCAGCAGCGCGGCGCCGATCAGGACCGTGCCGAAGCGGAACGCGTCCAGCGCGGTCAGCAGCAGTCCGAGGCCGACGGTGGCCAGCACGACGAGGATCGGCCACTGCCGGGCGGGCGCGGGAGCGTCGCGGGGCGCGGCCCTGCCACCGCCCTCGGGCCGCGCCGTGTCGCGCGTGACCCGCGGAAACCGCCGGGTCGCGCGCCGCGGCACACCGTCCGCGTCGCGGGCGCTGACCGAGTCCGTCACCACCGGCTCGGCGTCCGCTTCCCGCTCCCCCGCGGCCCCCTTCTCGGGATCGCCCGCGGGCCTGGCCTCAGCCGACACTGCGCTCCGCCGCCTCGACCACGTTGACGAGCAGCTGGGCACGGGTCATGGGGCCGACACCGCCCGGGTTCGGGGAGATCCAGCCGGCCACCTCGGCCACGTCCGGGTGGACGTCACCGACGATCTTCCCCTCGGCATTGCGCGAGACACCGACGTCCAGGACGGCGGCGCCCGGCTTCACGTCCTCGGCGCGGACCAGGTGCGCCGAGCCGGCCGCGGCGATGACGATGTCGGCGCGCTTCAGGTGGGCGGACAGGTCACGGGTGCCGGTGTGGCACTGGGTGACGGTGGCGTTCTCGCTGCGCCGGGTCAGCAGCAGCGGCATCGGGCGGCCGATGGTCACGCCCCGGCCGACGACCACGACCTCCGCGCCCTTGATCTCGACGCCGTGGCGGCGCAGCAGGGTGAGGATGCCGTTGGGGGTGCAGGGCAGCGGGGCCGGCTCGTTCAGGACGAGACGGCCGAGGTTCATCGGGTGCAGGCCGTCGGCGTCCTTGGCCGGGTCCATCAGCTCCAGGATCCGGTTCTCGTCGATGCCCTTGGGCAGCGGCAGCTGCACGATGTAACCGGTGCAGGCCGGGTCCTCGTTCAGCTCGCGGACGGCCGCCTCGATCTCCTCCTGGGTGGCCGTGGCGGGCAGCTCGCGCTGGATCGACGCGATGCCGACCTCGGCGCAGTCGCGGTGCTTGCCCGCGACGTACTTGCGGCTGCCGGGGTCGTCCCCGACCAGGATCGTGCCGAGGCCGGGCGTGACGCCCTTCTCCTTCAGCGCCGCCACGCGGGCGGTCAGATCGGACTTGATCGCGGCTGCGGTGGCCTTGCCATCGAGAATCTGGGCGGTCATGGTCCCATCCTCGCGGATGACCCGGCCCCGGTTCCAATCCGGGTGGGAACCGGTTCGGCCGGTCGTCGGCGGGCGCGCCCGGACCGGGGTGATCGCGCACATTGCGACTGCACAACACATGTTTCCGGCGACTGGACAAAATATCGCCACTCCTAGAACGATGAGCTGCGCAGTTCTGCGGTTCGTGTTCGGGGGGCAAACCGCTCGGTTCGTGACGTTCCTCCGCGCAATCCGCACCGTCCCCGCCTTGCGTCAACGGAGGAAACCGGCCATGAGTTTCGGCTCGCCCAACAACCCCTACGGACAGCCGCAGAACCCCCAGCAGGGGTACGGCTACCCCCAGCAGGGCCAGCAGTACCCCCAGCAGGGCCAGCAGCCCGGCTACGGCTACCCGCAGACACCGGGCGTGCCGCCGCAGGGCGGCTACGGCTACCCGGAGCAGCAGGGCTACCCGGAGGGCGGCGCCCCCGCGCCCCGGGTCGCGTCGATGGGCCGCCGGCTCGGCGCCCGTCTCATCGACGGCGTCGTCTTCGGCGTCATCTACATGATCCTCGCCGTCGCGGGTGCCGCCGGTGCCGTCGGCGCGGCCAAGAACTGCGACCCGAACGCCGCCGACTACAGCACCTGCATCAACAACGCGAGCTCGGACATCGTGGCCAAGTTCGGCGCCGTGATCGTGATGCTCGCGGTCATCGGACTGCTCTACGAGTGGCTGATGGTCGGCCTGGTGGGACGCACCCTCGGCAAGATGGCCGTCGGCCTGCACGTGGTGAACGCCGAGACGGGCGGGAAGCCGGGCCTGGGCAAGTCGTTCATCCGCTGGATCATCCCGATGGTCGGCTCCATCGCCTGCGGTATAGGCCAGCTCCTGGTCTACCTGTCCCCGTTCTGGGACAAGTCCGGCCGCCAGCAGGGCTGGCACGACAAGGCCGCGGGCACGATGGTCATCCAGAACTGACCACACGCACCCCACCGAGGGCCGTGTCCCACCCCGGGCGGGTGAGGCACGGGCCCTGGCATGTCGGGCCTTCCGCCGCAGCTCGCCGGGGAAAGACGCCAGGTCATGGCCATCACCCAGCCCACCGGCATCGACCCGGGCGAGCAGAAGACCGGCGTCAGCCTCGTCGGGGCCCGGCAAGCCGGGCAGGTACTGGTCTCGCGTCCCTTCCAGCCATGCGGTCGCGGGGCGCTGGAGTACGGAGCAGGCGGCCGGAGGCGGCAAGACCGTGTGGTGCGAACTCCCAGCGGAACATGGGTGATGCCGGGGCCCGTCGGTCGTCGACCGACGGGCCCCGGCATCACCACAACTCACCGCGGCTCAGTGGAAGAAGTGGCGCGTGCCCGTGAAGTACATCGTCACGCCCGCCTTCTGCGCGGCCTCCACGACCAGCTCGTCGCGGATCGAACCGCCGGGCTGCACGATCGCCTTGACGCCCGCGGCGATCAGGATCTCCGGGCCGTCGGGGAACGGGAAGAAGGCGTCCGAGGCGGCGTACGAGCCGCGCGCCCGCTCCTCGCCCGCCCGCTCGACCGCGAGCCTGCAGGAGTCCACCCGGTTGACCTGACCCATGCCCACGCCGACCGAGGCGCCGTCCTTGGCGAGCAGGATCGCGTTGGACTTCACGGCACGGCAGGCCTTCCAGGCGAAGGCCAGCTCCTTCAGCTCCTCCGGGCTCAGCGCCTCACCCGCCGCCAGGGTCCAGTTCGCCGGGTCGTCGCCGTCGGCCTGGAGGCGGTCGGTGACCTGGAGCAGCGCACCGCCGTCGATCTGCTTGATCTCGGCGGGGTTCTCCGGGGCGTTCGGGGCCTTCAGCACGCGGATGTTCTTCTTCTTGGCGAGCGCCTCGAGCGCGCCCTCCTCGTAGTCCGGCGCGACGACGACCTCGGTGAAGATGTCCGCGACCTGCTCGGCCATCTCCCGGCTCACCGGCCGGTTGACGGCGATGACACCGCCGTACGCGGAGACCGGGTCGCAGGCGTGCGCCTTGCGGTGGGCCTCGGCGACGTCCGCGCCGATCGCGATGCCGCAGGGGTTGGCGTGCTTGATGACGGCGACGCACGGCTCGTCGTGGTCGTACGCGGCACGGCGCGCGGCGTCCGTGTCCGTGTAGTTGTTGTACGACATCTCCTTGCCGTGCAGCTGCTCGGCCTCGGCCAGGCCACCGGTGCCGTCGGTGTAGAGGGCGGCGGGCTGGTGCGGGTTCTCGCCGTAGCGCAGGGTGGTGCGGCGTTCGTAGGTCGCGCCGGCGAAGTCGGGGAAGACCGAGTCGTCGGCGGGCGCGTACGAGGAGGCGAACCAGGACGCCACGGCGACGTCGTACGCGGCGGTGTGCTGGAAGGCCTCGGCGGCGAGCCGCTTGCGGGCGGTGAGGTCGAAGCCGCCGTCGCGGACCGCGGCGAGGACGTCGCCGTAGCGCTCCGGGCTGGTGACGACCGCGACGGACGGGTGGTTCTTGGCCGCGGCGCGGACCATCGAGGGGCCGCCGATGTCGATCTGCTCGACGCACTCGTCGGGGGAGGCCCCGGACGCGACGGTCTCGCGGAACGGGTAGAGGTTGACGACGACGAGGTCGAACGGCTCGACGCCCAGCTCGGCGAGCTGCCGCCGGTGGGTCTCGAGGCGCAGGTCGGCGAGGATGCCCGCGTGGACCTTGGGGTGCAGGGTCTTGACCCGGCCGTCCAGGCACTCGGGGAAGCCGGTCAGCTCCTCGACCTTGGTGACGGGCACACCGGCCGCGGAGATCCTCGCCGCGGTGGAGCCGGTGGAGACGAGCTCGACGCCGGCTTCGTGCAGCCCGCGGGCGAGCTCTTCGAGCCCGGTCTTGTCGTAGACGCTGACGAGCGCGCGCCGGACGGGCCGCTGGGTGCTCTCGGCGGTCACTGGATAACTACCTTTCGTCCCTCGATGCGATGGCCTTTGCGGGCGATCCGCCCGACGACCTCGACGAGCAGTCTTCGCTCGACTTCCTTGATGCGCTCGTGCAGAGCGCTCTCGTCGTCCTCGTCCCGGACCTCCACCACGCCCTGCGCGATGATCGGCCCGGTGTCGACGCCGTCGTCGACGAAGTGGACGGTGCAACCGGTGACCTTGGCGCCGTACGCGAGCGCGTCGCGCACCCCGTGGGCCCCGGGAAAACTGGGCAGGAGAGCGGGGTGGGTGTTGATGAACCGCCCGCCGAACCGGGCGAGGAACTCCTTGCCCACGATCTTCATGAACCCGGCCGAGACGACGAGGTCGGGTTCGTGGGACGCGACGGCCTCGGTGAGGGCGGCGTCCCACGCGTCCCGGCTCTCGTAGTCCTTGACCCGGCAGACGAAGGTGGGCAGCCCGGCGCGCTCGGCGCGGGCCAGGCCCTCGATGCCGGTGCGGTCGGCGCCGACGGCCACGACCTCGGCCCCGTAGGCGGCGGGGCCGGCCTCGGCGATGGCGTCGAGAAGTGCCTGCAGGTTGGTGCCGGAACCGGAGACCAGGACGACCAGGCGCTTGGCCGCCGACTCGCTGACGGTCTCGGCCGCGGACTCGGGCACGGCGGGGCCCTTTCTCGGGGAAGTGTGCGTGTGGTCGCTCGGGAGAGCGTTTGTACGGTCGTACGAATGCTTCGCGACCCCGAATACGGGGAAGTCTACGAAGCGGCCGACCGTCAGCAACGATACCGGCACACCAGGAGACCCCCGGGCGACGGGGGCGTGGCCGGACGGTAGCGTCTGGGGAGGAGCCACCTGCAGAAGCGGTCCGGGAAGCGGTCCCAGGCGGGGAACGCCGCACCTGCGCGGGACGTTGACCAGGTGAGGGGGATGCCCACGGCACCGCCTGCCCGGGGCGCACCCGCCGCGCGACGAGCTCCGATGACGAACCGCCCGCCCGTACCACCAAGGGGAAGACGCACACCTGATGCCGGACCGCAGTCTCCGACTCCCTCCGCTGCTGCTGCGCGAGCGGCATCCTTCGCCTGTGCCGCCGCGGGAGAGCGACGGGGCACCGTCCGGGGGCGATGGATCCGTCGAGGACGGCGGAAGGCCGAAGGAGGCACCGGCGGACGACAATCCGTTCGCGCCACCGCCGGAGGGCGTACCGGACCGTCCCTGGCAGCCGCGCCGGCCCGGCGGGGGGCGGGACGACTCCGGTGAGGGCGGCCCTGCGCCCTGGGGCGGCCAGTGGAGCGACCGGCAGCCGGGCCCTGCGACGGGCGGCCGCTTCGGCGAGCGCCCGGGCAGCTCGAGCGGTCCCGGCGGACAGGGCGGCCCGGAGGGTCCCGGCGGCCCGGGGGCGGGACTGCGCTGGGACCCCACGGACCCGGCCCAGCGCCGTGCGCGGTATGCGCTGCTGGGCGGTATGTGGGCGTTCTTCTTCGCGCTGTTCAGCTGGCCGTACGTGGCGCTCCTGCTGGGCGCGCTGTCGCTGTACTGGGGCGTGAGCGCCCTGCGTACCAAGCCCCGCACCCCGGACCGGAACACTCCCGCGCCAGCGGCCCGCCCCCAGACCACGGCCGCGGTCAGCGGCCTGGTCACGGCGTGTCTGGCACTGACGCTGGTGGCCTCCACGTTCGCGGCGCAGCTGGTCTACCGGGACTACTACACGTGCGTCAACGACGCCTTGACGTCAGCGGCGAAGCAGTCCTGCAACGATCTTCTGCCGAAGGACCTGCGGGGCGTCCTGGGGACGAACGGCTGACGCTCCCGGCCGCATGCGCCCGGGTCCGGTGCGGACTCCGCGGTCACGCCTCCTCCGGCGGGGCGGGTGCCGGCTCCGGGTCGTCCGGCAGGAACGGATCCGCCTCGGCCGCCAGCACCTCGTAGGGGAGCAGGTCCGGATCCTCCCAGGCCCCGTCCGCCCGAGCCGCTACCGGTTCGGACGCCGCCGGTACCGGTACGGGCGTCACCGGGGCGGCGACGGGCACCTCGACGCGCTGTTCCTCCGCCCGCCGGACCAACAGCCCCGGGGCCTCGCCCGGCCGCTGCTCCGCTCCCCGCCGAGACCACCACCGCACCACCGTTCCGACCGGCACCCCCACCCCCGCGACCCACCCCGCGGCGGCAGCCCCCACCTGCCACCCCACCGGCCCGAACCGCGCCAACGCCGCCACCCCGAGCGGCCCGCCGGACACCTCCGCGAGCGCTACGAGCAGCACCCCGCACACCAGCGCCGCCCCCACGACACCCGTCACCGTCCGCCCGAGCGACCACGCCACGCCTCGCTCCCGCTTCCGCTCGGCGCGAGCGCCACGCGCCACGAGGCACCCCACCACCACCCCCGCGGCGACCGGCACCACCGCCACCGAGCGGCCCAGCAGCCCGCCCCCGCCTCCGGGTACGGCCTCCAGCAGCGGAAGCGGCGGCAGCAGCGACGGTGCCGTCGCCGGCGACCACGGCCCCATGCCATGCCCCACGCCCAGCAGGAAGCCGGGCCCGAGCGCGTACGCCGCCGCCCAGACCGCCGCGTTCGGCACCAGCGCGACCGCCAGCAGCAGCACCGCTCCGCGCCCTGCCCACCCCTGCGCCATCTGGGGGAACGACGCCCGCACCGCCTCCCCGTGCCACACCAGTGACAGCCCCACGAGCAGCCCGCCCCCGCCGACCAGTACGGCAGCCCCGGCCAGACCGGCCCGTCCGGCGCTGGAGAGCAACGCGTGTTCCGCACGGCGGAGCACGCGCAGCGACCCGAGCGGCCGCCGACACGTCGTCCACACCCCCGCCCCCGCCGACACCACGGTCACCAGCGGCAGGCACACCAGGGTCCACGCCCACGACGGCCGCAGTTCCCCTGCCGAGGCGTACAGCGCCGCCGCCAGACCCACCCCGAGGTAGCCCGCCGCCACGCCGCACCAGGCCGGCCCGGAAGCAGCGACCTGCGGTCCTTCCGCGCCCTCCGGGCCGTCCATGCCGCCCACGGCCGCGCCGTCCGTCACGTCCCGCGCCGCCCGGTACAGCAGCCACACCGGCACCGCGGCGGCCAGCAGCGGTGTGACGCCGACGGGGGCGGGCACCCCGGACAGCGTCTGGGTGCGGAAGAGCACCACACCGTGTGCCAGCAGCCACAACGCGGCCGCCACCCTGAGAGCGCCGTCGGGTCCGTCGTCCGGATACGGGGCACCGATCCACAGCACGATCGCGATCAGGGCGAACACACCGAGCCCCAGCGCGGCGGCAACGGCCCCGCCGAGCAGGCTCACACCCAGCCCGGGCCACCGGTGGCGCGACCGGGCGAGCAGGGACGGCAGCGGGGTGCGGCGGTCGGTCCATGAAGTCACGCCGCCATGCTCCCAACGACACGCGCTTTCCCGGCGTAACCCGTGAAGCGCCGATGTGTCGCTAAAAATACGTTTATGTACTTTTCGGCACGAGGGGCCGCCTCGTGAGGCCGAGCCTGACGCCTCAGCAGGCCTTCGACGCGCTGTACGAGTACTGCGCCCCCGCCCTCGTACGGCAGGCGTACCTGCTCACGGGCCGGCGCGACCTGGCCCGTGCGGCAGTCGAACGCGCCTTCCAGCTGGTGTGGCAGCACTGGCCCGAGGTGGCCGTGGACCGGGATCCCATGAGCTGGGTACGGGCAGCGGTGCACGACCGGGCGCTCTCCCCCTGGCACCGCTTCCGCCTCCACCACCGACGCCCCGAGCCGCCGCCCCCGGGGGCCGCGAACCGCGCCCTGCTGCACGCGCTCCTGAACCTGCCGCCGACCCAACGACGCGCCCTGCTGCTCTACGACGGCCTCGGCCTCGACCTGCCGGACATCGCGGCCGAGAGCGAGGCGAGCACCCCGGCCACCGCGGGCCGTCTGCTGCGCGCCCACGCCACGCTCACCAGACTCGTACCGGACCAGGCCGAACCGGGCGTCCTGCCCCGCCGGCTCGCCGAACTCGCCTCCTCGGAGGCCATCCGGGCCCCCCGGGCCCCATCGGTCCGCTCCGACGGAGAACGCCGCACCCGCCACTGCACCCGCGCGGCGATCGCCCTGACGACGGCGGTCATCGGCGCGACGACCCTGACCCTGCACACAGCCGCCGACCACTACGAAACCCCGGTGGGCCGGGGCGCCCCCGTTCAGGACATTCCCCCGCGCCCGGCGCAGGGCCCCCTGTCCCGGCCGCAGACGGCCCTGCGCGCCCGGCTGATGTCGGCCCCGCACCGGGGGCCGGGCCGGCTGACGCCGCAACCACGCTGACCGGTCGCCCACTGGCGCCGCTCCGGAAAGGCCGGTGGGCCCGCACCCCGAGGGGTGCGGGCCCACCGCGCGTTCAGCCGGGCGGAGTTCAGCCGGCCAGGATCTCCCGCGCGAGCTTCGCGGTCTCCGTCGGCGTCTTGCCCACCTTGACGCCCGCGGCCTCCAGCGCCTCCTTCTTCGCCTGGGCGGTGCCCGACGAACCGGAGACGATGGCGCCCGCGTGACCCATGGTCTTGCCCTCGGGCGCGGTGAAGCCCGCCACGTAGCCGACGACCGGCTTGGTGACGTTCTCCTTGATGAAGGCCGCGGCCCGCTCCTCGGCGTCGCCGCCGATCTCACCGATCATCACGATCAGGTCGGTGTCGGGGTCGTCCTGGAACGCCTTCAGCGCGTCGATGTGGGTGGTGCCGATGATCGGGTCACCGCCGATGCCGACACAGGTGGAGAAGCCGATGTCGCGCAGCTCGTACATCATCTGGTACGTCAGCGTGCCCGACTTCGACACCAGACCGATGCGGCCCGGCTTGGTGATGTCGGCCGGGATGATGCCGGCGTTCGACTGACCGGGGGTGATCAGACCGGGGCAGTTGGGGCCGATGATGCGGGTCTTGTTGCCCTTCTTGCCGGCGTACGCCCAGAAGGACGCCGTGTCGTGCACCGCGACGCCCTCGGTGATGACGACCGCGAGCGGGATCTCGGCGTCGATGGCCTCGACGACCGCGTCCTTGGTGAACTTCTCCGGGACGAAGATGACCGTGACGTCGGCCCCGGTCTTCTCGACGGCCTCCTTGACGGAGCCGAAGACCGGTACCTCGGTGCCGTCGAAGTCGACGCTCTGGCCCGCCTTGCGCGGGTTCACGCCGCCGACGATGTTCGTGCCGGACGCCAGCATGCGGCGGGTGTGCTTCTGACCCTCCGAGCCGGTCATGCCCTGGACGATGACCTTGGATTCCTTGGTGAGGAAGATAGCCATGGTTGTGTTGACCTCGTCCCTTACTTCGCGGCAGCAGCCAGCTCGGCGGCCTTGTCGGCCGCGCCGTCCATGGTGTCCACGCGCTGCACCAGCGGGTGGTTGCGGTCGTCCAGGATCTGGCGACCCAGTTCGGCGTTGTTGCCGTCGAGGCGCACGACCAGCGGCTTGGTGACCTCTTCGCCCTTGGACTCCAGGAGCTCCAGGGCCTGCACGATGCCGTTGGCGACCGCGTCGCAGGCGGTGATGCCACCGAAGACGTTCACGAACACGGACTTGACGTCCGGGTCGCCGAGGATGATCTCCAGGCCGTTCGCCATGACCTCGGCGGAGGCGCCGCCACCGATGTCGAGGAAGTTGGCGGGCTTGACACCCTTGTGCTTCTCACCGGCGTAGGCGACGACGTCGAGGGTGGACATGACCAGACCCGCGCCGTTGCCGATGATGCCGACCTCGCCGTCGAGCTTGACGTAGTTGAGGTTCTTCTCCTTGGCCGCGGCCTCGAGCGGGTTGGCCGCCGCCTTGTCGTGGAGCTCCTCGAACTCGGGGTGGCGGAACTCGGCGTTGTCGTCCAGGGACACCTTGCCGTCGAGGGCGATGACGTCACCGGAGGCGACCTTGGCCAGCGGGTTCACCTCGACGAGCAGGGCGTCCTCCTTGACGAAGACCTCCCACAGGCTGACCAGGACATCGGCGACCTTGTCGGCGACCTCGGCCGGGAACTTGGCCGCGGCCACGATCTCCTCGGCCTTGGCCTTGTCCACACCGTCGATGGCGTCGATCGCGATCTTGGCGACGGCCTCGGGGCGGCTGGCCGCGACCTCCTCGATCTCCACGCCGCCCTCGACGGACGCGATGGAGAGGAAGGTGCGGTTGGCGCGGTCGAGGAGGAAGGAGACGTAGTACTCCTCGAGGATCTCCGGAGCGGTCTCGGCGATCATCACCTTGTGGACCGTGTGGCCCTTGATGTCCATGCCGAGGATGTCCGTCGCGCGGGCGACCGCCTCGTCCGGGGTGGCGGCCAGCTTGACACCGCCGGCCTTGCCGCGGCCACCGACCTTCACCTGCGCCTTGACGACCGACTTGCCGCCCAGCCGCTCGGTGATCTCGCGCGCCGCCTCAGGCGTGTCGATGACTTCACCGGCCAGCACCGGTACACCGTGCTTGGCGAAGAGGTCCCTCGCCTGGTACTCGAACAGGTCCACGCGCTTCCGTCCCTATCAGTGATCTCGCGGTTCGTTGGATGCGTGGGCGTGCCGCGAAGGGCAACGTGACGTCCGCTCTGTGTCACAAGGGAGGCGCACACGGTGTCCGAGCGCGCGGCATGTCCGTCTCGCAGGTTATCGCCGCTCGCCGGGCCTCCATAAATCGAGGGTCACACCTGAGCGGTGATACCTGTCACATGATGCCGAGCTTTCCGGCACTGCGTGCCAGAGGTGAAGGGCCTCTCCGGGCTGGGGTCGACCCGGTGAGGCCCCTTGGACAACCCCCGAAGGGGCCCGGGGCGGCTGATCCCCACCCCAATGGGGACCAGCCGTCCCTTTCCGCGGGGTTCCGGGCGGACGAACCGACGGCTTTCGGTCGTCCGCCTGCGTGAGCCCGCGGAGTCGGTCGCCGCCGTACGTCGGGGCCCGGCCGGGGGGCGCGTCGTACGGCGGCGGTCGGAGGAGGTACGTGGGGCACCGGCCGTGCCTGCAGGGGGCCGGGCGCGAGGGGTCGGACGACCTCCCGGGCGGGTCGGCGACGGCACCGTTCACGGTGCCGGGACCCGTGCCGCCCGGGACCGTGGTGCCGATGCCGGGCGGGGACGGGCGCTGCGCCAACCGGGGAACTCGGGAACGTCCCCGTGCCCGTCCCGGGGCCCCTCCGCGGTGACGATCCCGGTGGCGCCGCGCACGAGCCCGGCCGGCGCCCGGTGGACCGGCGCGACGGCGTGCCCGTCACCATGGCGCCGCGAACCCGCGTCGGCGGCGGGCTGGTCGCCGAACACCCGGCTCGGGTCCCCGTCGGGTACCGGGTGGGGATGCGTGTGCGTGGTCTGTACGGTGTGCGGCGCGCGAGACGCGGACCGCTCCGCCGTCGGACCGGGGCTCCCGGCCGCCCGGGGCCCGTACGCCCCGGTCTCCCGCTGCTGCGCCAGTCGCGGGGTCGCCGTGCCGCCCCTCGGTAGCTGCGATGCGGAGGGCGCGGGCGGGGTGTGCCCCGGGTGTGTCGGCAGACCCGGGGCATCCGAAGCGCCGGGAGGCCCTGGGGGGAGGCCCGGCGGGCCGGGGAGAACAGGCGGGCCGGGGACACCGGGAAGGGACGGTGGCGCCGGCCGCTGCGGGGGCGCGCCCGCCGTCGCCTCGGCCACCGTGTGCACGAGCCCGCCGACCGGCCGTCCCGCTCACCGGCCGCAGGGGACCGTCGGCGACCGGCCGCACCACCTCGTCCGTGTTCGGGCGCGCTCCGGTACCGACGGCCGCTCGGGCATGCCCCGTTGACGGGGTGCCGGCCGACGGAGTGCGGATCGGCGGAGTGCCGGCCGTCGCCGCGCCGATCCGGGGCCCGGCTGCGGCGGGAGCCGCTGAGGCCGTCGGTGTTCCGTCCGCGTACGCCTGCCGCTCGCACAGGAGTCCCAGCGCGAGCACCCCGCCCAGCACCGGCGCCACCTGCAGCGCACGCCGCCCGGCCGCCGTACGCAGCGCGCGCAGTGCGGCCTCGGCGAAGGGCGGTGCGGCCGGCAGGATCAAGACGGGGAGAGCCTCCGTGCGGCGGAACGAGGCGGTACGGAGCGAACACCGCGCACCGCGGACAGCCAAGTGCCGTCGATCCTTGCACGCAACGCCTGTGGTTGCGCAAGCCCCCTGTTACCGATGGGTACTCATATTCCGTATTCCCCTTGCGTTGTGCGGTGTCTCCTTTTGGACCTGTCGTCGGAAGGCGTTCGTCACGCCATCATGTGAACACCACCGGCACGCCGTCACGCCGTCTCCGGTATCGGCAGGGGCCGCTTCTCGATCGCCGCCGCCATCACCTCCGGGAACAGGTCGGGCGTGCACGCGAACGCCGGTGCTCCGAGCGCCGCGAGCGCCGCCGCGTGCTCCCGGTCGTAGGCGGGTGCTCCTTCGTCGGAGAGCGCGAGCAGTGCCACGAACTGCACCCCCGACGCCTTCATCGCCGCCACCCGCTTGAGCATCTCGTCGCGGATGCCTCCCTCGTACAGGTCGCTGACGAGGACCACGACCGTCTCCGAGGGCCGGGTGATCTGCGCCTGGCAGTACGCCAGCGCCCTGTTGATGTCCGTGCCACCGCCGAGCTGGGTGCCGAAGAGGACGTCGACCGGGTCGTCGAGCTGGTCGGTGAGGTCCACGACGGCCGTGTCGAAGACGACGAGCCGGGTCGCGATGGACCGCATCGACGCCAGCACCGCCCCGAACACGGACGCGTACACCACCGACGCCGCCATC
Source organism: Streptomyces sp. PTL18 (assembly GCF_059510295.1). Classification (NCBI taxonomy): domain Bacteria; kingdom Bacillati; phylum Actinomycetota; class Actinomycetes; order Kitasatosporales; family Streptomycetaceae; genus Streptomyces; species Streptomyces sp. PTL18. Next base: position 277,754 of record NZ_JCAJZO010000007.1, on the reverse strand, counting down.
GACCCCGACTGGTCGATGCAGAGGACGACCTCCTTCTTCACCGACCGGGACGCCCGCCCGTACCCGATCAGCCGCTCCGGCACCACCGTGCGGTACTCGGGAAGATAGTGCTTGAGGTTGGCGGCGATCGTGCGGTTCCAGTCGATGTCCCGGTGGCGGGGGCGGGTGACACGGGCACTGCGGTCGAGGGCGCCGGTGAGCGTCGCCCTGGTGCGGGTGGCGAGCCGCTTCTCGAGGTCCTCGACGACCTTGCGCACCACCGCCCTTGCCGTCTCCTTGGTGGTCTCCGGCATCGCCTTGTTCAGCGAGAGCAGCGTGCCGACCAGGTGCACGTCGGCCTCGACCGCCTCGAGCATCTCCGGTTCGAGCAGAAGCGTGGACAGCCCGAGCCGGTCGACGGCGTCTCGCTGCATGACCTGGACGACGGACGAGGGGAAGTAGGTGCGGATGTCGCCGAGCCAGCGCGCCACGGACGGCGCGGACGCCCCGAGCCCCGCCGAACGGTCCCGCCCCTGCTGCGGCCTGTCCCCCTTCCCGTACAGCGCGCTCAGCGCCCCGTCCATCGCCGCGTCCTGCCCGGTGAGCCCGTACCCGGTGCCGTCCGCCGCGTCTCCGCCGAGCACCAGCCGCCAGCGCCGCAGCCGCTCGTCGGCAACGGTGGTGTTCGTCCCGTCACTCGTCCCTGTGCTCATCCGGCCACCCCTGCCAGGTCGTCGACATCGATGCGGTCGGGCTCGTCCGGGCCGAGCAGCAGGCGCAGCACCGGAACCACGGCGTCCGCCCGCCCGGCGTCGAGGTCCGTGCCGAACCCGGGGACGCCCGCTTCGCCGGTCGCCGCGTGTCCGCGTGCACCCGGCCCACGTCGCACCAACTCGCCGAGGGTGCGCCGCACTCCGGACTCGTACGCCGAGAACGTCCGCCGCAGCAGCGGCAGTACGTCGGTGAACGCCTCCGCCGGCACCCCGGTGAGCCATGCGTCCACCAGGGCGAGCAGCCGCTCGTCGTGCACGAGCAGCATCCCGCCGCCGGAGCCGCCCCCGACGAACCCCTCGATCCAGGTGGCGGCGTCCGCCGGTGCCGCTCCCGGCGACAGTACGAGCCCCATGAGCCGCGCGGCCTCGTCCTGCGTCAGCTCCCCCTCGTCCAGGAGCAGCCGCAGGGCCCTCCCGCGGATCACCCCGGGCACGGCGTCCCGTGCGCCCAGCACCCGCAGGACGGCACGCCAACGCCCGCGTATCTCGCCGTGCTCCGCCGCGACGCCGTCCCCGAGCAGACCCACCGCCCCGTGAACGGCGTCCACATGGCGCCGCATGTCCTCGGCCGCCTCGGCGTCCAGCGCCGCGCACGCCGGGGGCAGCCCGACGAAGACGCGCTCGGCGAGCCCCGCCGCGACCTCCGCCAGTGCCCGGGTGTCCGTACCGCGCACATCCCCGTAGCGCAGGGAGCGGACCAGGGCGGGCAGGGCCTGGGCGAGGTGGCCGACGTCGGCGTCGAGGGCGGCGCGGTCGGCGAGGACCCGCATCACCACGGGCAGCGCCGCCGGCAGTTCCGCCAGCAGGCACCGCTCGGCGAGCGCGGTGACGTCTGCGAGGGCCTGGGCGGCGGTCGCGTCCGCCTCGGCCCTGGCGGTCGCGGCGGCGAGCACGGTCGTCCCCCAGACCCCGGCCTCGGCGACCCGCACCGCGAGCTCCGGTTCCCAGCGCAGCCGCCAGGTCTCCCGGAACGTCCCCGTGCTGCCGCGCGAGGTCGCGGGCTCCCCCCAGCCGATCCCGAGGAGCCGGAGCCGGTGCAGCAGCCGGCTGCGCTCGGCGTCGGTCTCCTTGCGCAGGTCCAGCTCCACCTCCCGCTCCAGCGGCTCCGGTCTGAGCCTGAGCCGCTTCTGCAGCCGGGCGATGTCCCGCTGCAGCGGCACGGCGGGGGCCGACTCCGGTACCTCGCCCATGTCGTCGCCCACCACCAGCCGGTCGTGCACCAGCGCCAGCGGGACGTCCGAGCCCTCGCACATCACCGCCCGTACCGCCTCGGTCGTCTCCGACAGGCCCGGAAGCGGGCGCCCGCGCAGGACGGCCAGCGTCCCGGCCAGCCGCACCGCCTCGATGACATGCGCGGACGACACGATCCGGTCCTCCTCTCGGAGCAGCCCCGCGACCTTGGTCAGCCACCGCTCGACGGGCCGGTCCGGAGCGCGGAACAGATGCCCGTACCAGCCGGGCGAGTCGATGCCCGCCCCGTATCCACTGGCCCGGGCGAGCCTCCGGTGGGTCCAGGGCACCCAGGTCATGTCCGTCTTCACCTTGGGCAGGCCCTTCAGCAGCGCGCGGTCGGCGGTGACGGAGGTCCTCTCGCGCAGCGCCGGCACATGCCAGGCCCCGCACACCACCGCCAGGTCGCCCCCGAACTCCCGTTGTGCCGTGCGCACCTGGAGGCGCATGTGCGCCTCCCGCACGAGGTCCCGTCCGTGTCCGCCGGCGCCGTACTCCTCCCGCAGGGCGGCCATGGCCTCCCCGAGCACGGCGAACGGCGCGAGGGGGTCTCCCGGCCCCACGCCCCGATGCTCGACGACGTCCTCCCACCAGCGCTCCGGGTCGTCGTACCCGGCGGCCTCGGCCAGCACGGCGAGGGGGTCGACGCGGACGGTGTCGTCGGAGCCGCCGGCCGCCTCGGCATCGGTGCCCGTGGGCTGGTCCTTCCCCCATGCCAGCGTGTGCGTCGCCGGCAGGTCGATGAACCGGGCCGGTACCCCTTGCCGTAGGGCCCAGCGGATCGCCACCCACTCCGGGGAGAACTCGGCCAGTGGCCAGAACGCCGACCGTCCGGGCTCGTCCACGGCGTGGGCGAGCAGGGCGACGGGCGGCCGCATGTCCGGGTGGCCCGCGAGCGGTACCAGGGCGTCCGCCTCCGGCGGCCCCTCGATCAGCACCATCCCGGGTCGCGCGGCCTCCAACGCGGCCCGCACGGCCCGCGCGGACCCGGGCCCGTGGTGCCGCACCCCGAGCAGCAGCGGCTCCGTCCGCGGGGGGCCGGAGTTCCTCACGCGGTCACCTCCCGGCACGCGCGGTAGAAGTCGCTCCAGCCGTCGCGCTCGCGGACCACCGCTTCCAGGTACTCCTGCCAGACGACCCGGTCGGCCGCCGGGTCGCGGACGACGGCGCCGAGGATGCCCGCGGCGACGTCGCTCGGGCGCAGCAGGCCGTCGCCGAAGTGGGCTGCCAACGCGAGTCCGTTGGTGACGACGGAGATCGCCTCCGCGGTGGACAGGGTGCCGCTGGGCGACTTCAGCCTGGTCCGGCCGTCGGCCGTGACACCGCCCCGCAGTTCGCGGAAGACCGTCACCACGCGGCGGATCTCGTCGATGCCCTCGGGCACGGCCGGCAGGTCGAGCGAGCGGCCGATCTGGTCGACCCGGCGGGAGACGATGTCGACCTCGGCGTCCACGCTGTCCGGCAGCGGCAGCACCACCGTGTTGAAGCGGCGGCGCAGGGCGCTCGACAGGTCGTTGACCCCGCGGTCGCGGTCGTTGGCCGTGGCGATCAGGTTGAAGCCGCGGACGGCCTGCACCTCTTCGCCCAGCTCCGGTATCGGCAGCGTCTTCTCCGACAGGATCGTGATCAGAGTGTCCTGGACGTCGGCCGGGATGCGGGTCAGCTCCTCGACGCGGGCGGTCATTCCCTCGGCCATGGCCCGCATGACGGGGCTCGGCACCAGGGCGTCGCGGCTGGGGCCGTGCGCGAGCAGCCGCGCGTAGTTCCACCCGTAGCGGATCGCCTCCTCCGGGGTCCCGGCGGTGCCCTGGACGAGCAGCGTCGAGTCGCCGCTGATGGCCGCCGCCAGGTGCTCGGACACCCAGGTCTTCGCCGTGCCGGGCACGCCGAGCAGGAGCAGGGCGCGGTCGGTGGCGAGCGTGGTGACGGCGACCTCCACGATGCGGCGCGGACCCACGTACTTCGGCGTGATCACCGTGCCGTCCGGCAGGGCGCCCCCCAGCAGGTAGGTGGCGACGGCCCACGGCGACAGCTTCCAGCGGGCCGGGCGCCGCCGGTCGTCCTGGGCGGCCAGCGCGGCGAGTTCGTGGGCGAAGGCGTCCTCGGCGTGCGGCCGCAGCGCCGGGGCGGGTGCGGTCCCCGTCGCCTGTGCCGGTGTGGGCCCGGGAGCGGACCTCGGTCCGCCTGGGCTCGTGCCCCCGCTCCCGTTCGCGGGCGCGGACGGACTCGGGTTCGCTTCGACGGACTTCTGGTCAACGGACGCGCTCATGGCCGTATCCCCCTCCAGCTCGGCCGGTTCGGATCTGCCACCAACCGTGCACCACACCACTGACAATGCGTCATGACCTGCGAAGACGCCATCGCGAGGACCGATTGTCAGTGCCGGGACCTACCGTCGACGACATGACTTGGCAGGGGGAGCGCTGGACCGCGGACCAGGTGCTGGCACTGGCGCCTGACGCGGCATCACGCAAAGCGGGAAGCAAACTCGGCACGGCCGGGCCGTGGTCCCAGGCGGGCAGTTCCGACGAGGGGACGGTATGGGGGCTGTGCAAGGGCAGCGGCAGCAAGCCGTACCGGACGGTCGTCGATCTGGCGGACGCGGCCGGGCCTGCGTACAAGTGCAGTTGTCCGAGCCGGAAGTTCCCGTGCAAGCACGCGCTGGGGCTGCTGCTGCTCTGGGCGGGCGGGGACGGCACGGTGCCGCGGGCGCAGGAGCCGGACTGGGCGGAGCAGTGGATCAAGGGGCGCCGTCAGCGTGCGCAGGAGAAGCGGGTGGCCGGCGGCACCCCGCCGGCCCCGTCCGCCGATCCGGAGGCGGCCCGGCGCAGGGCGGAGCGGCGGGCCGAGCGGATCACGGCGGGGGCGACGGAGCTGGAGCAGCGCCTGTCCGACCTGCTGCGGGGCGGCCTGGCCGCGGCCGAGCAGGCGGGATACGGGCTGTGGGAGGAGACGGCGGCCCGCATGGTCGACGCGCAGGCTCCCGGCCTCGCCGGGCGCGTGCGGGAGTTGGCGGCGCTCCCGGCGTCGGGACCGGGCTGGCCGGTGCGGCTGCTGGAGGAGTGCGCGCTGCTGCACCTGCTCGACCAGGGCTGGCTGAGGCGTGAGCGGCTGCCGGAAGGGCTGGCGGCGACGGTCCGTTCACGCGTCGGGTTGGCTGGTTCGCCCGACGGCCCGCCCGTCCGCGACCGCTGGCTGGTACTGGCGCAGTACGACACCTCGGACGGCCGGCTGACGACACGCCGGATCTGGCTGTACGGGGAGACGTCCGGCCGCACGGTGCTCCTCCTCTCCTACGGAGCGGCAGGGCGCGCGCCGGAGCTGACCCTGCCGGTGGGGCTGTCCTTCGACGCCGACGTGACGTCCTACCCGGGCGCGGGCCGGCTACGGGCGGCGCTGGGCGAGCAGTTCGCGCCCCCGGCCCCGGCGGCGACGAGACCGCCGGGCACGACCGCGTCGGACGCGGCGGCGCGCTACGGGGAAGCTCTCCGGGCCGACCCGTGGCTGGACTCGTACCCCGTGACGCTGGGCCGGGTCATACCGACCCCGCTCGACGGCTCCTGGCAGCTCGCGGACGCGGACGGCGGCATGGCTCTGCCCCTGACGCCGACAGCGGGCAGCCGACCGGGCCTGTGGCGGCTGGTCGCGCTGTCGGGCGGCGCTCCGGTCACGGTCTTCGGGGAGTGCGGCCACCGGGGCTTCACTCCGCTCACCGCCTGGCCGGAGGGTGCCGGAGAGGCGGTCCCGCTGTGCTGACGACGCCCGAGCGACGCGGTACCGACCCGGAAGGGGCTGACATGAATGCGACTCCCGCTCCCGCGGGCCCGTCCCCCACCGCGCCCTGGGAGGAGCTCGTCACGGTGGCCCTGCTGGGCACCGACCGGCGCACCCCGCCCTGGCTGCCGGCCGGCCCGCAGGCCCCGACCGCGCTGCTGGACCTGGCCGCCGTGGAGACCGTCCGCCGCCGGGCCGGGCTGCGTCCCGCACCGGCCGGACCGCGTCCGGAGCCCGCGGCGGCCGACCCACGCCCACCACTGCCGCCCGCGGCGGCCCGCAGACTGGCCCTGCTGCTGTCCGACCGCCCCGGCACCGGCGGCGGTGGCCGCCGAGGGGCGGCCCCCGACCTCACGGAGCTGCTGCCGCAGTGGCTGGCGCTGGCCAACGAGCGCGGTTACGCGCCACCCCCGCAGGTGCTCCCGGCCCTGCTGGACGCGGCCCGCGCCCGCACGGACCTGCGACCGGCGGCGCTGGCCCTCGCCGGCCCCCTCGCCCTCTGGCTGGCCCGGCTGAACCCGGAGTGGCGCTTCGCGCTGCGCTCCGTGCCCGGCGGCGGTTCCGATCTGCCGCCGCCTCAGGAGCCGGAGCGTGTCCGGCAGCTGTGGCAGGAGGGCCTGTTCGCCGAGCGGGTGGCCCTGCTCGCCGCGCTCCGCGCACGGCACCCAGCCGTCGCCCGCGAGCTGCTGGCCGGCACGTGGACGACGGAGCGGGCCGAGGACCGCCTGATGTTCCTCGACTCGCTGCGCACGGGACTGGAGCCCGCGGACGAGCCCTTCCTGGAGCAGGCGCTCTCCGACCGCAGCCGCAATGTGCGGGCCACGGCGGCCGAGTTGCTGTCCGCACTGCCGGATTCGGCCCTGGCCGGGCGGATGGCGGCGCGGGCGGGGGCCTGCGTGGCGGTCGACCCCACACAGGAGGAGCCGATGATCGTGGTCGAGGCACCGCACGAGTGCGATCCGGGCATGGAGCGCGACGGGGTGGCGCCGAAACCACCGGCGGGGCGGGGCGAACGGTCATGGTGGCTCGGCCAGTTGGTGGAGGCGGCGCCGCTCGGCACCTGGCCGGCCCGGTTCGGGGGGCGTACGCCGGAGGAGATCGTCGCGCTGCCGGTGGCCGACGACTGGCGGAGCGAACTGCACGCGGCCTGGTGCCGGGCCGCGGTACGGCAGCGGGACGCCGCCTGGTCGCGGGCCCTGCTCGGTTCGCCGTACGCGCCGGAGGCCGCGGGCCCGGGGGCGGTGTCCTTGGCCGAGCGGGCGAAGCTGCTGTCGACGCTGCCGCCCGGGGAACGGGCCGACTGGGTAGCGGGATTCATCGCCACACACGGGCTGTCGGAGGCGTTCGAGCTCCTCGGGGTGTGCGCGGTGCCCTGGGCCGCTCCCCTGGGCCGGGCCGTCGTCGACGCGCTCAACATCGCCCGGGACGCCGGAAGTTACCCGTGGAGCTTCAGCGGGGTGATGGGGCTGGCCGAGCGGTGCCTGGACCCGGCGGAGGCGAGCCGCCTCGACACGCTGACGGCGGTACCGGACGAGCCGGAGGATGCGTCACCGGGGGCCGGCGGCTACTGGGCGGAGGCGTTCCAGCGCCTGGCGACGACGCTGCGGCTACGGGCGGCGATGGCCGAGGAACTGCGGGGTGCATGAGCCGGGGATCCGGCCCCGGCCCCCCGGTCCCTCCACCCCGGCCCCCGATCCCTCCCGGGACCAGGACCGGTCGGCCGGGGGCGACCGGTCGTACCCGCTCTCCGCAGGCCACGCCCGAGGAGGCGGTGTCCTGCGGAGGCGCAGGGCACCGCCCACGAGTGTCACGCGCCGGCCGGCTGCCGTACGTTCGCCCGCACCCAGTCCACGATCGACGCGGTCGTCGCCCCGGGGGTGAAGATCTCCGCGACGCCCTTCTCCTTCAGCAGCGGGATGTCCGCCTCGGGGATGATGCCGCCGCCGAAGACCAGGATGTCCGCCGCGTCGCGCTCCTTCAGCAGTTCGATCACCGCGGCGAACAGCGTGTTGTGCGCGCCGGACAGGATCGACAGTCCGATCGCGTCGGCGTCCTCCTGGATCGCGGTGTCGACGATCTGCTCGGGCGTCTGGTGGAGACCGGTGTAGATGACCTCCATTCCCGCATCGCGCAGCGCCCGCGCGATCACCTTGGCCCCGCGATCGTGGCCGTCGAGCCCCGGCTTGGCCACCACCACGCGGATCGGACCGGCTGCCACACCCATCACTGCCTCCATGAAGCGACTACACACACCCTGAACCGATGGACCGCCTGCCGCCACATCACCGCACCGGCGGACACACGGACCGCACGGTCGGTACGCCGCGCACCGCGGGACAGGGCCCGCCGGCACCGGCGTCCCGCGCCTTACCGACCCGGGAAGTGAACGAACGTTATCGCCAGCATCCCGCAACCGGCAGTTTCACGGTGGCGACCGAGGGGGAAATCACACAATGGGACACGTTCGCCGCGCAGGGTCCCCCCTCCCCGCGGCACACGCGCCGCAAGCAGCGGCTCGAGCGCCGTGGTCCGAGGGGATCGTGCGCAAGGAGAGCCGCACCGAGGCGGCCGCATCACCGCCCCGCCAGTGGGGCGCCCGTGGTGGGGTACCGCTCGGCGACAGGAATGCAAGGGCACGAAAGCGGGGAGCACCACCCGTACGAGGAGGACGGACACCGCGCCACGAGGACGGGCGGGTTCAGGTCACCACGACGAGAAAAGGCGCCCGTCGTCACCGGCGCCGCACGCGCCGCACACGCGGCACGGCCGTACCCGCGGCACCTGCCCCGCAGGCCACCGCCACGGCTTTCCATGAGGGCACACGGGGGACACAGAGATGTCCTCGCGTGTGCCGACGGGAGGTCGGCCAATGAAGGTCACCGGGGTAGTAGAGCCTCTGGTTCCGCTGTGCCAGCGCCTGTTCCCCAGCAGACTGGCCGGACTCTCCGTCGCGCTGCTGAAGGCGACCGCCCTGGAGCTGGCGATTCTCGCCGGACACCTGCTTCTGTACCCGTCGGGAATCATCCAGGAGCGCCGGTGTGCGCCGCTCCCGCCCCCTCCGGACACCGCCACGCTGCCGACCGGGGCCAAGCCCCCGGTGATCCTGCTGCACGGCTTCATCGACAACCGCTCGGTCTTCGTCCTGCTGCGCCGGAACCTGGCGCAGCACGGCCGTCAGCACATCGAGTCACTCAATTACTCTCCGTTGACATGTGACATCCGCATCGCCGCCGAGCTGCTGGGCCGGCATGTGGAGGAGATCTGCGAGCGCACGGGTCAGCTGCAGGTGGACGTCGTCGGGCACAGTCTCGGCGGTCTGATCGCGCGGTACTACGTGCAGCGCCTCGGCGGCGATCTCCGTGTCCGCAGGCTGGTCACGCTCGGCACACCCCACTCCGGCACCCGCGTCGCCCCGCTCGCGAACGCGCACCCCATCGTCCGCCAGATGCGTCCGGGCTCGGAGCTGATCGAGGAGCTGCGTGAGCCGGCCCCCGGCTGCCGCACGCACTTCGTGAGCTTCTGGAGCGATCTGGACCCACTGATGGACCCACTCGAGGCGGCGTGCGTCGACCATCCGGACCTGGCCGCACAGAACATCCGGGTGAGCGGTATCGGCCACCTGGCCCTGCCGGTGCACCCCGCGGTCGCGGCGGGAATACGGCAGGCGCTGGACCTCGAGGAGCCGGCGGCGGCCGCGGCCCACACCGGCGGCCTCACAGTGGCCTGAGCCGCGCCGCGCGCCACGCCGGCGCTTCCGGCCGCCACCCACACTCGAACATTAATCGAACACAGCGCCAAGGCCTTGTGCGGTGCCCCCCGAAACACGGCCGATTGCCCGTTTCCTGCTTCCCGGAAACCTGCGAAAGATTGTCGCGCTCGCATACTGCCGGGTACAGTCGCCGCACTGCTCTGGCAGCCCCTGTTGTCGAGGCGAAAGAGAAGTCGGTGAACGACCGTCACCCGTCGGGGACCGCAACACCCCCGGCCCCGGCCCCCGATGCCGCCTCGGCGCAGTACGCGTCGTACGGCCCCCAGGGTGGCCGGTACGGTGACTTCACGACCTATGCCGACGCGACCGCGGCCTTCGCGACCGATCCCCTCTTCGGCGACCTGCCGGGCGACGGCGGGACGGGCTCGTACCACACGGGCCGGTGGTCCACCGGCAGCCACGACACGTTCGGCACCGGCACGCACCAGACGCCGTACTACGACCCGTACGCCGCCCAGCACCACGCCGCGTTCGACACCGGCGCCCATGACACGGCGGAGTGGGCGGCCGGCTACCAGCAGCTGGCCGCCATTCCCGCGCAGGCCCAGGCCCCCGACGCCACCGGCCAGTGGGACGCGCAGGCCTGGCACGAGGCGGGACACTCGGCGGGCCTCACCCAGCAGTGGGAATGGGGCACGCAGACCTTCGGCACGGGCGCGTACGACGCCACACAGTGGAACTCCGCAGGTGTCCCGGACCACGAGACGCAGCACGCGGCCACCGGCAGCTTCGAGCATGTGGCCCCGGAGTCCTTCGCCGACGCCGGGCCCTTCGATCACCAGGCGGCCACGGCCGCCTTCGACCAGCTCCCGTCCGAGCATCCCACCGACGACTCCGTCCCGCCGGGAGCGGCCGACGGCCTCCCGCTGCTCGACGACCAGGAAGAGCCCACACCCCTCCCGCCCCCACGTGTCGCGTCCCGTACCGCGAGCCGTTCCCGGCGTCGTACCCCCGCGAAGCGGTCCGCGCTGCTCACGGTCGCGGTGCCGTCGGTGTGCGTGATGGGCGTCGCCGGGATCGCCGCGGCGACCGTCGGCGTGGGCGGCGACGGCGGCAAGGACACCACTGCGAGCGCCGCCGACACCCCGGTGCGACCGTCCGCCGCCAACAAGAAGCTGGACGCCCAGCTCGCGAACCTCTCCGCGGGCGCCGACGACTTCGCGGACCGGGCAAGTCGCACCCAGGAACGTATCGACCTCAAGGCCCAGCGGGCCGCCGAGCAGAAGAAGGCGGCGGCCGAGGCCGCGCTCAAGGAACGGCTGCGTCCCAAGTTCGCGCTACCGGTCCTGCAGAAGGGCCTCAGCGCCTACTTCGGCCAGGCGGGCGTCAACTGGATGTCCGTGCACACCGGTATCGACTTTCCGGTGTCGTACGGGACGACGGTGATGGCCGCGACCGACGGCACCGTGCAGACCAAGTGGAACAGCGCGTACGGCAACATGATGATCGTGACCGCCAAGGACGGTACGCAGACCTGGTACTGCCACCTCTCCAGCTACCGGGTTCCCCCCGGCGCGACCGTGAAGGCCGGTCAGCCGATCGCGTACTCCGGCAACTCGGGCAACTCCACCGGACCGCATCTCCACTTCGAGGTGCGGCCCAGCGGCGGCGCCGCGATAGACCCGCTGCCCTGGCTGCGGAGTCACGGGCTCGACCCGACCTGACCGACCGACGCGGCTCCGCATCCGGGCCCCCGCCGTTCGGTGGGGGCCCGGGTGCGCGGCTAGAGCTTCTCCACCGGCGCGTACCGCAGCAGCAGCCGCTTCGGCTTCTCGTCCCCGAAGTCGATCGTCGCCTCGGCGTTCGACCCCGTGCCCTTCACGGCGACGACCGTTCCCAGACCGAACTGGTCATGGGTGACGCGGTCGCCCACCGCCAGCGCGACCACCGGTCGCTCCGTCGCACCGCCCCGGCGCGTGGCGAACCCGGACGCGCCCGCCGCCGACGAGCGCGAACGAGAGGACGACAGCGAGGCCGCCACCCCCGAGAACGGTCCGGTCGCCGGCGCGGCGGAGGCACCACCCTTCCGCTTCCACTCCACGTGCTGCTCCGGGATCTCCTCCAGGAACCGCGAGGGCGGGTTGTACGACGGCTGGCCCCAGGCGCTGCGCAGCGCCGACCGTGTGAGGTACAGCCGCTCCCGCGCGCGGGTGATCCCGACGTAGGCCAGGCGCCGTTCCTCCTCCAGTTCCTTCGTCTGACCGAGCGCGCGCATGTGCGGGAAGACGCCGTCCTCCATGCCGGTCAGGAACACCACCGGGAACTCCAGGCCCTTCGCGGTGTGCAGGGTCATCAGCGTGATGACACCGTCCCCCTCTTCGTCGTCGGGGATCTGGTCCGAGTCGGCGACGAGTGCGACCTGCTCCAGGAAGTCGGCCAGGGTGCCGGGAGCTGCGGTACCTGGGGTCTCCCCGGCCTCACCGCGCTCCTGCTCGAACTCCAGGGCGACAGCGGCGAGTTCCTGCAGGTTCTCGATCCGGGTCTCGTCCTGGGGGTCGGTCGAGGACTGCAACTCGGCGAGGTAGCCGGTGCGTTCCAGGACGGCCTCGAGAACCGTGGCCGGTCCGGCACCCGACTCCACGATCGTGCGCAGCTCGTCCATGAGCGCGTTGAACCGCTTGACCGCGTTGGTGGAACGGGCCGCCATGCCGTACGCCTCGTCCACGCGGCGCAGCGCCTGCGCGAAGCTGGTCTTCTCGCGCTGGGCGAGGGCGTCGATCATCGCCTCGGCACGCTCACCGATCCCCCGCTTGGGCACGTTCAGGATGCGCCGCAGCGGAACGGAGTCCTCCGGGTTGGCCAGCACCCGCAGGTAGGCGAGGACGTCCCGGACCTCCTTGCGCTCGTAGAAGCGGACGCCGCCGACGACCTTGTAGGGCAGGCCGACCCGGATGAACACCTCTTCGAAGACTCGGGACTGGGCGTTGGTGCGGTAGAAGACGGCGACGTCGCCCGCCTTCGCCTCGCCCGCGTCCGTGAGGCGGTCTATCTCGTCGGCGACGAACTGGGCCTCGTCGTGCTCGGTGTCGGCGACATAGCCGGTGATCCGGGCGCCGGCGCCGGCGTTGGTCCACAGATTCTTGGGGCGGCGGGACTCGTTGCGCTCGATGACCGCGTTGGCGGCGCTCAGGATGGTCTGGGTGGAGCGGTAGTTCTGCTCCAGCAGGATCGTCGTGGCGTCCGGGTAGTCCTCCTCGAACTGGAGGATGTTGCGGATGGTCGCGCCGCGGAAGGCGTAGATCGACTGGTCGGCATCACCGACGACGCACAGTTCGGCGGGCGGGACGTCGTGCTCGCCGGGCGGGACGTCCGCCGGGTGCCCGAAGGTGCCGACGAGTTCGCGCACCAGGGCGTACTGGGCGTGGTTGGTGTCCTGGTACTCGTCGACGAGCACATGGCGGAAGCGGCGGCGGTAGTGCTCGGCGACATCCGGGAAGGCGCGCAGCAGGTTGACCGTCGTCATGATCAGGTCGTCGAAGTCGAGCGCGTTCGCCTCGCGCAGCCGGGACTGGTAGAGCGCGTACGCCTGGGCGAGGGTCTTCTCGAAGCCGTCGGACGCCTGGGCGGCGAAGTCCTCCTCGTCGATCAGCTCGTTCTTCAGGTTGGAGATCTTGGCGCTGAAGGACTTGGGCGGAAAGCGCTTCGGGTCCAGGTCCAGGTCACGGCAGACGAGCGCCATCAGACGCTTGCTGTCGGCGGCGTCGTAGATGGAGAAGGAGGAGGTGAAGCCGAGCTTCTTGCTCTCCCGGCGCAGGATGCGGACACAGGCGCTGTGGAAGGTCATCACCCACATCGCGTTCGCGCGCGGGCCGACGAGCTGCTCGACCCGCTCCTTCATCTCGCCCGCGGCCTTGTTGGTGAAGGTGATCGCGAGGATCTGCCCGGGATGGACGCCCCGCTCGGCCAGCAGATACGCGATGCGGTGGGTGAGCACGCGGGTCTTGCCGGAGCCGGCGCCGGCGACGATGAGCAGCGGGGAGCCGGCGTGCACGACGGCAGCGCGCTGGTTCTCGTTCAGCCCCTCCAGCAGGGCCCTCATGTCGACGGCAGGGCGGTGCGCGCCGTTGCGGTAGTAGGCGTCCCTGTCCGGGGGCAGGTCGAACTCCCCGCCGAACAGATCGTCCGGAACCGGCTCCGGAGCGTGATCGTCCTCGGGCGGCGGGGGCTCCTCCTCCTGGGCCGGAGTGGCCTTGAGGTCCGCCAGGAAGCTGTCGTCAAAGAGGCTGCTCATCGCTCTCCGAGTCTAGGCCGCCCCACCGACAGCCGGTCGCCGCCCTGGAAACTCCACGGCCCGGAACCGGATCCCGCCCCCGGCGACGCCCGAAATCGAGCACCGGACGCCTCGTCACCGAGGAGAATCGTCGACTCACGGTCGGTACTCGAGAACGGGGGCGCCGGAAAAGGTCACGAATACGTATCGGGCATATCACGCATCAACCTTCACAGGAGCCCCAACAGTTGGCTACCGTGCCGGGCGGGCCGTACGACCCCCACCGGCGAACGTCGCCGGGCCGCGCGGCCTCCGCCGAGTCCGGTGCCCCCGTGGCAGCCGGAGCCGGGGACCCACCCGACCTTGGGGTGAATCGGCCAACCGCCCTGCGCGGTACGGCCGTAGGGCACACCTTCCGGAACAACCCGCCCGAACCCGACAGCTAACCCGGTAGGCGGTGCATCGGAAGGAGACGCCTCTCATGGCGCCGCACCGCAAGCCGCGTCCCGCGGGCACACGCATGGCCGGCATACGCACCCCCGCACTCGCGACGGCTGCCCTCACCTCCGTGGCCCTGCTCTCGCAGACCGCCAACGCCGCACCCTCCGCCGACGGCAGGCCGAGCGTCGAGGAGGTCGAGAAGAAGGTCGACGACCTCTACCGCCGCGCCGAGTCGGCCACCGATCAGTACAACGCGGCCAAGGAGAGAACGGACCGGCAGCGGGAGCGCGTCACCGCGCTCCTCGACGACGTCGCAAGACGTACCGGGAAGCTCAACGAGGCGCGGGACCGGCTGGGTTCCTTCGCCGCGGCCCAGTACCGCACGGGTGAGGTGGCCCCCGACACCGCCACCTTCCTCCTCGCCGACACGCCGCAGGACTACTTCGACCAGACCCAGCTGATGAGCCGGCTCACCGGCCGTCAGAAGGAAGCGGTCGACGAGTACGTCACCGAGCAGGCCGCGACGATGAAGAAGCGGCGGGAGGCCACCGAGAGCCTGCGGTCGCTCACCGAGTCGCAGCAGAGGCTCCGGTCGGCCAAGACGGACGTCCAGAAGAAGCTGGCCGCCGCGCGGGACCTGCTGTCCGAACTGACCGCGCAGGAGAAGGCACGGCTCGCCGCGCTCGAGAAGAAGAAGCAGGAGGAGGCGCAGCGGCAGGCGGAGGAGCTGGCACGGCAGCAGGCGGCGCAGCAGCAGGCGGCGCAGCAGCAGCCGTCCACCGCCACGACCGGCTCGTCGGGCTCTTCCACGGGCTCCACGGACTCCTCGTACGCGACGCAGGCCGCCGAGGCGCTGGCGTTCGCCCGTGCGCAGATCGGCAAGCCGTACGTGTGGGGTGCCACCGGGCCCGGCTCGTACGACTGCTCGGGTCTGACCCAGGCCGCCTGGAAGGCCGCCGGGGTGTCGCTGCCGCGCACCACCTATGACCAGGTGAACGCGGGCACGACGGTCTCACTCGCGGACGCGCGCCCCGGCGACCTGATCTTCTTCTACGACGACATCAGCCATGTCGGTCTCTACATCGGCAACGGCATGATGATCCATGCGCCGAAGCCGGGGGCGTACGTCCGCGAGGAGTCGATCTACTACGGGGGCGCGTCGATCATCCACAGTGTGGTGCGACCGGCCTGACCCGGCGCCTGTCCGGCCACGCGCGCGTGCTCACCCTGTACGGCCACGCGCGCTCACCCCGCCCGGCCACGCGCGTGCCCCGTCCGGCAGGCGCGCGGTGACGTCTTTGCCGTACGCGCGCGTGGTGACGCCTGTGCCGGTGCGCGCGTGGTGACGCCCGCCGTCCGGCACGCGCGCGTGGGGTTGTTTTCCGCGGTGGCGCGCGCGCCCCGTACGCAACCCGCGTGCGCGTCCCTAGCATCGGGCGCATGTCAGGCACCTCCGCGCTGCGCGCCTGGTGGGCGCCGCGTCCGCCCGCCACCGGGGCCGCCGTCATGGCGACCGGCGTCCTGTCGGTCGGCTTGCACCTGACCGGCCACCAGGTCCTCTCCCGCATCGCCCTGGTTCTGGCGGGCACCGCCTGGTTGGGGCTCGCCGCCGACATCGCCCTGCGACTGCTGTGGCACCGGGAGCAGTGGCGGACCCGGACCGGTTCAGCGGCGGCGCTCACCGTGGTGGCGGCGACCACCGTGCTGGGCTCGGGAGTGTCCGCGCTGGACGGGCAGCCGCCTGCCGTGGCGCTGCTCGCACTGGCCGCGGTGCTCTGGGGCTGCCTGGTTCCGTCGACCGTGCCGAACTGGGAGCGCCGGATGCCGGGGGCGGTGTTCCTCGGGTGCGTGGCGACGCAGGGGATCGCGGTGCTCGGGGCGGTGGTCGCGGCGGCCGTGGGGGTGGCGTGGCTCGCCCACGCGGCGCTGGTGTTCTTCTGGCTCGGGCTGGTGTTCTACCTGATCGGACTGGGCTGCTTCGACTTCCGGCAGGTGGTGACCGGGCCGGGCGACCAGTGGATCCCCGTCGGAGCACTCGCCGTCTCGGCGGTGGCCGGTTCGCAGCTCATGACCGCCGCCAAAGGGCTCTACCTCTGGAACAACGACGACAGCGGCGTCCTGCGCCGCGTCACCGTCGCCCTCCTCGCCCTCACTCTGGCCTGCTACGCCGCCTTGGCGGGGGCCGAGGTACCGCGGCCCCGGTTCCGCTACGACGTCCGGCGCTGGTCGACCGCGTTCTCGATGGGGCTGACGGCGCTGGCGGCGCTGTCCGTCGCCTCCTCCCGGGGCGTGCCGTGGCTGCGCGGCCTCGGCCGGGTACTGCTGTGGATCGCGGTGGCCGTCTGGTTCCTGGTTCTCGCCGGAGCCGTCACCTCCGCAGTGGACGGCCTCAGGTCCAGAGCACGGCGATGAAGATGTTCGCCAGGGTCGCGGCGCCGACGAGGCCGAAGAGGGGCTTCTCGACGCTCTCCTCGTCCCGCTTCACATAGACCAGGCCGAGGATGACGATCAGCAGGGCCAGCTTGGTCCCGATCTTGATCGTGTCGACCGAGTGGTGGTCCGCCTGGTTGAGGCCGACCAGCACCACCCCCGTGACGAGCATGGTCAGCGCACCGTGCAGCATCGCGGGCACGAAGCGCGCCGTCCCCTGGCCCATCGCCTTCATCTGGGTGAGGAAGCCGCCGAGGAGCGCCGCGATGCCGACGATGTGCAGGCCGACGAAGAGGTGGATGAGTACGTCCATGAGGCCGGAGCCTAATCAGCGCGCCTGTGCCGGCTGACACCGCCCCGGCGGATGTGACGCCGCTCGCTCGACCCCTCCGGTCCGGCCGCTGCATGGCGTCCTGCGGCCCTCCGTGTGGTGCGTCCTGCAGCACTCCGGCCACGCCGCATATATGCGCCCTATAGCAGTCCGCAACCGCCCAGTGCGACGGATCCGCCGCATCGGTCATCGCACAGCGTGAAGACGGCGACCCGACACCGGGATCACGGTCACATACGGTCACCGTCAGTCCGGTCGTGCCACTTCCGTACATCGGGCCCCCAGCGCATCGTGAACGGGTTTAGCGTCCTCCCCCAGGTACCCGGCTCCCCATCGCCGCCCGGGCCAGGGGCGGCCGTCGGGCACCACCGCCGAGAAGGTCCGGCGGCGGCGCGTTCCCCCTGTGCGGGCCGCCGCCGGACGCGCGACACCGTCCGTGGCCCCGGCGGTCGTACGAAAGGACGTGGCGTCCAGGTGGCAGCGCACCGCAAGCCCAGACAGCGTTCGCTCGGCGGCGGCACGGCCCGCACCGCCGCCACGATCGCCCTCGCGGGAGCGGCGACCGCGACCGGCTTCGACGGCACGGGACATGCCGAACCACCCCTGTCGCCGACGCAGGTCAAGGCCGAGGTCGACAGGCTGTACCAGGAGGCGGAGGTCGCCACCGAGAAGTACGACGGTGCCAAGGAGCAGGCGGAGGAGGCGCAGAAACGGCTGAACGCCCTGCGGGACGAGGCGGCCCGCCGGACGGACCGGCTGAACTCCGCGCGGGAGGCGCTGGGGTCCGCGGCGGCGGCACAGTACCGCGACGGGGGCCTCGACCCGGCGGTGCGGCTGCTGCTCTCCTCGGACCCCGGGCAGTACCTCGACAACGCCGCGTTCGCCGAGCGGGTGGACAGCCGTCAGGCCGGGGCCGTGACGCGGGTGCGCGACCAGCTGCGGGAGATCGAACGTCTGAGCGGTGCGGCACGCGTCGAGCTGGCCTCACTGACGTCCCGGCAGACAGAGCTACGGCGACAGAGGCAGACGATCACCGAGAAGCTGGGCGAAGCACGACAGTTGCTGTCCCGTCTCACACAGGGGCAGCGGGCACAGGTCGCGGGGGACGGGGGCGCGGGGCGGGCGTCGCGGTCCGAAGGGCGCGATCTGCCGGGAGCGGTGGCGGCCGCGACCACTCAGGCGCCGGACGCCCGGGCTGCGGCAGCGGTGGCGTACGCCTACGGCAAGCTCGGCAGCCCGTACGTCTGGGGCGCGACCGGCCCGAACGCGTTCGACTGCTCGGGCCTGGTGCAGGCCGCGTACCGCTCGGCGGGCATCTCCCTGCCGCGGACGACCTACTCCCAGATCGACGCGGGCCGACGCGTCCCGCGCTCCGAACTCCTCCCCGGTGACCTGGTGTTCTTCTACTCCGGGGTCAGCCACGTGGGGATCTATGTCGGACACGGCCAGATGATCCATGCCCCGAACCCGTCGGCACCGGTCCGCCTGGCACCGATCGACGAGATGCCGTTCGCGGGCGCTACTCGGGTCGTGTGACCCGGCGCACCTCGTCCAGCGCACGGCCGGTCTGGGCAACGCCTTCGCCGACGACGGTTCCCGGTGTCGCCGCGTGGCCGAGCAGCAGGCCCGGCGGGCCGGAGCTCCGGCGGTGCCACGACAGCGGTTGCGTCTTCAACCCCGGGCGAGCGCCGCTGCCGCCGGCGCGGTGTTCTCGAAACGCGCCCCCTCGAAGGTGATCCGCGGATGGCCGTCCGGTCACGGCGCCGTGCACGACCGTCTGCGGCAGCCGTTCCCGGATCGCGATGATCACGGCGTCCCGGCGTCTGCGGTGACGGCGCCGCAGTAGTGGCCGGGCAGGCAGTCGAAGCGGATCGAGTGCACGCCTCCCGGACGGTCACACCAGCCGGCGTGCCGTCGCCCAGCGGGTCAGTTCGTGGCGGTTCGACAGCTGGAGCTTGCGCAGGACCGCCGAGACATGGGACTCGACCGTCTTCACCGAGATGAACAGCTGCTTGGCGATCTCCTTGTACGCGTAGCCGCGGGCGATCAGGCGCAGGACCTCGCGTTCGCGCTGGGTGAGGCGGTCCAGGTCCTCGTCGACGGGCGGGGCGTCGGTCGAGGCGAAGGCATCCAGCACGAATCCGGCCAGGCGGGGGGAGAAGACGGCGTCGCCCTCCTGGACCCGGAAGATGGAGTCGACGAGGTCGGAGCCGGTGATCGTCTTCGTCACATAACCGCGGGCACCACCGCGGATCACTCCAATCACGTCTTCGGCGGCGTCCGACACGGACAGCGCCAGGAACCGCACCGGCTGCTCGGGGTCGGCCGCCAGCGGGGCACAGCGGCGCAGCACCTCCACCCCGCCGCCACCCGGCAGGTGGACGTCGAGGAGCACGACCTCGGGGCGGGTCGCGGTGATGACGGCGACCGCCTGGTCGACGTCGGCCGCCTCACCGACGACCTCGACACCGGTCAGCTCCGTCTGCCCGATCTCGGCCTGCACTCCCGTGCGGAACATACGGTGGTCGTCGACGAGCACCACCCGCACCCGCCGGTCCGCGTTCCCCCCGGACACCGCGGCCTCCCCGTTCACGTCGCTCATGACGTCGTCTCCGCCCTCTCCATCTCCAGCTCGACCTCCGTGCCGCCGTCCGGTACCGCACGCAGCCGTGCCGTGCCGCCGTTTCGCTCCATTCGGCCGATGATCGATTCTCTGACACCCATGCGGTCGGCGGGTATCGCGTCGAGGTCGAAGCCGGGGCCGCGGTCGCGGACGGACACGAAGACCGTCTTGCCCTCGACCTCGGCGTAGACCTGGACGGCGCCGCCCTCGCCACCGTACTTGGCGGCGTTCACCATCGCTTCGCGCGCGGCCTGCAGCTGTGCGCCGATCCGTTCGTCGAGGGGGCAGTCGCCGACGACGACGACCTCTATGGGGACGCCGTGCTTGTCCTCCACCTCCGCCGCGTTGCGCCGGACCGCCTCCGCGAGGGTGTCGGGCTCCTCTGCCTCGTCCTTGCCGGTGCCCTCCGGTTTGTAGAGCCAGGCGCGCAGGTCGCGCTCCTGGGCGCGGGCGAGGCGGCGCACCTCGCCCGCGTTCTCCGCGTTGCGCTGGATCAGGGTCAGGGTGTGCAGCACCGAGTCGTGGACATGGGCCGCCACCTCTGCACGCTCCTGGGCGCGGATGCGCATCAGGCGCTCCTCGGACAGGTCCTGGGTCATCCGCACCAGATACGGTCCGGCGAGCAGCGTGATGCCGACGAGGACGGCCAGCGCGGCCTGCAGGACCGAGCCGAGGTGGGCGGCGGAGCCCTGCAGCACGAACATGCCCGAGACACCGGCGGTGACCAGCAGCACACCGGCCGCCGCGCGCAGCAGGGTGAGGGTGCGGCGGCGGCTGCCGACCTCCATCCAGCGTGCCCGCCGCGCGTTGTCCGCCTGACGCCAGACCAGGGCGACGCCCGCGGCGACGAGAACGGCCGGTATGAGGTAGACCTTGGCGACGCCGTCGAGCTTCATGCTGCCCACGAACGTCAGCGCGACGACGACCATGAGGAGCAGGGCGACGATCTGCCCCCGGTCGGGCTTGCGGGCGACCAGTCTGCGGCGGCCCTGGGGCGAGGTCCCGGTGCCGACCATGGACGGGGAGCGCCGGCCGTCGACGCCGCCGACGCCGAGCGGGACGAAGAACCAGAACGCGGCGTACAGCAGCGCGCCGAAGCCGTGTGACAGGAACAGGCCGACGAAGACGAGGCGGACCCAGATCACGGGCAGCCCGAGATGCCCGGCCAGCCCCCGCGCCACGCCCCCGAGCCAGCGTCCGTCGCTGCTGCGGTAGAGCTTGCGCGGCGGCCGCGGATCGGTGAGGGGCAGCGTTGCGGCGTCCGGCATGCCAACGATGGTCACACGGCCGGACCGGCCGGGCATCAGGGTCGTTCCCTTAGACGCCCCTGATCTTCGGATCCGGGTGATCGAACACTTCCCCCCGGCGGGGTCGGGGCAGATTTCAGGGTTGGGCCAGGGTCGTCCCGACTGCCGCAGGGCGCCTGCGGCGGCGACCATGGACACATGACGGATCAGCAGCACGCGGCAGGGGACGACACCGCCCCGCGGCACGCCCTGCCCGTGTCCGGGCCAGCCGCGCCCGCTGCGGACGAGGAGCCGCGTGCCCAGGCGGGCGCGGGTGTGCGACAGGATGCGTCCGTGCGCGAGAACGGAGGCGAGGACGCCGGCATGGGTGAGGGCGGGACCGGACACCCGGGGCCGGGCGCCCGCACGGGTGCGGCGGCGCGCGAGCAGGCCGACGCCCGGCAGGACGGGTCCGGACGCGGCGGAACCGCACCCCCCGCACCCGGCGACGCGGCGGTGGCCGAGGAGCCCGGCGGGTTCCGGCGCGACCGGCGGCACAAGATGCTGGCGGGCGTCTGTTCGGGCCTGGCCCGGCAGTGCGACATGGATCCGGTGATCTTCCGGATCGTGCTCGCGGTGCTCTCGGCGGCCGGCGGCCTCGGCCTCATCTTCTACGGCTTCGTCTGGCTCCTCGTGCCCTACGAGGACGAGGAGGAGAACGAGATCCGCAAGCTGCTGACGGGTCGTGTCGACGGTCAGGCCCTGGCCGCGGTGCTCTTCGCCCTGGTGGGCTGCGGAATCTTCCTGTCGATGCTCAGGAACGGCAGTGTGCTGACCTTCGCCGCCGTCCTGTCCCTGCTCCTCGCCGGCGCCGGGTACTGGTCACGGCAGCGCGGCGCTCCCGACCCCGACCCGCTCGCGGCACAGGCGGTGGCCGACGCGCCGCCGGAGGCCACGGCACCGCCCGTCCCCGCCTCCTATCCCTCCTGGTGGCGGGACCCCATCGTCAAGGACGGCACCCACGTGGGCGGCACGGGCTACCTGTGGGGCCCGACCGACAGCGCCGGCCGCGACGTCGCGGCGGCGGTCGCCATCGCCCGGGGCTCCGCGTACGCGGAACGCATACGGACCGAGCAGCGGGCCCGACCGAGGGGGCCGCGCTGGATCGGCGGCTGGGTGTTTCTCCTCGCCCTGCTCGCGGGTGGCCTCGGCACTCTTCTGACCTGGGACGACCGGGCACTCGGCACGAGTCTGCAGACGGGCCTGGCCTGTGCGCTGGTGGCGTTCGGCGTGGGCATCGCGGTCAGCTCGTCCCTGGGCCGTACGGGCGCGGGCTCGGTCTTCCTCGCGGTGCTCACGGCGGCCCTGCTGGCCGCCTCGGCGGCCCTGCCGAAGGACATCGGCACCCAGTGGAGACACACGACCTGGGCGCCGGCCTCGGTGTCCGCCGTGCGGGAGAAGTACGACCTGGGCACCGGCGTCGGCACCCTGGATCTCAGCCGTCTCGGGCTCGTCGGCGACGAGACGGTGACGACCCGGGCCGAGGTGGGCGTGGGCCGGTTGAAGGTCGTGGTCCCCCGGGAGGCGACGGTGAAGCTGAACATCGACACGGGCGTGGGCGACATCCGGTTGCCGGGTGACTCCCGGAAGGACGTGGACGTGGAACCGGGCAAGCACCGTCAGGTGACGCTCACCCCCGGGACGGGGACGAGGAAGGCGGCCACGCTCCGCCTCGACCTGAAGGTCGGCGTGGGCCAGGTGGAGGTGGACCGTGCTGCGTCATGAGTTCCAGCCGGGCCGGCTGGTGGCCGGGATCTTCCTGGCCGGTGCGGGCGTCGCTTACGTGGGTGATGCCAGGGGGGCATGGGAGACGCCCTGGTTCGCGATCTTCCCGATCGTGATCGGCGGCCTCTGCCTCGCGGCCGTGACCGGCCTGCTCACCCGCGCGGTACGCAGGCACAGGGCGCCCCGCGCCGGCCGGCGGACCGGACCGGAGGGGGCGCGGGCGGACGCGGTGCCGCCGGCTCAGCGATAGCCGCCCGTGCGTTGCCGTCGTCGGGCGCGCAGGGCGGCGTCGAGGGACAGGACCGGGGTGCCGGCGAGGACCAGCGGGATCCAGGCCATCAGGTAGGCGAGGTCGTTGCCGTAGTAGTAGGGGGGTGGAGGCCCAGCTGACGGTCAGCCACAGGCTCAGCGAGATCAGCGCGCCGCCCAGCGCGGCGAGGCGGCCCAGCAGCCCGAGGAGCGTGCCGACACCGACGGCGAGTTCGCCGAAGGCCACGGCGTAGCCGAAGCCGACGGGGTTCTTCAGCGCCAGGTCGACCAGGGCCGGGATGGCCGAGGTGCCGCGCACGGAGTGCATCAGCTCGCCGATGGACCCGGTGCCGGAGGCGTGCATGAAGGCGCTGTTGGTGAGCTTGTCCAGGCCGGCGTAGAGGAAGGTGACGCCGAGGAAGACACGCAGTGGAAGCAGGGCGTACCGGGTGGCGGTGTCCCGCCAGGTGCTGCCCTCGTCGACGTAGGAGGTGTGGGAGTCCGTGCGAATGCCGTGAACCATCGTGCCGCCGCCTCTCGCCCCGCCGTACCCAGCCCTTACTCCTCAACAGACCATACGTACGAAAGGGGGCAACCGCTCAACCGCGCGCGGACACCTTTGCCGTTCCCTGGCCCAGGAGTTGCCGTCAACTCCGGACGAACGGGAGGCGACGCGCCGGCTCGGCGCGGCGGACCGGGGGATGCCCCGGCTGAGCCGAACGGGGCATCGCACCCGGCGGTGACGAGCCACCGGAGCCTGTCCGCGTGCGGCGCCGTCCGCGTGCGGCGCCGGCGGGTCAGCCGAGCAGGTCGGGTTCGCTGCGGGTGATGTCCTGCCACAGCGGCTGGTAGTTGATCCAGGCCACCAGGTCACCGCCGAGCTGTTCCCGGGTCGCCACCGCCTGACGGTGGTCGATCAGGACGGGTCGTCCCGCGGCCTTCGCGGTCAGCTGCACCTGGCAGGAGCGTTCCATCGACAGGAACCACCAGGCCGCCGCGTCCACCGAGTCGCCGACGGTCAGCAGTCCGTGGTTGCGCAGGACGAGCGCCTTGCGGCTGCCGAGCGCGGTCGCGATCCGGCGGCCCTCCTCGGTGTCCACGGCGACGCCGGTGTAGGCGTCGTACACGGCGTGATCCTCGTAGAACGCGCAGGACTCCTGGGTGATGGGGTCCAGCAGATCGCCGAGCGCGGCGAGGGCCCGTCCGTGCACCGAGTGGCAGTGGGCGACGGCGACGACATCGGGGCGGGCGGCGTGGACCTGGGCGTGCACGGTGAACGCGGCCTGGTTCACGTGGTAGCGGCCGTCGATCACCTGCCCGTCCTGGTTGGCGAGCACCAGGTCGCTCACGGTGACGTGCCGGAACGGCATACCGAAGGGGTTGACCCAGAAGCAGTCCGTGAACTCGGGGTCGCGTGCGGTGATGTGTCCGGACACCCCGTCCTCGAAGCCGAGCCGAGCGAAGATCCGCAGGGCGCCCGCGAGCCGTTCCTTGCGGTGCCGGCGCTCGTCCTCGACCGACTCGTGCATCGGCGGCATCGCGAACCGCAGCTGGTCGGTGGGCAGGGGCGGGGGCGGAGTGGGGCCGTGCATGGTTCCTCCGGCACTTGACTTCGTCAACGGGCCGGAAGGTACCGCCGGTCCGGCGAGGATGACAGTGCTGGTTGGTAAAGATGCGGCGCAGGCGGCCCGGGCACGCGCCGTGCACCCGTCCCGGACGCGCCGCACACCCCGCCCCAAAGACGCCGCACACCCGACCCCGGACGCGCCGTACACCCGGCCCCGGACGGACCGTGCCCCGGCCGGTGGCCCCCTGCGCCCAGCCTGCACAGGCGGTACCCGACAGAGGATGTCGGGAATCGGCGTCAGACTCGCCGTATGGCAACGAGCATGTCACCGAACTGGGCGGCTTTCGCCGCGGCGGAACCGGCCCTCGCCCAAACCGCTGAGGAACGCTTCCGATCCTTCACCCACCACGTCCTGGCGACACTGCGCCGGGACGGCTCCCCCCGCACCACCGGCCTGGAGGCCCGCTTCTTGGACGGCGAACTGTGGCTCGGCATGATGCCCGGCTCGCTCAAGGCACTCGACCTGCGCCGCGACCCCCGGTTCGCGCTCCAGGCGAACCCGGGGCCGGGCACCGGGATGGGCGGCGGCGATGTGCGGATCAGCGGGCGGGCCGTGGAGGTCGAGGACGCGCAGGCCAAGGGCGCGTACGGGAAAGAGGTGGAACCGCCGCAGCCGTTCCACCTCTTCCGCACCGAGCTGACGGAGGTCGTACGGACCTACGTCGAGGACGACACGTGTCTGGTCGTCCAGGTCTGGAGGCCCGGAGAGCCGGTGCGCACTCTCAGACGGGCATGACCTGCGGGCTCACTCCCACTCGATGGTGCCCGGCGGCTTGGAGGTGACGTCCAGGACCACGCGGTTGACGTCGCGGACCTCGTTCGTGATCCGGGTCGAGATCCGCGCGAGGACGTCGTACGGCAGCCGGGACCAGTCGGCGGTCATGGCGTCCTCGGACGACACGGGGCGCAGGACGATCGGGTGGCCGTAGGTGCGGCCGTCACCCTGGACGCCGACGCTGCGGACGTCCGCGAGCAGGACCACCGGGCACTGCCAGATCTCACGGTCCAGACCGGCCGCCGTCAGCTCCTCGCGGGCGATGGCGTCGGCCTCGCGCAGCAGGTCCAGGCGCTCCTTGGTGACCTCGCCGACGATACGGATGCCGAGGCCGGGACCCGGGAACGGCTGGCGCTGGACGATCTCCTCCGGCAGGCCGAGCTCCTGGCCGACCATGCGGACCTCGTCCTTGAACAGCTTGCGCAGCGGCTCGATCAGCTTGAACTCGAGGTCCTCGGGGAGGCCGCCGACGTTGTGGTGGGACTTGATGTTGGCGGTGCCGGTGCCGCCACCGGACTCGACCACGTCGGGGTAGAGGGTGCCCTGCACCAGGAACTCGACCGCGGCGCCCTCGTCCGCGATGATCTCGGCCTGGGCCTGCTCGAAGACCCGGATGAACTCACGGCCGATGATCTTCCGCTTCTCCTCGGGGTCGGAGACGCCCTTGAGCGCGGTGAGGAAACGCTCCTCCGCGTCGACGACCTTCAGCTGGACGCCGGTGGCCGCGACGAAGTCCTTCTCGACCTGCTCGGTCTCACCCTTGCGCATCAGGCCGTGGTCGACGTACACGCAGGTCAGCTGGGAGCCGATGGCCTTCTGGACGAGGGCCGCGGCGACGGCGGAGTCCACACCGCCGGACAGGCCGCAGATCGCGCGCTTGTCGCCGACCAGCTCGCGGATCGCCTCGACCTGCTCCTCGATCACGTTGCCGGTGGTCCAGGTGGGCTTCAGGCCGGCACCGCGGTAGAGGAAGTGCTCGAGCACCTGCTGGCCGTGCGTGGAGTGCATGACCTCCGGGTGGTACTGGACGCCGTAGAGCTTCTTCTCGTCGTTCTCGAAGGCGGCGACCGGGACGACGTCCGTGGAGGCCGTGACGGTGAAGCCCTCGGGGGCGGCGGAGCAGGCGTCGCCGTGGGACATCCACACGGCCTGCTCGGCCGGGGTGCCCTCGAAGAGGGTGGAGGACGGCTTGGAGACGGCCAGGGCCGTACGGCCGTACTCGCGCGCTCCGGTGTTGTCGACGGTGCCGCCGAGCACCTGCGCCATCAGCTGGAAGCCGTAGCACATGCCGAAGACGGGGACACCGGACTCGAAGATCCGGCGGTCCAGACGGGGGGCGCCCTCCTCGTACACCGACGAGGGGCCGCCGGAGAGGATGATCGCCGCCGGGTTCCTGGCGAGCATCTCCTCCACCGGCATGGTGCTCGGCACGATCTCGCTGTAGACCCGGGCCTCGCGGACGCGACGGGCGATGAGCTGGGCGTACTGCGCGCCGAAGTCGACCACCAGGACGGTGTCGGTGGCGGCGGCAGCGGGGGTCGCTGATGACACGGGGTGCCTTCCGGCGGTTGGGCGGGTCCTTGTGCCACCCGATTCTACCGAGGTGGCCGCGGGTGCCGTCCCGCCGCCGCCGAGCCGCCGCCCGTGGAGCTCCGTCTCACCATGCGGGCCGCCTTGGACACCGTCCCGCCCCACGGCATACTGGCCTCATGCTCACCCACGCGACGATCTTCGTCTTTACCTATGGCGACCGGCCCGCCGGCTGCCATGGTCGTGCTGCTTGAGCTACTGACAAGCGACTTCCCAGGCGCCCCGGGCCGACAAGGTCCGGGGCGCCTGGTGTTTCCCGGTCCTGTCGATTCGGGGCACCGCGTACCCGTCACGAGGAGCCCCGCATGACCGCCGCCACCGCCAACACCGACGCCCCCACCGCCGCCACCGCCGCCACCGCCGCCACCGCCGCCACCGCCGCCACCGCCGCCGCCGCCACCGAGAAGACCGGCGCCCGGACCGACGACGCCGCGAACCTGATCAGTGACGCCCGTGAACGCATCGACGCGCTCGACGACCGCATCATCGGTCTCATCCAGGAACGGATGGCCGTCTCCGCCGTCATCCAGGAGGCCCGTATCGCCTCAGGCGGCCGACGCGTGAACCTCTCCCGCGAGATGGAGGTCCTCGGCCACTACCGGGACGCGCTGGGCAAACCCGGCACCGCCCTCGCGATGACCCTGCTCGAGCTGTGCCGGGGCCGGATCTGAGACCGGGTGCCCGGACCCCCGTTCCGTGGACGTGCGTACGGGCCCCTCTCACCCGTACGGCACGTGACCGGCCCCGCGGCGCCTTCGTTGTGCCCGGTGTCCGCGCCAGCCAGGGGCGGGCCCGAAAGAACCACGCGTGGCTCCGCTGGAGCGGTGAGACGTACGGATCGTTCTGTGCGTCGTGGGACCTCGCTCCAGGGATGTGACCGGACGGCAGGGGACAGCAGCCCGGTCACCCAGTGACCGGTCGGCTCCGGGGACGCCCGGAGCCGACCGGCGGAATCTGTCCAGAGGTGGTCGAAACGGTTGCGGAGGCCGTGACCCATCGAGCACGATGCGAGGAACAGAGAGCCGACGGCACCCACACGGTCCCTGGCGGACTCACGGTCCCTGGCGGACTCACGGTCCCTGGCGGACTCACGGTCCCTGGCGGACTCACCTCGCAGACTCACGGTCCCTGCAGACAACAGCATCGTTCCCCCTACCGACTGCCAATGGTCGACACCACGCGCGCTCCTCGCGCGCGCCGGAGCGCACCACCGGCGGTCACGCAGCAGGCGGCGCAACCCCCCGGCGCCGCTTTCCGGGCACCGGCGCTGCCCTGACGTCGGTGCTGACGGAGAAGGGCCCCGCGGATTCCCCGAGCCCTCGGCCAGGCCGAGCCGGGGTCCCCCCGCCGCGGGGCCCTTCGCCACCCCGCCGCAGTGCGCCTCAGGTGCGCGGGGGCCGTGCTCAGGTACGGGAGACCGTCCCACAGTCCTTCGGGCGTTCCCGGGGGAGATCCTTGCTGCGGTCGTACGGGTCGCTGGTGGGGCCGGTGGGCGGCGCGCCCGTGGGCTGCTGCGAATCGAACTGCGGGTGCAGGAAGCCGTCGTAGACCTGGCATGCCGAGTTGCCGGCGTCCTCGTCGAAGCGGAGCAGGGTCAGCTTGCCGGGGGTCACCCGGTAGCGCCGGGGGTTGGGCAGTACCAGGTCGAGCACGCGGCGCACGATGGTGCGGGTCACCTCCTCGGTCTCCGGCCGCACCAGCGGGTAGACGAAGGTGTAGTCGGCGTGCACGACGAGAGATCCGTGGTCGCCCTCCTCGAAGCTCATGCGACCGCGGGTCTTGACCACGTCGCCGACGAGCCGGGCCTCGTCCGGCTTGAAGCGGCTGAACAGCACCAGCGGATCGTGCTTCTCGTCCGGCGCGCGCAGCGACGCCTCGAGGTGATCGAGCGTGTCCGGCTGAAGCGGGTCGATCAGGGCGAGCGCTGCCGCGGGGCGCTCGCCGCGCAGCGTGCCGGGGTCGAGGTTGGCGTCGACGAGCAGTGCCCTGCTCTGCTGCAAGGCACGGGCCACCTGCTGCCGGGAGAACACGCCGGTCGGCTCCGCCTTCGGCAGGACGATGCCGGCCACGCCGTCGGCCCAGCGCTCGGCCGGGGAGCCGGCGAAGGGGCGTTCCAGGGTGGGGGTGTCCGAGGGTGCGGCGGACGGTGGCGCGGTGGGGGGCGCGGTCTCGGCGGGCAGTTCGGGAGCCGAGTCCGCGTCCCTCCCGGAGCGGGCGCCGAACGGGTCGCCGGGTATCAGGGAGGGCTTCATCGCCACGGCGGCGACGACGACCGCGAGCACCAGCCCCAACGCCGTCCACATGCCGCGACGGCGCCGCGCCGCGCGGCGCGGCGCCGTCGGCGCGGCGCGCCAGCCCTCGGGGCGCACACCCCGCGCCTCCCGGTCCCGCAGCCGTGCGGTCACCATGCGGGCCCGCGCGGACGGCTCTTTCGGCGCGGAGGCACGGATGTCCCCTTCGCTGTCGCGGGCGAACCGTTCCCAGACGTCGTCGGGGAGGGACGGTGGGGGCTCTTCGGGGTGCTGATCAGACACGAGGGTCAGTTCTACGGGCAGCGACAGCCGGTTCACAAGGCGCGACAACATGTGACGCAGCACACACAGGTTTGCCATGAGTCGGAGCGCAACCGTTCACAAGCCCCACTGGTCACACCTGTCGAATTCATGGGCCACGCCGCGCCCCACACGCGGAGGCCTCCCCCTGACTTCTCGAGGTCTTCAATGAAGCTTCGCCGTGCCCTGGCCGCTGCGGCCGCGACGGCTGCCATAGCTCCGCTCGCACTGCTGTCGGCACCGGCCGCGTTCGCGTCGGACGACACGTCGTCCCCGTCGGTCAGCGGTTCCCCGTCCGACACGTCGTCCGCCAGCGCGTCCACGTCCGCGTCCGCGGGCCAGTCGGCGTCCTCCAGCACTTCCGCGTCCCCGTCCGCGAGCGAGTCGGCGTCCGCCTCCTCCTCCGCCTCACAGTCCGCCCCGGCCACGCCGCCGAGCCAGAGCTCCGAGCCGAGCGACGAGCCCACCGAGCCCGCCGGTGACTGCACGGAGCAGGACTCCCACTACAAGTCGAAGCTGAACGCTTCGATCACCGGCCTGCCCGGCAAGATCGCGGTCGGCAGCGGCTGGCACCCCTTCACGCTCAAGGTCAGCAACCCGACGAGCGACGCCGTCAAGGACGTCATCTTCTACGCGGGCGTGGGACCGAACGACGAGAACGCCGAGAACGCGTTCAAGGCCAGCCAGGTCCAGCTCCAGGCGAAGGTCGACGGCAGCTGGGTGGACATCGAGGACGGCGGCTACTCCGCCGGGTTCCTCGACCTCAACGACATCGCCGGCGGCCAGACGCTGAACTACCAGCTCCGCCTGAACGTGAAGGCGAACGCGCCGATCGGCAGCGGTCTGACCATCGGTGGCGGCGTGTACTTCGACGAGCAGGAGAACTGCCTCGGCGCCGGCCAGGCCGGGTACGTCATCGAGATCGTCAAGGCCGGTTCGGACACGGACGGCACCAAGCCCCAGGAGGGCGGCAAGGTTCCGGTTCCCACCAGTAAGCCGAACCAGAGCAACACCCACGAGGTGACCGGCACCCTCGCCTCCACCGGTTCCTCCTCGGCACTCCCGACCATCGCGCTCGTCGGTGGCGTCGCCGTCGTCGCCGGTGGCGGCGTGATGTTCGCGGTGCGGCGCCGGAAGGCCGGGGGCCACGCCTCCGCGTAACCGTCGCGGGTGCGGGCGGACCGCGTCCTGAAAGCAGCTGAAAGCAGGGAGAAGGACCTGGGCTCGGAGGGGGGCCCAGGTCCTTCTTCATCTCCTGCGCGCTACTGCTTCTCGGGCACCGCCGGCATCCCCAGGAACGGCAGCCGCAACGCCCCGAACGCCTCCGCCGGCACCGCCGGGTGCCGCGGTTCCACCGGCTTGAGCCGTTCGTACGGCGTCCCCTGGGCCGGGCGCGGGTCCGTCTCGCCGTTGTTCGGCCAGTACGACATCGCCCGCTCGGCCTGCGCGGTGATGGTCAGCGAGGGGTTGACACCCAGGTTCGCCGACACCGCCGCGCCGTCGACCACCGAGATGCCGGGGTGGCCGTAGAGCCGGTGGTACGGATCGATGACGCCCGTCTCACGGGAGGCGCCGATGGGGCAGCCGCCGAGGAAGTGGGCGGTCAGCGGGGTGCCCATCAGTTCGCCGACGTTGCTGCCCGCGAATCCGTTGATCTCGGCGGCGAGCACGGACGCCGCCTCGGAGGCCGCCCTGATCTGCTTCGGGTTGGGGCTGCCGTGGCCCTGCCGGGCCGTCAGCAGGCCCTTGCCGAGGCCCTTCGGCTTCAGGTACGTCGTCAGGGAGTTGTCCAGCGACTGCATCACCAGGCCGATGATGGTGCGCTCCGACCAGCGCCGGTTGGACAGGGAGCGGGCCATCAGCCAGGGATGGCGTGCCGCGTTCACGAGCCAGGCCAGGGCCCGGGAGCGGCCCTGGGCGTAGGGGACCTGGAGGATCGACAGGCCGCCCATCGCGTTGGAGCCCTTGCCGTAGCGGACGGGCTCGATGTGCGTGTTCTCGTCCGGGTGGATCGAGGACGTGATCGCCACGCCCCGCGTGAAGTCGACCTTCGCCGCGCCGTGCGCCGCGCGGTAGCGCCGGTCGTCGGTCTGCGCGCCCACCAGCGCCTCGGAGTTGGTGCGGGTCAGGTCGCCCAGCCGGTCGGAGAGGTACGGCAGCCGGCCGCTCGCCTTCATGCGGTGCAACAGGGTCTGGGTTCCGTAGGTGCCCGCCGCGAGCACCACCTGCCGCGCCGTGAAGATCCGCCCCCTGCCCCTGCGCCTGTCGTCCGTCGGCAGGGTCGCCACGGCGTACCCGCCCCGCGAGTCGTCCGTGACCGACACGGCCGTCGTCATGGGGTGCACGATCGCGCCCGCCTTCTCGGCGAGGTGGAGGTAGTTCTCGTTCAGGGTGTTCTTCGCGCCGTGCCGACAGCCCGTCATGCACTCGCCGCACTCGGTGCACGCCCGGCGGGCCGGGCCGGCGCCGCCGAAGTACGGGTCGGGGACCTCCTCGCCGGGCCGGGCCCTCACCGTCCCTCCGGCGTCCTCGCCGTCGCCGAAGAACACGCCCACCGGTGCCAGGTGGAAGGTGTCCCCTACGCCCATCCGCTCGGCGGCCGCCTTGAGGTGCACGTCGGAGGGGGTCATGGTCGGGTTGAGCCGTACGCCGAGCATGCGCCGCGCCTGGTCGTAGTACGGCTTCAGCTCCTCCTGCCAGTCGGTGATGTCCCGCCACTGCGGGTCGTCGAAGAAGGGCTTCGGCGGTACGTAGAGGGTGTTGGCGTAGTTGAGGGAGCCGCCGCCGACGCCGGCGCCCGCGAGGACCATGACGTTGCCCAGCAGGTGGATGCGCTGGATGCCGTACATACCCAGGGCCGGCGCCCAGAGGTAGTTCTTCAGGTCCCAGGAGTTCTTCGGCAGCGTCTGGCGGGTGAAGCGGCGACCCGCCTCCAGGACACCGACGCGGTAGCCCTTCTCGGTCAGGCGGAGTGCGGAGACGGATCCGCCGAACCCCGAGCCCACGACGATGACGTCGTAGTCGTACCCGTCCTCGTCCCGGGCCTGGACAGACTTCTCCTGCGACACGTGCTCTCCTCGTCGAGAACGGGTGTTGTTGGTACGGGTGTTGTCGGGTGCGGGTGTTGTCGGGTGCCGGTGTCGACCGGCGCCGAGGCGCTAGCGGAGGTGCAACGCCTTCATCACCTTCAGGCTCCGGCTCATGAACGCGGCGTACTTCTCGTCGTCCATCCCGAGCGACGGAGCCATCGGCAGCAGCCGCTGCTGGGCGACCGTCTGGGCCTCCGTGTACTTGAGGATGCCCTCCGAGCCGTGGCGGCGGCCGAGGCCGGAGTCCTTCATGCCGCCCATCGGGGACTGGACGCTGCCGTATGCCGGCGCGTAGCCCTCGTTGACGTTGACCGTGCCCGTGCGCAGCCGGGCCGCGACCGCGCGCCCGCGCCGGCCGTCCTTCGTCCAGACCGACGCATTCAGGCCGTACGGCGTGGCGTTGGCGCGCTCGACGACCTCGTCCTCGGTCGCGAAGCGGTAGACCGAGACGACCGGGCCGAAGGTCTCCTCCTCGCACACCGCCATCGGTGCCTCGACGCCGTCGAGGACGGTCGGCTCGTAGAAGTACGGGCCGACGTCCGGGCGGGCCACCCCGCCGGCCAGCACCTTCGCCCCCTTGGCCACGGCCTCCTCGACATGCCGGGTCACCGTCTCGAGCTGCCGTTCGCCGACCAGCGA
This sequence comes from Streptomyces sp. PTL18, assembly GCF_059510295.1. Lineage (NCBI taxonomy): Bacteria > Bacillati > Actinomycetota > Actinomycetes > Kitasatosporales > Streptomycetaceae > Streptomyces > Streptomyces sp. PTL18. The sequence continues at coordinate 244,662 of NZ_JCAJZO010000007.1, read as the reverse complement.
TCCCATGTCGGCGCCGTAGGCGAGGGACGTGCCGAGCCTCAGGGCCTTGGTGCGGGCGACGAACCGCTCCAGGAAGGCGTCCGCGATCGACTCGTGGACGTACAACCGCTCGATGGAGATGCACAGCTGCCCGGCGGAGGAGAAGCAGGCCCGCACCGCGCCCGCGGCGGCCTTCTCGATGTCGGCGTCCCGAAGGACCAGCATGGCGTTCTTGCCGCCGAGTTCCAGGGAGACGCCGACCAGACGTGCGGCGGCGCCCTGGGCGACCTCGCGTCCGGTGCGGGTGGAGCCGGTGAAGGAGACGTAGTCGGCGTGCTTGACGATCTCCGGGCCGACGACCGGGCCGTCACCGATGACCACCTGGAAGACGCCGGCGGGCAGCCCGGCCTCGATCAGCAGGTCGCGCGCCCACAGCGCGGTCAGGCAGGTCTCCGTGTCCGGCTTCATCACCACGGCGTTGCCCGCGGCGAAGGCGGGGAGCGCGTCGCCGACCGACAGCTCCAGCGGGTAGTTCCAGGGGGCGATCTGGCCGACCACGCCGCGCGGGTGGCGGAGTTCGGTGACCTTGGTCAGTGTGGGCACGGCGCCGGTGTGCCGCTTCGGCCCCAGGTACGAGGGCGCCTTGCGGCCGTAGTGCCGGGCCGCGACGGCGACGGCCTGCACCTCCTCGTGGGCGTGCAGCCGGGCCTTGCCGGTCTCCAGCTGGATCAGGTCGAGGACCTCGCCCTGACGCTCCAGCACCAGATCGTGGAAACGGAGGAGCACCGCGGCGCGCTGCCGCACCGGGGTCTGTGCCCAGGCGGTCTGGGCGACGCGGGCCCGGTCGAAGGCGACGGCGACGTCCTCAGGGGTGGACTCGGGCAGGTCGGCCAGCTTCTCGCCGGTGAACGGCGTGTGGTTGGCGGTACGGCCCGAGCCGACCACGCCCTTGGTGAGCCGGGCGACCAGCTCCGGCGTCACCACCTCGACGGCGGTGCGGGCGCCGACGGGGGCGGGCGCGAGGGGGTTGGTGCCGGCCGTGCCCGTACCGGTCTGTGCGGTGGCCTTCTCCGGGGCCTGCGAGTCCGTCATGAGCCGCAGGGTATGCCGGGGCGGAGCGTTTGGGTACCCGTCGGTAACGCGCTTTCACCGGCTGTCCACACCGCGCCAGTGACCGCTGGCAGAGAACGCGCTGATCAGGGCGTTGTCAGGACCCCAGCATGTCCTTGCCCACTTTCAGGCGGTCCCGGGCGCCCTTGAAGAGAGAGGTGCCGCGCTTCTCGTCCGGGGTGCCCTTCGGCATGTCCACGCGCAGCAGGTAGTACTCGCGGGCGGCCGTGACGATCAGCAGCTGCATCACCCGGTGGCGCTGTCCCCCGGCCTGGTACGTGGTGTCGGTGAGCATGGCGTCGTAGCCGTGGAAGCCCGTGGGGGTGTACTGCGTGCTGGGGTCGTCGCCGGGCCAGGATGCGGTGGCCTGCCGTGCCCAGGCCCTGAGGGGGGTGGGGACCGATGCCTCCCGGGTCAGGCGGAGCCGGACGGTGTCGTCGCCGTAGGTCACCGTGCGGTCGGTGGCGGTGTTCCGGGCGATGTCCGACGGTACGGAGACGATCGCGTCGAGCTTCGCCTCGCGGTGCGGGATCCAGGAGCCGGGGGCGGCGATGGCCGGGGCCGAGCTGTGGGTCGCGGTGCGTTCGGTGACCTGCTCGCTGTCGGGGCTGCCGAAACAGGAGGTGCCGAGCCAGGTGCCGCCGACGAGGAGCACGCCGAGCGTGGACTCCACCGTCCCACGGCGGAAGGGGGCCGATCCTTCGACGGCGGCGTACAGCAGCACGCCCAGCGACCACAGGTCGGAGGCGGGGCCGGCGCCCCGGCCGGACATCCGTTCCGGGGCGATGAACTCCAGGGAGCCGACGAACTCCCCGGTGACGGTGAGGGATTCCTCGCCCTGGACGTGTGCGATGCCGAAGTCGGTGAGGACGACCCGGCCCTGCGGGCCGAGCAGGACGTTCGCAGGCTTGACGTCGCGGTGCACGATGCCGACGCGGTGCGCCGCGTCCAGCGCGCCGACGACGGCGAGCCCGATGCGCGCCGCCTCCTCGGCCAGCAGCGGGCCGCGGCGCAGCGCGTCCGCCAACGACTCGCCCCTGATCAACTCCATGACGATCCAGGGGCTTCCGTCCTCCACGGTCACGTCGTGGACCGACACGGCCGCGGGATGGTCGACGCGTGCCGCGGCGCGTGCTTCGCGGTAGAGCCGGTGGGCGGCGCGGCGGTGTGCCTCGTCCTCCGGATCGCCGGGCAGGTGGGGCTCCTTGACGGCGACGTCGCGCTCCATGAGCTCGTCCACGGCACGCCATACGGTGCCCATGCCGCCGGAGCCGAGGCGTTCGGTCAGCCGGTAGCGCCCGTCGATCAGACGTCCCGCGTCAGTACGCATGTCCCATGAGTACCGTGCGCGGTCACGAGTTGTCGAAGCGGGTCCCGGTCACGTGCACGGGGGTGGCAACTGCTGCCGCTCGACAGCGCATGGGCTCGTTCCGGCGTGTATGGGTGAGTGCCGCGCACGGGACACCGAGGCCGCCCGGTCGTCGGAGAGGGAGTGGCGGCGCCGGCGGGAGACCGGGCGCCGGTTTCCTCCGGGCGGACGAGGAGGCCGGGAAGCGGTTCGCGAACGAGACGTCCCGTGTCGGTCCGGACGGTGAGGTGAGCATCAGGCTTCCGGCGCCGCCGGCCCACCCGGCGAACCCGCCGCACGGCCGGTACGCGCCCGCCTGCCGGGCCGGCTTCCGGCACCGCGGCGAGCAGGGGGCCGACCGCATCGCGGCGAACCGTGCCGTCGCCTACCGCATCCACCACGACGTCGTCCGTCACCGCCGGCACCTCACCGCCTGGTGGCGGATCCCGCCCGTGAAGACGGTGCCGCCGGAGGCAGCCCGGGCTGATGGGCTGTCACCCCGCTGCGAACGTGTCCACCGCCACGTCGAAGTACTCCTTCGCCTCCCGGACCTGCCCGACCGGCGCCGACACCCATACGTCGTACATCCGGCCGCCCTCGTCCCAGCACAGGTCGTAGGTGTGCCTCGGGCCCTCGGCCGCGGTGTAGCCGTTCCAGGTGAACTCCCAGAGCGCCGCCGGGTTTCCGCGGTGCGAGGTCGCGGTGACCCGGCCGTCGTGGTAGCCCGGGTTGGTGGTCGGCCCGTCCGTGTCCGAGCGCCGCATCACCGCGAGGGGGCCGCCCGCCGCGGGGTCCGCCACCTTGATGCCGAGGCGGAAGGTGTCTCCCGGCGACAGGTAGAAGATCCGCTCGCCCTGCGGGCTGCGGGTGAACCCGTCCGGTACGGCGAGCGAGAAGCCGTCCGGGTCCCGGGCCAGCCGGTACCCGGAGGGTGCCCTGCGGGTGACCTCGGGCGTCGCCGTGGCGGGTGGGCGGGTCACCGTGACCGTGGGCGCGGGCCGGGCCGTGGACGGGAGCACCGGCCCCGGGCTCACCGTCGTGCGCGCCGTACCGGGGCTCCCCGGCGCCCGCCCGCCGTCGCCACCGTCGTGCAGCAGCAGCGCCGCCGCCGAGACGCCCGCGCCCGCCATGGCAGCGACCAGGGCGGCCGCTACGAACACACCCCGCACGGACTGCCTGCCGGGAGCCGGCGAAACGGGCGCTTCCGGCGCGGGCGGCGGGGCGCTGCGGGGCACGTCCCGCTGCGTCGGCGGGGACGGAGTCGGCGTCCCCGGCGTGCGCCCGGTCTCCCGGAACTCCCGCAGCAGCCGCTGCGCCTCCGCCGCGTCCAGACGCCGGTCCGGATCGCGTTCCAGCAGTCCCCGGATGACGGGCAGGATGGGCCCGGCCTGCTCGGGCGGCCGGATCTCGCCCGCGACCACCGCGTGCAGGATGCCGCCCAACGAGTCCCGGCGGAACGGCGACTCGCCGCTCAGCGCGGTGCACAGCAGCGCGCCGAGGGACCACAGGTCGGACTCGGGTCCGGTGCGCTCGCCGGACATCCGTTCAGGTGCGGTGTACTCGGGAGACCCGACGAAGGCGCCGGTCTCGGTGAGCGTGGTGGCGCCCGTGACCTGGGCGATGCCGAAGTCGGTGAGGACGACGCGGCCGGTGCCCGCCTCCATCAGGACGTTCGCGGGCTTCAGGTCGCGGTGCAGGACACCCGCGTCGTGCGCCCGGCGCAGCGCGCCCAGCAGGGCGATGCCGATGCGGGCGGCCTCCCGCGCGTCGACCGGGCCGTGCGTGGCGATGCGCTGGGCGAGCGAGCCGCCGTCGATCAGCTCCATCACGAGGTAGGGGCGTTCGTCGTGTTCGACCACGTCGTGCACGACGATGATGTGCGGATGCCGCAACCGCGCGACGGCGCGCGCCTCGCGCAGGGTGCGTTCACGGTGGAGCCGGGCCTCCTCCGCGGACAGGGAGAGATCGAGGACGAGCTCCTTGACGGCCACCTGCCGGCCGAGGAGCTCGTCGGACGCCCGCCAGACGACGCCCATGCCGCCGCGGCCGATCCGTTCCTGAAGCCGGTAACGCCCCGCAATCACACGGCCGTTCTCCCCCTCGGTCCCCATGCGCCCCATCATGCCGCACCGGATGAGCACCCTCCGGGACGACGCCACGACGGTGGCCGACAACCGACCTGCCCGGGGCGCAGGAGGGCGTAGGAGGGCCCTACGCGGCCCTACGAGGGCCTGCCTGGGGGTGTACGACGCCTGCCCCGGCCCGGGGCCGTCAGTCCGTGGGCGGGTGCCATCCCCTCAGCACCGCCTGGAACTGCTGCCGCGTCGTGGTCCAGTCCGCCTCCGGGCCGGACATGTAGATGGCGTACTCCACGCCGTCGCGGGAGAAGTACGTCTCCTCGATGGCGTGGCGCGGCCCGGGGGCGGTCGTCGAGTCCTTCGCCAGCGCGGTCCAGGTGTACTCCCACAGGGAGCCCGGGCGGTCGCGGTAGGTGTTCGACTCCAGGACCACCCGCTGGTAGTCGACCAGCCGGTGGAGCTGCTGCTCAAGGTCGAGCTGGTGGTCGTGCGCGGTCGCGAAGTCGGGTGAGCTGTCGATGGCGATGCGGATGAAGTGCTCCCCGCCGTCGGGGGTGTAGTCGACCTGGTGGGTGGCCTCGTCGAACAGCTTCCGCTTCCAGGCCCTGGAGGGCACGGCCAGGCTGAAGCCGTAGGGGTCGCCGCGGCGCACCCAGCCGACGGGGAGGTCGCCCCTCGCGTCGGCCCCCTGCGTGCCCTGGGCACTGGGCGCCGGGGACGGCGAGGAAGCCGGCGCGCCGGCCGTCCGGCCGCCCCCGCCCCACTTCTGCCACGCCACCGCGCCCCCCGCGCCGACCACCGCGGCCAGCGCCAGCACGAGCACGGCCGTACGGGCGCGGTGCCGCCTGCGGGGCCGGGGTGCGGACGGCATGGCGGGCTGGGGCACGGTCCCGCGGGCCGTCTCCGCCTCGCGGGCCCGCCGGGGGCGCGGAACGTTCGCGGACGTGTCCCCGACGCCGCTCAGATCGACGTGCTGTGTCGCCACGTACTCCTGGGCGGCCCTCGGCCGCCGTCCCTCGGCCGCCTCGGCCAGCATCTGCTCCAGCCGGGAGGCGTCGGGCCGCTCGGCCGGATCCTTGCGGAGCAGACACGAGATCACCGGCTCCAGGGCGCCCGCGAACCGCGGCGACTCAGGCTCCTCGTCGACCACGGCCTGCATGGTGGTCAGCGGCGAGGTCCGCCGGAACGGCGACCTGCCCTCCACCGCCGAGTACAGCGTGGCGCCGAGCGCCCACAGGTCGGAGGCGGGGCCCGGGTCGTGGCCGCGGACGCGCTCGGGCGCGAGGTAGTCGACCGACCCGACGATCTCCCCGGTGCGGGTGATGGTGGTGTCGCCCTCGACCTGGGCGATCCCGAAGTCGGTGAGCAGGACCCGGCCGTCGGCGGCGAGCAGGACGTTGCCGGGCTTCACGTCGCGGTGCAGTACACCCGCGGAGTGCGCGGCGCGCAGGGCGCGCAGCACCCACAGCCCGATCCGGGCGGCCTCGGCGGGCTCCACCCGGCCGCGTTCCTTGACCGCGTCGGCCAGCGAGCCGCCCTCGACCAGCTCCATGACGATCCACGGCCGGTTGTCGTGCTCCAGGACGTCGTGCACCGTGACGACGGCCGAGTGGTTGATGCGCGCGGCGGCCCGTGCCTCGGCGTGGGTACGGGCGAGGAGCACGGCTCGGTCACTTTCCGTGACGTACAGTGCGGCCGTCAGTTCCTTGATGGCGACCGCCCGGTGCAGCACCTCGTCGTGGGCGCGCCACACCCGGCCCATGCCGCCGCTGCCGATCGAGTCGACGAGCCGGTAGCGGCCCGCGAGGAGCAGGCCCTGCATCTGATTCACGTTTCCCCGCAATGCTCTTGACGAGGCCACATTAAAGAGCGGTCCCCGTGCAGGGAACCGGCGGGGCCGTAACGGAGACCGCACTGTGACGGTTCTCCCTTCCCGGCAGGGGCGGAATCACCCCACACTCGGCACAACGGGACCGCTGGGCTACTGTGGGTGATCGATCGGTCAGTGCGTCAGCCGATAGGTCTGCTCGGCCTGTTCGAACAGCCGGGTGACCTCGTCGCGTTCGGCGTCGGGGCCGCGGACCTGCACCACGTGGTAGTGGCCGCCGACGAGGACGGCGAGGTTGCGGACGAACAGTTCCTGGCCGTTGCCGTTCGTCCAGGTGAACTGCCCCTCGGCCATGGTCCGTCCGCCTACGTCGATGCGCCGCATCCCGCTGGAGGTGGCCCAGGTGGAGTCGCGGAACGGCTGGAGTTCGGGCTCCGACTCCCGCTGGTAGGCCAGCGGGTCACTGCCGTACCTGCCGGTGGTGTCGCGTCCGGGCACCACGATCAGCTGGAAGTCGCCCTGGGAGTAGACGACCTGGCCCTGCGCGTTCTTCGGAGTCCGGTCCCAGCCGTCGGCCACCGCGACGCTGAAGCCCTCGGGGTCCTTGCGCAGGGTGAACCCGTGGCCGACCTGGTCGCCGGTGGCCTGGGTCCGGGGCGAATCGGCCGGTGCGGAGGGGCTGGTGGAGCCGTCCTGCTGCGGCTGCTGCGCGCTGCCCGGGTCGGACTGCTGAGGGGCGGGGCTCGCCTCGCCGACGGCGCCGGTGTGCTCCCCCGTCGCGCCGCTGCCGCCGGTCCCGGCCTTCGGCATGAACGCCATCGCGTACGCGATCGCCGCGGCCAGCGCGAGCAGGATCAGCAGAAGAAGGGTGCGGCCGAGGCGGTGGGGCCGGCGACGGCCGTCCTTGGCGCGTTTGTGGCGGGCGTGGGTGGCGGCGGGCAGTCCGGCGCGCCGCCTGCGGACCAGCTCGCCCCGGCGCCGCACGATCGGCAGCCGGGCGGGGTCGACGGGCGGCGCCGCGATGACATGTGCCCCCGCCTCCGGTTCGGGCGCGGACCGCACCAGGGAGCGCAGCCACCCGCTCAGCTCCTCGACATCGGGCCGCTCGGTCGGATCCGGGCGCAGCAGCGACTCCACGACGGGGCGCAGCGGACCGCACTCCTCCGCGAAGGCGGGCGGTTCGGAGCAGACGAGCTGGACCAGCTCGGCGGTGTTCTCCTCGGGGTACGGCGCGTGCCCCTGGACGGCCCGGAACAGCAGCGCGCCCAACGCCCACAGGTCGGTCGCGGGCCCGATCGGCGGTGCCAGCTGCCAGTTCTCGTGCACGGGCCCGGCCTGTTCGGGCGCCCACCTCTCGGTGACCGGCCCGATCACGGCCATCCGGGCCTGCCGCGCCCGCTCTGCCGCGAGCGGCGTGGCGGGGCCGCGATGCGGCCAGGGAGTCCCGGAAGGGGGCAGCGCGGCCCCTTCGTTCGGGCCGCCGCCGTTGCCCTGGGGCCCGGGTGCGGCGTCGAGGGCCGTGGGACGGGGGACGGCGCCGTGCCAGGGCGCCGGACGGCCCGTCCCGTACGGGTCGACGGTCCGGTCCGAGGGTGGGGTGACGGGGCGGGCGTCCTGCCCGGACGGTGGCTGCGGCGCCATGTCGGGGCCGGGGTCGGCCGGGCGGGGTGCGGGCAACGCCGTGTGGCTGCCGCGCTGTTCCTCCTGTACCCGGGCCGCGGCCCGGGCCCCGGCGCGGTAGGCCGCGATCGCTCCGGCCCGTGCCGCCCGCACGTCCTCCGCGGACTGCAGCGTGCGCGGCGCCACGGCGGGCACACCGGCAGCGGCGGTGCCCACGCCGGGACCGGCGCCGGTCGCCCGCGCCTCGATCGCGGCCCGCCGCGCGGCCTCGGCGTCCATGCTGCGCACCGTCCCGCCGGGCCCGGAGGAACCGCCGGAGCCGAATGAGCCGCCGCCGGATCGCAAGGTGCCGCCGCCGGAGCCGCCGGGCCGGGGAGCGGGCACGGGGGCCGAGGGGTCGCCGTCCGTCGCACCGGGCCCCGGGTCGGGCTCCCGTGCCGGCACCGGGTCGTACCCGCACAGCGCCTCCTCGGCCGCCCCGGCCGCCAGGCCCGTCAGTATCACGCGGCCGTCGTCGCAGACGAGCACCGTGCGGGCGGTGATGTTGCGGTGCACCCAGCCGTGGGCGTGCAGGACGCGCAACGCCATGAGGACGTCGGAGGCGACCTCGGCCGCGCGGTACGGCGTCAGCGGCTGCTCCGCGAGCAGCGCGGCGAGCGTTGACGCGGCGACGAGTTCGCTCACGATCCACAGCGAGCCGCCCTCGGCGAACACGTCGAAGACCTGGTCGAGCCGGGGGTGGTCGGGTATCTGGGCGGCGGCCTGCGCGGCCTCGACGGCGCGCCGCACGGCCGGGTCGGTGGGCCGTCGTGTGGCCGTCGTCCGGCCGGGACCGCCGCGGCGGCCGTCTCGCGCCACGAACCCCTCGGGCAGCCCGTCGGCGTCGAGCACCTCCGCCTCGACGACCTCCGGCAACGGCACCTGCCGTATCAGGACCTCCTGCCCGCTGTAGGTGTCGAAGGCCCGGGTCTCCGCGGACTCGTACTCGTCGGCGGGCGGCAGCGGCAGGCGGTAGCGGTCGGCGAGTACCCGTCCCGCATAGTCGTCCACGATTGCCTCCCCCAGCCGCCCGGTCGGTCAAGTCCGTTCGCCTCGCGTTCCGTTCCGGATGCGTACGGTTCGCGATCCGTCCCTCACGATACGTGCCGGAGGCAACCCGCAACCCGGGGATGTCATATCTGCCCGGGACACCGGCCGGCGCAACGCCGACCGGACGCTCGGTACGTCATGACTTCGGCTGGAACGTCTCGGTCAGCGTCTTCCAGGTGTTCTTGCGGAGGTCCCCGTCCCAGTCGTCCGCCTTCGCCGTGTACATCAGCCCGTATCCCTGGTGCGAGTTGACGACGAATCCGCGGTCGGTCACCCGGTAGGTGGTGCCGGAGTCCACATAGGTGAACTCCCAGTCGGCGGTGTTCCAGTCGCGGTAGTCCACCTTCTCGATGCCGATCCGGTGGTACTGGGGGCGCACCATGTAGCGCTCCTGGCTGTTCCAGTCCGCCACCGGGTCGCCCTTGGGCGTGGACGTCCAGGCGACCAGCAGCCTCTGCCCGTTCGGACCGGTGAAACGGTCGCCCGCGTCGTCCGACGACGCGTACTTCCAGCCGGCCGGCAGACCGATCGAGTACCCCTGACCGCCCTTGTACGTCTTCGCCACGGCAGCGCCGCCCGCCGCTGCGGAGGCTCCCGCGCCGGCGCTCCCGGCGGGCTCGCTGTCGGCCGTGTTCTGCCGGTCCGACCCGTTCGTCGTGGTCGTGCCGGAGCTGCCGCTGTCCGAGCGCGTCCCGCCGCCACTGCCCTTGCCGCCACTGCCCTTGCCGCCACTGCCCTTGCCGCCGCTCCCGGCGGTCGCGGCGGCCTTGGTGGCGCCCTTCGAGCGGGTCTGCGAGCCGTCGTCCCCGCCCCACGGGATGAGCGCGAGCACGGTTCCGAGCACCGCGAGCACCACCACGACAGCGATGATCACCAGCGTCCGCTTCGGCACCACGTCCGTGAGAGGCGCCCGGGGCGGGGTCGCCGGCCGCGGCGGCCGGTCCGGGTCCGGCACGATGGGCCAGCCCGAACTCGGCTTCGCCGCACCGGAGTTCGATGTGACGGCAGCCGTGTGTTCCCGTGCGCCCGCCGAGGCGGCCCCCGGCCGCACGGCGCCCGAGGCCCCGGCCGCGGGAACGTCCGCCCGTGCGGCCACCGCGCCCTCGGCCGCCTCGTCGGGATCGGCCCCCTCGGTCCGCGGGGCCGCGGCGGCACCGGCCGTCGCCGCGCCCGACGACGCCGCCTTGCGCACCGACCGCAGGGCCCCGCGCAGCCGGTCCGCGGCCTCCTCGGCCCGCTTGGCCCCGGACCCCGACGTCCCCTTCCCCTTGAGCCCCTTGGGCTTCTTGGACTCCTCGGGCTTCCTGGACTCCTCGGGCACCGGCGGCAACGCCACGACCCGTGTCGCGTCCGCCGGTACCTTCTCCCCCGGGTCGGGCGCGCGGATGACCTCGTTGAGCAGCGCCCGCGCGCCCGTGTCGTCGAGCCGCTGCCCCGGGTCCTTGGTGAGCAGCCCGTAGATGACGTCCCTCAGCGGGCCGGCGTTCTTGGGCTCCTCCAGCGGCTCGGTCATCACCGCGGTCAGCGTGGCGATGGCCGAGCCCTTGTCGTACGGCGGTACGCCCTCGACCGCCGCGTACAGCAGTCCGCCGAGCGACCACAGGTCCGCCGCCGGGCCGGGCTTGTGCCCGCGGGCCCGCTCCGGCGAGATGTAGGAGGGGGCGCCGACGAGCATGCCGGTGGAGGTGATGGACGGGTCGCCCTCGACCTGGGCGATGCCGAAGTCGGTGAGCACGACCCGGCCGTCCTCGGAGATCAGCACGTTCGACGGCTTCACGTCGCGGTGCAGGATGCCCTCACGGTGCGCGGCGCGCAGGACGTCGAGGACCGCGAGCCCGACCTCGGCGGCGTGCTTCGGCTCGAGCAGGCCGTCCTCGCGGATGACCTCGGCGAGCGACTTTCCCTCGATCAGCTCCATCACGATCCAGGGCCGGTCGTCCTCGTGGACCACGTCGAAGACGGTCACCGCGCCGTTGTTGCGGATCCGGGCGATCGCCTTGGCCTCGCGCAGCGTGCGTGTGATGAGCCGGCGCTTCTCGTCCTCGTCGATGTTCGACGGGAACCGGAGCTCCTTGACGGCGACGGTCCGTCCCAGGGTCTCGTCCTCGGCCCGCCACACCGTGCCCATGCCGCCGCGGCCGAGTACGTCCCCCAGCCGGTACCGCCCGGCGAGGAGACGTTCGCTCTTGTCCTGACGGGTTGTCCCCGCCCGCTCCGCCTCCGACATGCGTCCCCTCATGCAACCCGCCCTGACAGAGCCTCCATTGTCACCCACGCTCGGACCGTCCCACGCCCAGGGTGCCCCTGATTCGGCGGCTCCCCCCGGTCGGAGCACGTGTGAAGGCGGCGGGCGGGGGCGGCGAGGCGGCCCGGGTGTGCGCCGGGCGCCCGATCGGCACCTTGATGCCGCCTCAGATGCACCGGGAGCCCAGGGAAGAGGTCCCTGCCCGTGCCCCTCCTACAACGGCACTATGTCCGGCGCCCCCAGTCTCGCCGCGTCCGCCGTCAGGTCGTCGGGCTGGCGCTGGGACTCCCGTTCCGCCTGGACCCGCTTCTCGTAGTGTTCCACCTCGCGCCCGATCTGGTCGCCGTCCCAGCCGAGCACCGGTGCCATCAGCTCGGCCGCCTCCCGGGCGCTGCGCGTGCCGCGGTCGAACGTCTCGATCGAGATACGGGTCCGCCGGGTCAGCACGTCGTCCAGGTGCCGCGCTCCCTCATGTGACGCGGCGTAGACGACCTCGGCGCGCAGATAGTCGTCGGCCGCGTGCAGCGGTTCGCCCAGTGACGGGTCGTCGGCGATCAGGTCGAGCACTTCCTCCGCCAGCGAGCCGTAGCGGTTCAGCAGGTGCTCCACCCGGACCACGTGCAGTCCCGTGCGCGCCGCGATGCGCGCCCGCGCGTTCCACAACGCCCGGTAGCCCTCGGCGCCCAGCAGCGGGACGTCCTCCGTGACGCAGTCGGCGACCCGCCGGTCCAGGGCGTGCACCGCCTCGTCGACGGCGTCCTCGGCCATCACCCGGTACGTCGTGTACTTGCCGCCCGCCACGACCACCAGGCCGGGCACCGGGTGCGCCACGGTGTGCTCGCGGGAGAGCTTGCTGGTCGCGTCCGACTCGCCGGCGAGCAGGGGCCGCAGGCCCGCGTACACACCCTCCACGTCGTCCCGGGTGAGCGGCACCGCCAGCACGGAGTTCACGTGCTCCAGCAGGTAGTCGATGTCCGCGCTGGAGGCCGCCGGGTGCGCCTTGTCGAGGTTCCAGTCGGTGTCGGTCGTCCCGATGATCCAGTGCCGGCCCCACGGTATGACGAAGAGGACGGACTTCTCGGTGCGCAGGATCAGGCCCGTCGACGAGTTCACCCGGTCCTTCGGCACCACCAGGTGGATGCCTTTGGACGCCCGCACGTGGAAGCGGCCACGCTCGCCCACCATCGCCTGGGTGTCGTCGGTCCACACTCCCGTCGCGTTGACGACCTGCTGGGCGCGGACGTCGTACTCCCCGCCCGCCTCCACGTCCTGCACCCTGGCGCCGACGACCCGTTCGCCCTCGCGCAGGAACCCGGTCACCCGCGCGCGGTTGGCGACCTTCGCCCCGTACCACGCGGCCGTGCGCACCAGCGTCGCTGTGAAACGGGCGTCGTCCATCTGTGCGTCGTAGTACTGCAATGCGCCGACCAGTGCGTCCTTCTTCAAGCAGGGGGCGACGCTCAGGGCGTGACGACGGCTCAGGTGCCGGTGCAGCGGCAGACCCCGGCCATGGCCGCGGGCCATCGACATGGCGTCGTAGAGCACGACGCCCGAGCCCGCGTACAGCCGCTCCCAGCCCCTGTGCCGGAGCGGGTACAGGAACGGCACGGGCTTCACGAGATGGGGCGCCAGGCGCTCCAGCAGCAGCCCGCGCTCCTTCAGCGCCTCGCGCACGAGGGCGAAGTCCAGCATCTCGAGATAGCGCAGACCGCCGTGGATGAGCTTGCTGGACCTGCTGGAGGTGCCCGACGCCCAGTCACGCGCCTCGACCAGGCCGGTGGACAGACCACGGGTGACGGAGTCCAGCGCCACGCCCGCGCCGACCACACCGGCGCCCACGACCAGCACGTCCAGCTCGCGCCCGGCCATTCCCGCCAGTGACTCGGCGCGCTGCGCCGGCCCCAGTGCCGCTGTCCTCACCGCTGCCTCCCGCGTCGTCGCGCAGGCCACACCCGTCAGTCGGGTAAAGCCCTGCCGCTGTTCCCCATGTCCCAAAGTCTGACCGTGATGCCCCACTTCGGCCACCACGCGTCCGCGGCCTGTGGACAACACTCACGGAAACGCCATCAGTCAATACCGCAAATCGGTCATATTTACTCCTAGTGTGACATTGCGCTCGCTCGTTCTGTCCACAGCGGTTGCGCACCTCTCCCGCCTCGGCTATTGGGAAGGACGGCTCACGCCATGCCCGCAGATCTCGCCGTCATCGGACTCGGTCATCTCGGCCTGTCCCTGGCCCAGGCCGCCGTCACGGCCGGCATCCCGACGCTCGGGTACCAGACGGGACCCGAGGCCGGTTCCCTCACCGCCGCCGAACTGCGCCGCATGCTCGCGCGCGGCTTCCGGCCGGCCACCAACCCCGCCGAGCTCGGCCGCGTCCGCACCGCCGTCATCTGCGCCCCCGTCCCGCGAGGCGCCGACGGCGGGCTCGACCTCACCCAGGTGGAGACGGCCGCCCGCACGCTCGCCGCACGGCTGCGCCCGCACACCACCGTGATCCTGGAGTCCCCGGTGCCGCCGGGCACCACGGAGGGCTTCCTGCGCCCACTGCTCGAAAAGACCTCCGGGCTGCGCGCCGGACGCGACTTCCACCTCGCCTACTCGCCGAGCCGCGTCGACCCGGGCAACCGCGACTACGGTTCCGCCAACACCCCCAAGGTCATCGGCGGTCTCACCCCCGCCTGCACCGAGTCGGCCGCCACCTTCTACGGGCGCCTCACCGACAAGGTGGTACGCGCGCGCGGACCGCGCGAGGCGGAGACCGTGCAGGTGCTGGAGACGAACTACCGGCAGGTCAACATCGCCCTGGTCAACGAGATGGCGGTGCTCTGCCACGACCTGGGTGTCGACCTGTGGGACGTCATCCGCTGCGCGGAGACCAAGCCGTTCGGTTTCCAGGCCTTCCGCCCCGGCCCCGGCGTGGGCGGCCACGCCGTCTCCCAGGACCTGGCGGGCCTGACCGGGCGCAGCCTCCGCATGGTCGAACTGGCCCAGCAGGTCAACGGCCGCATGCCCCAGTATGTCGTCCAGCGCGCCGCCACCCTCCTGAACGAGCACGGCAAGTCGGCCCGCGGCGCCCGCGTGCTGCTGCTCGGCGTGACGTACAAGCCGGACCTGGCCGACCTGCAGGGCTCCCCCGCGCACGAGATCGCCCTGCGGCTGATGGAACTGGGCGCGTCCGTCAGCTACCACGACCCGTACGTCCCCGCGTGGAGCGTCCTGGACCGCCCGATCCCGCGTGCGGACTCGCTCTACGAGGCGGTGGCCGGGGTGGATCTGACCGTGCTGCTGCAGCAGCACCGGACGTACGACCTGCAGGGGCTGTCGGTGAAGGCTCAGCTGCTGCTGGACACACGGGGGGCCACGCCCACGGGGGTGGCGCATCGGTTGTGATGGCGCGCGTGGGGGCTTGGGTCTCCTTGGCTGGTGGCGCGGGGTCCTCGGGTGTCGTCACCGCCCCAGAACCGCCCTCCCCTGGCGCAACGGCCCCGAAGCCAACCGTGCGCTCCGCCCCACCGCACGCACCCCACCTGCGAAAACGCCCAAGCGCACACGAAAGGGCCCGGTCCGCCCCGAAGGGTGCGCCGGGCCCTTGAACGCCGTACGGCTACCGCCGGTGCTGCGAGTCCGCCACCGTCACCTCGACCCGCTGGAACTCCTTCAGCTCGCTGTACCCGGTGGTCGCCATCGCCCGTCGCAGCGCCCCGAAGAAGTTCATCGAGCCGTCCGGCGTGTGCGACGGGCCCGTGAGGACCTCCTCGATCGTGCCGACCGTGCCGAGGTCGACCTTCTGCCCGCGCGGCAGCTCCTCGTTGACGGCCTCCATGCCCCAGTGGTGGCCCTTGCCCGGGGCGTCCGTCGCTCGGGCGAGCGGCGAACCCATCATCACCGCGTCCGCGCCGCAGGCGATGGCCTTGGGCAGGTCGCCGGACCAGCCCACGCCGCCGTCCGCGATCACGTGCACGTACCGGCCGCCGGACTCGTCCATGTAGTCGCGGCGGGCCGCCGCCACGTCCGCGACCGCCGTCGCCATGGGGACCTGGATGCCGAGCACGTTGCGCGTGGTGTGTGCGGCGCCGCCGCCGAAGCCGACCAGGACGCCGGCCGCGCCGGTGCGCATCAGGTGCAGGGCCGCCGTGTACGTGGCACAGCCGCCGACGATCACCGGGACGTCGAGCTCGTAGATGAACTGCTTCAGGTTCAGCGGCTCGTGCGAGCCGGAGACGTGTTCCGCAGACACCGTCGTACCGCGGATGACGAAGATGTCCACACCCGCGTCGACGACCGCCTTGGAGAACTGCGCCGTGCGCTGCGGCGAGAGCGCGGCGGCGGTGACCACGCCCGAGTCGCGCACCTCCTTGATGCGCGCGCCGATCAGCTCCTCCTTGATCGGCGCCGCGTAGATCTCCTGCAGCCGCCGGGTCGCGGTCCCGGCCGGCAGTTCGGCGATCTCGTCGAGCAGCGGCTGCGGGTCCTCGTACCGCGTCCACAGGCCCTCGAGGTTCAGCACACCGAGGCCGCCGAGCTCGCCGATGCGGATCGCGGTGGCCGGGGAGACGACGGAGTCCATGGGGGCGGCCAGGAACGGCAGCTCAAAGCGGTAGGCGTCGATCTGCCAGGCGATCGAGACCTCCTTCGGGTCCCGCGTACGGCGGCTGGGGACGACGGCGATGTCGTCGAAGGCGTACGCCCGGCGGCCGCGCTTGCCGCGCCCGATCTCGATCTCAGTCACGTCTCTAGGCCTTTCCCTATGCGTTGCAGCGTCTTCCAGTATCGCCGACGGGCCCGGCAGAAGCCCTCCGCGGGGACGACAACGGCGGCCCCGGATGCTTCCGGGACCGCCGTGTGGCCTTCACGCGCGCGTGGGCGTCACTTGTTGCTGTAGTTCGGCGCCTCGACCGTCATCTGGATGTCGTGCGGGTGGCTCTCCTTGAGGCCCGCGGAGGTGATACGGACGAATCGGCCCTTGGACTCCATCTCCTCGATGGTGGCGGCACCCACGTACCCCATGGTCTGGCGCAGGCCGCCGACGAGCTGGTGCAGCACGTTGGCCAGCGGGCCGCGGTAGGGCACCTGGCCCTCGACGCCCTCGGGCACGAGCTTGTCGTCGGAGGCGACGTCCGCCTGGAAGTAGCGGTCCTTCGAGTACGACCTGCCCTGGCCGCGGGACTGCATGGCGCCGAGCGAGCCCATGCCGCGGTAGGACTTGAACTGCTTGCCGTTGATGAAGAGCAGCTCGCCGGGCGACTCCTCGCAGCCCGCGAGGAGGCTGCCCAGCATCACCGTGTCGGCGCCGGCGACGAGCGCCTTGCCGATGTCGCCGGAGTACTGCAGACCGCCGTCGCCGATCAGCGGGATGCCGGCCGGGCGGGCGGCGAGGGAGGCCTCGTAGATGGCGGTGACCTGCGGGACGCCGATGCCGGCGACCACACGCGTGGTGCAGATCGAGCCGGGGCCCACGCCCACCTTGATGCCGTCGACACCGGCGTCGATCAGCGCCTGGGCGCCGTCGCGGGTGGCGACGTTGCCGCCGATCACGTCGACGGACACACTGGACTTGATCTTGGCCATCCAGCTGAGGGCGTTGCTGTTGTGGCCGTGCGAGGTGTCGACGACCAGGAAGTCCACGCCGGCCTCGGCGAGCGCCTGGGCGCGCTCGAGGGCCTCCGGGCTGGCACCCACGGCGGCGCCGACGAGCAGGCGGCCCTCGGCGTCCTTCGCGGCGTTGGGGTACTTCTCGGCCTTGACGAAGTCCTTGACGGTGATCAGGCCCTTGAGGACACCGGCGTCGTCGACCAGCGGAAGCTTCTCGATCTTGTGCTTGCGCAGCAGTTCCATGGCGTCGACGCCGGAGATGCCGACCTTGCCGGTCACCAGCGGCATCGGCGTCATGACCTCGCGCACCTGACGGGAGCGGTCCGTCTCGAAGGCCATGTCACGGTTGGTGACGATGCCGAGCAGTCTGCCGGCCGGGTCGGTGACGGGGACACCGCTGATGCGGAACTTCGCGCACAGGGCGTCGGCCTCGGCGAGCGTGGCCTCCGGGTGCACCGTGATGGGGTCGGTGACCATGCCGGACTCGGACCGCTTGACCAGGTCCACCTGGTTGACCTGGTCCTCGATCGAGAGGTTGCGGTGCAGCACGCCGACGCCGCCGAGCCGGGCCATCGCGATGGCCATGCGGGACTCGGTCACCTTGTCCATCGCCGCCGACAGCAGCGGGATGTTGACACGGACGTTGCGGGAGATACGGGACGAGGTGTCGACCGCGTTGGGGAGCACCTCGGATGCGCCCGGCAGCAGCAGCACGTCGTCGTAGGTCAGCCCGAGTGTCGCGAATTTCTCGGGCACTCCGTCGACGTTGGCAGTCATGACACCTTCCCCAAATGGCCTTGAACGGTGCGGATGTCCATGCTAACGGGAAGCACGGGGCTCTCATTCCACGGTTCGGGGTGGCCCCCGGCTTCGTATGTTCGTACGGAGATCGGGTTCGAGCTGTTCATACGGCCTGTTCATTCGGCCTGTACATCGACCTGCGAACAAGGCCCTCAGGCGGCGTACCCACAGGCCGGGCACGGTCCGGCGGCGCCGGCCCGTCGCCGTCGCGGCCCGTCGCGGCGGAAAGGAACGCGCTACTGCTCGGCCAGTGCCCGCAACCGGCTCAGCGCCCGGTGTTGCGCCACCCTCACCGCTCCCGGTGACATTCCCAACATCTGACCCGTCTCCTCGGCCGTCAAGCCCACCGCGATGCGGAGCAGGAGCAGCTCACGCTGGTTCTCGGGGAGGTTGGCGAGGAGTTTCTTGGCCCACTCGGCGTCGCTGCTGAGCAGGGCGCGCTCCTCGGGGCCCAGGGAGTCGTCCGGGCGTTCGGGCATCTCGTCCGAAGGGACCGCCGTCGACCCGGGATGACGCATCGCCGCACGCTGCAGGTCCGCGACCTTGTGTGCGGCGATGGCGAAGACGAACGCCTCGAAGGGGCGCCCGGTGTCCTTGTAGCGCGGCAGGGCGAGGAGGACCGCGACGCAGACCTCCTGGGCCAGGTCCTCGACGAAGTGCCGGGCGTCGCCGGGCAGCCGGGACAGTCGCGTACGGCAGTAGCGCAGGGCCAGAGGGTGGACGCGGGCGAGCAGGTCGTGGGTCGCCTGCTCGTCGCCGTCGACGGCACGATGGACGAGCGCACCGATCACCGTCGTCTCGTCGTCGCGCATCGGTCCATGGTGCCTCGGCGTCGTACGGTCCGTGGCACCGCGTCCGTAGTTGTGCACCGAAGCGTTATGAGCAGGTGCGCCGGAACTCATCTCCTGCGCCCTCCCCTCCCGCTCGATCGACTCGTCCCCGAGGAACTCCACACCCTCAAGGATGCGGCATCCGCGACGAAACGAGCAGCGGGCATCCGGCGGGCCTCTCCGCCAGGCGGCTCGAGGGAGGGGCTTCCCCGAGGTCGCCGTGCCCCGCCCGCCCTGCGGCAGGCGGGGATCTGCGCACCCCCGCGGTGATCCACTTAGCGGACCAGGCCCCACCGGAAGCCGAGCGCCACCGCGTGTGCGCGGTCGGACGCGCCGAGCTTCTTGAACAGACGCCGGGCGTGGGTCTTCACGGTGTCCTCGGAGAGGAACAGCTCCCGGCCGATCTCCGCGTTGGAACGGCCGTGGCTCATGCCCTCCAGCACCTGGATCTCGCGTGCGGTGAGCGTGGGCGCGGCACCCATCTCGGCCGAGCGCAGCCGCCTCGGCGCGAGCCGCCAGGTCGGGTCGGCGAGGGCCTGTGTGACGGTCGCTCGCAACTCCGCACGCGAGGCGTCCTTGTGGAGGTAGCCGCGCGCGCCGGCGGCGACCGCGAGCGCCACCCCGTCCAGGTCCTCCGCGACGGTGAGCATGATGATGCGCGCACCGGGGTCGGCGGACAGCAGCCGCCGTACGGTCTCGACGCCGCCCAGTCCGGGCATGCGTACGTCCATCAGAATCAGGTCCGAGCGGTCGGCCCCCCAGCGGCGGAGGACTTCCTCGCCGTTGGCCGCCGTCGTCACGCGCTCGACGCCGGGCACGGTCGCCACCGCGCGGCGGAGCGCCTCTCGGGCAAGCGGGGAGTCGTCGCAGACGAGGACGGATGTCATGACCGCCCTCCGCAGCTGATGCGCGTCACCTTGAGCCTCCAGGCTGGTACGAAATCGTCACCTGTGCGGTCGACGCCCTCGGACGCCTGCCCGAGCGCTTGTTGTTTCAACCGCCTCCGCACTCTCAACGATGGTCACTCGAAAGAGTTACGGTGCAGCAAGCCATCTTCGGCACTGTACGTGAGGGCGCGGACACGGTGCAGACACGCGCAGCGTAACCCCCCACTTTCATCACCACCTATGCCCCATTTAGCCGCTTTTCTTCCCGTTAGCTGGTGTCTGGGGCTAGATTCGCAATGAGTCATATTTTCATCTCATAAGATCGTCGATGTACGGTTGACAACACATATCCGCCCAGAACGGCAACAAGGGGACACGCAATGGCAGATTTCTCCCGCCTTCCCGGTCCGAACGCGGATCTGTGGGACTGGCAGCTCCATGCGGCCTGCCGTGGGGTCGACAGTTCGCTCTTCTTCCATCCCGAGGGCGAACGCGGGGCGGCGCGGAGCGCTCGCGAGAACTCGGCCAAAGAGGTCTGCATGAGGTGCCCCGTCCGCGCCGAGTGCGCAGCCCATGCCCTGGCCGTGCGCGAGCCGTACGGGGTGTGGGGAGGGCTGACCGAGGACGAGCGTGAAGAGCTCATGGGGCGGGCGCGGAACCGGCTGGTACCGGCCTCGACGACCGGTGGGAGCCACGACCACGCGGCCTCGAACAGCTGAAGGAACGTTTTTTCAGTCACGGGCACGCGTGTGTGCCCGGGTTTGGGGGCGCTCCACCGCCCCGAGGGGGCTGTTTCAGGGGGCACAGGGGGCATGTTCCGCCCGTGAGGGGGCGATGTCACGGGGTCGGGCCGTTCAGGGGGGACATGGCCGGGGCTGTCACCGCCCCCGGGCGCACGAGCGCCGAACCATCACCGCACTCTTCGGGTACCTCGCTAGCGCAGGGCCGCCCGCGCCAGTTCCCCCAGGGTCGCCGCCACCGCCGGCACCTGGGCCAGGTCCGGCAGCGTGAGGGCGACGATCTCCCGCCGTACCGTCGGTTCCAACGCGACCGGGCGCACTCCGCGCGGACGTACGGACTCGACCGCGAGCTGGGGCAGAACGGCCACTCCGAGGCCGGCACCGACCAGGCCCACCACCGCCGGATGGTCGTCCGTCGCGAAGTCGATGCGCGGTGTGAAGCCGGCACTTTCGCACACCTGCACGAGCTGCCCCCGGCAGCGTGGACAGCCCGCGATCCACGGCTCCCCCGCCAGTTCGCCGATGGCGACCGACTCGGCGCGCGCCAACCGGTGGCCCTCGGGCACGAGCCCGACGAGCCGGTCGGTGAGCAGGTGGCGCACGACCAGGTCGTCCCACTCCTCGACGCCCGCCTCCGCGCCCTCGTAGCGGAAGGCGAGCGCGATGTCGCAGTCACCGGCACGCAGCTTCTGCACGGACTGGGGCGGCTCGGCCTCCTCCAGGGAGACGCGGGTGCCCGGGTGCGCGGCGCGCAGGGCGGCGAGTGCGGTGGGGACCAGCGTGGAGCTGCCGCTCGGGAAGGAGACGAGGCGGACGCGGCCGGCCCTCAGGCCCGCGATGGCGGCGACCTCCTCCTCGGCGGCGGTGAGCCCGGCCAGGATGCCCGCCGCGTGCCGCACCAGCGCCTCGCCCGCCTGCGTCAGGCGCATCTCGCGGCCGCTGCGGACCAGCACCGGCGTGCCGACGGACGTCTCCAGGGCCTTCATCTGCTGGCTGACGGCGGGCTGGGTACAACCCAGCTCGCGCCCCGCCGCCGAGAAGGAGCCGGTGGCGGCCACGGCGCGCAGCACACGGAGATGTCGAGCCTCGATCACGCGGGTGAGCATAAGGGAACCTTGGAAGGACCGGCCAATAAGGCGTCGACGCTTTGACCGCCGGTCCCCTACCGTGCGGGCATGAAGCTTCTGTCCCTGAACGTGGGCCGCCCCGTGGCCGTCGAGTACACCGACCAGCCGGAGGGCCTGACCGGCATCGACAAACGGCCGGTGGAGGGGCCCGTGCGGGTCACCGCGCCCGGCCCGAAGGGCGCCGGCGCGAGCGGGCTGGCCGGGGACGCGGTGTGCGACCTGCGGCACCACGGCGGTGACGACCAGGCGGTGTACGCGTTCGCCCGCGAGGACCTCGACGGCTGGGAGCGCGAGCTGGGCCGGTCGCTGCCGAGCGGCTCGTTCGGCGAGAACCTCACCACGGAAGGGCTCGACGTGTCCGGCGCCCGGATCGGCGAGCGCTGGCGGATCGGGGCGGAGCTGGTGCTGGAGGTGACCTGCGGGCGGATTCCGTGCCGTACCTTCCAGGAGCACCTCGGCGAGCGCGGCTGGGTGAAGCGGTTCACGCGCCGGGGGGCGCCGGGCGCCTATCTGCGGGTGATCGAGCCGGGTGAGATTCGGGTCGGCGACCCCGTCACGGTGGTGCACCGGCCCGACCACGACGTCACCGTCGCGCTGCAGTTCCGGGCGACGACCACGGAACGGAACCTGCTGCCGAGCCTGTTGGCGGCGGGCGACGCGCTGCACCCGGAGAGCGTGGCGGCGGCACGGGAGTACGCGCACAAGTACGCGTCCCGGAAGTAGCCCGGAGCAGACGAACGTTGCTGCCGGAGCCGGTGAAATGCCCCGTCCGTCAGGCGGACCCGCCGACTCCGGGTCACTATCGTTGGCCCATGACAACGGCTCTGATTACGGGATCGACCGCGGGCATCGGCGCCGCGTTCGCACGGCGGCTGGCCGCCGACGGCCATGACCTCGTCCTGGTGGCGCGCGACACCAAGCGGCTGCGGGAACAGGCGACCGAGCTGCACGACCGGCACGGCATCGAGGCGGAGGTACTGACGTCGGACCTGGCCACCGACGAGGGCATCGAGGCGGTCGCCACGCGCCTGTCCGATCTGAGGAACCCGGTCGACCTGCTCGTGAACAACGCGGGCTTCGGAAACAAGGGCCGGTACCTCGACGTGTCGATGGCCGACGAGCTGCGGATGCTCAAGGTGCACTGCGAGGCCGTGCTGCGGCTGACGAGCGCGGCGGCGGGGGCGATGCGGAAGCGCGGTCGCGGCGGCATCGTCAACGTGGCCTCGGTCGCGGCGTTCGTGCCGCGCGGTACGTACGGGGCGTCGAAGGCGTGGGTCGTGCAGTTCACGCAGGGCGCGGCGAAGGACCTGGCCGGGTCGGGCGTACGGCTGATGGCGCTGTGCCCGGGGTTCGTGCGCACCGAGTTCCACCAGCGGGCCGGGATGGGCACGGACAGCATCCCGAACTGGATGTGGCTGGACGCGGACAAACTGGTCGCCGCCGCGCTCGCCGACCTGGCCCGCGGCAAGACGCTGTCGATCCCGGACCCGCGGTACAAGGTGCTGATGGGGGTGGCCAAGGTGACCCCCCGCGCGCTGCTGGGCGGGATCAGCTCGCGGACGGGGCGCAAGTACGGGCCGCAGTAGCACGAGGTGACGCCGCCCCTCGGGTGGGAAAATGGGGCGTATCTGCGTCAGGACCCAGGGGGGCCGGAGGCGGCGTCATGACATTCGTGCAGCTCATCGACTGCAAGACCAGCCGGTTCGACGAGATGAACCGGATCATGGACCGATGGGTCGAGAAGACCAGGGGCAGGCGGACGGCGACCCACGACGTGATCTGCAGGGACCGGTCCGACACCTCGCACTTCATCGAGATCGTGGAGTTCCCCTCCTACGAGGAGGCGATGCGGAACTCCAACCTCCCGGAGACCGACCAGGTCTTCCGCGAGATGGTCGCCCTGTGCGACGAGATGCCCACCTTCGTCGACCTGGAGGTGGTGCGGGACGAACAGTTGTACACGGATGCGGTACGGCGCCTGTTCGACACGCTGGCGACGGCGGGGGAACTGCCACCGCTCAACGACCTGATGGCGGAGGGCTGCCACAGCCACGACCCCGTCAATCCGCAGGACACCATCGGCCTGGACGCCATCCGGCGCGAGTACCGGATGTGGCGCGACGCCTTCGACTTCGCCTTCACGATCGACGACCTGATCGAGCAGGGCGACCGGGTGTGCGCGCGGTGGAGGTGGGACGCCACGCACAAGGGCGAGTTCCTGGGCATCCCGCCCACCGGCAGGAAGGTCACCATGACCGGTATGACCCTCTTCCGCTTCGGGGAGGACGCAAAGATCACCGAGACCTGGTGGCAGCACGACCAGCTGGGGCTGATGGAGCAGCTGGGTGTCCTGGACGAGCTGGAGCGGTAGGACGCCGGAACAGGGCGAAGGCCCGGCACCCCCTCGGTGCTTTCCAGGGGGTACCGGGCCCTCGGCGACGCAGCAGTACGTCAGTGGGCGTGGCCGTGGCCGTGGCCGGCCGCGGCGGGCTCCTCCTCTTCCTTCTTCTCGACGACCAGGGTCTCGGTCGTCAGAAGCAGGGAGGCGATGGAGGCGGCGTTCTCCAGGGCGGAGCGGGTGACCTTGACCGGGTCGATGACGCCGGCCTTGATCAGGTCGCCGTACTCGCCGGTGGCGGCGTTGTAGCCGCTGCCCTTGTCGAGCTCGGCGACCTTGTGGGCGATGACGTAGCCCTCGAGGCCCGCGTTCTCGGCGATCCAGCGCAGCGGCTCGACGACCGCGCGGCGCACGATGGCGACACCGGTGGCCTCGTCGCCCTCCTTGCCGAGGCCGTCGGCCAGCACCTTGGAGGCGTGGACGAGGGCGGAGCCACCACCGGAGACGATGCCCTCCTCGACCGCGGCGCGGGTCGCGGAGATGGCGTCCTCCAGGCGGTGCTTCTTCTCCTTCAGCTCCACCTCGGTGGCGGCGCCGACCTTGATCACGCACACGCCGCCGGCCAGCTTCGCGAGGCGCTCCTGGAGCTTCTCGCGGTCCCAGTCGGAGTCCGTGGTCTCGATCTCGGCCTTGATCTGGGCGACGCGGCCCGCGACGTCCTCGGACTTGCCGGCGCCGTCGACGATCGTGGTGTCGTCCTTGGTGACGGTGACGCGGCGGGCGGAGCCCAGCACGTCCAGGCCGACCTGGTCGAGCTTGAGACCGACCTCCTCGGAGACGACCGTGGCGCCGGTGAGGACCGCCATGTCCTGCAGCATCGCCTTGCGGCGGTCACCGAAGCCGGGGGCCTTGACGGCGACCGCGTTGAAGGTGCCGCGGATCTTGTTGACGACCAGGGTGGACAGGGCCTCGCCCTCGAGGTCCTCGGCGATGATCAGCAGCGGCTTGGAGGAGCCGGCCTGGATGACCTTCTCCAGCAGCGGCAGCAGTTCCGCGATGGCGGAGATCTTGCCCTGGTTGATGAGGATGTACGGGTCGTCGAGGACGGCCTCCATACGCTCCTGGTCCGTCACGAAGTACGGCGACAGGTAGCCCTTGTCGAAGGCCATGCCCTCGGTGAAGTCCAGCTCCAGACCGAAGGTGTTGGACTCCTCGACGGTGATGACACCGTCCTTGCCGACCTTGTCCATCGCCTCGGCGATCAGCTCGCCGACCTGCTGGTCCTGGGCGGACAGCGCGGCGACCGCGGCGATGTCGGACTTCTCGTCGATCGGGCGGGCGGTGGCCAGCAGGTCGTCGGAGACGGCCTTCACGGCGGCGTCGATGCCCTTCTTCAAGGCGGCCGGGGAGGCACCCGCGGCGACGTTCCTCAGGCCCTCGCGAACCAGCGCCTGGGCGAGCACGGTGGCGGTGGTGGTGCCGTCACCCGCGATGTCGTTGGTCTTGGTCGCCACCTCCTTGACCAGCTGGGCGCCGAGGTTCTCGTACGGGTCCTCGATCTCCACCTCACGGGCGATGGTGACGCCGTCGTTGGTGATGGTCGGGGCGCCGAACTTCTTGTCGATGACCACGTTGCGGCCCTTGGGACCGATGGTCACCTTGACCGTGTCGGCCAGCTTGTTGACGCCGCGCTCGAGGGCGCGACGGGCGTCCTCGTCGAACTTCAGGATCTTCGCCATGGCAGCGGGAGCCCTCTCGGAAATCTGGATGAACGAAACCGCGCCCCGGGCGCCCGGCTTCTCTTATCGGTCGCGGGGGCCAGGGGCGCAGCTCACAGCAGGAATGCTGAGGTGACTTACTTCTCGATGATCGCGAGCACGTCGCGGGCCGAGAGAACGAGGTACTCCTCGTTGTTGTACTTCACCTCGGTGCCGCCGTACTTGCTGTAGAGCACGACGTCGCCGACCTTGACGTCGAGCGGAAGACGGTTGCCGTCCTCGAAGCGGCCCGGGCCCACGGCCAGGACGACGCCCTCCTGGGGCTTCTCCTTGGCGGTGTCCGGAATGACCAGGCCAGAGGCCGTGGTCTGCTCGGCGTCGAGCGGCTGGACCACGATGCGGTCCTCGAGCGGCTTGATGGCAACCTTGGAGCTGGCGGTCGTCACGATCCGACCTCCCCCTTCGGAGATCTCACGGGGTTAACTGTCTGAGGTGGCGACCAGGTCGATCCGTCGTCGCGGGTGCCGGACCTGCCCGTCGCTGTGTTGGCACTCTCATCTGCCGAGTGCCAGAGCCGAGACTATGACCGCGATTAGCACTCGGTCAAGCGGAGTGCCAATGCCGGCGGCGCGCGCCGTGCCGAGCCGGGTTGCCCGGGGGTGGTGTTCACCCGGGGGTGGGGGCGACGCCCCCGGGACCACCGTCCGGCACGCCCGGTCAGAGGTAGTCCTCCAGACGGGCCACCGCGAAGCCTCTCGACTGCAGGCGGCGCAGCAGGCGGGTCGTCTCCGTGGCCAGGGAGGTCAGGGGGCGGCCCGGTTCGTGAGGGCGGAGGATGTCGCCCGGGTGGAGGGCCTCGGATCGTCCGTAGGCGTGCGTCGGGCGCCACAGGATCAGGGCCGTGACACCGCAGTCCGCCGCGGCCCGCAGGGTCGTGCGGTCGTATCTGCCGTAGGGCGGGCGCAGCAGCAGGGGGCGCCGGGCCAGGCGGGAGGGCAGACGGTCCCGCCCGGCGCAGATCTGGGCACGCTGCTCCGCGTAGGGACGGCCGCGCAGTCCGGCGTGGCCCAGGGTGCGGTTCTGGATGGTCGCCCCCGCCGCCCGCAGCCGCGCGGTGCGCGCGTACCCGGGGCCGTCGGCACCCTCCGTGAGGAACACGCTGATGGGCAGCCGCAGGTCACGGACCATCTCGACGAACCGGGCATCCCGCTCGGCGCCCTCGTCGTAGGTGAGGAAGACGACCTTGTCGTGGGTGGGGACACGGTCGAGGACCTCCGGGAGCCCCTCGTCCTCCGGGTCCACGTACCGCGGCAGGGGGCGGGGCGGCCAGGGCGCGGGCACGAGCGGGGCGGTGAGCCCCCAGCGGCGGTACGCCCCCTCGTGCGGCCCGTACGATCTGCGCACCCTCTGCGCCGCCTTCTTGCCCAGCCGTTCGATGGGGTCGACCGACTGGGCGCAGCCGGTCGCCCCGGCCAGGACCGCGGCGGCCAGGACCCCCGCCAGCAGGGTGCGCAGCCACCGTGCCCTCACAGGTGGTCCTCCGGGCGCGCCGCCGCGCGCCCCTCGCCGGTCGGCTTCCCGAGTCCCCAGCGCCTGGCGGCGACCACGCGCCGGGTGTACGCGGCGCGCAATTCGGTGGCGTGCTTGTCGAGTGCGCGCGCCACCGGAGGCCTGCGGGGCTCCGGCGGGCCGGGCGTGCCGGGAGCCCCTTCGCTGCCGGCGCACCCGACGGCGAGGGCGGTGGTGGTCAGGACGGCGAGAACCGCGCGGGCCGCGACCGTCGGCCCAGGACCCGTCAAGCGCGACGCACGCACAGTGGGGCAGTTTGCGCACTCTTTGTCATCTTGTCCTACGAGTCGCATGGTGCCGGATCCTTCCAGTCCCCGGCGTCCACGGCGGGCCGACACCGCGATCCGGCGCACGCCGTCCACCGGCTGGCCGACAATGACCGGGTGAACGACCTCTCCTTCGCCTCCCTGCTCACTCCCGAGGGCCGCGCCCTCCTGGACGAGGTGCGCGGCACCGACCCGGCGCGGGAACTGGCCGTCGCCACCCGGCTGCGCCGCGAGCACCCCGCCGAGCTGGTCTCGGCGGCCCTCGCGCAGGCACGGCTGCGCGAGCGGGCGGCGGCGAAGTTCGGCGCACAGGACGCGCAACGGATGTTCTTCACCCCGAACGGCGTCGAGCAGTCCACCAGGGCCACGGTCGCCGCCCACCGCGCCGAGCGCTTCCTGGCGCTCGGGGTGGCCTCCGTCGCCGACCTGTGCTGCGGCGTGGGCGGCGACGCGATCGCCCTCGCCCGGGCCGGCATCCGCGTCCTGGCCGTGGACCGCGACCCGCTGACGGCGGCCGTGGCGCGCGCGAACGCCGACGCGCTGGGCCTCTCCGGCCTGATCGAGGTGCGCGAGGCCGACGTCACGGAGGTGGAGGTGTCCCCGTACGACGCCGTCTTCGTCGACCCCGCACGGCGCGGCGGCAGACCGGGAGGGGCCGCGCGGCGGGAGTCCCCCCGGGCGTCGCGCTCCCCGGGAGCGTCGGTGAGGGGTGGTGGCCGGGTGACGGGCGGGCGCATCTTCGACCCCGAGGCGTACTCACCTCCGCTGTCCTGGGCGGTGGCCACGGCCCTGAAGGCCCCGCACGCCGCCTTGAAGGTGGCGCCGGGCATCCCGCACGAGGCGGTGCCCGACGAGGCGGAGGCCGAGTGGATCTCGGACGGCGGGGATGTGAAGGAGGCGGTGCTGTGGTTCGGCACACGGCCGGGCGAGGTACGGGCCACGCTCCTGCCCGGACCGCGCCTGCTGCGCGGGCGCGGCCTGCCCGACCCACCGGTGCGCCCCCTCGGCCGCTACCTCTACGAACCGGACGGCGCCGTCATCCGCGCGCATCTGGTGGCGGAGGTGGCCGAGGAGGTGGGCGGCGGCCTGATCGACGGGACGATCGCGTATGTGACGGCCGACGAGCGCCGCGCCTCCCCCTACGCCACCGCGTACGAAATCACCGACCGGCTCCCCTTCAACGTGAAGAAGCTGAAGGCGCTGCTGCGGGAGCGGCAGGTGGGGATCCTGACGGTGAAGAAGCGCGGTTCGGCCGTCGAACCGGAGGAACTGCGCCGCAAGGTCCTGCCCAAGCCGCACGGTCCGAACGCGGTGACCGTGTTCCTGACCCGGGTCGCCGGGGCGCCCACCATGCTGCTCGGGCATCCCGTCTAACGGCAGTCCTCCGCGCGCGCCGTGAGCAGCTCACGCTCCCGTTCGTTGCGGACGAGGGCGGCGGCCCGGACGAACTCCTCACGGGCCTCGGCCGTGCGCCCGAGCCGGGCCAGCAGATCGCCCCGGACGCTCGGCAGCAAGTGGTAGTCGCGCAGGGCGGATCCGGCGGCCAGCCGGTCGACGATCTCCAGGGCCGGGCCCGGTCCCTCGGCCATGGAGACGGCGACCGCGCGGTTCAGCTCGACGACGGGTGACGGGGAGCGGGCGGCCAGCAGACCGTACAGGGCTGCGATGCGCGCCCAGTCGGTGTCCTCGTAGGTGTGCGCGAGCGCGTGGCAGGCGGCGATCGCGGCCTGCAGGACGTACGGGCCGGGGGCCCCCGCGGCCACCGCGTCGGCGCGGCCCAGGGCGGTGACGCCGCGGGCGATGAGCAGGCGGTTCCAGCGCGCCCGGTTCTGGTCCTTCAGCAGCACGGGGCCGCCGTCCGGCCCGGTGCGGGCCGCCGTGCGGGAGGCCTGGAACTCCAGCAGCGCGGCCAGCCCGTGCACCTCGGGCTCCCTGGGCATCAGCCCGGCCAGCACCCGGGCCAGCCGCAGGGCGTCCTCGCACAGGGCGGGGCGCAGCAGGTCGCCACCGGCCGTGGCCGCGTATCCCTCGTTGAAGACCAGGTAGATGACCTCGAGCACGGACCCGAGCCGGGCCTCGCGCTCGGGACCGTACGGCACCTCGAAGGCGACGCCCCGCGCCGCGAGCCTCCGCTTGGCCCGCACGATGCGCTGGGCGACGGTGGCCTCCGGTACGAGGAACGCGCGAGCGATCTCGGCGGTGGTCAGTCCGCCGAGCAGCCGCAGGGTGAGCGCGATGCGGGACTCGGCGGACAGCACCGGGTGGCAGGCGGTGAACACGAGCCGCAGCAGGTCGTCGTCGATGTCGTCCGGGTCGGACGGCTCGTCCACGTGGTACGGCGCCGTGCCGAGGTCCCGCCCGACCTCCTCCAGCTTGCGCAGGTACCGCTCCCGGCGGCGTACGAGGTCGATGGCACGGTGCCTGGCGGTCGCCATGAGCCAGGCACCGGGGTTGTCCGGCACCCCGTCCCGCGGCCACTGCTCCAGGGCGGCGACCAGGGCGTCCTGCGCCAGCTCCTCGGCGATCCCGACGTCCCGCACGATCCGGGCGACACCGGCGATGACCCGCGGGGACTCCATCCGGAAGACGGTCTCGACGGCACCGGCCGGGACGCCGGGGGCGCGGATGGGCTGCTCTTCCACAGCCCACCAGCAAACACCCCCGGCGGGCGGGTGCCAAACGGCGCTCACGCCTCGGCGATCTCCCGGACCTCGCAGGTGATCGTCCAGTGCTCCTCGTGCACCTTCACGAACCGCTTGGCCCACTCGATCGCCTCGGCCCTGTTCTTGCACTGCATGAGCGCGTATCCGCCGATGACCTCCTTGGACTCGGTGAACGGGCCGTCCGTGACGGACAGCTGCCCGCCCTCCCAGCGCACCCGGGCGCCCTGGGCGGCCGGCGTGAGCCCGGCGGTGTCGAGCATGACCCCGGCCTTGGTGATCTCCTCGATCAGCTCGCCCATCCGCTGCATCAGCTCGGGGCTCGGGCCCTGAGCGGGCGCGGTGGTCTCGTCGACACGCACGATCGACAGGTATCGCGGCATGGTGACTCCTCGGTACGGGGCGGCGGCCGGCTGTTCCCGGCCTCTCACCCCTTACGTCGAACGAGCGCGCACCGGATCGACACGGCCCACGGAATTTCTTCGACGCGTTCCGCGGGGGACGAACGCAGCGGGCACAGAGCCCGCGCCGGCCGTCCTCATCGCAGCGAGGCCCACAGGTCGCTCGCCGCCGGGTCCTTCGCCACCACCCGGTTGGCGTCCGAGGGGGCGGGCACCACCGGCATCATCACCGTTGTCACGTTCTTCGAGGCCAGGCCCTTCAGGCTGGCGCCCAGTCGGGTCAGCTCCGGGAGTGAGTCCAGTCCCGTGTCGGTGGTCAGGCTTCCGGTGACCGCGTCGGCGACCCGGTACAGCCTGGCGGGGTCGGAGAGGAGGTTCGTCGAGGCGAGCCGGTCCAGCAGCGCCTTCACCAGTTGCTGCTGGAGAGCTATGCGGCCGAGGTCGCTGCCGTCGCCTATGCCGTACCGGGTGCGGGCCAGGGCCAGGGCCCGGGTGCCGTCGAGGTGGTGGGTGCCCGCCTTCAGCTGCAGATGGCTCTTGTCGTCGGCGATGTTCTGGTCCGTCGTCACCGTGACCCCGCCGAGCGCGTCCACCAGCTTGGCGAACCCCGAGAAGTCGATCTCCAGAAAGTGGTCCATGCGGATCCGTGTGATCGACTCGACGGTCTTGACCGCGCAGACCGGACCGCCCAGCTCGTAGGCGGTGTTGAACATCACCCCGTACGCCACCGCCGTCCTGCCGCCCGACGGCAGGGGGCATGACGGCCGGGTGACGAGGGTGTCGCGCGGGATACTGACCACCGTGGCCCTCGTGCGGCCCGCGTCGATGTGCACCACCATCGCCGTGTCCGAACGGGCGCCCGAGATGTCGCCCCCGCCGAGGGCCGCGTTCTGCTCGCCGCTGCGTGAATCCGAGCCCAGGACAAGGATGTTGAGCGGGCCGCTCGGCAGCGGTGAGGCGGACGCGGAGACCGAGGGTGCCGGGCGCGCCGGGCGGTCGGTGCCCAGCGCGCGGTCGATGTCGACGCTTTTGATGTTGTGGTTGAGATGCCAGTAGGCCCAGGCCGCCCCGGCGGCCGCGAGGACGATGCCGCAGGCTGCCACGGCACCCACGACCTTCATCAGACGTGGCCGTCGCCGGCCACCCCCCTGCTCGTCAGCTGAAGTCACACAGAGGAACGTAAGTCCGAATTATGGCGAGCAGAGATACCGGGCCGTCATTCTTCGGAAAATCTCACTTTTCACACCGCGTCCTCAGTCCGACGTCACCGCGGACACCGACTCGAACCGCCACCGGTGCACCGCCCTGGTGACCAACTCCCCGTCCGGCTCGGGCAGTTCGGGGAGGTCGGCGGCGTGGTCCGCGTCCCACCAGGTGATGACCAGGACACGGTCCTGCGGGGCCCGGAAGGTCTCGCGGCGCAGGGGCGGGGGCGTCAGCTCCTGGGCGCGGGCCCAGGCCAGCAGTTCCCCGCCCCGGCCGGCGACCGCCCGGGCCTCCCACATCAGGGCGACCGTCACGAGTAGAGGTTCTCCCTGCTCACCTCGTGCACGTGGTCGTGGCCGTGCGGATTGCCCGGCACATGCGGGTCCGTCACCGGCAGCGACGAGTCCGCCGAGAGGTCCCAGGACGACGCCGGACGGCCCCGGGCGACCATCTCCGCGCCCAGTGCGGCGACCATCGCGCCGTTGTCCGTGCAGAGCTTGGGACGGGGCACGCGCAGGCGGACGCCGGCCGCCTCGCACCGCTCCTGGGCCAGGGCGCGCAAGCGGGAGTTGGCCGCGACGCCGCCGCCGATCATCAGATGGTCGACGCCCTGGTCCCGGCAGGCCCGCACCGCCTTGCGGGTCAGCACGTCCACCACCGCCTCCTGGAAGGACGCCGCGACATCACGCACCGGGACCTCCTCCCCCGCCGCCCGCCTGGCCTCGATCCAGCGGGCCACGGCCGTCTTCAGGCCGGAGAAGGAGAAGTCGTACGCGGGGTCGCGCGGCCCGGTCAGTCCCCGCGGGAACGCGATCGCGTCCGGGTCGCCCTCCTTGGCGTACCGGTCGATGACCGGGCCGCCCGGGAAGCCGAGGTTCAGCACGCGTGCGATCTTGTCGAAGGCCTCGCCCGCCGCGTCGTCGATCGTCGAACCCATCGGCCGCACGTCCGAGGTGATGTCCGTGGACAGCAGCAGCGAGGAGTGGCCACCGCTGACCAGCAGCGCCATCGTCGGCTCCGGGAGCGCGCCGTGCTCCAGCTGGTCCACGCAGATGTGCGAGGCCAGGTGGTTGACGCCGTACAACGGCTTGCCCAGGGCGTACGCGTACGCCTTCGCCGCCGACACGCCGACCAGCAGGGCGCCGGCCAGTCCCGGTCCGGCGGTGACCGCGATGCCGTCGAGGTCGTTCGCGGACACTCCCGCGTCCTTCAGCGCGCGCTCGATGGTCGGCACCATCGCCTCCAGGTGGGCGCGCGAGGCCACCTCCGGGACGACCCCGCCGTAGCGCGCGTGCTCGTCCACGCTGGAGGCGACGGCGTCCGCGAGGAGGGTGGTCCCCTGGACGATGCCGACACCGGTCTCGTCGCAGGACGTCTCGATCCCCAGGACCAGGGGTTGGTCAGCCATTGATCTCGGTTCCTCGTACAGATTCGGACCCTGCGGCGAAGTCACCGTCGGGCGTGGTGGTCAGGCGCATCACCAGGGCGTCCACGTTCCCCGGCTGGTAGTAGCCGCGCCTGAACCCGATGGCCTCGAAGCCGTGGCGTTCGTACAGCTTCTGCGCGCGTACGTTGTCGACCCGGCACTCGAGCATCACCTCGGTGCACTCGAACGCGGTCGCGGCGCGCAGCAGCTCGGTCAGCAGCCGCCCGCCGAGTCCCGTGCCCCAGCGGTCGCGGGCCACGGCGATGGTCTGGATGTCGGCGAGCTCTCCCTGGGCGGCCAGTCCCGCGTAGCCGACGATGCGCTCGCCCTCGACGGCCACGACGTAGCGGCGGGTCGCCTCCGGCCCCCGCGAGTGCGCGAGCTCGGACCAGAACATGCCCCGCGACCAGGCGTCCTCCGGGAAGAGGTCCTTCTCCAGCTCCAGCACCGGGTCGATGTCCCACCAGCGCATCTCGCGCAGGCGGGGTGTCTTCGGCGGCGTCACGGGCACGGTCACTTGGGTGTGACCACCTTGTAGCTCTTGGGCACCTGTGCGTCGGGACGGCGCAGGTACAGCGGCCTCGGCGCGGGCAGTTCCTCGCCCTTGGCGAGCTTCTCGGCGGCCAGGGAGGCGAGGGCGGCGGCCGAGACGTGCTCGGGTTCGTGGGCGTCCGGGAAGGTGTCCGGGTACAGCAGCGCGCCGGCGCCGACGGCGGGCAGACCCGCGACCTTCTCGGCGATCTCGGCGGGCCGGTCGACGGCGGGCTCGGTGACACGGGTGCGGGCGTCGTCGTAGCGCGCCCAGTAGACCTCCTTGCGGCGCGCGTCCGTGGCGACCACGAAGGGCACGGTCAGGTCGGAGGCGTACGCGAGGCCGTCGAGGGTGCACAGGCCGTACACGGGCACACCGAGCGCGAGCCCGAAGGTGTCGGCGGTCATCAGGCCGACCCGCAGCCCGGTGTACGGGCCGGGGCCGACGCCGACGACGACGCCGGTGACGGCGTCGAGCCGGGTGCCCGCCTCGGCGAGGATCCGGTCGACGGCGGGCAGCAGGAGTTCCCCGTGCCGCCTGGCGTCGACCTGGCTCGTCGAGGCGACGACGGACGTGCCGTCGTGCAGGGCGACGGTCACGGCGGGGGTGGCGGTATCCAGAGCGAGCAAGAGCACGCAAACAGCGTACGGCGCCCGCGCCCGTCGCACGGCCGGGGCGGTCCGCACCGCGGCTGCTGCTACCGTCACGGCAAAGGTGTGCGACGCAAGCGCGCCCGCGGAGCAGGGACGCTTCGTGCCGGTGTCGAGAGGTGGGCAAGGGTGGCTAGGAGCAGCTCGGGATTCGTGGCCGGGCTCACCGCGGCGGCCGTCGCCACGGTCGGTTTCCTCGCCTACCAGGCGTCGGCGAACGTGCCCGACACGCTGGGCAAGCCGCAGGTGAAGAAATCTCCGGGGGCCGGCGCACCCAAGGCTTCGCGGGAGGGGGCGAACCCGGCGGTGGTGCCCGGGGGCTCCGGCACCGGGGAGCGGGTGGTGTACTCGCTCGGCGAGAACCGGGTGTGGCTGGTCGGCACGGACAACAAGGTGCAGCGCACCTTCACCGTGATGCCGGGGACGGTGGACCCGGCTCCGGGCACGTACGCGGTGACGTCCCGGACCGCGGCCGGGCCCGGTTCGGACGGCAGGCAGGTGGAGCACATCGTGCGGTTCGCGCTGGTCGACGGCGTGGTGTTGGGCTTCAGCGCGGCCGTGGACGGCTCGACGCCGAAGCCGGACGCGTCGAAGAAGCTGGGCGGGATCCGCGAGAGCCGTGCGGACGGCACGGCGATGTGGGAGTTCGCGACGATCAACCAGAAAGTGGTCGTCGTCAAGTAGTCGTGGGCGAGCAGTCCGCGTCAAGCAGCCCGCGTCAGGTCGCGGCGGCCTCGTCGGGCAGCCGG
Source organism: Streptomyces sp. PTL18 (assembly GCF_059510295.1). Taxonomy (NCBI): domain Bacteria; kingdom Bacillati; phylum Actinomycetota; class Actinomycetes; order Kitasatosporales; family Streptomycetaceae; genus Streptomyces; species Streptomyces sp. PTL18. The sequence continues at coordinate 209,870 of NZ_JCAJZO010000007.1, read as the reverse complement.
ACCCGTCGGGCGGCAGCCCGCTCTACGCGGCCCTGCGCCGGTCCTCGGTCACAGGAGCCGGCTGCGGCCTGCCGGGGGCGGGATCCCTCGGCGGGGTCGAGACCGCCTCGGCCGCGGCGCACGACGCGAGCAGGTCCTTCATCGACGGACCACCGCCCGCTGCGGGCACCACGCGCGGCTGGCACTCATCTCGTTCCGTGGCCGGCATGGACGCCTCCTGGTGTCGCGGGGGCGGCACGGTCAGGCACACCTCACCCAGTGCCCGCCATCCATGTGACCACGGGGAATGCCCGCAGCGCAACAGCTTGCCGACGCGTTGTCGGGACGTCGCCCCGCCGCGCTCCTCCGCTCGCCCCCGACGCGTCCCCGAGGGGGCGCCCCGGTTCAGGCGGACAGCGCGGCCAGGTCCACCTGGGCCCAGCGGTGCCCGAGCCCGGCCAGCGTGACCTGCCGGACCTCGTCCGTCGTGTCGCCCACCGCCCGGTGGATCGTCACGTGCAGGCGGTCCTCCGTCAGCTCCTCGACCCTGCCCTCGCCCCACTCCACGACGACCACCGACTCCGGCAGCGAGACGTCCAGGTCGAGGTCCTCCATCTCCTCCAGGCCGCCGCCCAGGCGGTAGGCGTCCACGTGGACCAGCGGCGGGCCGTCCCCGAGGGAGGGGTGCACGCGGGCGATCACGAAGGTCGGCGAGGTGACCGCTCCCCGCACCCCCAGGCCCTCGCCGAGCCCGCGGGTCAGCGTGGTCTTGCCCGCGCCCAGCTCACCGTTCAGCAGCACGAGGTCGCCGGCGCGCAGCAGTTTGGCGAGCCGGCGCCCCAGTTCCAGCATCTGTTCGGGGGAGGTGACGGTGAGCTCGACGGTGACACCCGGCGCGGGGGTCTCAGCCGGGCTGTGCGGTGCTGGTGCTTCCATAGCCCCCCACCGTAGCCCCTGCGGGGACCGCCCCCGAGCGCATCAGGAGGTCGGCGAGGCGGTCGGTGACGACCTCCGGGTGCTCCAGCATCACCAGGTGCCCGGCGTCCGGCACGAGCACCAGTTCGGCGTCCGGCAGCAGGTCGGCGATGGCCTCGCTGTGCTCGCTGGGGGTGACGAGGTCCTGTACTCCGGCCAGGACGAGCACCGGAAGCTCTGCGAAGCGGGCGAGCGCCTCGGTCTTGTCGTGGTCGGTGAAGGCCGGGTAGAACTCGGCGACCACGTCGATCGGCGTGTTCTCGATCATCCGCTCGGCGAACCGGGCGACGGCGGGATCGATGTCCCGGGACGCGAACGAGTACCGCTTGATGATCCCCGCGAACAGGTCGGCGGTGGCCCTGCGTCCCTTCTCCACCAGCTCGGCCTGCTGTCCGAGCGCTCTCAGCACTCCGGGCAGGACGCGGCGTATCGCGTTGACGCCCGCGACCGGCAGTCCGAAGTTGACCTCGCCGAGCCGCCCTGAGGACGTGCCGACGAGGGCGGCGCCGACGACCCGGTCACGGATCAGTTCGGGGTACTGGTCGGCGAGTGCCATGACCGTCATGCCGCCCATGGAGTGGCCGACGAGCAGGATCGGCCCCTCGGGGACGGCCGCGTCGATCACGGCCTTGAGGTCGCGACCGAGCTGGTCTATGGAGACCGGCGTGCCGTCCGCCTGGGCCATGCCCCGCCCCGAGCGGCCGTGGCTGCGCTGGTCCCAGTGCACGGTGCGGACGACGCCGCGCAGCGCGGCCCGCTGGAAGTGCCAGGAGTCCTGGTTGAGGCAGTAGCCGTGGCTGAAGACGACGGTGACCGGGGCCGGGGCCTTGCGTCCGAAGAGCCGGCGCCGGCGCTGCGCGGGGATCTTCTCCGGCTCGATGTCGTCGACCTCGTAGTACAGCTCGGTGCCGTCGTCCGCGTACGCCTTGCCGGGGATGCCGCGGAGGGTGCCGTACGGCCCCGCCGAGTCCAGGACGAGCCGGGCCTTCCTGCGCATGCCGCGGCCGACCGTCATCCGCTCGATCGCGACGCCGGCCGCGGCACCCGCCGCGACCACGCCTATCGCGGCGCCGGCGAGACCGGCGAGGCGCCAGTTGCCGGCGGCAGCGGCGGTCGCGTCCACGGCGGACATCGCCGTCTCCGCACTGCTCTCGCTCACGTCCCGCTCCCTCTCACCAGGGCCCCACCCGTTCAGCCGTACGTCTGCCCCGGCTCACCCGGGTGGATTACCCGTCTTGTTCCGCGTTCACCTTTACGTAGACGCGCGGAACGCGGGTTCCGATCCGGGTCACGATTTCGTAAGCGATGGTTCCGGCCGCCTGCGCCCAGTCCTCGGCGGTGGGTTCACCCCGGTCACCGGGGCCGAAAAGGATCGCTTCGGTGCCGGGCCCGGGCTCGTCGCCGCCGAGGTCCACGACGAACTGGTCCATGGCGACCCGGCCGGCGACGGTACGCAGCTTGCCGTCGACCAGGACCGGTCCGGTACCGGAGGCGTGGCGCGGGATGCCGTCCGCGTAGCCGACCGGGACCAGGCCGAGGGTGGTGGCGCCGGGGGTGGTGTACAGGTGGCCGTAGCTGACGCCGTGGCCGCCGGGGACCTGCTTGACCAGCGCGAGCGACGCCTTGAGGGACATCACCGGGCGCAGTCCGAAGTCGGCGGGGGTGCCGAGCTCGGGGCTCGGTGAGATGCCGTACATCGCGATGCCGGTGCGCACGAGGTCGAAGTGGGTCTCGGGCAGGATCAGTGTGGCGGGCGAGTTCGCGATGTGCCGCACCTCGGGGCGTACACCCTGCTGCTCGGCGTACGCCACCATCTCGCGGAACCGGGCCAGTTGGGCCTGGACGGAGGGGTGGCCGGGTTCGTCGGCGCAGGCGAAGTGGGACCAGAGGCCGACGACGGCGACCAGGCCGTCGGCCTGGGCGCGCAGGGCCTCGGCGACGAGTTCCGGCCAGTCGCCGGGCTGGCAGCCGTTCCGGCCCAGGCCGGTGTCGGCCTTGAGGTGGACCCGGGCGGGCACCCCTGCGACGGCGGCCGCCTCGCGCACCTCGTCGAGGGCCCACAGGCCGCTGACCGACACGTCGACGTCGGCCTCGACGGCCCGCTGCCAGGGACCGCCGGGGGTCCAGAGCCAGCACAGGACGCGGCCCGGCACTCCGGCCTCGCGCAGGGCGAGCGCCTCCTCGGGCGTGGCCGTGCCGAGCCACTCGGCGCCGGCTTCGAGCGCCGCGCGGGCGCACGGCACGGCCCCGTGGCCGTACGCGTCCGACTTCACGACGGCCATCAGGGCCGCGCCGGGCGCGAAGGCGCGCAGGGCACGCACGTTCGCCCGCAGGGCCGCCAGATCGATCTCGGCGCGGGCGCGCAGGGGTGCTGACTCGATACGTTCCATCGCGCCCCAGTGTCTCAGAGGGGCCGGACGGCACGGGGATGGCGGTACCGGCGGGTAGCGTTCCGGCAGTCGGGCCCCTCGACCGGACCGCGTCGGCGCCCTCCCGCTCAGCCCCGTACGTCCCGCCAGGCCGCCGGGATCGCGCCGGCCACATCGTGCGCCCCGGCCGGCGCGCCGTCCGCCGCATAGCGGCCCGCCAGTCCGTGCAGGTACGCCGCCACGCTCGCCGCGTCCCGGGCCGGGAGCCCGGCCGCGAGCAGCGATCCCGTGAGGCCGGACAGCACGTCGCCGCTCCCCGCGGTCGCCAGCCACGGTGTGCCGGTGGCGTTCACGCGCACCGGCCCGCCGTCGGGGTCCGCCACCAGCGTGGTGGAGCCCTTGAGGAGCACGGTCGCCCGGTAGCGGGAGGCCAACTCCCGTACGGCCGCGAGCCGGGCCCCCTCGACCTCCTCGCGCGCCACGCCGAGCAGCGCGGCGGCCTCGCCCGCGTGCGGGGTCATCAGCGTCGGCGCGGTACGGGCGCGGACGGTGTCGCGGTCGGCCAGCCTGAGCCCGTCCGCGTCGACGAGAACGGGTACGTCCGCCTCCAGCACGTCGGCCACGGTCGCCGCGTCGTCGCCCGCGCCGGGACCGACCACCCAGGCCTGCACCCGCCCGGCCTTGGCGGGCCCCCGGTCGGAGACCAGCGTCTCCGGGAAGCGGGCGACCACGGCGCTCCCGGCGGGGCCCACGTACCGTACGGCCCCGGCCCCGCCGCGCAGTGCCCCCGCCACCGCGAGCACGGCCGCTCCGGGATAGCGCGCGGACCCGGCGGCGACACCGACGACGCCCCGCCGGTACTTGTCGCTCTCGGCCCGCGGCACCGGCAGCAGCGTGGCCACGTCCCCGTGCTGCAACGCCTCCAGCTCGGCCTCCTCGGGCAGTTCGAGCCCGATGTCGACGAGCCGTACGGAACCGGCGTGCTCCCGCGCCGGATCGATGAGCAGCGCCGGCTTGTGCGTGCCGAACGTCACGGTGAGATCCGCCCGCACGGCGTCCCCCCGCACCTGGCCGCTGTCGGGCTCCACCCCGCTCGGCAGGTCCACGGCGACGACGACCGCGCCTGCGGCGTCGGCGAGCGCGGCGAGCCGCGCGGCGTCCGGCCGGAGCCCGCCCCTGCCGCCGATCCCCACGATCCCGTCGACGACGAGGTCGGCGCCCCGGATCGCCTCCTGGGCACCGGAAAGGTCCGAGGGGACCGTGCCGCCCGCCCTCCGCAGGGCCGCCAGCCCGCCCCCGTGGGTGCGCTCCGGCGACAGCAGCAGCGCGGTGACCCCCGCCCCCCGGCGGGCGAGCCGCGCCCCGGCGTACAGGGCGTCGCCGCCGTTGTCCCCGCTGCCGACCAGCAGCACCACCCGGCTGCCGTACACCCGCCCCAGCAACTGGGCGCAGGCCGCGGCCAGTCCGGCGGCGGCGCGCTGCATGAGCGCCCCCTCCGGAAGCCGGGCCATGAGCGCACGCTCGGCCGTCCTCACCGTCTCCACGCTGTACGCAGTCCGCATACGGCCGAGTGTCCCCCACGGTGCCGAGACCATGACGGAGGCGCTACCCCTCGGCGACGACCACCGCGGACGCCACACCCGCGTCATGGCTGAGCGACACATGCCAGAACCGGACGCCGAGTTCGGCGGCGCGGGCCGCGACCGTGCCCGTCACGCGCAGCCGCGGCTGCCCGCTGTCCTCGACGTACACCTCGGCGTCGGTCCAGTGCAGCCCGCCCGGCGCGCCGAGCGCCTTGGCCACCGCCTCCTTCGCGGCGAACCGTACGGCCAGCGAGGCGATCCCGCGCCGCTCACCGCCCGGCAACAGCAACTCCCGCTCCAGGAAGAGCCGCTCGGCGAGGCCGGGAGTACGCTCCAGCGCGGCCCGGAAACGATCGATCTCGGCGACATCGATACCGACTCCGATGATGCTCATGCCTGGCACCCTACGGGTCCGCCCGACCCTCCACCGAGCGGCGGCCCGGAGGTCGGGCGCCGACTTGGAGGCGCTGGTTCCGCTTGACGTACCCGACGCCCGACGGGCCACGGATGCCCCGAACGGAACGCGGGTACGCCCCTTTTCACGCTTTCCGCGCGTTGTGGGTACCCCTGTGGGCACCCGGTGGACGACCCTCGCGTCAGCGGGCACAGGAAGGGGGCCCCGGACGTGGCCGGGGCCCCAGGGCACGTCGAGACGCGCCGCTACCAGCGGTACCAGCGACCCCGCCGACCACCACTCGCCGGGCGGACGACGAACCCCAGCAGCCACAGCGCGAGCACGATGACGGCAAGCCACCACAGCGCCTTCAGGGCGAAACCCGCACCGAAAAGCACCAGGGCCAGAAGAAGAACCAGAAGCAAGGGAACCATGTTCATCAACCTCCGGTCGAACGGGTTCCCCTTCAACGACCGCACACGCATCCGGAACTCCGGGTTTTCCCGCGAGCTTCAGTGGAATTCTGATGGGTTCGCCGCACATCTTCGTTCATGGTGCAGCGAATTACCGCGATGTTTGACCGCGAGGACGACGGCTATTCGAACACCATCGAAGGCCGTGACGACGTTGGGATGGTGACAACCATGGCTGAGAACCAGAAGGCGCAGGCCAAGACCGAGCAGGCCAAGGGCAAGGTCAAGGAGACCGCCGGCCGCGCCGTCGGCAACGAGCGCATGGAGGCCGAGGGCCGCATGGAGCAGGCACGCGGCGACGCCCGCCAGGCCAAGGAGAAGGCCAAGGACGCCTTCCGGCACTGAGCGTCACCCGGGGCGGGCCCGGACACCCGGACGAAACAGGGTGCCCGGGCCTGCCCTGTTCTGTCGCTCCCCGGAACCCGGTCGGCATTCTGGGGCGTCCGGGTGAACCCTCTGCCCCGGCTCGCTACGACAGGACGGCAGCGGGTAGTTCCCACCGCACGATCCTCGCGTGATCGCGCGACCAGGGAAGGATTCACATGACGCGAAAGACGGTCGTCTGGGGTGCCGCACTGGTGGCAGCCGCAACCTCGCTCGGCACACCTGCGGCGGCAGCCGGACGACACCTGGATCACGACAGACTTTGCAGCATTTCCGGCCGACCGAACGAGCGGCCGTGCCTCCTGCAGTTCCAGCTGGTGCCGGGTCAGCAGGAATCCGTTCCGGGACCGAACGGCCCGATCACGATCCAGACTCTGGACGCCTTTCGGAACGGACGCGTCATCGGATCCGCCACGGGCATGACGGCGGGCTTCCCGTCAGGCCCCGCTGAAGGGATCTACACATTCCGACTGGCCGACGGACAAGGGCAGATCGGTGTTCAGTTCGCCCAGCCGGGCGGCAACTCGCAGAACACCACCTCGCTCATGGTCACGGGCGGCAGCGGCGTCTTCGACTGCGCGACGGGCTCAGGGATCGCTGTCGGGGGCGGCGACAGCTCGCCCATCCAGGTCAGCCTGCATCTCAGGTTCGCGTGCACGTCTCACTGACCACCACGCGCATTCGCGCATGGGGAGCACCCCGGAGCGCGCTTCGCCGCTCCGGGGTGCTCCCCATGCCTCGGCCGGCTCGCACCGTCCCGGGCCACGCCCTCAGGGCATGTACCCGGCGGCGTCCGGGGCCCTCGGTTCGCCCTGCCGACCTTCCTGCCGGTCGGCCGGTACTTCAGTGCTGTTCAGAACCGGTCCCCGGGACATCCGGGTCCTCGGCGAACAGATCCTCCGCCCGCTCAACCGTGCGGGAGCGCTTCAGCCAGGCGTCCATGCGGTCGGGATCGGTGCAGGTGGTGATGCGCTCCCGCAGACTCTCCGGTACGGGGATGCCGCGCACCTCCAGCACGGACAGGATCCCCTTTGCCTCGCCTTCTGCCTTGCCTTCAGCCTTGCCTTCTGCCTTGCCTTCTGCCTTGCCTTCTGCCTTGCCTTCCAGGTAGGCGGTCTCGCGAACCGTCCCCCGGCCAGGGAAATAGCTGACGAACGACATGATTTCCTTCAGTTTCTGTCCGGCTGGGGTGTTACCCAGGCTGATTTCCAGGAAGTCGAAGAAGTAGTCGGCGGTCTCGGGGTCTGCCCTTGCCCGACTGGGACTCGATGGCGAGCAGGAAGTCCTCACCGTCGGACGGACCGATACGCAGCACGGTGTCCACGCGCCGCTCCAGCGGCCGGGCCTCCGTCACGTCCGTGGTGACGGCGTCCACCGTCGCCTTTTCGGGTAACGGCACACCCACGACTCCGAACACGGGAGTCAGGATCTCGGGCCGCTCCTGGAAGATGCGGTGCATGCCCTCATGAGCTGATGTGACCATGTGCGCAACCTAAGTGGATCAAGGGACGGGCTGTCCGGGCAATCAGGAGTCGTTCACTCTTGCGAGTGGCGAAAAAACGATCAGGCCGCCGCAGCCAGTTCGCACCACACGACCTTGCCCCGGTTCCCGCCCCTCGCCAGCGGCTGCCAGCCCCACAGGTCGGCACACGCCCGGACGAGCGCCAGCCCCCGCCCCTCCTCCACGTCGGCCACCCACTCAAGCGGCACGGGCGGCTCCGGCGGCTCGGGGTCGGCGTCCCACGCCCCGATCCGCAGCACTCCCGCGGACCAGCGCACCCTCAGGGCCGCCGGCCCCTTCGTGTGGCGTACCGCGTTGGAGACCAACTCGGTCGCGAGGAGTTCCGCGGTGTCGACCAGGCGGATCAGGCCGTGCATGGTGAGGATGAGACGGAGGGTGCGACGGCTGATGGTGACGGCGCGTAGGTCGTTGGGGATGTAGAGGCAGTACTCCCAGGGTTCCTGCACGTTTTCGGGCATGCGTCAGCTCCGTGTGAGGTGGAGGGGTTCGCGGGCGGCGTGCGGTGGCGTTGCCGCGGCCGTCGGGGCACGGCGAAGCGGTGCACTTCCGCAGCGTGTGTGTTGCGTCACTGACGGTAGGGCATAAATTTCAGTCCGTGCAAGCCGATCGCGTACTCTGGCGCCCGAACGAGTCGCCTCGCCAAGGCCGTTGAAGGAGACGCCGTGCCAGCAAGACGGCAACCCACAGCACGTCAGGTACGCCTGGGCGTCGAACTGCGGAGGCTGCGTGAGGCCGCAGGGCTCAAGGCGACCGAGGCAGCGAGCCTGCTGGGCGCGAGTTCCGTCCAGATGAGCCAGATCGAGTCCGGCATCTCAGGGGTGAGTGAGCAACGACTCCGCCAACTGGCGGCCCACTACGGCTGTACGGATGACGCGTTCATCGACGCCCTCGTGGTGATGGCGACCGACCGGACGCGCGACTGGTGGGAGGAGTACCGGAGGCTTCTGCCCGCATCGTTCCTCGATCTGGCCGAGTTGGAGCACCACGCCACCTTTCTGAAGGAGGTTGCGCTGCCTTATATCCCCGGCCTGCTTCAGACAGAGGACTACGCACGTGCGGTCTACTCCTTCAGGGTCCCCGAACTTCCGGAGGATCAGGTCGAATTGCGAGTCCGCCACCGGATGCAGCGCAAGGTGATCCTCGAAGGGCCCACCCCAGCGCCGTACGAAGCAGTCATCCACGAGACGGCCTTGCGCATCAGAGTCAGCGACCGCAAAGCAGCGCGAGCCCAACTCTCGTCTCTCCTGGAACTCTCGGAGGCGGAGCACATCGTCCTTCGCGTCGTCCCGTTCGACCTGGACGGCTTCGCAGGGGCGACCAGCACGATGAAATACGCGGGCGGCGCCGTTCCCAAGCTCGACACGGTGGTTCGAGACGCGCCCCACGGCACCGCGTTCATCGACTCGGAGACAGAACTCGGCTCCTTTCGAACACTCTTCCGTAAAGTGGAGGTCGTATCACTCGAACCGGATCAGTCCCGTGGCTTCATCCACAGGCTGACGAAGGAACTGTGAGGCCCACGATGACCATGACCGAGAACTGGCGGAAGTCCTCCCACTCAGGCCCCGGCGACGGCAACGACTGCGTAGAGATCGCGAACTCGCCCGCCCACGTGTCCATACGCGACTCCAAGACCCCCACCCGAGCCACCCTCTCCTTCCCGACCGCCGCCTTCGCCACCTTCGTCGAGGCCCTCAAAACCGAGTCCCCCCACCTCACAGCTCCCTGCTAGCCTGCGCAGGCTCGATCGCGCGCCCGGGGTGACCAGCCGGCGCGTCCGCAGTCGATGCGTATCCGAGAACGCCAGGGGGGCGGACGCATGAGCAGTACCAGTACGGCGTTCGAGCCGGTGACCGACCCGTTCGACGCGCTGCCCGAACTCGCCCCGCTGCGTACCGCCGCGCGGGCCGGTGACTGGGCGGCCACCCAGGTCTTCGTCAGCGGGCTCGACTCCGTCGACAAGGTGTCCTTCGCCGTCGGTCTCCTCGCCGACATCGACGGCACCGAGGAGTACCTGGAGAAGGCCGCCGCGGCCCTGCCCGGCAACCCGCTGCCGGCCACGCTGCTCGCCGAGCGGTACATCCGCATCGGCTGGGGCATCCGCAGCAGTGCTCGTGCCAAGCACGTCTCGCGGGAGCAGTTCGACCGGTTCCACGCCTGGCTGCGCAAGGCGGAGCAGTTGCTGATCGAGGTGTGCGCGGAGCAGCCCGCGTACGCCCCCGCCTGGAGCGCCCGGCTGCTGACGGCTCGCGGACTGGAGCTGGGCCAGTCCGAGGCCCGGCGCCGCTACGACCGGCTGTCGGCCCATCACCCGCACCACTTCCGTGCGCAGTCGCAGCTGCTGCAACAGCTCTGCCCGAAGTGGGGCGGCTCCTGGGAGGCCGCGCACGGCTTCGCCCAGGAGTGCGCGAGCGCCGCGCCGGACGGCTCGCACGCCGGGATCCTGGTCGCGGAGGCCCATATCGAACACTGGCTTGAACTGGACGGGAGCGAGGCGACGGCCTACCTGCGCGGCCTGCCCGTACGCGACGACCTGCGCCACGCCGCACAGGTGTCCGTGCTGCACCCGGACTACCGGCCGGGCTGGCACTGGATCACCGGGCACAGCGCCTTCGCCCTGGCGTTCTCGCTCGGCGGCCACCTGGAGGACGCCGCCCGGCACTTCGCCGCCCTGGGCAACACGGCCTCCAAGTCCTCCTGGCAGTACCTGGGCGACTGGAAGAGCCGGTTCGCGAAGTACCGCACGGCCGCACTGGCGACGCTCTGAGGGGGAGACGGACGGATGACCACGCACGACGCGACCATGAGACCCGAGGCCGCGGACCTCGCCGCCCTCGACGGCCTGGTCGCCCACACCACCGTCCAGGGCGTTCCCGTCCTGTACGCCCCGCGCGCCGGCGACATCACCGCCGGTCTCTTCTTCCGCGTGGGCCGTGCCGACGAGACCCTGGCCACGTCCGGCGTCACCCACCTCGTCGAGCACCTCGCCCTGCACCGCCTGGGCATGTCCGACGGCCACTACAACGGTGCCACGGCGAACGCGTACACCCTTTTCCACGTCACCGGCGGCGAGGACGAGGTCGTCGCCTACCTCAACGACGTCTGCGCGGCGCTGCGCGATCTGCCGCTGGACCGTCTGGAGACGGAGAAGGAGATCCTCCGCACCGAGGCAGCGAGCCGCGCGAACGGCGTCAACTCCCGGATACCGCTGTGGCGTTACGGCGCCCAGGGCTACGGCCTGTCCAGTTACGACGAACTCGGCACCTGGGGACTGACGGCCGAGCAGGTGCGGAACTGGGCCGAGACCCGCTTCACCCGGGACAACGCCGTGCTGTGGATCACCAGCGACCGGGTACCGGACGGACTGGACCTCACCCTGCCCACCGGCAGCCGCGTCCCGGCACCGGCCGCGACCAGTGCGCTGCCCGTCACGCCCGCCTACATCCGCGGCGACGACGGCCACGTCGTCCTCAACGCCGTACTGCGCCGCTCCACCGCGGCCGCCGTCTTCGCCGAGGTCCTCGGCCGCGCCCTCTTCCGGGACCTGCGCCAGGAGGGCGGCTACTCGTACACCGCCGAGGCCGACTACACACCGCGCGACGCCGACTTCGCCACCCTCACCGCGTACGCCGACGCGTTGCCCCAGAAGCAGGCCGCGGTCGTCGGCGGGGTCGTCGACACGCTCGCCCGCCTGCGTGCGGGCCGTGTCGAACAGGCGGAACTGGACTGGGCACGCGGCAAGATGCTCAAGCAGTACGAGACTCCCGACCTCGGCGCCGCACTGCTGCCGTCGTACGCGCTCAGCCTGCTGCTCGGCCACCGGATCCTCTCCCCCGAGCAGGTCAGGGCCGAGTTGGAGGCGGTCACGGTCGCGGACCTGCGTGAGGTCGCCCGCGCGGCATGGGACGACGGGCTGCTGCAGGTGCCCACCCGGGACGCCGACTGGGCGGGCTTCACACGCGCCCCGCAGTACTCGTCGTCCGCGGTCACCGGCACCCGTCACCCCGCGCTGGAGGACGACGGCGTCACCCTGGTCATCGGCACCGAGGGGGTGAGCCTGCTGCTGCCGGGCGGCCCGGTCACCGTGCGGTACGACGCCTGCGCCGCGATGACCACCCGCCCCGACGGGGCCCGCGTCCTGACCGGTCTCGACGGCTTCCGCGTGGCCGTGGAACCGACCCTGTTCCAGGAGGTCACGGCCGAGCGGATCGCGGCGCTCGACGCGGCCGTCCCCGCCGCCGCCGTCGTCCCCCTGCCGGCCCGGGACCCGGAACGGATCCCGCAGCCGCACAAGCGGGAGACAGCCGTGCGGACGGCCGGGGACGACGACGGCAGGAAGGCGGCACACCGGAGGTGGCCCGTCGGGCTGGTCCTCATGGTGGCGTTGGACGTGGTGTTCGGGCTGGGGCTCCTGTTCGCCGTCGTCCGCCTGTCCGACGCGCAGCATCCGGCGTGGAGCATCCTGGCCCGCGCGGTCCTGCCGGCCGCGGTGCTGTTCCGCTACACCCAGCGGGCGTACCGCCGCGCGCGGCCCGCCCGCGGCTGACTCAAGGAGCGCGGTCCCACCCCGGCCGGCGGGGCCGGGGTGGGACCCCAGGCGGTCTACTCCACCGTCACCGACTTGGCCAGGTTGCGCGGTTGGTCCACCTCGTTGCCCCGGGCGGTCGCCAGCTCGCAGGCGAACACCTGCAACGGCACCGTCGCGACCAGCGGCTGGAGCAGGGTCGGTGTCGCCGGGATGCTGACCAGGTGGTCGGCGTACGGGACGACCGCCTCGTCGCCCTCCTCGGCGATCACGATCGTGCGCGCACCCCGCGCCCGGATCTCCTGGATGTTGGAGACGATCTTGTCGTGCAGGACCGAGCGTCCGCGCGGCGAGGGCACCACCACGACCACCGGCAGGTCCTCCTCGATCAGCGCGATCGGCCCGTGCTTCAGCTCGCCCGCGGCGAAGCCCTCGGCGTGCATGTACGCCAGTTCCTTGAGCTTGAGGGCGCCTTCCAGGGCGACCGGGTAGCCGACATGCCGCCCCAGGAACAGCACCGTGTCCTTGCCGGCGAGGGAGCGCGCGAGCCGGCGTACCGGCTCCATGGTCTCCAGGACCCGCTCGACCTCGTCGGAGATCCTCGACAGATCGCGGATGACGACCTGGATCTCGTCGCCCCACTTGGTGCCGCGCACCTGGCCCAGATACAGGGCCACCAGGTAGCAGGCGACGAGCTGCGTCAGGAACGCCTTCGTGGACGCGACCGCGACTTCCGGCCCCGCATGCGTGTACAGGACCGCGTCCGACTCCCTCGGGATCGTGGAGCCGTTGGTGTTGCAGATCGCCAGCACCTTGGAGCCCTGCTCGCGGGCGTGGCGCAGGGCCATCAGGGTGTCCATGGTCTCGCCGGACTGGGAGACGGCGATGACGAGGGTGCGGGGGTCGAGGATGGGATCGCGGTAACGGAACTCGCTGGCCAGTTCCACCTCGCAGGGGATCCGCGTCCAGTGCTCGATGGCGTACTTCGCGATCAGCCCGGCGTGGAAGGCGGTCCCGCAGGCCACGATCACGACCTTGTCGACCTCGCGCAGTTCGGCGGGCGAGATCCGCAGCTCGTCCAGGCGCAGTGAGCCGGAGGGGTCGATACGGCCGAGGAGCGTGTCGGCGACCGCCTTGGGCTGCTCGGCGATCTCCTTGAGCATGAAGTAGTCGTAGCCGCCCTTCTCGGCGGCCGAGGCGTCCCAGTCGACGTGGTACGAGCGCACGTCTGCGGGCCGGCCGTCGAAGCCGGTGACCGTCACACCGTCGCGGCGCAGTTCCACGACCTGGTCCTGGCCCAGCTCGATCGCGGAGCGGGTGTGGGCGATGAACGCGGCCACGTCCGAGGCGAGGAACGCCTCGCCCTCGCCGACGCCGACCACGAGCGGCGAGTTGCGGCGTGCGCCCACGACCACGTCCGGGTCGTCGGCATGCACCGCGACCAGCGTGAACGCGCCCTCCAGCCGCCGGCACACCAGTCGCATCGACTCCGCGAGGTCCGCGGTCGCGGAGAACTCCTCGGCGAGCAGATGGGCGACGACCTCGGTGTCCGTCTCGGAGGTGAGGATGTGGCCCCGCTCCTCCAGCTCGGCGCGCAGCTGCGCGAAGTTCTCGATGATCCCGTTGTGCACGACGGCGACGCGGCCCGCGTTGTCGAGGTGCGGGTGCGCGTTCGGATCGTTCGGCGCGCCGTGGGTGGCCCACCGGGTGTGCCCGATGCCGGTGGTACCGGTCGGCAGCGGCCGGTCGACCAGCTCCTTCTCCAGGTTGACCAGCTTCCCCGCCTTCTTCGCGGCGGCCAGCCCACCGTCCGCGAGCACGGCGACGCCCGCCGAGTCGTAGCCCCGGTACTCCAGCCGCTTGAGTCCCGCCATGACCACGTCGAGGGCCGACTGCGACCCCACGTATCCCACGATTCCGCACATGATCCGCAGCCTACGGCCGGACAGCCGTCGATACCCGCCCACGCGTGCCCGAAATCGGAAATTCCCACCGGGGTACGAACGGTCCCCGCGGGGTTCCCTCGACCGCTCAGCCGAGCTCGGCGAGCAGGACCCCGACGATCCCCCCGCCTCGGGGGCGGTGCCGCCCTACGTGACGCACCCCACCCCGCCACCCCGTTCGAACTCCGTTAACAATGGACTGTGATCTCTCCGGTCTCCTCGATGCCCCGGAGCGCCCACCGGCCCAGGCCGGAGGCGACTCCCTACGTCGACCTCACCCGTACCGAGTGGAGTGCGCTGCGCGACAAGACGCCGCTGCCGCTGACCGCCGAGGAGGTGGAGAAGCTGCGCGGTCTCGGTGACGTCATCGACCTCGAAGAGGTGCGGGACATCTACCTCCCGCTGTCCCGGCTGCTCAATCTCTACATCGGCGCCACGGACGGCCTCCGCGGCGCCCTGAACACCTTCCTGGGGGAGCAGGGCTCCCAGTCGGGGACCCCGTTCGTGATAGGGGTGGCCGGCTCCGTCGCCGTCGGGAAGTCCACCGTGGCCCGTCTCCTCCAGGCCCTGCTGTCCCGCTGGCCGGAACACCCGCGCGTCGAACTGGTGACCACCGACGGTTTCCTGCTGCCCACCAAGGAACTGCAGGCCCGCGACCTGATGTCACGCAAGGGCTTCCCCGAGTCGTACGACCGCCGCGCGCTCACGCGTTTCGTCGCCGACATCAAGGCCGGCAAGGACGAGGTCACCGCGCCCGTCTACTCCCACCTGATCTACGACATCATCCCGGGCCGGAAGCTCACCGTGCGCCGCCCGGACATCCTGATCGTCGAGGGCCTGAACGTCCTCCAGCCCGCCCTGCCCGGCCAGGACGGCCGCACCCGGGTCGGTCTCGCGGACTACTTCGACTTCAGCGTGTACGTCGACGCCCGCACCGAGGACATCGAGCGGTGGTACCTCAGCCGGTTCCGCAAGCTGCGCGAGACCGCCTTCCAGGACCCGTCCTCGTACTTCCGCAAGTACACCCAGGTCGCCGAGGAGGAAGCCCTCGACTACGCCCGCACCATGTGGCGCACCATCAACAAGCCCAACCTGGTGGAGAACATCGCCCCCACCCGGGGCCGCGCCACCCTGGTGCTGCGCAAGGGCCCGGACCACAAGGTGCAGCGGCTGAGCCTGCGGAAACTGTGACGGCTACCCTGCGGGCATGCTGCATCTGCGCCTGATCACCCCGGCCGAGCGGACGGCGGAGGTGGTGCGCCTGATCGAGGGAACGATCGGCACCACGCACCTCGTCGTCCTGCCGGGTGCCGCCCGCAACCCCTTCGGGGACGTCGTGATGTGCGACGTGGCGCGCGAGGCCGCGGACGAACTCCTCGGCGCACTGCAGGAGCTGGACCTCGAGAGCACCGGCTCCATAGCCGTGGAGAACATCGACCTGTCGCTGTCCAAGCGGGCCGACAAGGCCGAGGCCGAGGCCCCGGGCGAGGGCGCTGACGCGGTGCTGTGGGAGCACTTGGCGGAGGCCACGCACGAGGAGTCGACGCTGTCGATCACGTACCTCGCGTTCCTCACGCTGGCCACGATGATCGCCGCCTGCGGTGTGGTGCTCGACAACGCGATCCTGATCGTGGGCGCGATGGCGGTGGGCCCGGAGTTCGGGCCGCTGGCGGGGATCGCCACGGCGCTGGTGCAGCGGGCGCCCCGGCTGGCGCTGCGCTCGCTGACCGCGCTGCTGGTGGGGTTCGCGGTGGCGATGCTGGTGACGGTCGGGTTCACGCACTTCATGGACGCGATCGACCTGTTCAGCCGGGGCGGGCTGGATGCCGCGCGCCCCAACACGAACTTCATCTACCGCCCCGACCCGTTCTCCTTCGTCGTGGCCGTCCTCGCCGGTGCCGCCGGCACCCTGTCCCTGACGTCGGCGAAGTCGGGCGCGTTGGTCGGCGTCGCCATCTCGGTGACCACGGTCCCGGCCGCGGCGAACGCCGCGGTGGCGTTCGCCTACGACGAGTACCGCCAGGCGTGGGGCTCCGCGGAACAACTGCTGCTGAACCTGCTGGGCATCGTGCTGGCGGGAACGCTCACGCTGCTGGCCCAGAAGTGGATCTGGGCCGGGCAGCGCGGACGGTCCCTCAGGACGAGGCGTCTGTAGGGCCGTGGCCGGAAGGGTTCCCCGGAAACCTCGCGGCGTCCGGTGCGGTGCATCGCAAGGCGGAGCATCGCCCGCGTACCGGATGCACTCGGGTGATGCGACGACGCGGCGAGGTGCCGCGCCGGGCGTCGCGAGCCGGTGAGCCCTTCCGGTCCCCGGTGAGCCCTTCCGGGCGCAGCACCGGTTAGCCGAGCGCCGACTTCACCGCGTCGGCCAGCCGCCCGGCGACCGACCGCGCCTGGTCGATGTCCGCGGCCTCGACCATGACCCGTACGAGGGGCTCCGTGCCCGACGGCCGCAGCAGCACGCGCCCGGTCGAGCCCAGCTCCCGCTCCGCCTCGGTCACGGCGGCGGCCAGGTCGGGGGACGAACCGACCCGGGACTTGTCCACGTCCGGCACGTTCACCAGCACCTGCGGCAACCGCTCCATCACGGAGGCCAGGTCCCGCAGCGTACGGCCGGTCTGGGCGACCCGCGCGGCCAGCAGCAGGCCGGTCAGCGTGCCGTCCCCGGTGGTGGCGTGGTCGAGGACGATGACGTGGCCGGACTGCTCGCCGCCGAGCGCGTAGCCCTTCTCCTTCATCTCCTCCAGCACGTACCGGTCGCCGACCGCTGTCTGCACGAGCTGGATGCCCTCGCGCTCCATGGCCAGCTTGAAGCCCAGGTTGGACATGACCGTCGCGACGACCGTGTCGGAGCGCAGCGCGGAGCGTTCCCGCATCGCCAGCGCGAGCACGGCGAGGATCTGGTCGCCGTCCACCTCCTCGCCGGTGTGGTCCACGGCGAGGCAGCGGTCGGCGTCGCCGTCGTGCGCGATGCCGAGGTCGGCCCCGTACTCGACGACGGCGGCCTTGAGCTTGCCCAGGTGGGTGGATCCGCAGCCGTCGTTGATGTTGAGGCCGTCCGGCTCCGCGCCGATGGTGACGATCTCGGCGCCCGCGCGCGCGAACGCCTCGGGCGAGACCCGGGAGGCGGCGCCGTGCGCCTCGTCGAGGACGATCCTCAGCCCTTCGAGACGGTTCGGCAGAACGCCCAGGAGATGGGCCACGTACTGGTCGAGGCCCTCGTCGTAGAAGGTCACACGGCCGACCCCGGCCCCGGTGGGCCGGTCCCAGGGGGCGCCGGTGCGGTGCTCCTCGTACACGGCCTCGATCTTGTCCTCCAGGTCGTCGGCGAGCTTGTGCCCGCCGCGGGCGAAGAACTTGATGCCGTTGTCGGGCATGGCGTTGTGGCTGGCGGACAGCATCACGCCGAGGTCCGCGCCGAGCGCGCCCGTCAGATGGGCGACGGCCGGGGTGGGCAGCACGCCGACCTGCAGCACGTCCACGCCTGCGCTGGCGAGACCGGCGACCACGGCGGCCTCCAGGAACTCCCCGGACGCACGCGGGTCCCGCCCGACCACCGCCTTCGGCTTGTGGCCCTCGAACGTGCCCGCCTCGGCCAGCACATGGGCCGCCGCGACGGACAGGCCGAGCGCCATCTCGGCTGTGAGATCCGCGTTGGCGACACCGCGCACGCCGTCCGTGCCGAAGAGTCGTCCCACTGTGCTGTCCTCCGAACTTGCTGCGAATGTGCGGCTCAGGCCGAGTGTCCGGACAGGGGCGGAATACGTGTGTCCTGCCGACGGAATCCCCCGTAGGCGTGATCCCGCTCCCGCACGTCCCACGAACATACGTCCTGTGGGCCCGTGTGCCGCCGACGTGTGTTCCGTGGATGTACGTCCCACCGGCCCACGCGCCCGCGACCCTGTCCTCTCATGGCTTCCCCGAAGCCCCTGCCAGGACTGTCGGGATTGCTCCATAAGCTCAAAAAGCCGGTGATAAGCACCGTCCCCCGTAAACGAACCGCCCCGGCGGCACGAAACGTGCTGCCGGGGCGATGCGTGCATGCGCACAGCAGGCAGAAGGTCGCCCGCCGTGACCAGCGGACGCGATTAGCGCTTGCTGTACTGCGGAGCCTTGCGGGCCTTCTTCAGACCGGCCTTCTTGCGCTCGACCGCACGGTCGTCACGACGCAGGAAGCCGGCCTTCTTCAGCGGACCGCGGTTGTTGTCGACGTCCGCCTCGTTCAGGGCGCGGGCGACACCGAGACGGAGCGCACCGGCCTGACCGGAGACGCCGCCACCCGCGATGCGGGCGATGACGTCGTAGCGGCCCTCGAGCTCGAGCACCTTGAAGGGCTCGTTGACCTCCTGCTGGTGCACCTTGTTCGGGAAGTAGTCCTCGAGCGCGCGCCCGTTGATCTTCCACTTGCCGGTGCCCGGGACGATCCGGACGCGGGCGATGGCGTTCTTGCGGCGGCCCAGGCCGGCGGCCGGCTGGGGCTCACCGAACCGGGAGGCGAGGGACTCGGAGGTGTACTCACCCTCCAGCGGGACCTCGGTCTCGGTGGTGTAGCTGTCGATGTCAAGCTCTTCGAGCGGCTGCTCGGCAGTGGTCTCGGCCACGATTCTCCTCAGATTCTCTTCAGTCTTAGGGGGTGGCCGGACTTACTGCGCGACCTGGGTGATCTCGAACGGCACCGGCTGCTGGGCAGCGTGCGGGTGCTGGTCACCCTTGTAGACCTTCAGCTTCGAGAGCATCTGACGGCCCAGGGAGTTCTTGGGGAGCATGCCCTTGACGGCCTTCTCGATGGCCTTCTCGGGGTTGTTCGCCAGCAGGTCGTCGTAGCGGATCGAGCGCAGACCACCCGGGTAGCCGGAGTGGCGGTACGCCATCTTCTGGGTCCGCTTGTTGCCGGACAGGTGGACCTTGTCCGCGTTGATGATGATGACGAAGTCACCCGCGTCCACGTGGGGCGCGTAGATGGGCTTGTGCTTGCCACGCAGCAGGGTGGCGGCGGTGGTGGCGAGACGGCCCAGGACGACGTCCTGCGCGTCGATGACGTGCCACTGACGCGTCACATCGCCGGGCTTGGGGCTGTACGTACGCACGGTTCGTAGCCTTCGCTTCTTCAGTGAGGTTCCTGACAAGGTCCCACCGAAGACGATCACGACAGCCCTGACCGCACAGCGGTGACGCAAGCCGCGTGCTGGTCGCTGGTCATCGGCCCGGTGGACCGGTGTAAGGGCCCCTCACGTGAGAATGAGCAAGCCAATACACACAACGAACAGCCAGGATAACGGCGGGCCCGAGAAGGGTCAAAACGGGGGCTCGGCCACGGTGGCGCCGCGGGGCCGGCGGCTGTGCGGTTGCTGTCGGGGTTACCGAAAGGGAACAAGCGTGCCGGTGGCCCGTCTAAGATGCGCCGCATGAGTTATGGGCAGGGGGAGCCCCAGTGGGATCCCTGGAAACCGAGTTCCCAGCAACCCCAGTGGGGCAGTCAGAGCGGTTCGCCGGACTGGGCCGCGCTCGCCGAGGCCTCGGAGGCCCGCAACAAGCGGCGGCGGCTGCTGATGATCGTCGGCGGCGCCCTGGCCACGGTGGGGGTCGGTACCGCCGTCGCCGTGGCGGTGGTGTCCGCGGGCGGCGGCAGCGGGGCCTCGAACAGACCGGCCAGCGCCCTGCCCAGCACCGCGCAGATCCCCAGTGAGAGCGCCGACGCCGCCCCGTCCTTCGCGCCGACCTCGGCCCCTCCCCCGCTGAACCCGATGGACTTCATATCCAGCGCCACGAAGGACACGGCCCCCATCAGCGCGGACACGCTGTTCCCCGGCACCCAGCTGACGATGGGCACGAACGTCTACAAGAAGGGCCCCACCGCCTCCACCACGAACTGCGCGTCGGCCGCCCAGGGCACCCTGCCCGCGGTGCTCACGAAGAACGGCTGCACCCGCGTCATCCGCGCCACCTACAGCAAGGACGGCGTCGCGGTCACGGTCGGCGTGGCTCTCTTCGACACGGCGGCCAAGGCCACGAAGGCCAGGCAGGAGGTGGACTCCAAGAGCATCATCACCTCGCTGACCGGCAAGGGTGTGCCCACCTTCTGCCGGACGGCGGTCTGCCGCTCCACGACCAACGCCTACGGCCGCTACGCGTACTTCACGCTCGCCGGATTCACCGACGGCAAGAACGTGACCACCAAGGACGCCAAGGTCTTCCAGGCCGGCGACGACCTGGCCGAGTTCGCGTTCCGCCAGATCCGCCGCCGCGGCGAGGCCCAGGCGTCGGCGGCCGCCAACCAGTGAACCGGCACACGGCGGCCTAGCGCCATGCGGTTGCGGGGACGAATCAGGCTGATCGGGGCCGCAGCGGGGGCGGCGGTGGTGGCGCCGTTGACGCTGTGGGCCTACTCGGAAGAGCGCGAACCGAAGAACCGGGGAGCCGCTCCGGTCCCGACCGACCTGCGGGAGCGCGACCCGCAGGCGACGCCCGCCGCACGCCAGGTGTACGCGATGCTGGCGGGACTGGAGAACAACGCGCGCCGCGGCCGGCCGAGCCGCACGGTGATCGGCCAGCACGTGGAGTTGCACAACGAGCGGTACAACCCGGAGTACGGCGACTATCGAGGCACCAAGCAGCCGGGCTACTACTACCGCAAGGCGCAAGACATCACCGGACGGCTGCCCGGCTTCGTGGAACTCGACCTCGGTCCCGGCTACGGGCAGCCGGGGTGGGCGGTGGGCGAGGCCCGCTCGTACTCGCGTTCCTGGCCGAGCTGCCGCCGGATGTGGGGGTACGCCGAGGACGCCGTGGACCTGGCCGTCGGCGTGTGGGCTGGTCTGCCCCGGCCGGCCGACGGCTCCTACCACCCCTCCGGCACACACTGGGACTGCGCCTCGGGCACCGATGTCTCGCTGCCGCACACCGGAGGCGGTCAGGCGGGCATCGTCGGGTTCTCCTTCCACCAGCCGTATCCGGGCAGCCCTGTCAAGGGCTTCGCACAGACGCTGCACCGCACCTCGCCCGCCGCGCAGGACCCCGGCTGGTTCGCCCGGGTGATCGCCCCGGGCAGCACCGAGCACCGGTTGCTCCTGCACGACCTCGGGTACCTCGCCGACCACCTGGGTTACCTCGCCGACCGTGGCGTGCCGGTGCTGCTGCGCCTGTACCACGAGATGAACACGACACCGGGCAGGGGCTTCTGGTGGGCGGGCCAGGACCCGGCCGCGTTCCGGCAGCTCTGGCGTGTGACCTACGACTACCTGGTGGGACGGCGCGGCCTGCACAACCTGATCTTCGTCTGGGCGCCGAACTCCTGGGACGGTTCCTACGGACACGAGCCCCACCCCTATTACCCGGGCGACCGCTACGTGGACGTCGTGGGCGTCGACGACTACAGCGACACCCCTGCCGAGCCCTTCGGCACGGGGGCCTGGACCGAGGTCTGGTACCGCGGCCTGGAGCGGTACGGCAGGCCCCGGATCATCGCGGAGTCCTTCCACGTGCCGCTCAACGCGGCGCAGCCGGACACCCTGGCCCGGACCCCCTGGGTGTTGTGGACGGTGTGGGGCCAAGCGCTGACCTACGACAACCTCTCCTCGCCCCGGGGCAAGAACACCACGACCGACGTCAAACGAACTTACGGGTCATCCAGGGTGATCAGCGGCGATGAATGGACACAACCAGTCACTCGCGATCACTAATCGTTGATCGTTGTGTTAACTTCTGACTACATGATTCACATGGACTTTTCTTACCATCCCAAAATGTGTAAGCATCACTCATCTGTTCGGCCGACGATCCTGGCGCCTGGGGGGGCATCTGAGGGCAGCGGCCGAGACGCCGAAGAAGGCGTCGGGGGGGCGTAGAACCCGGAGTGTGAGTGCGCGACGCCCTTGATGCGTCATGCCGAGATCTGCCGCTTCCTCGACGCGCCACCGATCTCACGGGAGTTCCGCAGTCCGCATGGCATCGACACTTGCCCACGGGGGTGCGCCGCAGTCACGGCACAGCACCAAGCTCGCGCAGCGCACCGCGTCCTGGAAACCGGGCATCCTGCCCTTCCTCCTGCCGTTCGTCCTGCTGGTCGTCTTCGGACTGTGGTCCTACCGGCCCAGCTCCTCGCCGCTGAGCTGGGCCCTCACGGTCGTCTGGTCCCTGCCGGTGGTCGGTGTCCTCGTCGGCATCCAGGGCGCCCTGCTCATCCGCCGCCGGGTGCGGCACATCGACAGGATGACCCCGCCGGCTCCCGCGGAGCAGGACTTCCTCATCGCCCTCGTGCCGACCATCGGACGGCACGACACCTACCCCGCGCTCGAGCGCTCGGTCCTCTCGTACGTCGAGCACCTGCCGGAGTGGTTCCCGTACATGCGGGTCGACGTACTCACCGAAGAGGGCTGCGAGGCGGCCGAGGCGATCGATCGGCTCGCCGACTCCCACCCGCTGATCCGCGTGGTCACCGTGCCCAAGGACTATGTCCCCGCCAACGGGACCCGGTTCAAGGCCCGTGCCAACCACTACGCCCACGAACTGCGCATCCATGAGGGCGAGGCCCTCGACCATGTCTGGGTGCTGCACATGGACGACGACACCGGGGTCGGCCCCGACACCGCCTCCTCCCTCGCCCAGTTCATCAACCGGCAGCGCCGCGCCCACCCCGACGAGGCCAAGCACATGGCCCAGGGGATCCTCACGTATCCCCGCGAGAACGCGGTCAACACCTTCACCTGGCTCGCAGACGCCGTGCGCCCCGCCGACGACATCGCCCGCTTCCGCGCGCTGACCGGCATGGGCACTCCGGCCGCCGGTGTACACGGCGAGCTGCTGGTGCTGCGCGCCTCCGTCGAGGCCACCATCGGCTGGGACTTCGGCCCCAAGGAGATCGTCGAGGACGCCCGCCTCGCCCTGACCTTCTGCCGCAAGTACCCCGGCCGCAGCGACTGGTTCAACGGCCGCTGCTACGGCGCCTCCCCCGCCACCTCGGCCGACTTCGTCAAGCAGCGCGAGAGGTGGGCCTGGGGCCTGGTGGCACTCTGCTTCAACAAGGCTGTGCCCTGGCGCTACCGCTGGTTCCTGTCGATCTGCGTGGCCACCTGGATCCTCGGTCCGCTCCAGCACATCACCGCCGTGCTGCTCTTCGGCTGGCTCATCAACGACATGAACACCTCGCCGGTCACCCAGTCGGTGGTCATCCTGTGGGCCCTCAACTTCGCCTACGTCATCTGGACCTACTGGGAAGGCCTGCGGCTGAACGCACTCGCGTCGGTCGGCGGCCGGCGCAAATGGTGGGAGCCGATCGTCGTCGTCGCTCTCATCCCCGTCTTCTCCGTGCTGGAAGGACTCGGCGGCTTCAAGGGCTTCATGAAGTTCGTCCGCCGCGAGGAGAACAAGTTCGTCGTGATCGCCAAGCCCGCCTGACCACCCGGAAGACAACTGACATGCGTTCGCGACTTCCCCTGCTCGCCATCTTTCCGGTGACCGTCCTCACCGTCGTGCTGGGTGCCCCCTTCGTCGTCGGCGACCACCCGGTGCGCTGGGAAGCGGGCTCCGCCATGCCCAGGATCGTCCTGGACGACTCCGGGACCGGCACCACCGAGCACCGGGGCACCTCCCGGGGGACGGCCACCTCGTCCCCGCACTCCTCCGCCGAGACCCTCGAGGTCACCAAGCCGTGGAAGCCGGGCATGCCGCAGTGGGGCGTGCAGATCTACTGGGAGGAGGAGAAGAACAAACGATCCGACGTGTTCATCGATGACCAGGCCCGCAAGCAGGCGAAGTACCTCATCGGCCTGGGCGCCAACTCGGTGTCCCTCTCCTTCCCCTTCTTCACCGGCGGCCTCGCCTCCGACGTGACGTCGGCCGGTGCCAAGACCCCGTCCCCCGAGCGGCTGGGACGGGTCCTGAAGGTGTTCAAGGACGCCGGGTTCCGTACGACGGTTCGGCCCGTCATGGACGAGGCGTCCCTGAACCCGCCGACCGGCTGGCGCGGCAGCATCGCCCCCGCGTCCCGCTCCGCCTGGTTCCGCTCCTACCGGACGTTCCTCACCCCGTATCTGAAGACCGCCGACGAGCAGAAGGCGGACTCCTTCGTCATCGGCACGGAGCTCAACTCGATGGAGGGCGACCCCGGCTGGGACGCGCTCGTCACCTTCGCTGAAAAGACCTTCTCCGGCGACGTCGGCTACGACGCCAACTGGGACAAGTACGCCACCAGCCGCATCAACATGCCGGTCAACCATCTCGGTATCGACGCCTACTTCCCCGTCAAGGTGCCCGACACCGCCCCCGTGGACCGGCTGGTGCGGGGATGGGACCAGTGGCTCGACAAGAAGTCGACCGGCGCCCTCCCCCACATCACCCTCTCGGAGGCCGGCATCGGCGCCATGAAGGGCGCTTACCACTCCCCCGGCGACTTCTACGCCAGGCACGCCGTCAACACGCAGGTCCAGGCGAACTGGTACTCCGCGGTCTGCAAGGTCGTCCAGCAGCGCCACATGGGTGGCGTCTACTGGTGGTCACTCTGGTTCGACGACGACCCCAACACACCGCCGGACGACAAGACCGCATCCCGTCTGGACTTCGCCGGCCGCCCCCAAACCGAGAAGGCCATCAAGTCCTGTTTCACCTCCGATTACGCAGGACCCGGCACCGCCACCACAAACTGACCGAGCGAAGGCAATCATGCAAGAAGCCATCATCCTGGTGGGCGGCAAGGGAACTCGCCTGCGCCCGCTGACGAACCACACTCCGAAGCCGCTGCTCAACGTCGCGGGCTCCTCCTTCATCAGGCACCAGATAGCCAAGCTGATGGACGCGGGCGTGGAGCACGTGGTGTTCGCCACCTCCTACCTCGCCAGCCTCTTCGAGGAGGAGTTCAAGGACTTCACTCAGGATCTGCAGATCTCCTACGCCGTCGAGGAGGTCCCGCTCGGCACCGGCGGGGCGATCCGGAACGCCGCGCGCATGCTGCGGGGCGGCTCGGCGGACGAGCCGGTCCTCATCCTCAACGGCGACATCCTGTCCGGCGTGGACCTACCCGCCATCCTGGCGCGACACGTGGAGCGCGAAGCGGATGTGACCCTGCATCTCACCAGGGTTCCCGACCCGCGCGCGTTCGGCCTCGTCCCCACCGACGAGGACGGCCGGGTGCTGTCCTTCCTCGAGAAACCCAAGACGCCCGAGGAGTGCGTCACCGACCAGATCAACGCAGGCTGCTACGTCTTCACCCGGTCCGTTCTCGACGCCATCCCGGCCGACCGCGAGATCTCGGTCGAGCAGGAGACCTTCCCCCAACTCGTCGCCCAGGGACGGCGCGTGTTCGGCCACACCACCGAGGAGTACTGGCGCGACCTCGGTACGCCGCTGGCCTTCGTCCACGGATCGGCCGACCTGGTCACCGGCAAGGCGGCTTCACCCCTCGTGGGCCGGCCGGCCGAGGCCCTGATCCACCCCACGGCGATCGTCGACCCGACCGCCCGGGTCACGGGCGGCTCGACGATCGGCCCGCACGCCGTCGTCGGGGCGCACGTGGTCGTCGACCGCTCCATCATCGGCGCGAGTGTCACCGTCGCCGAGGGCGCCCGGATCCACGAATCCGTGGTGGACCACGACTCCTCGATCGGCAGCGAGTCCGTCCTCCACGAGGTCGTGGTGGGCTGCCACTCGCACATCGGTGCGCACAACGAGCTGCCCGCCCAGCTGCGGCTGTCGTGCGGCATCCGCATTCCGGCCCAAGGGGTGCGTGTCAGCGGTACGGCTGTCGCCTGCCCGGTGGTCCACTGACGCAGCCGGCCGGCCGCCCTCAGGCCCGACCGGACATTTTCTGGAGAATTGTGACCATCCACCCCTCAACAGCCGAAAGCCCGGCGCTTCCGCCCCCGCACCGGTCGGAACGCCGGCAGGAACCGCAGAAGACGGACCGCCTGCGCAAGTACCGCCCGGACATACAGGGCCTGCGTGCCGTCGCCATCATGATGGTGGTCAGCATGCACTGCGGCCTCCTCAACATCCACGGCGGCGTCGATGTCAGCTTCGTGCTGAGCGGCTTCCTGATCGGCGGTCAGCTCCTCGCCGAGATCGACAAGACCGGGAAGGTCTCGCTGGGGAAGTTCTGGGCACGGCGCTTCCGCCGACTCTCCCCGTCCATGGCGATCACCATCGTCGGCACGGCCGCCGCCGCGTGGATCTTCGGCAGCCCGCTGCGCTTCCGAGACTACGTGGCCGACGGTCTCAGTGCCTCCCTCAGCTTCCTGAACTGGCGTTTGGTCGAGAACGGCACCGACTACTTCGCCAACGACGGCAGCCAGTCGCCGTACCAGCACTTCTGGTCGCTGGGCATCGAGGAGCAGTTCTACCTCGCCGCCCCGATCCTGCTGGTCGTCACGGTATGGATCAGCCGCAAGATCTTCCGCAACCGATTCCTGGTGGTCCTGGGGCTGCTGGCCGTCATCGCAGGCTCTTTCCACCTGGGCTTGACGAAGACGGCGGAGAACCAGCCGCTCGCCTACTTCGCCACCCACACCCGGATCTGGGAGATCACCACCGGCGTACTGCTCGCCCTCGCCGCCCCGCTCGTCTCCCGCATGAACACCGGGTTCGCGACCGTCCTCACCTGGTTCGGTCTGGGCACCACGCTGGTCACGGCCATGCTCATATCCGACACGACCCCGCTGCCCGGCTATGCGGTGGCCGGTCCCGTCGCGGGGGCCCTGCTGGTCATCGCGGGCGGCTGCGCCAACCCCAGGTTGGGCGCGGAACGGCTGCTCGACAACCCCGTGCTCGACTTCATCGGCAACGTCAGCTACGGCTGGTACCTGCTGCACTGGCCGCTGCTGGTGCTCTGGCCGTCCATCGTGGACCGCGAGTTCACCCTGTCCGACCGGTTCCGGGTCGCGGTGCTGTCCTTCCTGCTGGCCGTCGTCATGCACTACGCGGTGGAGCGCCGGTTCAAGCGGAACACGCAGTTGGTGGCGCGGCCCTGGAAGGGTGTCCTCACCGGATTCGTCCTCACCGGCGTCACGGCCGGCGCGATGGTCGTCGCCACGAGCGTGCCGCTGCACCTGGCGACCGCCCCCGCGGGCGCGGTCGCCGCGGGCTACAAGGACCGGACCTCCGTCCAGAAGGCCGCCACCGTCACGAAGGTCTCGGCGATCACCCAGTCGACGCTGACCCAGGTCCCCGACGACACCACCGACCGCGACTGCATCGCCACCATCGAGGTCACGCGGTACCAGCCCCTCGACACCTGTGTGGTCGGCGCCCCCGACGGCAGGACGACCATGGTGCTCTTCGGTGACTCGCACGCCTGGCAGTGGATGGACCTGTACGACGCGATCGGCAAGGACCTCGGCGCCCGGATCACGGTCATCGCGAAGGCCGGCTGCTCGCCGCAGGTGTACCGGATCCTCAATCCCCAGGTGAACCGTGAGTACCGGGAGTGCGACTCCTGGCGCGCATCGGCCTTCGAGGCACTTGCGAAGTCGAAGCCCGACGTGATCGTCGTCGCCGACCGGGTCCGGCAGGAGGCGGGGCGGGACGGCGCCGTGGCCGCCTGGAAAATGCTCCAGAAGACCGGTTCCCGGCTCGTCTACATGACGGACACTCCGCAGCCCGGCCGTAACGTGCCCGACTGCCTCGCCACCCACCTGGACAACATGGCCGTGTGCAACCGCCCTGAATGGCAGGCCCTGGAGTACACAGACTTCCGCGCCATGGAGAAGGACGTGGCCGAGAAGTACGGGGCGAAGATCATCGACACCACCGCCGCGTTCTGCGCGAACGACGTCTGCCCGTCGGTCATCGGCGACCAAGTCGTCTACTACGACAACAGCCATGTCACGGCCTCGTACTCGAAGACCGTGAAGCCCTATCTGGAGCCGCTCGTCAAGCAGATCCTCGACGCGAAGTAGACGGCGCGCCACGCTACCGCCCCGGCCGGGCTTCTCCGGCCGGGGCCGGCCCGTCACTGCCCCCGGACCCGCACCCGCCGCGCCTGCCGCTGCCGCTCGGCAAGCTGGTCGTCCGCCGGGTAGGCGACTTCCTCCAGGGTCAGCCCATGCGGCCGCACCACATGCACGGCGCTGTCCCGCACCCCGGCGTCGAGCACCTTCCGCGGCCACTCCACACCACGGTGGCCGTCGCCCACGAACAGCAGGGCGCCGACCATGGAGCGCACCTGGTTGTGGCAGAAGGCGTCGGCGCGGACCTCGATCTCGACGATACCGTCCGCCCCCCGGCGCACCCCGAAGTCGAAGATCTCCCGTATCGTCGTCGCCCCCTCGCGCTTCTTCGCGTACGCCGCGAAGTCATGCTCCCCGATCAGGGACTTGGCGGCGGTGTCCATGGTGTCGACGTCCAGGGGCCGGTCGTGCCACAGGACGTGGTTGCGCAGCAGCGGATCGACACCGCCGGGGTTGTCCGTGACCCGGTAGGCGTAGCGGCGCCAGATCGCGGAGAAGCGGGCGTTGAAGCCGCTGGGGGCCTCGCGCAGGGCCCAGACCCGGACGTCCTTGGGCAGCCGGCCGGCGAGCCGCTTGAGCAGCTTCCCGCGGTGTTCGCCCCACACGTGGAGCGGCAGATCGACATGGGCGACCTGCCCCCGGGCGTGCACCCCGGCGTCCGTCCGTCCGGCGACGGTCAGCTCGTACGTCTCCGCGGAGCGGGTGACGGTACGCAGGGCGTCCTCGATCTCCCCCTGCACGGTCCGCCTGCCGCCGGCCTGCTTGGCCCAGCCGTGGAAGTCGGTGCCGTCGTAGGACAGGTCGAGGCGGACGCGGACGTAACCGGGCTGTACTTCGTCACTCACGGGGGAATCCTCTCAGGTACGCGAAAGCGGGCCCGCCCGGCAAGGGCGGACCCGCTCAGCGCGAGGTGGAACCTCAGGCGTCCTTCGACTCCTCGGCGGCGGCCTCCTCGGCCGGCGCCTCGGTGGTCTCGTCGGCCTTCGTCTCCTCGGCCTTGGCCTCGGACTCCTTGACGGCACGCTTGGTCGCCGCCTCGGCCTCGCCGACCGCCTTCTGCTGCACCGTCAGCGCCTCGACCAGCTCGATGACGGCCATGGGCGCGTTGTCGCCACGGCGGTTACCGATCTTGGTGATGCGGGTGTAACCACCCGGACGGTTCTCGTAGCGCGGGCCGATCTCGGTGAAGAGCGTGTGGACGACGCTCTTGTCCGTGATGACCTGGAGCACCTGACGGCGGTTGTGAAGGTCGCCCTTCTTCGCCTTGGTGACCAGACGCTCGGCGTACGGGCGCAGGCGGCGGGCCTTCGCCTCGGTGGTGGTGATGCGGCCGTGCTCGAAGAGCGACTTCGCGAGGTTCGCGAGGATGTGCTTCTCGTGCGCGGCGCTGCCGCCCAGACGGGCACCCTTGGTGGGCTTCGGCATCGTGTTTCTCCTAGGTGTCTGCCCCGGCCGTATCAGGTACCGGGGTCAGTATCCGAGCAGGCGGTCGCCTGTCGGAGACCCCGCGCCCCCTGGGGGCGCGGGGAACTGCGCGACCAGCCACAACGGTCCCGCAGCCAAAATCCGGCGTCCTCGCGGAGCGCCTAGTACTGCTCGGTCTCGACGAAGCCCGCGTCCGCGTCGTCGTCCGCACCGAAGGCGTCCGCGGCCGCGGTCGGGTCGAATCCGGGCGGGCTGTCCTTCAGGGCCAGGCCCATGCCGGCCAGCTTCGCCTTGACCTCGTCGATCGACTTCGCACCGAAGTTGCGGATGTCGAGGAGGTCGGCCTCGGAGCGCGCGACGAGCTCACCCACGGAGTGGATGCCCTCACGCTTGAGGCAGTTGTAGGAGCGGACCGTGAGCTCCAGCTCCTCGATCGGCAGCGCCAGGTCGGCGGCCAGGGCGGCGTCCGTGGGGGACGGGCCCATGTCGATGCCCTCGGCGTCGATGTTCAGCTCGCGGGCGAGACCGAACAGCTCCACCAGGGTCTTACCGGCCGACGCCATGGCGTCACGCGGACGCATGGCCTGCTTGGTCTCGACGTCGACGATCAGCTTGTCGAAGTCGGTGCGCTGCTCGACACGGGTGGCCTCGACCTTGTACGTGACCTTCAGCACGGGGCTGTAGATCGAGTCGACCGGGATCCGGCCGATCTCCTGGCCCACCTGCTTGTTCTGCACGGCGGAGACGTAGCCGCGACCGCGCTCCACGGTCAGCTCCATCTCCAGCTTGCCCTTGCCGTTGAGCGTGGCGAGGACCAGGTCGGGGTTGTGCACCTCGACACCGGCCGGGGGCGCGATGTCGGCGGCGGTGACCAGACCCGGGCCCTGCTTGCGCAGGTACATCACGACCGGCTCGTCGTGCTCCGAGGAGACGACCAGCTGCTTGATATTAAGGATCAGGTCGGTGACGTCCTCCTTGACGCCCGGCACGGTGGTGAACTCGTGCAGGACGCCGTCGATGCGGATGCTGGTGACAGCAGCGCCGGGAATCGACGACAGGAGGGTGCGGCGCAGGGAGTTGCCGAGGGTGTAGCCGAAGCCCGGCTCCAGCGGCTCGATCACGAACCGGGAGCGGAACTCGTCGACGACCTCTTCGGTCAACGAGGGACGCTGAGCGATCAGCATGTGTGGATCAGATCCTTCAGTCGGGGGCGCCCGCTATATGACGCCCGACCACACCGCACCCGGAAGGGCGCGGGTACTGCAAGGGTACGGGCGGTACGGCCCGAAAGGGGACCGTACCGCCCGAATCCTTCAGGCCAGGCCCTGCCTCAGACGCGGCGGCGCTTCGGCGGGCGGCAGCCGTTGTGCGGGGTCGGGGTGACGTCCTGGATGGAGCCGACCTCGAGGCCCGTGGCCTGCAGGGAGCGGATCGCGGTCTCACGACCGGAGCCCGGGCCCTTGACGAACACGTCGACCTTGCGCATGCCGTGCTCCTGGGCGCGGCGGGCGGCCGACTCGGCGGCCATCTGCGCGGCGAACGGCGTGGACTTCCGGGAGCCCTTGAAGCCGACGTGGCCGGCGGAGGCCCAGGAGATCACGTTGCCGGACGGGTCGGTGATCGAAACGATGGTGTTGTTGAACGTGCTCTTGATGTGCGCGTGACCGTGAGCGACGTTCTTCTTTTCCTTGCGGCGCACCTTCTTGGCAGCGCCCTGACGTCCCTTGGGGGGCATCTACTAACTCCTACGGGAGGTGGTCGGTCCTACAGCGAAGACCGTGGACAGGTGTCCGCTGCGGACTACTTCTTGCCCGGCTTCTTCTTGCCGGCGATGGCGCGACGCGGGCCCTTGCGGGTACGGGCGTTGGTGCTGGTGCGCTGGCCACGGACGGGCAGACCACGGCGGTGACGCAGACCCTGGTAGGTGCCGATCTCGACCTTGCGGCGGATGTCGGCCTGGATCTCGCGACGGAGGTCACCCTCGGTCTTGATGTTGTTGTCGACGTACTCGCGGATCGCGACCAGCTGCTCCTCGGTGAGGTCGCGAACACGGGTGTTCGGGTCCACACCGGTGGCAGCCAGCGTCTGCTTCGAGAGGGTCCGGCCGATGCCGAACACGTAGGTGAGGGCGATCTCCACGCGCTTTTCGCGC
Organism: Streptomyces sp. PTL18; assembly: GCF_059510295.1. Taxonomy (NCBI): domain Bacteria; kingdom Bacillati; phylum Actinomycetota; class Actinomycetes; order Kitasatosporales; family Streptomycetaceae; genus Streptomyces; species Streptomyces sp. PTL18. The sequence goes on along the minus strand of NZ_JCAJZO010000007.1, from coordinate 178,212 downwards.
GGGATGTCGACACCGGAAACGCGTGCCATGCAATGGCTCCTGGTGATCTTCGGAGGTCTTCCACAGAACCGGTTCCCAGCCGCCGTATCAGGTACGAACTGGGTCCCCGGCCTCCGAACCGGGGGTGTCGAGCCGTCGTTCGCGGCTCGGGTCCTGCGTATGAACAAATTCAGCTCGCGTCGCGCGAAACTCTGCGATAGCGGTGCAGAGGGAGCGGTCGGTCGTGCGTCAGCCCTGGCGCTGCTTGTGGCGCGGGTTCTCGCAGATGACCATGACCCGGCCGTGACGGCGGATCACCCTGCACTTGTCGCAGATCTTCTTGACGCTCGGCTTGACCTTCATGGGATGTGAGGTTCTCCGGGTCAGTTGCCGGCGGCCCCGCTCACGCGGGACGTGGGCAAGATCTACTTGTATCGGTAGACGATCCGGCCACGCGTCAGGTCGTACGGAGACAGCTCCACCACGACCCGGTCGTCAGGGAGGATACGGATGTAGTGCATACGCATCTTGCCGCTGATGTGTGCCAGGACCTGGTGGCCGTTCTGGAGCTCGACCTTGAACATGGCGTTCGGAAGAGACTCGACGACAGTGCCCTCGATCTCGATGGCACCTTGCTTCTTGGCCACGCTTCGCCCTTCGAATCGACTACCTTGATCGACTCCTGGTGCGCCTTACGCGTGCATGCGGACATGCGGGTGCACAAGAGCCGACGAGTCAGTCTACGTCAGCGCACCCGGAAAGACGAATCGCGAAAGTCTGCCCCATCGGGGTGATCGCTATGCGCGGCGGGACGGTTCCTTGACCGATGCCGGGCCGGCGGCCTCCGGCCGGTGGTCGCGGGTCCGGCCGGCCGCCCCGGACCGGCGGTCGCGGGTCCGGGCCGGCGTCAGGCCAGCGGGTCCGGCGCCGCCGTGATCCCGTACTCCGCGAGCTTCGCCGTGCCCCCGTCGGGAGCCGTCAGCACCAGCGGGCCCTCCTCCGTGAGGGCGACGGAGTGCTCCCAGTGGGAGGACCACGTGCCGTCCGTCGTGATGACCGTCCAGTCGTCCGACAGGACCTCGGTCTTGGGGGTGCCCAGCGACACCATCGGCTCGATCGCGAGGCAGAGGCCGGGCACCAGCTTCGGGCCCTTGCCGCGGCGGCGGTCGACGTAGTTCAGCAGGTGCGGGTCCATGTGCATCTCGGTGCCGATGCCGTGACCGCCGTAGTCCTCGATGATCCCGTACCGGCCGCCACCCGGCTTCGGCTGCCGGCGGATGTACGTCTCGATGGCCCGGGAGACGTCGACGAGGCGGTTGCCCTGCTTCATCGCCGCGATGCCGGCCCACATGGACTCCTCCGTAACCCGGGACAGCTCGATCAGCTCCGATGCGTGGCCGGAGCCGACGAAGCAGGTGAACGCGGCGTCCCCGTGCCAGCCGTCCACGATCGCGCCGGCGTCGACGGAGATGATGTCGCCGTCCTTGAGGACCACCTCGTCGGAGGGGATGCCGTGGACGACGACCTCGTTCACCGAGGTGCAGATGGTCGCGGGGAAGCCGCCGTACCCCAGGAAGTTCGACTTGGCGCCGTGCTCGGCGAGCACCTTGCGGGCGACCTCGTCCAGATCCTTCGTCGTGGCACCCGGCACGGCCGCCTCACGCGTGGCCGCGTGCACGGCGGCGACGACCAGCCCCGCCTCACGCATCTTGGCGATCTGCTCGCGGGTCTTGATCTGCACCATGGGGGCTGCGGCCTTTCTGGACCTGGAAGAGACGGACACCATCAAAGATACGGGGCGGCACGCTCGCCCTGTCCGGCGCTTGCGGACGGGACACCGGCAGCGGCGCGGAACAGCGCCACCCCACACGTCGGCCGCGGCCCCCATCGGGGAACCGCGGCCGTGGAGCGCCGGGAGCGACTACTCGTCGGCCCCCTTCTGCTTCAGTGCCTCCATCGCGCGTGCCGTGACCTCTTCCACCTTGCCGAGGGCCGAGATCGTGACCACCAGGCCCTGGGCCTTGTAGTAGTCGATGATCGGCTCGGTCTGCGTGTGGTAGACCTCCAGCCGCTTGCGGACCGTCTCCTCGGAGTCGTCGTCCCGCTGGTACAGCTCCCCGCCGCAGATGTCGCAGACGCCCTCCCGCTTCGGCGTCTTGTACGACACGTGGAAGACGTGCGACGAGTCGTTGCGGCACACGCGGCGGCCCGCGATGCGCTTGACGACCTCGTCCTCGGGGACCTCCAGGTCGAGCACCGCGTCCAGCTTCATGCCCTCGGCGTCGAGCATGTCGTCCAGCGCCTCGGCCTGCGAGACGTTGCGCGGGAAGCCGTCCAGCAGGAAGCCGCCCTGCGCGTCCGACTGCTCCATACGGTCCTTGGCCATCGCGATGGTGACCTCGTCGGGCACCAGGTTGCCCGCGTCCATGTAGGACTTCGCGAGTTTCCCGAGCTCCGTCTGCCGGCTGATGTTGGCGCGGAACAGGTCGCCCGTGGAGATGTGCGGGATCGACAGGTTCTTGGCGAGGAACGCGGCCTGCGTCCCCTTGCCGGCACCGGGCGGCCCGACGAGCACGATTCGCATCAGCGGAGGAACCCTTCGTAATTGCGCTGCTGGAGCTGGCTCTCGATCTGCTTCACCGTCTCGAGGCCGACACCCACGATGATCAGGATGCTGGTGCCACCGAACGGGAAGTTCTGGCTCGCCCCGAAGCCGACCAACGCCATTGTCGGTACGAGAGCGATCAGTCCCAGATACAGCGAACCCGGCCAGGTGATCCGGTTGAGTACGTACGACAGGTACTCAGCGGTGGGCCGACCGGCCCGGATGCCCGGGATGAAGCCACCATACTTCTTCATGTTGTCGGCGACTTCCTCGGGGTTGAAGGAGATCGCCACGTAGAAGAACGCGAAGAAAACGATCAGCAGGAAGTACAGGGTGATGTAAATCGGATGGTCACCCTTGGTGAGGTTCTGCTGAACCCAGCTCTTCCACCCGGAGTTGCCCCCGGCGAACTGCGCGATCAGCGCCGGGATGTAGAGCAGCGACGACGCGAAGATGACGGGAATCACACCCGCCTGGTTGACCTTGAGCGGGATGTACGTGGACGTGCCGCCGTAGGAGCGGCGGCCGATCATCCGCTTGGCGTACTGCACGGGGATGCGCCGCTGGGCCTGCTCGACGAAGACCACCAGGCCGACCATGATCAGGCCGACCAGGATGACCGTGCCGAACTCGATCCAGCCGCCGGCCAGGGTGCCCTGCTTCTTGATGGCCCACAGCGCGGACGGGAAGGTCGCGGCGATCGAGATGAACATCAGGATGGACATGCCGTTGCCGATGCCGCGGTCGGTGATCAGCTCACCGAGCCACATGACGACGGCGGTACCGGCGGTCATGCAGATGACCATCGTGATGGTGGCGAAGATCGACTGGTCGGGCACGATCGAGGACGCCACCGGGCAGCCCGAGAACAGGGCGCCGCTGCGGGCGGTGGCCACGAGGCCGGTGCCCTGGAGGATGGCCAGCGCCACCGTCAGGTAGCGGGTGTACTGCGTGATCTTCGTCGTACCGGCCTGCCCCTCCTTCTTCAGGGCCTCCAGGCGCGGGATGACCACGGTCAGCAGCTGGAGAATGATGCTCGCCGTGATGTACGGCATGATGCCCAGCGCGAAGACCGTGATCTGGAGCAGCGCGCCGCCGCTGAACATGTTGACCAGACCGAACAGGCCCTGCTGTCCCTTGGCCACGTCGATACAGGTCTGAACGCTCTTGTAGTCGACGCCGGGGATCGGGATGTGCGTACCGATCCGGTACACCACGATGATGCCCAGCGTGAAGAGCAGCTTCTTGCGCAGGTCGGGCGTCCTGAACGCCCGGGCGAACGCGGTGAGCACGGTGCCTCCTGCGACCCCCGCGCAACTGCGTCAAGGGTGACGGTCTGAGTTTCCGACTGAACAACGACAACAACGACGACAACGACATATGTAACGGTCGACTGCCGCTCCGGGTGCCCGTACCGCGACACCCGGTGAAAGTGGGCAGTGCAGGCCACCTTACCCGCGAGACCGCCCCCCTAGGAACGACCGACCGGGGATACCCCTGTGTGAGGTATCCCCGGTCGGGTTCGTTCAGGTCATCGAGACGCCCGAAGGTTTCAGACGAGCTCGGTGACGGTACCGCCGGCGGCGGTGATCTTCTCCCTGGCGGAGCCGGAGACGGCGTCGACCGTCACCTGCAGCGCCACGGAGATCTCACCCTGGCCGAGCACCTTGACGAGCGCGTTCTTGCGAACGGCACCCTTGGCCACCAGACCCTCGACGGTGACCTCGCCACCCTCGGGGTAGAGCGCGGCCAGCTTGTCGAGGTTCACGACCTGGTACTCGGTCTTGAACGGGTTCTTGAAGCCCTTCAGCTTCGGGAGACGCATGTGGAGCGGCATCTGGCCACCCTCGAAGCTCTCCGGAACCTGGTAGCGGGCCTTGGTGCCCTTGGTACCACGACCGGCCGTCTTACCCTTCGACGCCTCACCACGACCGACACGGGTCTTGGCGGTCTTGGCGCCCGGGGCGGGACGGAGGTTGTGGATCTTGAGCGGGTTGTTCTCCGCCATGATCAGTCGACCTCCTCGACCGTCACGAGGTGGCGGACGGTGTGCACCATGCCGCGGAACTCGGGGCGGTCCTCCTTGACGACCACGTCACCCAGGCGCTTGAGGCCCAGGGAACGCAGGGTGTCGCGGTGGTTCTGCTTGCTGCCGATGTAGGACTTCGTCTGCGTGATCTTGAGCTGCGCCATGATTACGCACCCACCCCGGCACGCGCACGCAGCAGGGCCGCGGGGGCGACGTCCTCGAGCGGCAGACCACGGCGGGCCGCGATCTCCTCGGGACGCTGCAGGCCCTTCAGGGCCTCCACGGTCGCGTGCACGATGTTGATGGCGTTGTCGGAGCCGAGCGACTTCGACAGCACGTCGTGGATACCGGCGCACTCGAGCACGGCACGCACCGGACCACCGGCGATCACACCGGTACCGGGCGACGCGGGCTTGAGCAGCACGACGCCGGCGGCCTTCTCACCCTGGATGGGGTGCGGGATGGTGCCCTGGATCCGGGGGACCTTGAAGAAGTGCTTCTTGGCCTCCTCAACGCCCTTGGCGATGGCGGCCGGCACCTCCTTGGCCTTGCCGTATCCGACACCCACGGTGCCGTCACCGTCGCCCACCACGACCAGCGCGGTGAAGCTGAAGCGACGACCACCCTTCACAACCTTGGCGACGCGGTTGATCGCGACGACGCGCTCAACGTACGCGGTCTTCTCGGCGGCAGCAGCGCCGCCGTCACGGCCCTTCCGGTCCCGCCGCTCGCCGCCACCGGCACCGCTTCCGCGGCGCTGGGGTCCAGCCATTGGATTACCTCTCTCTTTCCGCTAGCTACAAGCGGCTCAGAACTTGAGCCCGGCTTCGCGGGCGGCGTCCGCCAGGGCGGCGATGCGCCCGGCGTACTGGTTGCCACCACGGTCGAACACGACGGCCTCGACACCGGCGGCCCTGGCACGCTCGGCGACCAGGGCGCCGACCTGCTTGGCCTGCGCGGACTTGTCGCCCTCGCCACCGCGGATCGACGCGTCCAGGGTGGACGCCGACGCCAGGGTGTGGCCCTTGAGGTCGTCGATCACCTGCGCCACGATGTGGCGGTTGGAGCGGGTCACGACCAGACGGGGACGCTCCGCCGTACCGGCGATCCGCTTGCGGATCCGGATGTGACGGCGCTTGATCGCGGCGCGCTTGTAGGCGTCGCCCTTGAGGATCTTCTGCCCGTATGCCATGGCTTACTTACCCGCCTTTCCGACCTTGCGGCGGATGACTTCGCCCTCGTACTTGACGCCCTTGGCCTTGTACGGGTCGGGCTTGCGCAGCTTGCGGATGTTGGCCGCGACCTCGCCGACCTTCTGCTTGTCGATGCCCTCGACCGAGAAACGGGTCGGGGTCTCCACCTTGAAGGAGATGCCCTCGGGCGCCTCGACGGTGATCGGGTGGCTGTAGCCGAGCGCGAACTCGAGGTTCGAGCCCTTGGCGGTCACGCGGTAACCGACACCGCTGATCTCGAGCTTCTTCACGTAACCCTGGGTCACGCCGGTGATCATGTTCGCCACCAGCGTGCGGGACAGGCCGTGCAGGGCCTTGTTCTGCCGCTCGTCGTTCGGACGGGTCACCTGCAGGGTGCCGTCCTCAGCCTTGACGATCTCGATCGGCGAGGCGACGGTGTGGGTCAGCTCGCCCTTGGGGCCCTTGACCGAGACCGTGCGGCCGTCGATGGTGACGTCCACGCCGGCGGGAACCGCGATGGGGAGCTTGCCGATGCGCGACATAGCTGTTTCCTCCGTTCCCTTCCGTTACCAGACGTAGGCGAGGACTTCTCCGCCTACGCCCTTCTTGCCGGCCTGCTTGTCGGTGAGGAGCCCGTGGGACGTGGAGATGATCGCCACGCCGAGGCCGCCGAGCACCTTCGGCAGGTTGGTGGACTTCGCGTACACCCGGAGACCGGGCTTGGAGATCCGCTTGATGCCCGCGATGGAGCGCTCACGGTTCGGGCCGAACTTCAGCTCGAGGACGAGGTTCTTGCCGACCTCGGCGTCCTCGACGCGCCAGCCGGTGATGAAGCCCTCCTGCTGGAGGATCTCCGCGATGTGCGACTTGATCTTGGAGTGCGGCATGGTCACGGTGTCGTGGTACGCCGCGTTCGCGTTCCGCAGACGCGTGAGCATGTCTGCGATCGGATCAGTCATGGTCATGAATTGGCCTTCGGCCTCTCTCGCCGGGGTTTCCTGGTGCGCCATCCCTCTCCCCGATCCGAGACGGGACGGGTGCGGCGCGGTGGACCTACGGCGTAGTAAGTCGTAAGGGCGGCGGCAGACGCCCAACCCCACAAGCCTAAGGCATGTGGGCTGGGCGTCCTGCCGCCCCGGTTGCTTACCGAGAGCCCTGGGAAGTCCCCAAGTGGGGAATTACCAGGAGCTCTTGGTCACGCCCGGCAGCTCGCCACGGTGAGCCATCTCACGAAGGCACACGCGGCAGAGGCCGAACTTGCGGTACACGGAGTGCGGACGACCGCAGCGCTGGCAGCGGGTGTACCCGCGCACACCGAACTTGGGCTTGCGAGCAGCCTTCGCGATGAGAGCCTTCTTCGCCATCTCGCTCACGCCTCCTTGAAGGGGAAGCCGAGGTGACGGAGGAGGGCGCGGCCCTCTTCGTCGTTGGTCGCCGTGGTGACCACGGTGATGTCCATACCCCGGACGCGGTCGATCTTGTCCTGGTCGATCTCGTGGAACATGACCTGCTCCGTGAGACCGAAGGTGTAGTTGCCACGGCCGTCGAACTGCTTGGGGGACAGGCCGCGGAAGTCGCGGATGCGCGGGAGCGCGAGCGACAGGGTGCGGTCCAGGAACTCCCACATGCGGTCGCCACGGAGCGTGACGTGGGCACCGATCGGCTGGCCCTCACGCAGCTTGAACTGCGCGATGGACTTGCGGGCCTTGGTGACGGCCGGCTTCTGACCGGTGATCGTGGTGAGGTCGCGGATGGCGCCCTCGATCAGCTTGGAGTCGCGGGCGGCGTCGCCCACACCCATGTTGACCACGATCTTGACGAGGCCCGGAACCTGCATGACGTTCTCGTACTTGAACTGGTCACGCAGCTTCTGGACGATCTCGTCGCGGTACTTCTGCTTCAGACGCGGAGTCACGGTGGTGGTCGTCATCAGATGTCCTCACCCGTCCGCTTGGCAACGCGGATCTTGTTGCCGTTCTCGTCGAAGCGGTAACCGACGCGGGTCACGACCTTCTTGCCGTCCTTCTCCACGACCAGCTGAACGTTGGACACGTGGATGGGGGCCTCGGTCGTGATGATGCCGCCGGCCTGCGAGCCGCGAGCCGTCGGGCCGGCCTTGGTGTGCTTCTTGACCCGGTTGACACCCTCGACCAGGACGCGCTCCTCGCGCGGGAAAGCGGCAATGACCTTGCCCTGCTTGCCCTTGTCCTTGCCGGTGATGACCTGGACCAGGTCGCCCTTCTTGATCTTCATGCTTACAGCACCTCCGGCGCGAGCGAGATGATCTTCATGAACTTCTTCTCGCGCAGCTCACGGCCGACCGGGCCGAAGATACGGGTGCCACGAGGGTCGCCGTCGTTCTTCAGAATGACGGCGGCGTTCTCGTCGAAGCGGATGTACGAGCCGTCCGGACGGCGGCGCTCCTTGACGGTGCGAACGATGACCGCCTTGACGACGTCACCCTTCTTCACGTTGCCACCGGGGATCGCGTCCTTGACGGTGGCGACGATGACGTCACCGATGCCCGCGTAGCGGCGACCGGAACCACCGAGCACACGGATGCAAAGGATCTCCTTCGCACCAGTGTTGTCGGCGACACGCAGTCGCGACTCCTGCTGGATCACGTCTATCTCCTGATCGTCTGCCGGTTCCCTCCGGGGTTGAGCCGGAGAGCCTGGCGGAACTGTCCTGCGAGTTGTTCCCGCAGGAATTACTGGCCGACCCCGGCCGGGGTCGTGCGGCACGCTGCGCTGGGCGCGCGGGCCGCACCGGCCGGTCGGCCGAGGGAATGCTCGGTCAGGCGAAACCCTCGCCGGGGCCCGCCCCACCCGGCCCGGGGGCCTGGGGGCGGAGCCACCAGCGGGGGCAGCGGGGGCGGGGCCCCCGCTTCCTTACTTCGCCTTCTCGAGGATCTCGACGACGCGCCAGCGCTTGGTCGCGGACAGCGGCCGGGTCTCCATCAGGAGGACGCGGTCGCCGACACCCGCGGCGTTCTGCTCGTCGTGCGCCTTGAGCTTGTTCGTACGGCGGATGACCTTGCCGTACAGGGCGTGCTTCACGCGGTCCTCGACGGCGACGACGACGGTCTTGTCCATCTTGTCGCTGACGACGAGACCCTCACGGGTCTTGCGGAATCCGCGCGCCTCGGTGTTCTCAGTCACGTTGTTCTCGCTCATCAGGCGTTCTCCACCGTTTCGATGCCCAGCTCACGCTCGCGCATCAGGGTGTAGATCCGCGCGATGTCCTTGCGGACCGCCTTCAGACGGCCGTGGTTCTCGAGCTGGCCGGTCGCCGCCTGGAAGCGGAGGTTGAACAGCTCTTCCTTGGCCTCGCGGAGCTTGCCCAGAAGCTCCTCGTTGCCCAGCTCGCGCAGCTCGGACGCCTTGGTACCGGCCGACATCACGCTTCACCTGCCTCGCGCTTGACGATCCGGCACTTCATCGGCAGCTTGTGGGCCGCACGAGTCAGCGCCTCACGGGCGATCTTCTCGTTGGGGTACGACAGCTCGAACATCACGCGTCCGGGCTTGACGTTGGCGATCCACCACTCCGGAGAACCCTTACCGGAACCCATGCGGGTCTCGGCGGGCTTCTTGGTGAGCGGACGGTCCGGGTAGATGTTGATCCAGACCTTGCCGCCACGCTTGATGTGGCGGGTCATGGCGATACGCGCGGCCTCGATCTGACGGTTCGTCACGTACGCCGGGGTGAGCGCCTGGATGCCGTACTCGCCGAACGCGACCGTCGTGCCGCCCTTGGCCGCACCGTCGCGCTTGGGGTGGTGCTGCTTGCGGTGCTTGACCCTACGGGGGATCAGCATGTCGGTCAGGCCTCCGTTCCGGTGCTCTCAGCCGGAGCGGCAGGGGCCTCGGCCTTGGGGGCCTCGGCGCCGGCAGCCTGCTGCGGCTTGCGACCGCGCCGCTCGCCACCGCGGCCACCACGGGCCGGGCGGTCGGCGCCACCGCGGGCCGGGCGGTTACCCGCACGGGCGGCAGCGTTCTCGGCGCGGACCTCGGCGATGTTCTTGACGTCGCCCTTGTAGATCCAGACCTTCACACCGATACGGCCGAAGGTCGTCTTGGACTCGAAGAAGCCGTAGTCCACGTTCGCGCGGAGCGTGTGCAGGGGCACACGGCCCTCGCGGTAGAACTCCGAGCGGGACATCTCGGCGCCGCCGAGGCGGCCACCGCACTGGATCTTGATGCCCTTGGCGCCCGCCTTCATCGCCGACTGCATGCTCTTGCGCATGGCACGGCGGAAGGAGACGCGGGAGGACAGCTGCTCGGCAACGGCCTGGGCCACGAGCTGAGCGTCGGTCTCGGGGTTCTTGACCTCGAGGATGTTCAGCTGGACCTGCTTGCCCGTGAGCTTCTCGAGGTCGCCGCGGATGCGGTCGGCCTCGGCGCCACGGCGGCCGATGACGATGCCCGGACGCGCGGTGTGGATGTCCACGCGGACGCGGTCACGGGTGCGCTCGATCTCCACCTTGGAGATGCCGGCGCGCTCCATGCCGGACGTCATCATCCGACGGATGGCGACGTCTTCCTTGACGTAGTCCTTGTAGAGCTTGTCGGCGTACCAGCGCGACTTGAAGTCGGTGGTGACACCGAGCCGGAACCCGTGCGGGTTTACCTTCTGGCCCATTACCGGGTTCCTTCCTTGCTGCTGACGACCACGGTGATGTGGCTGGTCCGCTTGCGGATCCGGTAGGCACGGCCCTGGGCACGCGGACGGAACCGCTTCAGGGTCGGGCCCTCGTCGACGTAGGCCTCGGAGATGAAGAGGCTGTCGACATCGGTGTGGTCGTAGTTGTGCGCGGCGTTGGCAATGGCGCTGTCGAGCACCTTGCCGACCGGAACCGAGGCTGCCTGCGGAGCGAATCGCAGAACAGCCTGGGCCTCCGTGGCGTCCATGCCACGGATGAGGTCCACCACACGGCGGGCCTTCATGGGCGTGACGCGGATGTACCGCGCCTGGGCCCTGGCTTCCATGGTTGTCCCTTCAGAGTTACTTACGTGTCTGAATGCGATCCGCTACTAGCGGCGCTTCGACTTCCGGTCTTCCTTGACGTGACCCCGGAAGGTGCGCGTCGGCGAGAACTCGCCGAGCTTGTGGCCGACCATCGACTCGGTGACGAACACCGGGATGTGGGTCTTGCCGTTGTGCACCGCGATGGTGTGGCCCAGCATGGCCGGGACGATCATCGAGCGGCGGGACCAGGTCTTGATGACGTTCTTGGTGCCGGCTTCGTTCTGCGTGTCCACCTTCTTCATCAGGTGGTCGTCGACGAAGGGCCCCTTCTTCAAGCTACGAGGCATCTCAACCCGTCCTTAGCGCTTCTTGTTCGTCTTGCGGCGGCGGACGATGTACTTGTTGCTCGCCTTCTTGGGAGAACGCGTACGACCTTCCTTCTGGCCCCACGGGGAGACCGGGTGGCGGCCACCGGAGGTCCGGCCCTCACCACCACCGTGCGGGTGGTCGACCGGGTTCATGACCACACCACGCACGGTCGGGCGAACGCCCAGCCAGCGCTTGCGGCCCGCCTTGCCCCAGTTGATGTTCGACTGCTCGGCGTTGCCGACCTCGCCGACGGTGGCGCGGCAGCGGACGTCGACCAGGCGGATCTCACCGGACGGCATGCGCAGGTGGGCGTAGGCGCCCTCCTTCGCGAGCAGCTGCACGGAGGCGCCGGCGGAGCGGGCGAACTTCGCGCCGCCGCCCGGACGCAGCTCGATGGCGTGCAGGGTGGTACCGACCGGGATGTTGCGCAGGGCGAGGTTGTTGCCCGGCTTGATGTCGGCCCCGGGGCCGTTCTCGACGCGGTCGCCCTGCGACAGGCCGCGCGGCGCGAGGATGTAGCGCTTCTCGCCGTCGGCGTAGTGCAGCAGCGCGATGCGCGCGGTGCGGTTGGGGTCGTACTCGATGTGCGCGACCTTCGCCGGCACGCCGTCCTTGTCGTGACGACGGAAGTCGATCACGCGGTAGGCGCGCTTGTGGCCACCGCCCTGGTGGCGGACGGTCACACGACCGGAATTGTTACGGCCGCCCTTGCTGTGCAGGGGACGGACCAGCGACTTCTCCGGCGTGGACCGCGTGACCTCGACGAAGTCGGCAACGCTGGCACCACGACGGCCCGGCGTAGTCGGCTTGTACTTGCGGATTCCCATTTCTCAGTCCTCGTCCGATATCGGACGATCCTGACCGCTTACGCGGTCGGACCGCCGAAGATGTCGATACGGTCGCCCTCGGCGAGGGTCACGATCGCGCGCTTGGTCGCCGCACGCTGGCCGAAGCCGGTACGGGTCCGCTTGCGCTTGCCCTGGCGGTTGATCGTGTTGACCCCGGTGACCTTGACCGAGAAGACCGCCTGGACGGCCTGCTTGATCTGGGTCTTGTTGGCGTTCGGGTCGACGATGAACGTGTACTTGTTCTCGTCGAGGAGCGCGTAGCTCTTCTCGGAGACGACCGGCTTGATCAGGACGTCACGGGGGTCCGTGTACGACTTGCTCAGCGGCGTCTCGACGGTGTTCTTGCCCTCGGCGGCGTGGCGACGCGCCTTGGCGACGCGCGCGGCCTTGGCGGCCTTGGCGGCCTTCGAGGCAATGGCGGGGTGACGGATAGCCATCAGGCCTCGCTCCCTTCGGTGTCAGTGGCCTTCGGGCCGGACACGAAGGACTCGAAAGCGGCCTGGGTGAAGACCACGTCGTCGGAGACGATCACGTCGTACGTGTTCAGCTGGCCCGGCTCCAGGATGTGGACCTGGGGCAGGTTGCGGGCGGACAGCACGGCCTTCTCGTTCTCGCGGTCGACGACCAGCAGCACGTTCTTGCGCTCGCTGATCTTGGCGAGGAGAGCCTTGGCGGCCTTGGTGGAGATGTCCGACTCGACCACGTCGGTCACGACGTGGATGCGGTTGTTGCGAGCCCGGTCGGTGAGGGCGTGGCGCAGGGCCGCGGCCTTCATCTTCTTCGGGGTCCGCTGCGAGTAGTCGCGCGGCACGGGGCCGTGCACGACGCCACCACCGGCGAACTGCGGCGCGCGGGTCGAACCCTGGCGGGCGCGACCGGTGCCCTTCTGGCGGTACGGCTTCTTGCCACCACCACGGACTTCACCGCGGGTCTTGGTCTTGTGCGTGCCCTGGCGGGCAGCGGCCAGCTGCGCGACGACGACCTGGTGGATCAGCGGGATGCTGACCTTCTCAACGCCGAAGATCTCCGTGGGGAGCTCGACGGTACCGGCCTTCTCGCCCGCCGGCGAAAGGATGTCAACAGTGCTCATCGGTTACCTCAGGCCCCCTTGGCCGCGGTGCGGACCAGGACGAGGCCGCCGTTCGGACCGGGAACCGCGCCCTTGATGAGCAGCAGACCCTTCTCCGCGTCAACGGCGTGGACGGTCAGGTTCTGGGTGGTGACCCGCTCGTTGCCCATGCGACCCGCCATGCGGAGGCCCTTGAACACACGGCCCGGGGTGGCGCAGCCACCGATCGAACCGGGGGAGCGGTGCTTGCGCTGGGTGCCGTGACCGGCGCCGAGGCCCTTGAAGTTGTGACGCTTCATGACACCGGCGAAGCCCTTGCCCTTGCTCTTGCCGGTGACGTCGACCTTCGTACCGGCCTCGAACACCTCAGCGGTGATCTCCTGGCCGAGCGTGTACTCGGAGGCGTCCGCGGTGCGGATCTCGACGAGGTGACGACGGGGGGTGACGTCGGCCTTGGCGAAGTGACCCTTGAGGGGCTTGTTCACCTTGCGCGGGTCGATCTCGCCGAAGGCGATCTGGACGGACTCGTAGCCGTCGACGTCGTTGGTACGGACCTGGGTGACGACGTTCGGCCCGGCCTTGACGACGGTGACCGGAACAACGCGGTTGTTCTCGTCCCACACCTGCGTCATACCGAGCTTCTCGCCCAGGATGCCCTTGATCTGCTTAGCCATCTCTTCAGATCACCGGCCTCAGAGCTTGATCTCGATGTCGACGCCGGCCGGAAGGTCGAGTCGCATCAGAGAGTCAACGGTCTTGGGGGTCGGGTCGAGGATGTCGATCAGGCGCTTGTGCGTGCGCATCTCGAAGTGCTCGCGCGAGTCCTTGTACTTGTGCGGCGACTTGATGACGCAGTACACGTTCTTCTCAGTGGGCAGCGGCACCGGGCCCGCGACCGACGCACCAGTGCGGGTCACCGTCTCGACGATCTTCTTCGCCGAGGAGTCGATGACCTCGTGGTCGTAGGCCTTGAGCCGGATGCGGATCTTCTGTCCCGCCATGGCTACTTCGTAGTCCTGTCTCTCTTACGCTCTGGAACCCGGAGTTCGCTGCCTTCACCTCCGACCCACGCGGTCGGGCGTGTCGCGCTCCCACTGACACAGATGTCCCTTGATCGAACATCCCTGCGGGATTGCGCACGGCCCTGCGAACCGCGCCGACCGGGACCGAAAGGCCCACCGGGTGCCTGGCCGGCGCCGCGCTCACACTTCCCGGAAGATTCCCGTACGTCCGCCCCAGCGCTGCCGTGAGGCAGTTAGGACGACGAGTACTGTGGGACTCGCTTCCGGTCCTCCCGGCGGGAGGCGCGCAGCATCAACGCTCGACCGAGCAACTCCGACAGTCTGCCATAGGGGGCGGGGGGCTGGCCAATCGGGCCGGAGAGATTACCCCGATGGCGACGTGGGTCAAACGCCGGGGGTCCGCCCGGCGTGCCGAGCAAAGAGGCCGCAGGATCCGACGGACCCGGCGAGCCGATGGCCCGACCTCACGTCGGCCCCGCTTCACGGGAGTCCCTCGGCTGGTCCTTCGCCTCCAACGGCTCACTCGTGGTCACGTTCGGCGGCAGGGTCGTGACGGCGCCGCCGAGGAACAGGGTGGCGGCAGCGGCGGGTACGGCCATCCGGCCCCGGCGACGGTGTTTCGCGCCGCTGTGGGCAGAGGACACTCATGTCTCCTGTGGTGAAGAAGATGTGGGTGACATCGAATGGAAGAGGCTGATGCCACTTGCGCCTCACTGGTTTTCACCAGCCTCGTAGTCACCGCAAACTAGCTTTTTTCGCTCCCGTCACCAAGTGCCTCCCCCGCCCTCACGAGGCGGGCAGCGCCGCACGCTCCCGAGCGCCCGTGCACGTCGGTGTGGACTCCGGTACCCGGCGCACCGGATGTCACCGGTAGTACGTCACGCCTCCGGCCGTCCCCTGGGCGTCGAGTTCCAGCACCCCACCGTCGGGGGTCACGTAGACCGTGCCCGCGGTGAACCTGCCGTGCCCGGTGCCGGCCGGCAGTTGCGCGAGCGGGGTGGCCCGGCCGGTGCGCGGGTCGAGCCGAAGGAGCTGCGGCGGTCCGGAGGTGGAGACGGCGTACACCGGCGCGTCCCCGGCAGCGGCCGTGGCGAGCGCCGCCGAACGGTAACTCCACAGCTTGGCGCCGGTGGTGACGTCGAAACCGTCGATCTCGCTGCCGGCCGAGCTCTGGGCCGGGGTGACCAGGACGTCGCCGACGAGCCGTGCGGAGTGGTCGGCGGCGGAGTCGTTGCCCGGCGCCACTTCGGTGTTGCCGACGGCGAGCTTGCGGCTGTGTCCGGAGGAGGCGAAGACCCGCACGCTGTCCTCCGTCGGCGTGTGGATCGCGGCGACCAGCGGCGAGCTCGACAGGATGTGGGTCACCGCCGTCTGGGTGGGCCTCACCTGGGTCCAGAGCACCTTTCCGGTCTCGCCGTCGTACGCGGTGAAGGTGAACTTCTCCCGCTTGTCGGCGCAGTAGTCCTCCACCAGCACGACTCCGTCGGCGCCCCAGTCGTAGGCGTTGCAGTACGAGCCACGGGCCTTGAAGCCCCAGACACGGCGACCTGTGCGGATGTCCAGGCCCCCCAGGAAGTTCTCGCTGACGACCGTGGCGACGTCGCCCTGGACGTAGGTCCGGGCGGCCACCGCGGTGGGATGCCGTGCGTCGACCAGGGGCACGTGCCACACGACCTTCCCGGTGGACGTGTCGATGCCGGCCAGCGAGGTGCAGGAGCTGCCGTCCCGGCCGAAGGCGACCGTGCCGATGCCGCGCGCGGCGGGCACCGGGGACATGGCGCACGGCACGGTGCCCTTCACCGCCGGGTTGGTCCGCCACATCCGTCTGCCGTCGGACAGGCGGTACGCGCTGACGCCGCCGCGGGTGGACGCCCGGATCAGCAGCGTGTCGGTGCGCCAGCTCCCGATCAACTCGTCGTCCGCGGCGGGCGCGGGCACCTTCCACGCCGATGCCAACCGCTTCGACGCGACGGGGGTGGACTCCACCCGTTCCACCACGAGGGCGGCACCGCCCGTGACCGCGAGAACGGCGAGGGCGAGGGCGATCCGGCGCGCACGCCTGGCCTTTCCGCCCTCAGGCCGGGGGCGGGCCGCAACGGGCTCTGACGGCGCCACGGGTACGGGAGCCGCCGGTGGGTCGAAGGCGGTCCAGGGCGCAGGAGCACTCGGCGCCCCGGTGTGCGGCTCGCGGCCCGGCCCCGCATGGACCGGCCTGCGGGGCCGGAAGGCCCAGCCGGCGTCCTGCTGGGGAGCGCCCTGCCCTGGTGGCGGTTGTGTCGTCATTCTGTTCTTCCACTCCGCTCGGTCGTCCGCACCGCTCTCGCGCCCTCGTCGTCTTCGTACCGGCCGGGCCCGTGCCCCGGCCGCCTGAGCCCTCCGTTCGCGGCTCAGTCGCCCGTGCCGAACGGGTGGCCGAAGCCGGCTCGGGCCGACTCCACTTGGAAGGCCGCCTCGGCACCCACCGTGGTGTCGATGCGCCAGTCCATCACCTGCGAGCTTCCCGGCCAGGTCTTGCGCTGGTCGTACCAGACCAGCCCGATGACGTCCGCCTTGGCCGCGGACCGGAACAGGTCGCGGATCTGAGCCTCCTTGCGGTCGCTCTGTGCCACCCCGGTCTCGGTGATCAGCACGGGCTTGCCGCAGAAGCGCGCGATCGAGCGCAGGGTGGGTGTGAACAGACTTGAGAAGGCGACGCCGTCGACCGGCCCGTAGTAGCCGATGACGCCGACCCAGTCGACGTAGTCGTTCCCGGGGAAGTAGGGGCGCAGTGCGACGGTGCTCGCGGTGTCGATGACATGGGGGTTCCACACCCAGATCACGTTGGTGACGCCGAGGTCGCGGAAGACGTCGTGGACGTGCCGCCAGGCCGCGACGAAGTCGGCGGGCCTGGCGTGGCGCGGCCCCCAGGCGTTCCACGGGCCGTTCATCTCACCGGCGAAGGAGAGGGCCAACGGGCCCTGGTAGGCGGCGATCTGGCGGGCGAGCCGGCGGATGTAGGCGTCCTGGGCGCCCCCGGCCATCTCGGTCAGCGGAGTGCTGGAGGGCACCAGCGCGAGCATCGGGAGCTGGCCGTGCTTCCAGAGGAAGGCGTTGCCCTCCGGGTCGAAGTCGTCCCCCCAGGACATGTAGTACTCGCGTATGTCGGGGGCGCGCCCGGCCTGCCGCGTGAAGGTCTTGACGATGCCGTACTTCCAGGGCGTCTTGTTGTCGACGACGCCCAGCATCCTGCCGGACGGACGCAGCAAGGACGAGACGTCGAAGCGGGCGGCCGAGGGGGTGGGGGTGCCTTCGGTCGCTTCGGCGCCCCCGTAAGCCCCCTTCCCGCTGCAGGCGTGGACCGTGAAGAGGCTGGTCACCGCAAGTACCGCTGCGGCCACCAGGGAGCCGGGGCGGAGGAGTCTGGCCATGCGCGGGGCATCCGATCGGCAGGTGGGTGGGTCGGGGACCGGGATTGTACGAGGCATCCCTGAGCCCTCCACACACTCGTCTCGATCTGATCACAGGCCGACGGGCAGACCCTGCTAATTCGAACATCTCGTTCTGCGCGCACAGTTCGTTCGAGTATTTTGCGTCGCATCCTGGAGTACGCGGCGACGCGATCATTGAAAGCCGAGGTCGTCGGTGACCAGCCCACGTGCGGAAGTCGAGCCTTCCCCCGTCTTCGTGGACCAGACGGGGCGGCGCGGCCGTCGCCTGCGCGGCCTCGGCTGGGTGCTCGGCGCCCTGTGCGCCGGTGGCCTTCTGGCCATGATCTCCGGCCTGCTCGGAACCCAGTCGCAGGCACCGGCCCTCAGCGTCCCGGGCACCGCCGACACCACTCCGCCCGGCCAGTACCTGAACGCCTCGCCACCCTCTCCTCCGGGCACGGCCGGGCACCGGATCAGCCCGGCGCCCACCGCGAGCGCATCCTTCGCAGCGCGGGGCACCGGCACCGGCACCGGGGCCGGCACCCGTACCGCGGCCACCGGCGGCACCGTTACCGGGACCACCTCTGGCACCGGCTCCAGCACCGGGACCGCCTCTGGTACCGGCTCCAGCACCGAGACCGCCTCTGGTACCGGCTCCAGCACCGGGACCGCCCCTGGTACCGCCGCACCGACCGCTGTTTCCTGACACGCGAAGACAACGACCAGGAAAGCCATGTCCCGCCAACCACGCTCCCGGCGTGCCGCCCCGCGGCCACGCAGACTCGCCGCGCCCCCCTTGCGTTTCTTCCTGCCGCTGGCCGTGCTGGTGACGCTGCTGGCCCTGCTGGTGCTGCGGGGCATGGCGAACAACGAGGTCTTCCACGACGAGCGCATCGCGGTCTCGGTGGACAAGGGCACCGTGCCGCGCAGCGTGCTCGAGGGCGGTCCGATCGTGGACGCGCGGGGCAGCAGGAACGACAAGCCCGTCAGCTACACGATCCCGGACAAGACCGTGGTCCTGAGCTTCGACGACGGTCCGTCCCCCCAGTGGACACCCAAGATCCTCAAGGTGCTGGCAGCCAAGCACGTGCACGCCGACTTCTTCGTCACCGGCTCCATGACCACCCGCAACCCCTCGCTGATACGCCGGATCGTGGCCGGCGGCAACGAGATCGGCCTGCACACCTTCACCCACCCCGACCTCGCGCTGCAGAGCAGTACCAGGCTCCGGTGGGAACTCGGGGAGACCCAGCTGGCCCTGGCAGGCGTCGCCGGCATCCACACCAGCCTGTTCCGCCCGCCGTACTCCTCCACCGCCGACGCGCTCGACGACTGGTCATGGCCGGTGGCCAAGGAGGTCGGATCGGACGGCTATCTGGTCGCCTTCATCAACAAGGACACCGACGACTGGAAGCGCCCCGGCGTCAACGCCATCGTCCAGGCGGCCCTGCCCGACCTGCCCGGGCAGGGTGAGATGGTGCTGCTGCACGACGCGGGTGGCAACCGGTCGCAGACGCTGGCCGCGCTCCCGGTCATCATCGACAAGCTCAGGGCCGAGGGCTACACCTTCAGGACCATCGGCGAGGCACTCGGCACCGGCAGCGCCAACACGCGGGTCACCGGCTACAACCTGTGGGCTGGAAAAACGTTCCTGTGGTGCACCACGCTCTCCGTGCGCTTGATGCCCTGGCTGGTCGCCCTGCTCGCGGTCGTCGGCACGCTGGTCTTCCTGCGCTTCGCCCTGATGCTGGTGCTCTCGGTCGTGCATGTGCGCCGCACCCGCAAGCAGGGTTTCACCTGGGGCTATTCGGTGACCGAACCGGCCACCGTGGTCGTGCCCGCCTACAACGAGCAGGAGTGCATCACCAACACCCTGCTCTCACTGGCCAGAAGCGACCACCCGATCGAGGTGATCGTCGTCGACGACGGGTCGACCGACGACACCGCCGCCATCGTGGAGGAACTCGACCTGCCGATGGTCCGGCTGATCCGCCAGCCCAACAGCGGCAAACCGGCCGCCCTCAACACCGGTGTGGCCGCGGCCTCCTGCGACCTCATCGTCATGATGGACGGCGACACGGTCTTCGAGCCCTCGACCGTCCGTGAGCTGGTGCAGCCCTTCGCCGATCCGCAGATCGGCGCGGTGGCCGGCAACGCCAAGGTCGGCAACCGGGACACGCTGATCGGCGCCTGGCAGCACATCGAGTACGTGATGGGCTTCAACCTGGACCGCCGGATGTACGACGTGCTCGGCTGCATGCCGACCATCCCCGGTGCCGTGGGCGGCTTCCGTCGTACGGCGCTGGAGCAGGTGGGCGGCATGAGCGACGACACGCTCGCCGAGGACACCGACGTGACCATGGCGCTGCACCGGGCCGGCTGGAAGATCGTCTACGCGGAGAAGGCCCGCGCCTGGACCGAGGCGCCCGGCAACCTGCGCCAGCTGTGGTCCCAGCGCTACCGCTGGAGCTACGGCACCATGCAGGCGATGTGGAAGCACCGGCACGCGGTGCTGGAGCGCGGTACGGCCGGGCACTTCGGCCGGATCGGACTGCCCTTCGTCGCCGTGTTCATGGTGCTCACACCCCTGCTCGCCCCCGCCATCGACGTCGCCATGGTCTACGGGGTGGTCTTCGTCGACCCCTACAGGACCCTGGGTGCCTGGTTCGGGGTGATGGCCATCCAGGCCCTCTTTGCCGGATGGTCCTTCTACCTGGACGGGGAGAAGCCCTGGCACCTGATCACCCTGCCTCTGCAGCAGGTGGTCTACCGGGTCCTGATGTACATGGTCCTGCTGCAGTCGTGGATCACCGCACTGACCGGAGGCCACCTGCGCTGGCAGAAGCTGCGGCGCACCGGCGAGGTCGGGCTTGACGTCACCATGGGGGAGATGCCGTCATGACCACTGCGGAACCGGGTGGACTCGGACGCGACTTCGACACCATGGCCCTGCGGGCCATGGACACCGCCGTCCTGCCGGCGCGCACCCCCGCCGCGCCGCGGAACGAGCCGGCGACCGGGCCCGCCGCGCCCGGGCCGAAAGCCGGCCGTGACCGCTACCTGGACCTGCTGCGGGCCATGGCTCTGGTCCGGGTGGTGATCTACCACAACTTCTCATGGACCTGGCTGCCGCTGGTCTTCCCCTCCATGGGCGTGATGTTCGCCCTGGCCGGATCGCTGATGGCCCGGTCTCTGAACCGGCCGGCCCTGAGCGTCATCCGGTCGCGGACGCGCCGTCTCCTTCCCCCCATGTGGATGTTCGGCGCGGTCATGCTGCCCGCGATGATCCTCGACGGCTGGGGCCCGAACTCCGAGGGGCACCCCACCTGGTGGTGGATCCACCTCGTGTTCTGGGTCCTGCCGATCAGCACCCCGTCCTTCGCCTCCCACCTGACCGGCTTCGGCGGCCACCTGCCGGCCACCTGGGCGCAGCAGGTCGTGGTACCGCTGTGGTACCTGCGTGCCTACCTCTGGTTCATGCTGCTGTCCCCGCTCATGCTGAAGGCCGTACGCCGACTGCCCTGGGTCACCCTGCTGGTGCCGCTGGCGCTGTCGGCCTTCCTCAACTCCGGCCTGGTCGACCAGGCCGGCCGGGTGATGGAGACGGCCACCGACTTCACCACCTTCGCCTCCTGCTGGCTGCTCGGCATGGCCCACCACGAGGGGGTGTTCCGGCGCATCCCCCAGTACGTCGCACCCTCGATCGCACCGCTGGTGCTCGCCCTCGGCTACTGGTGGCTGCAACAGGCCCCCGTGGACCAGCCCCGCATCGGTCCCGACCTGGAGGCGGTACCCCTGGCCCAGGCGCTCTGGTCGTTCGGCAGCGTGATGCTCCTGCTCCACCTGAGCCCCTCCTGGGAGAGGTGGCCCCGGCGACTGGAGCGGTTCAACGGGGTCGTGACCCTCCTCAACTCCCGGGCGGTCACCCTCTACCTGTGGCACTGCCTCGCGCTGGTGCTGACCGAACCGCTGATCGCACCGCTCTGGAACAACGACTTCTGCTACACGCACCTGCACTGGCTGTTGTCCAGCCAGTGGTTCCCGCTGCTGGTGGCCGTTCCGTTGATCCTTCTGGCGCTGCTGGCCTTCGGCTGGGTGGAGGACGTGGCGGCCAAGCGCAGACCGCGGCTGTTCCCCTATCCGCGGCAACCCAGGGGCCAGCGGCGCAAGTAGCCGACGGCTGTCCGGCAAGGCGGTGTCTGCGAAGGGCGTCCAGAAGGCCGTGTCCGGCTTCACCTCCGACGGGACCCACTTCGTCGACACCCTGCCCATGTCCTGACGCCGACCGGGCCGAGGAGTGGTCGGCCCCGGCACCTCCGGTCAGGCGCCCCGCAGCCTCTCCGCCAACCAGTCGAACACCACCTCGCAGTGCTGCTGCGGCGCCATCGGTGAGCAGTGCAGCTGGGCGCCCGTCGCCGCGGTGAGCTTCACGTAGTCCTTGGGTGCCCTCAGTCTGTCGTACAGCTGGGCCGCCTGGCCCGGGTAGAACTGCTCGTCCTGGTAGTCGAGGACCAGGGTGGGGGCCTTGATGCGGCCCACCACGTTCGTGATCGTCAGGGACCGGATGAGGCTCGCCGGGGTGTGGAAGTCGGTGAACGTCCTGCCCTTGCGGGCCGCCTGCATCGCCGCGGCGGAGAACGGCTCGAAGCGTTTCCTCAGCGTCGCCGCGTCGGCGGGGGACAGTTCCGGGACGATCTCCTTGTTCCAGGCGGCGTTGGTCTCCGCCTTGTCCGGGGTGAGGATCTTGCGGACCTCCGGGGGGAAGGCGAGCCACGGTGCGAGGCAGCCGGGCATCGCCACCAGGGCCGCGATCCGCCGTTCGAAGGCCGCCGCGCGAGGAGCCAGGCAGCCTCCCATGCTCAGTCCCGTGAGCGCGATTCTGCGGGTGTCGACGTCGGATCGGTCGACCAGCCAGTCGACGATCGGCCGGACCACGTTCTCCCAGTGTGGGGTGAACACCACCCGATCGATGAAGATCAGCCGCCCCTGGCCCGGTCCTTCGTACACCAGCGCGTTCCAGCCCCGGTCCAGGGCGGCCGACACCCCGTACGTCCACATGTCGACGTTCTGCCCGTCGCTGCCGTTGGTGAGGATCACGGTGCGGCGCGGCCGTCCCGATGTGTCCGGGCGGAAGAGCCACACGGGCAGCGGGGTCCTCCCGTACGGGACGTCGGCCGTCACCGGCGGCGGGTCGCACAGCCGGCAGAAGGTGTCCCAGGCCCCGCGCCCGGCCCGGTAGAGCGCCTCCTCGCTGCCGGGGTCCTGGGAGCCGAGGACGAAGAAGAGTGCCTGGGCGTAGTACTGCGAGGCCCGCAGGGCGCGGAACCGCCTGGTTTCGCGGTCGGGCCTGCTACCGCCCGGCCCCTTCATCAGCCGGTCACCGAGGCTTCTGAAGGTCTGGACGTACGTCTGCGCGGTGAGGCCGACCTTGTTGATCGCGTTGACGGCGGTGAGCACCTCGCCCACCTCGCTGCTGCGCTGTCCGGCCGCGCCGAGCGCCAGGAGCCCGCCGAAGTTGAACTCCGGGTTGTCGAAGAGCGTCATCGCACCGGGGGCCGGGACGTCGACCGTCGCGGAGGCCGACGGCCCGGCCCCCGGCCCGCGCCCCGGCGAGGTGTCCGTGGCCGTGCATCCGGCGGCCAGCAGGGCTCCGGCCGCACCGGCGAGCCCGGCCAGGGTGCCACGCCGACTGGGTCCGGGCACCGGGGCAGCCGTTGGATTGTCCATGACGCCCGAACGTAGGACCGCGCCCGTCGCACCTCTCCGCACGACACCTGTCGTTCCCCCGAACAGCCTCGGGGATCAGCTCGGCCAGGGCACCGTCGAGACGAAGAGGAAGACCGGGTGCACGATCGTGCCGGGTGCGAGGCGGCGCCCGGGACCAGGGGTCGGACACGTCGAACACGTTCGCAACGACGCGAAGAGGCCCGCACGACCGAAGTCGTGCGGGCCTCTTCGGGTCAGCTGACCCAGGGGGTCGGACCCTCAAGCAAGCAGAACTTACTTGACGATCTTGGTGACCTGGCCGGCGCCCACGGTCCGACCACCCTCACGGATGGCGAACTTCAGGCCCTCCTCCATGGCGACGGGCTGGATGAGCTCCACCTTCATCTCGGTGTTGTCACCCGGCATGACCATCTCGGTGCCCTCGGGGAGGGTCACCACGCCGGTCACGTCCGTCGTACGGAAGTAGAACTGCGGGCGGTAGTTGTTGAAGAACGGCGTGTGGCGGCCACCCTCGTCCTTGGACAGGATGTAGGCCTGCGCCTCGAACTCGGTGTGCGGGGTGACCGAGCCCGGCTTGATGATGACCTGGCCGCGCTCGACGTCCTCGCGCTTGATGCCGCGGAGCAGCAGACCGACGTTCTCACCGGCCTGGCCCTCGTCGAGCAGCTTGCGGAACATCTCGATGCCGGTGACCGTGGTGGAGGTCTTCTCCGGCTTGATGCCGATGATGTCGACCGTCTCGTTGACCTTCAGGACACCGCGCTCGATACGGCCGGTGACGACCGTACCGCGACCGGTGATCGTGAAGACGTCCTCGATCGGCATCAGGAACGGCTTGTCGACGTCACGCTCGGGCTCCGGGATGGAGGTGTCGACGGCGTTCATGAGGTCGAGGACCGACTGGGTCCACTTCGGGTCGCCCTCGAGCGCCTTCAGAGCGGAGACCTGGACGACCGGAACGTCGTCGCCCGGGAACTCGTACTCGGTGAGGAGCTCACGGACCTCGAGCTCGACGAGCTCCAGGATCTCCTCGTCGTCCACCATGTCGGCCTTGTTCAGGGCGACGACGATGTACGGCACGCCGACCTGGCGGGCCAGGAGCACGTGCTCCTTGGTCTGCGGCATCGGGCCGTCGGTGGCGGCGACCACCAGGATGGCGCCGTCCATCTGCGCCGCACCGGTGATCATGTTCTTGATGTAGTCCGCGTGACCCGGGCAGTCGACGTGGGCGTAGTGACGCGACTCGGTCTGGTACTCGACGTGCGCGATGGAGATGGTGATACCGCGCTGGCGCTCCTCAGGAGCCTTGTCGATGTTGTCGAACGGGGTGGCCTCGTTCAGCTCCGGGTACGCGTCGTGCAGCACCTTGGTAATGGCGGCCGTGAGGGTCGTCTTACCGTGGTCGATGTGACCGATGGTGCCGATGTTGACGTGCGGCTTAGTCCGCTCGAACTTCGCCTTCGCCACTGGGGTCCTCCTGTGGAGTGGTTCTGTACGCCTTACTCATCGGCGCCAGGTGATCTTTGCTGGGGTGCCGGCCGCCGGGGTCGCTCCCACCCGGGTGAAACGGGGGTTTGAAACCCCGGCGGTCGGTGTCAAGCCTAAAGCGTGTGGACGCGGTGCGTTACTCGCCCTTGGCCTTCGCGATGATCTCCTCGGCGACGTTCCGCGGAACCTCGGCGTAGGAGTCGAACTGCATCGAGTAGCTCGCGCGACCCGACGTCTTGCTGCGGAGGTCGCCGACGTAGCCGAACATCTCCGACAGCGGAACCAGGCCCTTCACGACACGGGCGCCGGCACGCTCCTCCATGGCCTGGATCTGGCCACGACGGGAGTTGATGTCACCGATGACCTCACCCATGTAGTCCTCGGGCGTGGTGACCTCGACGGCCATCATCGGCTCGAGCAGCACGGGCTTGGCCTTGCGCGCGGCCTCCTTGAAGGCCTGCGAACCGGCAATCTTGAAGGCCAGCTCGGAGGAGTCGACCTCGTGGTACGCACCGTCGAGCAGGGTGACGCGGACGCCGGTCATCTCGTAGCCCGCGAGGATGCCGAACTGCATCGCCTCCTGGCAGCCGGCGTCGACCGAAGGGATGTACTCCTTCGGGATGCGACCACCGGTCACCTGGTTCACGAACTCGTACGACATGTCGCCGCTCTCGATCGGCTCGACCGAGATGATGACGCGACCGAACTGACCGGTACCACCCGTCTGCTTCTTGTGGGTGTACTCGACCTTCTCGACCTTCTGGCGAATGGTCTCGCGGTACGCGACCTGCGGCTTGCCGACGTTGGCCTCGACCTTGAACTCACGGCGCATACGGTCGACCAGCACCTCGAGGTGCAGCTCGCCCATGCCGCCGATGACGGTCTGGCCGGTCTCCTCGTTGGTGTGCACCTGGAAGGAGGGGTCCTCCTCCGCGAGACGCTGGATGGCGACACCCAGCTTCTCCTGGTCACCCTTGGACTTGGGCTCGATCGCGACCTCGATGACCGGGGCCGGGAAGTCCATGGACTCCAGGATCACCGGGTTCTTGTCGTCGCAGAGCGTCTCACCGGTGGTGGTCTGCTTCAGGCCCATGACGGCGACGATGTCACCGGCGCCCACCGACTCGATCTCCTCACGCTTGTTGGCGTGCATGCGGTAGATCTTGCCGATGCGCTCCTTGCGGCCCTTGACGGAGTTCAGCACGGCGGTGCCGGACTCCAGACGGCCGGAGTACACGCGGACGAAGGTGAGCTTGCCGAGGTGCGGGTCGC
This sequence comes from Streptomyces sp. PTL18, assembly GCF_059510295.1. Lineage (NCBI taxonomy): Bacteria > Bacillati > Actinomycetota > Actinomycetes > Kitasatosporales > Streptomycetaceae > Streptomyces > Streptomyces sp. PTL18. The sequence continues at coordinate 152,234 of NZ_JCAJZO010000007.1, read as the reverse complement.
TCATGATCTTGAACGCCAGCGCCGACAGCGGCTCCTCGTCGGACGGCTTGCGCTTGATGACCGTCTCCGAGTCCTTGACGTCGTGGCCCTCGATGGCCTCGATGTCGACCGGGGACGGCAGGTAGCGCACGACCGCGTCGAGCAGGGGCTGGACGCCCTTGTTCTTGAACGCGGTACCACAGAACACCGGGGTGACGGTGGTGCCGGTGCCCTTGCCGGACGCGATGGTGATACGACGGATCGCCGCGTACAGCTGCTCCTCGGTGGGCTCCTCGCCCTCGAGGTACAGCTCCATCAGCTCCTCGTCGTTCTCCGCGACGGCCTCGAGCAGCTTGCCGCGCCACTCCTCGGCGGCCTCGGTGTGCGTGGCCGGGATGTCGACGACGTCGTACATCTCGCCCTTGGTCGCCTCCGCGGACCAGACCAGGGCCTTCATGCGGACCAGGTCCACAACGCCCTTGAAGTCGGCCTCGGCACCGATCGGCAGCTGCATGACCAGCGGCTGCGCGCCCAGGCGGTCGGAGATCATGTCGACGCAGCGGTGGAACTCGGCACCGGTGCGGTCGAGCTTGTTGACGAAGCAGATGCGCGGAACGCCGTAGCGGTCCGCCTGACGCCACACCGTCTCGGACTGCGGCTCAACGCCGGCAACGCCGTCGAACACCGTCACGGCACCGTCGAGCACGCGCAGGGAGCGCTCCACCTCGACCGTGAAGTCGACGTGGCCCGGGGTGTCGATGATGTTGATGGTGTGGTCGACGTCTTCCAGCGGCCAGTGACAGGTGGTGGCAGCAGAGGTGATCGTGATGCCACGCTCCTGCTCCTGCTCCATCCAGTCCATGGTGGCAGCGCCGTCGTGGACCTCACCGATCTTGTACGAAACGCCGGTGTAGAACAGGATCCGCTCGGTGGTGGTCGTCTTGCCCGCGTCGATGTGGGCCATGATGCCGATGTTGCGCACCCTGGCCAGGTCAAGCGAAGTGGTAGCCATAAGGCTTCAGTCTTCTCTCGGTTCTCGATGGGGTAGCGACTACCAGCGGTAGTGCGCGAAGGCCTTGTTGGACTCGGCCATCTTGTGCGTGTCCTCGCGCTTCTTCACAGCGGCGCCGAGGCCGTTGGACGCGTCGAGGAGCTCGTTCAGCAGACGCTCGGTCATGGTCTTCTCGCGGCGGGCGCGGGAGTAACCGACCAGCCAGCGCAGCGCCAGGGTGTTGGCACGGCCGGGCTTGACCTCGACCGGGACCTGGTAGGTGGCGCCACCGACACGGCGGGACTTGACCTCGAGGGTCGGCTTGATGTTCTCCAGAGCGCGCTTGAGCGTGATGACCGGGTCGTTGCCGGTCTTGTCGCGCAGGCCCTCCATGGCACCGTAGACGATGCGCTCGGCGGTGGAGCGCTTGCCGTTCAGCAGCACCTTGTTGATGAGCGACGTGACCAGAGGAGAACCGTAGACCGGGTCGATGATGACCGGACGCTTCGGGGCGGGGCCCTTACGAGGCATTCTTACTTCTCCTTCTTGGCGCCGTAACGGCTACGAGCCTGCTTGCGGTTCTTGACACCCTGGGTGTCGAGCGAACCGCGGATGATCTTGTAGCGAACACCCGGCAGGTCCTTAACACGGCCGCCGCGCACGAGCACGATGGAGTGCTCCTGCAGGTTGTGTCCCTCACCCGGAATGTAGGCCGTGACCTCGATCCCGCTGGTCAGACGCACACGCGCGACCTTACGCAGGGCCGAGTTCGGCTTCTTCGGGGTGGTCGTGAACACACGCGTGCAGACGCCACGACGCTGAGGCGAACCCTCGAGTGCGGGCGTCTTGTTCTTCTCGACCTTGTCCTGCCGGCCCTTGCGGACCAGCTGCTGGATCGTAGGCACTACTTCTCCGGTTTCTGTGTGCCGATGGGTACAGCTAACCTGGAACGTCACCGACCCACGCGGTCGGGTGTGTCGAATCCCGCAGACTCCCGCCGCCAGGCGAAAAGGGCGCAGATTACGGTGGCCGGTCGCGACTCCCACTGCGGTGTGAAGGCACGCACGAGAGCCAGGGCACACCCCAGGCACAAGGTCTGAGCGTACCTACCTCACGGACTTCGGTCAAAACAAATGGAGTGCCTCACGACACGCCGGATTTCTCACCTCACCGCCTGCGATTCCTCCCGGCTTGTCCGAGGGCGCCGGGAGAGGTCCTCCGTAGCGCTCCGGGCCAGGTCGAAGGCCGTACGCAACGCTCCGGCCAACGATGGCCGAATCGCGCTCTTCCGCGCCCCGCGCTCTTGCGCTTTCAGTACGTTGATCCGTCCGCCGCGGCGCATGGTGAACGGGCGGAGTGATCGGGGGTGGGGCATGACAACGGCCTGGACTGCGGCGTACTCGCCGGACGACGGCGGGCTGGACGACAGGGTGCCGTTCCTGGCGCGGCTGGAGACCGAGGACCGGTCGGCGCTGCTGTCACTCGGGCGCGAGCTGACGTTCACCCCGCGGATGGTCCTGATCCATCAGCACGAGCCGTCGTCCCATGTCCTCTTCCTGGTGAACGGCTGGACGAAGGTCACCGCGTCGGCGGCCAACGGCTACGAGGCGCTGCTCGCGCTGCGCGGGCCCGGCGACGTGGTCGGCGAGTCGGCGGCGCTGACCGGGCGGCCGCGGTCGGCGACGGTGACCGCGCTGGAGGCAGTGCGGGCGGTGGCGGTGGAGCACGAGAGGTTCAGGGGCTTCCTGGGCGACCGGCCGGCCGTCTCGTTCGCTCTGCTGGGCCTGACCGCGGACCGCACGCGCGCGGCGGACCGGCGCCGACTGGAGTTCGCGTCGATGAGCGTGCGGGAGCGGTTCGCCGTGCTGCTGCTGGATCTGGCCCGCATGCACGGCCGCCGCACCGCCGAGGGAATCGAACTGTGCGTCCCGTTGAGCAAGCAGGAGCTGGCGGGCTCGGTGGGCGCGTCACGGGAGATGGTGCAGCGGCTGCTGCGCGAACTCCGCGACAAGGACGCGGTGGCCACGGGGCGGCGCGCGCTGCTGATCCTGCGGCCGGACATCCTGCGCCGGATCGCGGCGGCGGGACCTTCGGCGGGGGTCCCCTCGCCGCCGGGGCCGCGGGAGCAGTGAGGGAGGGGTTCCGCCCCCGCAGCCCTTACCAGCCCCGGCCGGCAGCAATCAGCCCGTCCGGGGGTCCTCCCTGCCCGCAGAGCTCGGCGGAGTTCGAGGACGCACCCGTTGCGGCCGACAGCGGGGGTCTGGGGGCGGCACCCCCCCAGGGACGGGAGGGAAGGGGCGGCGGTGGCGGGAAACGTTCCCGGCACCGGACCTGCCTCGCCCCCACCACCCCGCCAAGCCCTTCTGTGCATACGGTCACACTTCTACTGCGTCATCCGCCCTCACCGCGGAGCGGCCCGTGCAGCCACGCTGCTGCCCTGCACGGCGACCCCCTCGAGAGGCGACCATGACCGACCCCGTCAGCCGCACCATCCTCCTGCTGGACATCGAGAGGTTCAGCGACCGGGACGACGTGGAGCAGGCGTATCTGCGCCGCATGCTCCACGACATCACCGACCGGACCCTCGACGGCGCCGGCATCGACGAGACCCGGCGGCTGCGGGCCGACCGCGGTGACGCCGTGATGGAGCTGATCGACGCGAACGCTCCGGTCACCGCCCTGCTGCGGGCCCTGCTCCACGACGTGCCCGCGCACCTGCGCACCGTCAACCGCATGGCGTCCCGCTCCGCCCAGATCCGTCTGCGCGGTGTCCTCTCCACCGGATACGTCGCGGTCGACGAGCACGGCGGCTGGGTCGGCTCCGACCTCAACCACGCCTGCCGGCTGCTGGACGCCGGCCTGCTGCGCGACGCCCTGCGCGAGAGGCCCGAGGACTTCGCGCTGTGCGTGTCCGACGGGCTGTACCTGGGCGTCGTACGCCACGACCACGCGGGCATCCCGGCCGACGCCTTCCACCCGGTGACGGTGGACAGCAAGAACGGCCCTCTCAAGGCATGGCTGCACGGTCCGCCGCCCGGCGGCACGGCCAGGCCCCAGCACAAGGACCACGACGACCACGGTGACACGGGGGCGGGGGAGGCGCCGGGCGGTTCGGGGGACCGCCCGGCGCCGCGGGTCCCCCCGCAGGACCGCCCGGCGCCGGCCGGATCAGGGGGAGCTCCGGCGCCGGGCCCTGTCATCAACATCCACGGCGGCACCTTCAGCGGCGGACTGATCGGCGGCGCCCAGTACGGCGGCATCAGCGGCGGCCACTTCTCCGGCGACGTCCACTTCGGCGAGGGCGGCGGCCGCGAAGGCGGTGAGCCCGCATGAGCAGCCCCGAGGCGGAGGCGCCTGCGCGTCCGGCCGCCGGAAGCGGGCCTTCGGCAGAGCAGCCCGCGGCCGACCCGGGAGCCGCGGAGGACACAGGTCAGGGCCCGGGCCCCGAGGCGGAGCCCGAGGAACACGACCAGCCGCAGAACGCCTGGTCGGCACGGCGCGACCTGGTCGACCACAGCCCGCGGACCATGAACGTCGGCGCCCGGGCCCGCTTCAGCGGCGGCGTCCTCGGCGACCAGCACGGCGGCATCAGCGGCGGCCACTTCTCCGGCGACGTCTTCCTCGGCAGCAAGACGGAGATCTACCAGCTCGCGGTCCCCGGCCTCACCGCCCCCGCCGCCTCCGGCGAGGTCCCGCACACCGCGCTGGAACAGCTGGCCGGGCGCTTCGTCGCCGACGAGCAGGTCATGGACCGCCTCCTGGTCCGGCTGCGCCACGACCGCGTCCTGGTCCTCTCCGGCCCCCGCTTCTCCGGCCGCCGCACGGCCGCCCTCATGCTGTTGCACCGCCTCGGCGCGCTCCCCGTGCGCACCCTGGTGCGCGACACCAGCCCGAGCGCCCTGGCCGAACAGTTCGGCGACCGGCACCCGGCCCGCGGCCACGTGCTGTGCGACCTCAGCACCCGTGGCGACCAGCCCCTGCGCGAGCCCCATCTGCTGGCCGCCCGCGACCGCCTCGCCGAGCGGGACGCCTACCTCGTGGTGACCGTCGCCCCCACCGCCGCGCTGGAGGACGTGGCCGTGGAGGAGTGGCGCACGCCGGCCCCGGCCGACGTGCTCGCCGCCCACCTGCGCGTCCTCACCGACGAGGAGACCGCCGCGAAACTCCTCGGGCTCCCGGCCGTGACCGACTTCCTGGACCGTGGCCACCAGCCGCGCGAGGTCGCCGCCTTCGCCCGCCTCCTCGGCCGGTACGCGGCGGGCGAGGTCGCCGAGGACGCGATCGACGGCTTCTCCCTCGTGTCGCTGGAGAACCAGGTGCGGGAGTGGTTCGAGGAGGACGAGGCCTCGCTGCACCTGCGTGACAAGGCGTTCCTCGTCGCCCTGGCCGCGTTCGACGACGGCCCGTACGCGCTGACCGCCGAACTCAGCGACCTGCTCTACCGCTTCCTGCAGGAGACCGAGAACCCGGCCCGCGTCCCCGAGGTCCCCGTCTTCGGCACGCACGCGGGCAAGCGCCTCCAACTGGCCCGCGCCGAGCTGTACCTGGACGACGAGCACACCGAGTGGGGTCCGGTCACCCAGCAGAAGGCGCGCTTCCGCGACGAGCGGGCCCCGCTCGTGCTGCTGCGCGAGGTGTGGACCGGGCACCCGTCCGCCCGGCCCGCCCTGATCCGCTGGCTGCGCCGGCTCGCCGACGACGGCCGCCCCCTGGTCCGTACCCGAGCCGCCTCCACCGTCGCCGTCCTCGCCCGCACCGACCTGCCCTCCGCGATGGCCCTCGTCATCGAACCCTGGGGCACGTCCAGGCGCTCCAGACACCGGCTCGTCGCCGTCGGCGCGCTCACCCTCGCCCACCTGGTCGGCACCCCCAACATCCCGCGCATCCTGGACGCCTGGTGCGCGGGCGACGACCCACGGCTGCGCTGGGTGGCGGTACGGGCGTACGGGCTGGTCGGGCCGGAACGCCCGGAACAGGCCCTGGCGGCGCTGCGCGGCGCCGTGCGGCGGCTGTACGAGGACACACCCGGCGACACGGACGGCTCACTCGCACAGGAGCTCGCCCAGGCCGTGGAACTGCTGCTGCTGTCCTCCGCGAGCGACCGGGTCCTGACCGAACTGCGCCGCCACCTCGACGACGACCAGGCGGTGCGGGACCTCACCCTCGGCGGCTTCGTCGGGGCCTGCCGGCGCACCGAGGACGACGAGAGGTACGGCACACCGCTGGTCCTCGGCTGGTACGCCCGCGCGGCCGGCGAGGGCGGTCCCGCCGCGCAGGACCTGCCCCACCTGTGGCGGCACGCCCTGGCCGATGCGCACACCACCCGGCAGGCGCTCGACGTGCTGCGCGGCTGGGTGCTGATCGCCGACCGTTCCACGGCGGTCGAGTGGGCGCTGGCCGCGCTGCTGCCGACGCTCGTCACCACGACCGCCGAGCACCAGCGGCTGAGCCACCTGCTGCGGACCATGCCCGGTGAGGACGGCAACCCTCCGCCTCCGGTCGCGGCCCGGCTGCTGACCACGCTTCCCGCCCGCTGAGTCCCGTCCCGAGGAGAACCACGCACCATGCCCACGTTCCGTCAGCCCGAATGGCAGCAGTCGGCAGACCGGCACACCCAGCTGGTCGACCCCGTGCTCACCGTGCGTCAGCTGTCACGCTTCGACTTCAACCTCAGATCGTTCGTCCGCATCGACCACGCGCTGGTCTTCTCCACCCCCAAGGGCACCTACGAGCCCTACCTGCCGCCCCGGCGTCCGACGCGCGCGGAGGTGCTGGCGAACCGGTACACCGCCGTCTACGAGGTGGACATGGGGGTGCACCCCCACACCTCCGAGCTGGCGCTGCCCAGCGACAACGACGCGTTCGAGTTCACCGCCGAGGTCGACCTGTCGTGGCAGGTCCTGGATCCGGCGCGGTTCGTGGCGAGCGGCCACCGGGACGTGCCGGGGCTGGTGCTCAGCGAGCTCCAGCAGGCGGCGCGGCCGGTGACGCGCCGCTTCGCCATCGCCGACAGCGCGGCGGCCGAGCGGGAGCTGCTGCAGGCGATGACCGTGCTGGGGCCGCTGGGCGCGCCCGCGGGGTTGCAGGTCACCTGGACGATGCGGCTCAAGCGGGACAAGGCCAACATCCGGCACCAGCACCGGCTGCAGTCCATCGACCACTCGGCCGCCGAGCAGATGCACGCGGCGCAGCGCGGCATGGAGATCGACGTCGAGGTGGACCGCCGCACGCGGCAGCAGGACGCGCTCCAGATCGAACGGGCCATGGCGTACGGGGAGCAGCAGCAGGCGCTCCTGCTCCAGCAGCAGCGGTGGCAGCACGACCAGGCGATGCTCGCGAGCGGACAGCAGCACCAGCTCGCGCTGCAACAGGGTCGGCAGGACCTGGAGTTGCAGCGGATCGAGGCCGAGAAGATCGACTTCTACCAGTGGCACCTCCAGCAGGGCGGTGTGCACGCCTGGGCGCTGCACCTGGCCCAGCACCCGGAGGACTCGCACCTGGTGATGTCCACCATGCGCGACGACCAGCTCCGCATGATCCAGGCCCAGATGGACCTGGTGAAGCAGCTGCTGAGCGGCGACGCGGCGGAGAGCTACGAACTGGAGGGCCCCAAGCAACTGGCCCTCCGCACGGTCAACGACATCCTCACCCAGCGCCTCCCGGGGGTCCCGCAGAACCCGCCCCCGCTCCCCGAGGGGACGGGACCCGCGTACCCGGGGTCCGCGCAGCAGGCGGCTGGGCAGGCCGGTGTCGTGCAGGACGAGGCCGCGCAGGGCGGGGTTCCGCGGGGCGACGGCACGGCCGCCGGCCAGGCCCCCGGTACGGGTGCCGGGCACATGCTGCCGCCTGCGACCATGCCGCCCCCGGGCATGCCCCCTGTGCCGCCCGGAGCGCCCGCGGCCCACGGAGCGGGAGGCACGTACACCCCACCGCCCGCCGCGCAGCCGCCGGTGCCCGGACTCCCCGGGTGGCCGCCGCCCGCCGGTCCGTATGCCCCGCCGCCCCCGGCCTGGCAGCCCCCGCCCGGCTACGGCAGCACCCCGACCGCGCCCGGCCGGCCCGAGCTCCCGGTAAAGGGCCCCGTCGGTGATCCCGCCGACGGCACCGACGGCGGCGGCGAGACGGGCGCCCCATGACGGACCTCGACCCGTCGGCCGCCGCGGCCGCCCCGGCGGCCGGCGAACCCGGCGCCGATCCCAGCGCCCGGGCCCGGCTCTGTGAGCGGCTGCTCTCGGAGTTGCGGGCCGAGATCGCCCGGGCCGACAGCAAGGCATCCGTTCTCGTCGCCGCGCTCGGCATGACCGCGGGGGTCTTCAGCGGGCTGCTCGCCGGACGGGAGTGGACACCGGCCGCGCTGTCCGGGCCCGGGACCGCGATGTGGTGGGCCGGGGCCGTCTCCCTCACTTTCTCCCTGTTCGCCCTGCTGCTCGCCGTACTCCCCCGCTACCGCTCCGGCACCTGGGAGCCGGGCCGTCCCCTGTCGTACTTCGGCGACATCCACCAGGCGGTACGGCAGGGCCACCTGGAGCGCGCGCTCGCCGACACCGAACGTCGGCCCGTGGACGGCCTGACCCGGGCGCTCACCGAGACCAGCCGGATCGCCGCCCGCAAACACCAGTGGATCCGGGCCGGCCTCGTCGCCTTCTGCGCCGGCACGGTCCTGCTCCCCGCCTCCCTGCTGATCGGCTGACCCGCCCTCGCACCTCAAGGAAAGAACGAGAACCGCCATGACCGCACCCCAACCGTCCCCACCGGAGTACCCGGGGCCCCCCGCCCAGGCCGCACAGGCCGCTGCACAGCCGGTCCCCCAGCAGCCGGCAGCGCCGCCGGCGTATCCCCAGCAGCCGCCCTCCTACCCGACACCCGCCCAGCCCCCGCAGTATCCGCAGCACCACCAGGTCCCGCAGCAGCCGCCCGCGTACCCGCAGAGCGCCCAGCAGCCCCCGGCGTACCCGCAGAGCGCCCAACAGCCCCCGGCTTACCCCCAGAGCGCCCAACAGCCCGCGGCCCACCCGCAGACGGCCGCGCCGCCCCCCTACCCGCCCCAGTACCCCCGGACCGCGCCGACGGCGGCCCCTCCGCCCCTCGCCTCACCGCCGACGACCGCTCTCTCCCCCGACGACCCGGAGCACCCCCACCACATCAGCACCGACCACGGCCGGGTGCACATCTCCAGGGACCAGCGCCGCACCGACGTCACCGCCGTCGGAAACCTCCTCCTGCACCTGCCGAACTTCCTGTGCAGTCTCTTCGTCGTCGGCCTGGTCTCCCTCTTCTTCGGCGGTTTCGGCATCGTCGTGGTGCTCGCCTGGATCGCCAGCGGCGCACTCGTCTTCCATCGCCCCACCGAAAGCGCCCTCGCGCGCCGTCTGCTCCGTCTGCGCTACCCCACTCCACAAGAACGAGCCAAACTCGAACCGGTCTGGCAGGCGGTCACCGCCCGCGCCGGCATCGACGGCCGTACCTACGAACTGTGGGTGGAGGACAGCGACAGCCTGAACGCGGTCGCCGCGGCCGGTCACATCGTCGGCGTCACCCGCTTCGCCATGAACCAGCTCCCCAACGGCGAGCTGGCCGCCGTCATGGCGCACGAGCTGGGCCATCACGTCGGCGGCCACGCCTGGTCCTCGCTGCTCGGCTACTGGTACGCGCTGCCCGGCCGCGTCGCCTGGCGCTTCCTCAAGGCGTTCTCCGGTGTCGTGTTCAAGGTGTCACGTGCGTTCGGCTGCCTCGGCGTCGCCGTCGTCGCGGTGACCATCGGCTGCGTCGCCCTGACCACGATCAGCACTCTCTACGGCCTGCCCCTGCTGATCCTGGGCGTGCCCTACGCCCTCGCCGCCGTCGGCCGCCGCGCCGAGCTGCGCGCCGACGAGCACGCGGCAGCGCTCGGCTTCGCCCCGATGCTGGCCGCCGTCCTCGACAAGCTGCACCAGCAGGAACAGCAGCAGGCGGCCGAGGCGACCGCCCAGGGCGGCGGCGTCCCCGCCGAGGAGAGCGCCCTGAGCAAGCTGCTCTCCTCGCATCCGGATTACCACACCCGGCTGCACCACCTGCAGCCGTACCTCCAGCCGCAGCGCAACTGAGCCCGGCCCCCGGGGCAGCCCGGACACGCCGAAGGGCGGCCACCCGCACGGGGTGACCGCCCTTCTTCGCTTCGTGCTGCTCGCCTACTGGTTGTACGGACCGTAGTCGTAGTCCTCCAGCGGGACGGCCTGGCCGGAGCCGGTGCCGAACGGCGAGTAGTCGATGTCGTCGTAGCCCACGGCCGAGTACATCGCGGCCTTGGCCTCCTCGGTCGGCTCGACCCGGATGTTGCGGTAGCGGGCGAGACCCGTACCGGCCGGGATGAGCTTACCGATGATGACGTTCTCCTTGAGGCCGATCAGGGAGTCGGACTTGGCGTTGATCGCCGCGTCCGTGAGGACCCTGGTCGTCTCCTGGAAGGACGCCGCCGACAGCCAGGACTCGGTCGCCAGCGAGGCCTTGGTGATACCCATGAGCTGCGGACGACCGGAGGCCGGGTGACCGCCCTCCTGGACCACACGACGGTTCTCCTGCTCGAACTTCGAGCGCTCGACCAGCTCGCCGGGCAGCAGCTCGGCGTCGCCGGACTCGATGATCGTCACACGGCGGAGCATCTGCCGGATGATGATCTCGATGTGCTTGTCGTGGATCGACACACCCTGCGAGTTGTACACCTTCTGGACCTCGCCGACCAGGTGGACCTGGACGGCACGCTGGCCCAGGATGCGCAGCACGTCGTGCGGGTTGGTGGCACCCACGGTGAGCTTCTGGCCCACCTCGACGTGCTCGCCCTCGCTGACCAGGAGACGGGCGCGCTTGGAGATCGGGTAGGCCGTCTCGTCGCTGCCGTCGTCCGGCGTGATGACGATCTTCTTGGTCTTCTCGGTCTCCTCGATCCGGACGCGGCCGGAGGCCTCGGAGATCGGGGCGACACCCTTCGGGGTACGGGCCTCGAAGAGCTCGACGACACGCGGCAGACCCTGGGTGATGTCGTCACCGGCCACACCACCGGTGTGGAAGGTACGCATCGTCAGCTGGGTGCCGGGCTCACCGATCGACTGGGCGGCGATGATGCCGACCGCCTCACCGATGTCGACCAGCTTGCCGGTGGCCAGCGAACGGCCGTAGCACATGGCGCAGGTGCCGACCGCGGACTCGCAGGTCAGGACCGAGCGGGTCTTGACCTCCTCGATGCCGCGCGAGACGAGCTCCTCGATGAGCACGTCGCCCAGGTCGGTGCCGGCCGGTGCCAGCACCTGCCCGTCGACGACGATGTCCTCGGCGAGGCAGCGCGCGTACACGGACGTCTCGACGTTGTCCGCCTTGCGCAGCACACCGTCCGCGCCGCGCTCCGCGATGCGGAGCTTGAGGCCGCGCTCGGTGCCGCAGTCCTCCTCGCGGATGATGACGTCCTGCGAGACGTCCACCAGACGACGGGTCAGGTAACCCGAGTCGGCGGTACGCAGGGCGGTGTCCGCGAGGCCCTTACGGGCACCGTGCGTGGAGATGAAGTACTCCAGCACGGACAGACCCTCACGGAACGACGCCTTGATGGGCCGCGGGATCGTCTCGTTCTTCGCGTTCGACACCAGACCGCGCATACCGGCGATCTGGCGCATCTGCATCATGTTTCCTCGCGCACCCGAGTTCACCATCATGAAGATCGGGTTCGTCTTCGGGAAGTTCTCGTTCATGGCCTCGGCGACCTCGTTCGTCGCCTTGGTCCAGATCGCGATCAGTTCCTGGGTGCGCTCGTCCTTCGTGATCAGACCGCGCTCGTACTGCTTCTGGACCTTCTCGTCCTGCGCCTCGTAGCCGCGGACGATCTCCTTCTTCGCCTCGGGAACGACGACGTCGGAGATGGCGACGGTGACGCCGGAGCGAGTGGCCCAGTAGAAGCCGGCCGTCTTCAGGTTGTCGAGCGTGGCCGCCACGACGACCTTCGGGTAGCGCTCGGCGAGGTCGTTGACGATCTCGGAGAGCTGCTTCTTGCCGACCTCGTAGTCGACGAACGGGTAGTCCTCGGGCAGCAGCTCGTTGAAGAGCGCGCGGCCCAGCGTGGTCTTCAGCGTGAAGCTGTCACCCTGCTGCCACTCCGGCTCGCCCTCCTCGCGGACCGGCGGGGTCCAGCCGCGCGGCGGGATGGTGCCCACCGGGAAGCGGATGTCCACGCGCGACTGCAGCGAGAGCTCGCCGGCGTCGAACGCCATGATCGCCTCGGCCACGGACGCGAACGAGCGGCCCTCGCCCTTCACGTCGCGCATCTCGCCGTCGGTGGTGAGGAAGAACAGACCGAGGACCATGTCCTGGGTCGGCATCGTCACCGGACGGCCGTCGGCCGGCTTGAGGATGTTGTTCGAGGACAGCATCAGGATGCGGGCCTCGGCCTGCGCCTCCGCGGACAGCGGCAGGTGCACGGCCATCTGGTCACCGTCGAAGTCCGCGTTGAACGCGGTGCAGACGAGCGGGTGGATCTGGATGGCCTTGCCCTCGACCAGCTGCGGCTCGAAGGCCTGGATGCCGAGGCGGTGCAGGGTGGGCGCACGGTTCAGCAGGACCGGGTGCTCGGCGATGACCTCTTCGAGGACGTCGTACACCACGGTCCGGCCGCGCTCGACCATGCGCTTGGCCGACTTGATGTTCTGCGCGTGGTTCAGGTCGACCAGGCGCTTCATCACGAACGGCTTGAACAGCTCCAGCGCCATCGCCTTCGGCAGACCGCACTGGTGCAGCTTCAGCTGCGGACCGACGACGATCACGGAACGCGCCGAGTAGTCGACACGCTTGCCGAGCAGGTTCTGACGGAAGCGGCCCTGCTTGCCCTTCAGCATGTCGCTGAGGGACTTCAGCGGGCGGTTGCCGGGGCCCGTGACCGGGCGGCCGCGACGACCGTTGTCGAAGAGGGCGTCAACGGCCTCCTGAAGCATGCGCTTCTCGTTGTTGACGATGATCTCCGGGGCACCGAGGTCCAGGAGCCTCTTCAGACGGTTGTTGCGGTTGATGACACGGCGGTACAGGTCGTTCAGGTCGGAGGTCGCGAAGCGGCCACCGTCCAGCTGCACCATCGGACGCAGGTCCGGCGGGATGACCGGCACGCAGTCCAGGACCATGCCCTTGGGGCTGTTGGACGTCTGCAGGAACGCGGAGACGACCTTCAGGCGCTTGAGGGCACGGGTCTTCTTCTGGCCCTTGCCGGTACGGATGATCTCGCGGAGCTTCTCGGCCTCCTCCTCGAGGTCGAAGGACTCCAGGCGCTTCTGCAGCGCCGCGGCACCCATCGAGCCGTCGAAGTACGTGCCGAAGCGGTCACGCAGCTCGCGGTAGAGCAGCTCGTCGCCCTCGAGGTCCTGGACCTTGAGGTTCTTGAACCGGGTCCACACCTCGTCGAGGCGGTCGATCTCGCGCTGCGCGCGGTCGCGCAGCTGCTTCATCTCGCGCTCGGCACCCTCGCGCACCTTGCGGCGCACGTCGGCCTTGGCGCCCTCGGCCTCCAGCTCGGCGAGGTCCGCCTCGAGCTTCTTGGCGCGGGTCTCCAGGTCGGCGTCGCGGCGCTGCTCGATCTGCTGGCGCTCGACGGAGACGTGGGCCTCCAGCGAGGGCAGGTCGCGCTGACGGCGCTCCTCGTCGACGTACGTGATCATGTACGCCGCGAAGTAGATGACCTTCTCCAGGTCCTTCGGAGCGAGGTCCAGCAGGTAGCCCAGGCGGCTCGGGACGCCCTTGAAGTACCAGATGTGCGTGACGGGCGCGGCCAGCTCGATGTGGCCCATCCGCTCACGGCGCACCTTCGCACGCGTGACCTCGACGCCACAGCGCTCGCAGATGATGCCCTTGAAGCGGACGCGCTTGTACTTGCCGCAGTAGCACTCCCAGTCCCGGGTGGGGCCGAAGATCTTCTCGCAGAAGAGGCCGTCCTTCTCGGGCTTGAGGGTGCGGTAGTTGATGGTCTCGGGCTTCTTGACCTCGCCGTGGCTCCACTGACGGATGTCGTCAGCGGTGGCCAGGCCGATCCGGAGCTCGTCGAAGAAGTTGACGTCGAGCACTATGCGTCAATCCCTCTCAGGGTCGTAAGTCTTTGGTCTGAAACGGGGGCCTGGGGGTCGGCGGGGCCCTGGTGGTTCAGGACCCCGCCGGACTCCCGTCAGACCTCTTCGACGCTGCTCGGCTCGCGCCGGGACAGGTCGATGCCGAGCTCCTCCGCAGCGCGGAAGACGTCCTCGTCGGTGTCGCGCATCTCGATGGACATACCGTCACTGGACAGCACCTCCACGTTCAGGCAGAGCGACTGCATCTCCTTGATGAGCACCTTGAAGGACTCGGGGATGCCGGGCTCGGGGATGTTCTCGCCCTTGACGATGGCCTCGTAGACCTTCACGCGGCCGGTGACGTCGTCGGACTTGATGGTCAGCAGCTCCTGGAGGGCGTACGCGGCGCCGTAGGCCTCGAGGGCCCACACCTCCATCTCGCCGAACCGCTGGCCACCGAACTGCGCCTTACCACCCAGCGGCTGCTGGGTGATCATCGAGTACGGACCGGTCGAGCGGGCGTGCAGCTTGTCGTCGACCAGGTGGTGCAGCTTCAGGATGTACATGTACCCGACCGAGATCGGGTCCGGGAACGGCTCGCCGGAGCGGCCGTCGAACAGCCGCGCCTTGCCGGTCGGGAGGACCATGCGGTCGCCGTCGCGGTTCGGCAGGGTGTGCTGGAGCAGACCGGCCAGCTCGTCCTCGCGGGCACCGTCGAACACCGGGGTGGCGACGTTGGTGCGCGGGGAGACCTGGTCGGCGCCGATCACCTGCAGGCGCTCGGCCCACTCGTCCGCCAGGCCGGAGACGTCCCAGCCCTGGCTGGCGAGCCAGCCGAGGTGGATCTCCAGGACCTGCCCCGGGTTCATTCGGGACGGCACACCCAGCGGGTTGAGGATGATGTCGACCGGGGTGCCGTCCTCCAGGAACGGCATGTCCTCGATCGGCAGGATCTTCGAGATCACACCCTTGTTGCCGTGCCGGCCGGCGAGCTTGTCACCGTCGGTGATCTTGCGCTTCTGCGCGACGTAGACGCGGACCAGCTGGTTCACGCCCGGCGGCAGCTCGTCGCCCTCCTCGCGGTCGAAGACGCGCACGCCGATGACCTTGCCGGTCTCGCCGTGCGGCACCTTCAGCGAGGTGTCACGGACCTCACGGGCCTTCTCACCGAAGATGGCGCGCAGCAGGCGCTCCTCGGGGGTCAGCTCGGTCTCGCCCTTCGGGGTGACCTTGCCGACCAGGATGTCACCGGCGATGACCTCGGCACCGATGCGGATGATGCCGCGCTCGTCGAGGTCGGCGAGGACCTCCTCGGAGACGTTCGGGATGTCCCGGGTGATCTCCTCGGGGCCGAGCTTGGTGTCACGGGCGTCGACCTCGTGCTCCTCGATGTGGATCGAGGAGAGGACGTCGTCCTGGACCAGGCGCTGGCTGAGGATGATCGCGTCCTCGTAGTTGTGGCCTTCCCAGGGCATGAAGGCGACCAGCAGGTTCTTGCCGAGCGCCATCTCGCCGTTCTGGGTGGCCGGGCCGTCGGCGAGGACCTGGCCCTCGATGACCCGGTCGCCCTCGTTGACGATGACCTTCTGGTTGACCGAGGTGCCCTGGTTGGAGCGGGCGAACTTGGCCAGGCGGTACGTGATGTACGTGCCGTCGTCGTTGGCGGTGGTGATGTAGTCCGCGGAGACCTCCTGGACCACACCGGCCTTCTCGGCCTTGACGACGTCGCCGGCGTCGACGGCGGAGCGGTACTCCATGCCGGTGCCGACGAGCGGGGCCTCCGACTTGATCAGCGGAACGGCCTGGCGCATCATGTTCGCGCCCATGAGGGCACGGTTCGCGTCGTCGTGCTCGAGGAACGGGATCATGGCCGTCGCGACCGACACCATCTGGCGCGGCGAGACGTCCATGTAGTCGACGTCCTCGGGGCTCACGTAGTCGACCTCGCCGCCACGGCGGCGGACGAGCACGCGGTTCTCCTCGAAGCGGAGGTCGCTGGTCAGCGGCGCGTTGGCCTGCGCGATGACGAAGCGGTCCTCCTCGTCGGCGGTCAGGTAGTCGACCTCGTCGGTGACCTGGCCGTCGATGACCTTGCGGTACGGGGTCTCGACGAACCCGAACGCGTTGACGCGGCCGTAGGAGGCGAGCGAGCCGATCAGACCGATGTTCGGGCCTTCGGGCGTCTCGATCGGGCACATGCGGCCGTAGTGCGAGGGGTGCACGTCACGGACCTCGAAGCCGGCCCGCTCACGGGAGAGACCACCCGGACCAAGAGCCGACAGGCGGCGCTTGTGGGTGAGACCCGACAGCGGGTTGTTCTGGTCCATGAACTGCGACAGCTGGCTGGTGCCGAAGAACTCCTTGATGGAGGCGACGACCGGCCGGATGTTGATCAGGGTCTGCGGCGTGATCGCCTCGACGTCCTGGGTCGTCATGCGCTCGCGGACGACACGCTCCATACGCGCCAGACCCGTACGGACCTGGTTCTGGATGAGCTCGCCGACGCTGCGCAGGCGGCGGTTGCCGAAGTGGTCGATGTCGTCGGTCTCGACGACGACCGTCTCGCCGTTGTCACCGGTGGTCTCGGTCTCGCCTGCGTGCAGCTTCACCAGGTACTTGATCGTCGCGATGATGTCCTCGACGGTCAGGATGCCCGCGTCCAGCGGGGTGTCCGTACCCAGCTTCTTGTTGACCTTGTAGCGGCCGACCTTCGCGAGGTCGTAGCGCTTGGGGTTGAAGTAGAGGTTCTCGAGCAGCGTCTGCGCGGCCTCACGCGTCGGGGGCTCGCCCGGGCGCAGCTTGCGGTAGATGTCGAGCAGCGCGTCGTCCTGGCCCTGGGTGTGGTCCTTCTCCAGGGTGGCGCGCATGGATTCGTAGTCGCCGAACTCCTCGAGGATCTGCTCGGTGGTCCAGCCGAGCGCCTTCAGGAGGACGGTGACGGACTGCTTGCGCTTGCGGTCGATGCGGACACCGACCATGTCGCGCTTGTCGATCTCCATCTCGAGCCAGGCACCCCGGGACGGGATGATCTTGGCGGAGAAGATGTCCTTGTCGGACGTCTTGTCGATGGTGGAGTCGAAGTAGACGCCGGGCGACCGCACCAGCTGGGAGACCACGACACGCTCGGTGCCGTTGATGACGAAGGTGCCCTTGTTCGTCATGAGCGGGAAGTCGCCCATGAAGACGGTCTGGGACTTGATCTCGCCGGTCTCGTTGTTCGTGAACTCGGCCGTGACGAAGAGGGGCGCGGCGTAGGTGAAGTCGCGCTCCTTGCACTCGTCGATCGAGTTCTTCGGCGGCTCGAAGCGGTGGTCGCGGAAGGTCAGCGACATGGACCCCGAGAAGTCCTCGATCGGGGAGATCTCCTCGAAGATCTCCTCGAGGCCGGACTTGGTCGGGACGTCCTGACCGTTCTCCAGAGCCTCCTCGACGCGAGCCTTCCACGCGTCGTTGCCGAGCAGCCAGTCGAAGCTCTCGGTTTGCAGCGCGAGAAGGTTCGGAACCTCGAGGGGCTCCTTGATCTTTGCAAAGGAGATGCGCAGCGGGGCGGTGCTGGCGCCGTTGTTCGTATTCGCGGTCGAGGCAGTGCGCGAGGCGGCCAAGAGGGGGTCCTTCCGAGGGCTCGGACTCACTACGCGCGTCCCGGTCCCCGTCGGGCACAGAGATGGAAAGTCTCAGGTCAGAGACTCTGTGTGCTCGGTGCTCCAGCGGTGGGCGTGCTCCTGGTGACGGGCAGGAGGCAGCTAACAGGCAGCGCAAAGGGTCAGTGTAGCCACACGGCACACTGATGTCCAGTGCGGGTTTTCAGGCTTCCGCTGGAGGCCCTCGTTGTCCCTCAACACCTGCGGCACGCCACGCCCTCGATGCACATCGATACTGCCCTCTTCGTCGTCGATCCATGCCTCGGATCCGGATCGCAGTGACGACGCGTCCTGAGAATTGCGCGCTGCGTGCGGTTCGTCAAGGCCCCCTTGCCCGAACCGGGTGCTGCCATCGTCACGTGCGACCTGTCACCGGGGCCCTCGGGAGGCACGACCGAAGATCACCATACCCCCCACGGCGACGCACGCAAGGCAGCCGACACCGGACCCCCCGGAACACCGAAGAGCGACCACCCGGATGGATGATCGCACCTCGGCGTGTTCGCGTTACAGCCCTGGGAGTGAGGGGTTCCGGGATTCCGGGACGGTGGCTTGCGGCATGCGGGTGAACGCCGTCCGCGGCTCGGCAGGGGTGTTCGGCCGGCGAGCCGGGGGCGAGTCGGCCCGAGGTCGCGAGGGGCGCGGAGGCGACCGGCTCGGCCGGCGACGGGTGCAGGCGGCCCGCCTGGGGTGCAGGCGGCCGGCCTGGGGGGTGCGGGGCATCCGGGGGCGCCCCGGCCACGGCGCCGCCCCGCGGAGGCTCCCAGGCGGCCGCCTCCGGCCCGGGCCGGGCGGTCGTCACCCCCGCCGCCCGCACCGGCCACCGTCCCGCCGGGCGCTGGTGGCCGGCGCGGGCCTCACCGGACACGATGTGTTCGCACATGCGAAAGGGGGCCGTACGGAGCGTCGCTCCGTACGGCCCCCTCGGGCCCTGTGCGGACCCGGAGTCCTGGTGGACCCGCGAAGGTCTTACTTGACCTCGACCGAGGCGCCGGCGCCCTCGAGGGACTCCTTGGCCTTGTCCGCGGCCTCCTTGTTGACCTTCTCGAGAACGGGCTTCGGCGCACCGTCGACCAGGTCCTTGGCCTCCTTCAGGCCCAGGGAGGTCAGCTCGCGCACGACCTTGATGACCTGGATCTTCTTGTCGCCGGCACCCGTGAGGATGACGTCGAACTCGTCCTTCTCCTCCTCCTGCGCGGCCTCGGCGCCGGCACCGGCACCGCCGGCGATCATGACCGGGGCGGCAGCGGCGGCGGTGACGTCGAACTTCTCCTCGAACGCCTTCACGAACTCGGAGAGCTCGATGAGGGTCATCTCCTCGAACTGCGCGAGCAGGTCTTCCTGGCTGAGCTTCGCCATGATGGGCGATCCTTCCACTAATTCGGCTGGTGCCGGATGTACATGAGTGGCGGGCGTACGTTGGCCCGCTGCGACCCCCGCCGCGTCAGGCGGCCGGGATCAGAAAGCGAGCCGAATTACTCGGCACCGCCCTGCTCGGCCTGCTTGGCGCGAAGCGCGTCCACGGTGCGGACGAGCTTCGACGGCAGCGCCTGGAAGACGGAGGCAGCCTGGGACTGCTTCGCCTTGAAGGCACCGGCCAGCTTGCTGAGCAGAACCTCGCGCGACTCGAGGTCCGCAAGCTTCTTGATCTCGTCGGCGGACAGCGCCTTGCCGTCAAGGACACCGCCCTTGATGACGAGATTCGGGTTGTCCTTGGCGAAGTCACGGAGACCCTTCGCCGACTCCACCGGGTCACCGGTGACGAAGGCGACGGCCGTCGGACCAGCGAAGAGCTGGTCGTCCAGCGTGATCCCGGCCTCGTTGGCCGCAATCTTGGTCAGCGTGTTCTTCACCACGGCGTACTGGGCGTTCTCACCGAGCGACCGGCGCAGCGTCTTGAGCTGCGCCACGGTGAGACCGCGGTACTCGGTCAGCACGGCGGCGTTGGAGCTGCGGAACTTGTCCGTCAGCTCGGCAACCGCGGCAGCCTTGTCGGGCCTCGCCATAGAGCCTCGGCCTCCTTCCGGGTGATTCGGACCGCGCGGACCCGAAGGAGGACTGGGGAAAACGAAACGCCCCGGCGCAGGCGCACGGGGCGACTCGACCGGCCGCACGCACGTCACCACGTACGCACTCCGGGAGCTCTTCCACTGTCACCTGCGCGGGTCGTCCGCAGTTCAGCGGATCCTTCGGCCACCGCGCCCTCGTTCGAGCGCACGGCAACGACCAGCGGTCTTTGGCTTCTGTAGGAGGGTACGGGAACGGGTCGCCGCCAGGCAAATCCGTCCCGTGGCTCAGCTCTCGCCCAGCCCCTTCATCATCGCGGCCAGGTCGGTGGTGTCCTTGGCGGGCGGGGCAGCGACGGTCACCGGCTTGTCGACGTCGAAGAAGGTGATGGTCATGTCGAGCGGCCCCTTGGCGGCGTCGCCCCGCATCCGGAACTGCTTGGTGTGGGAGTCGCCGTCAATCCACATGTCCATGGTGACCGTGTCGAGGCCCATCTTCCGGTACTGCTCCAGGCTCTTCTGCCGGCGCTCGCGGGTGGTCGCGTCCTTGGCCTTCAGCGAGGCCCTCAGGTCGTCGAGAGAGACGGTCCCCTTGTAGTGGGTCGTCCGCACCCCGTCGACGGTCTCGGTGCCGACCTTCTTCACGTCCTTGGCGCCGGTGAGGAAGGTGGACTCCGTCGCCGGGTTCTGATCGGCCCGGTTCGCGGCCCCGAGCTGGTCCAGCTCCTTGCCGCCGCCGATCTTGCCCAGGTCGAACTTGATCCAGCTCTTGCCGCCCGTCTCCTTGGCGACCTGCGCGCCTCCACCGATGTACATCACCTTGTCGACGAGCCGGATCTCTGCGGTGCCGTCGGTGCCCTGGCCGAGGGCCGTCATCTTCATGCTCATGGCAACGGTGGGCTTGATCCGCATCGCTGCCTCGGCCTTCACCTTGCCCTCTTCCGGGACCTCACCGGTCATCCGGTAACGGAAGGACGTGATGTCCTCCGTCTTCTTCGCGGCCTCGGCGACGGCCGCGGCGGGCGTCATCTCCGGCGACTGCTCCGCCTTCCCCGTGCCCGTGCCCGTGCCGCAGCCCACGGCACCCGTGGCGAGCAGAAGGACGGCCAGCCCGGCCCCCGTCGCCGTACGCACAGAGATCTCCATGGTTCCCCCCAGTGAACAGATGATCGAGACACAGACAAACGGCGAGCCTATCCCGGACGGGCGGGGAGAATCCCGTGGTTTTCACGGAGCGGGCGCCTCGGACCCCGTCTGCCACGAGCGGGCCCCCGTCGCTCCCATCGGCTGTGCGCCGCCCCGGGTGCTCAGCAACTCCCTGAAGTCGGCCGTGTCCCCCCTCGGAGGCTCGGTCACCGAGATCTTCGTGCCGTAGTCCCGGTAGTACGCCGTCGACGACATGCGTCCCGTCGACAGCTCTCCCCGCTCGGCCTTCTTGACCAGCAGGTCGTGGTCGTCGACCCAGAGGTCGACCGTCTCCCTGGTGACGCCGGCCTGCTCCAGCTGCTCCTTCAGCGCTCCCGTGAGGGACGCGGGGGTGACCGTGCCCGCGTAATGGGTGGTGCGGCGGCCACGCACCGTCTCCTCGCCGACCCTGCGCAGGTCCCCGGAGACGAGCAGCAGCCTGACCGGCTGCAGCGGCGCGGTGTTGCGCAGCTGGTCCGTCAGAGACGCCCCCGAGCCGCCCGGCAGGGCCGCCAGGTCGTCATAGGCGTACCTGATCCAGTGCCGGCCGTTCAGGCGCCGGGCGAACGCGTCGCCCACCTTCGCGTAGTAGGCGTCGGGCAGCAGCCGGGCCTCCATCGACGTACTGCCCAGCGCGCGCATCGTCTCGGCGAGCTGCCCGCCCGTATACGTGATCCGCAGCGTGCCCACCGAGGCGCCGGCCCAGCCGAGCAGACCACCCGTCTCCAGGGCGAGCATCCCGCCCATGGACGTCGTGGCCTCGACGCGCGCGGAGCCGGCCCTGGAGGTGGCCTTCTCGACGGCCCGCAGGGCCGCCGACGCCCGCGGGTCGACGCGGGTCGCCCGGCCGCCGGAGGGCTCCGCGGAGCGCCGGGAGGAGCCGCCGTCGCCCGAGTGGCTGCACGCCGTCAGGGCGGACAGGGCGAGGACCACCGCGACCGGGAGGACCCCGCGCCGCAAGATGCCGTCCTTCATACGTTCCCCCCTGGCGCGCTCCGTGATCTTCACGCTAACTCCGGCCCGGGGGATTCGGCACGCACCTCCGGCGAAACGGCATGTGCCCCATCTCTCAGACGCCGACGGGCCCCGCACCTCGGAAGGTGCGGGGCCCGTGTGCGACCGGGGCGAGCCTTGGGGCTCAGACCGCGGCCGGGTCCTCCTCGACGAGGAGGTTGCGGGTGCGGTTCGGGTCGACCGGGATGCCGGGGCCCATCGTGGTGGTGATGGCGGCCTTCTTGATGTAGCGACCCTTGGCGGCGGACGGCTTCAGACGGAGGATCTCCTCCAGCGCCGCCCCGTAGTTCTCCACCAGCTTGTCGTCCTCGAAGGACGTCTTGCCGATGATGAAGTGCAGGTTCGAGTGCTTGTCGACGCGGAACTCGATCTTGCCGCCCTTGATCTCGGTGACGGCCTTCGCCACGTCCGGGGTCACGGTGCCGGTCTTGGGGTTCGGCATCAGACCACGGGGACCGAGCACGCGACCGAGGCGGCCGACCTTGCCCATGAGGTCCGGGGTGGCGACGACGGCGTCGAAGTCCAGACGGCCCTTCGACACCTCGTCGATCAGCTCGTCGGCGCCGACGATGTCGGCGCCCGCGGCACGAGCGGCCTCGGCACGGTCACCGGTCGCGAAGACCAGGACCCGGGCGGTCTTACCGGTGCCGTGCGGGAGGTTCACGGTGCCACGGACCATCTGGTCGGCCTTGCGCGGGTCGACGCCCAGACGCAGGGCGACCTCGACGGTGCCGTCGAACTTGGTCGTGGAGGTCTCCTTGGCGAGACGGACGGCCTCGAGCGGGGCGTAGAGCTTCTCCCGGTCGATCTTGGCGTCCGCAGCGCGGAGAGCCTTGCTGCGCTTGCTCACAACTGCTCCTGTGTGTTCTGAAGGAGTCGTGGTACGGGCCGAGCAGGCCCTGCCACGTGCGGCCGAGGCCGCATGGTTACGAAGGTGGGGCTCAGCCCTCGACCGTGACGCCCATGGAACGGGCGGTGCCGGCGATGATCTTCGCGGCGGCGTCCAGGTCGTTGGCGTTGAGGTCCGGCATCTTGGTCTGGGCGATCTCGCGGACCTGCGCCTGGGTGATCTTGGCGACCTTGGTCTTGTGCGGCTCGCCGGAGCCCTTCTCGATGCCCGCGGCCTTGAGGATCATCTTGGCGGCCGGCGGAGTCTTGGTCACGAAGGTGAAGGAACGGTCCTCGTAGACCGTGATCTCCACCGGGATGACCCAACCGCGCTGCGACTCGGTCGCGGCGTTGTAGGCCTTGCAGAACTCCATGATGTTGACGCCGTGCTGACCCAGCGCCGGACCGACCGGCGGGGCCGGGTTGGCTGCGCCGGCCTGGATCTGGAGCTTGATGAGCCCCGTGACCTTCTTCTTCTTGGGAGGCATAGCTCTCTCCGGGTCCTTAGTGAGAGTTTTCCGCCGCCATCCTTGGGCGCGATCGCCCGGATCACCTTGGGCTTGATCGCCCGGATCATCCGGATGGAGGCATACCGCACAACGATAACGGGTACCGGTGCGCGGCCAAAAACCGACAGGTCAGACGGCCCCCGGAGGGAGCCCGCCTGACCTGGCCGGTGGCTGGTGCGGCAGAGGAACCAGACGGAACTAGTTCTTCTGAATCTGGTCGAAGGAGAGCTCGACCGGCGTCTCGCGGCCGAAGATCTCCACCAGGCCCTTGACCTTCTTCGAGTCGGGGTTGATCTCGTTGATGGTGGCCTGCAGCGTGGCGAACGGGCCGTCGGTGACGGTGACCGAGTCGCCGACCTCGAAGTCCAGCACCTGGACCTCGACCTTGCGCTGCGGGGCCGGCTTGCCCTCGGCCTCGGCGGCCTCGCGGGCGGCCTTGGCCTCGGCCTCCGGGGCGAGCATCTTGACGACCTCGTCGAGGGACAGCGGGTAGGGGTCGTAGGCGTTGCCGACGAAGCCCGTGACGCCGGGCGTGTTGCGGACGACACCCCAGGACTCGTTCGTCAGGTCCATACGGACGAGGACGTAACCGGGCAGCTTGTTCTGCTTGACGGTCTTGCGCTCGCCGTTCTTGATCTGGACGATCTCTTCCTCGGGGACCTCGGCCTGGTAGATGTACTCCTCGACGTTCAGCGTGACGGCACGCTGCTCCAGGTTCGCCTTCACCCGCTTCTCGTAGCCGGCGTAGGTGTGGATCACGTACCACTCGCCGGGCAGCGAGCGCAGCTCCTCGCGCAGCTTCTCGACCGGGTCGAGCTCGGGTTCCGGCTCGCCCTCGTCCTCCTCGGACGCGGCCTCGTCCTCGCCCTCCTCGGACGCGGCCTCGTCCTCGCCCTCGACATGCAGGGCGGACTCCTCGGCCGGCTCGCCCGCGGCGGCTTCGGCAGCCTCGGCCTCGTCGACCTCGTCCGCGCCCTCGACGATGTCGAGCTCGTCATCCACGGACTCGACGGCCTCCCCGCGAGGCTCCATGGCGTCGTTCAGGTTCGGGTCAGACACGGTGGCTGCTTCTTCCTGGATACATAGGGGTGGAACATGCGAAAGGGACGCCGGGCACGACGGCGTCCTTCGCTCCGGGCTCAGCCGAAGACGTACTTGGCGGCGTGGTTGAGCCCATAGTCAATCAGCGTCACCAGGGCGATCATGATCGCGACGAAGAAGATCACCACGGTGGTGTACGACGTCAGCTGGTTACGGGTCGGCCAGACGACCTTGCGGAGTTCCGCGATGATCTGGCGGTAGAAGAGGGCAAGGCGCTTCAGCGGGCCCTTCTTGGCTCGCTTGCCGCCCTTGCGGGCCTTCTTCTTTGACTCCTGCACCTCGTCCTGGGCGTCAGGCATGTCGATGGAGCCCACGGCGTCCGTCACTCGTCCTCACCTGATTCCCGGGTCGTGGCCGTGCCGCGCCCGGTGGAGCCGCACGGCGTGCAATACGTACGTACTGTGCGCACACTTCCTGGTGGAGGAGTGTGTAGCAGGGCCGGAGGGACTTGAACCCCCAACCGCCGGTTTTGGAGACCGGTGCTCTACCAATTGAGCTACGACCCTTTGTGTGTACCCCAACGTACCGCATCCAGCCGGGTGCTCGGTGTGCACCGTCCGGTCGCGACCGCTGATGGCCAACGAGGTGAGAGTGTACGTGTTCCACGGCCGGTCGTCGAACAGAAAGCGCCCGTGGGTGCCTCGCCGTTGAAAGATCGGCCAGGCGGGCAGGCGGATCCGGACGTTTGTCCGCGTCCGCCTCCGGTGCCGTCCGGTCTGCCGCCCTCCCGGCCGCGGGCAGCCGGCCGCACCGCGTTCGCGCTCCCCGTCCCGCCGCGCTCCCCGGGCACCGCCGGCGGCGGTGTCGAGGTCGGGACCCGCCCAGGTGGGCGCGGGGCCGGTGCCCGCCTCCCCGGTCGGAGGACCCGGTGACGCCGGCCTGGTCGGCACCCATGCTCCGGCGAGCCGGTTCGTACCCGGCGAGGGCTCACGGACCGGCACGGCCGGGCGAGAGGCGAAACCGGGGTGTCGGGCGCGTTTCCTGTCTGAAACCATGGGTCTCATGAGCGCTGCAACCCCTCCCACCGAGCGCCGGGTCTCCGCCCGGATCGGGGCGATCTCCGAGTCCGCCACCCTCGCCGTGGACGCCAAGGCGAAGGCCCTCAAGGCCGCCGGGCGCCCGGTGATCGGCTTCGGCGCCGGTGAGCCCGACTTCCCGACGCCGGACTACATCGTCGAAGCGGCCGTCGAGGCCTGCAAGAACCCGAAGTACCACCGCTACACGCCGGCCGGCGGTCTGCCCGAGCTGAAGGCCGCCATCGCCGCCAAGACACTCCGCGACTCCGGCTACGAGGTGGACACCTCGCAGATCCTCGTCACCAACGGCGGCAAGCAGGCCATCTACGAGGCCTTCGCCGCGATCCTCGACCCGGGCGACGAGGTGATCGTCCCGGCGCCGTACTGGACGACGTACCCCGAGTCGATCCGGCTGGCCGGCGGCGTCCCGGTGGAGGTCGTCGCGGACGAGACGACCGGCTACCGCGTCTCCGTCGAGCAGCTGGAGGCGGCCCGCACCGAGAAGACGAAGGTCGTCCTTTTCGTCTCCCCCTCCAACCCGACCGGCGCGGTGTACACGGAGGCCGAGACCGAGGCGATCGGCCGCTGGGCCGTGGAGCACGGCCTGTGGGTGCTGACCGACGAGATCTACGAGCACCTGGTCTACGGCGACGCGGCCCGTGTGTCGCTGCCCGCCCTCCTGCCGGAGCTGCGCGACAGGTGCATCGTGGTCAACGGCGTGGCGAAGACGTACGCCATGACGGGCTGGCGGGTCGGGTGGATCATCGGCCCGAAGGACGTCGTGAAGGCGGCGACGAACCTGCAGTCGCACGCCACGTCGAACGTGGCGAACGTCTCCCAGGTGGCCGCGCTGGCCGCCGTCTCGGGCGGTCTGGACGCGGTCGCGAAGATGCGGGAGGCCTTCGACCGGCGCCGCAGGACCATCGTGCGGATGCTGAACGAGATCGACGGCGTGGTGTGCCCGGAGCCGGAGGGCGCCTTCTACGCGTACCCGTCGGTGAAGGCGCTGATCGGCAAGGAGATCCGCGGCAGGCGCCCGCAGAACAGCGTGGAGCTGGCCGCGCTGATCCTGGAGGAGGCCGAGGTCGCCGTGGTCCCGGGCGAGGCGTTCGGCACACCGGGGTACCTGCGGCTGTCGTACGCCCTCGGGGACGAGGACCTGGTCGAGGGCGTGAGCCGGATCCAGAAGCTGCTGGCGGAGGCGCGGGACTGACGTCCCGGCGTCCTCCACGCGCGTGTGCGGGCCGTTTCCCTTCGGGGAGACGGCCCGTTCGCGCGTGCGAGCAAGACCACGTTCGGGGAAAGCGCTACCGGGACGAGCGGGAGGTACGGCAGGATCCTGGGATGGAGCACGTACGTGAGGTCTCTGCGCTGCCGAAAGCACATCTGCACCTGCACTTCACCGGGTCGATGCGGCCCGCCACCCTGCTGGAACTGGCCGACAAGTACGGTGTCCGGCTGCCCGACGCCCTGACGGACGCCCTGGTCAGCGGCGAGCCGCCGAGACTGCGGGCGACGGACGAGCGCGGCTGGTTCCGCTTCCAGCGGCTGTACGACGCGGCGCGCTCGTGCCTGCGGGAGCCGGAGGACATCCGGCGGCTGGTGCGCGAGGCCGCGGAGGAGGACCTCAGGGACGGCTCGGGCTGGCTGGAGATCCAGGTCGACCCGACGTCGTACGCGCCGCGGCTCGGCGGTCTGATCCCGGCGCTGGAGATCATCCTGGACGCGGTGGAGGCGGCGATGCGGGAGACGGGCCTCGGCATGCGGGTCCTGGTCGCCGCGAACCGCATGAAGCATCCTCTCGACGCGCGCACGCTGGCCCGTCTGGCGGTGCGCTACCGCGACCGGGGCGTGATCGGCTTCGGCCTGTCGAACGACGAACGGCGCGGCATGGCCCGGGACTTCGACCGCGCCTTCGCCATCGCCCGCGAGGGCGGCCTGCTGTCGGCCCCGCACGGGGGCGAGCTGACGGGCCCGGCCTCGGTGCGCGACTGCCTGGACGACCTGCACGCGCACCGGGTGGGCCACGGGGTACGGGCCGCGGAGGACGCCCGCCTGCTCCGGCGCCTCGCCGACAGGGGCGTGACCTGCGAGGTGTGCCCGGCGTCGAACGTGGCGCTCGGGGTGTACGAGAAGCCGGAGGACGTCCCGCTGCGCACGCTGTACGAGGCGGGCGTCCCGATGGCCCTGGGCGCCGACGACCCCCTGCTCTTCGGCTCCCGCCTGGCGGCCCAGTACGAACTGGCCCGCCGCCACCACGGCTTCACGGACGAGGAACTGGCGGAACTGGCCCGCCAGTCGGTACGGGCTTCGGCGGCCCCGGAGGACGTGAAGGCGAAACTGCTGGCGGGGGTCGACGACTGGCTGAGCACGCCCGGCCCTTTCGCCGCCTGAGAAGGGGGCCACGGGCGGCGGCTGTCGGACCGGTCGGCTCAGAGACTCACACCGATCGTCACCGGTTCGTTCACCAGTGTGATCCCGAAGGCGTCGCGCACCCCCGCCACGACCTCACGGGCCAGTGCGAGCAGGTCCTCGGTGGTCGCGCCGCCCCGGTTGGTGAGGGCCAGGGTGTGCTTGGTGGAGATACGGGCGGGCCCGGTGCCGTACCCCCTGGTGAAGCCCGCCCTGTCGATCAGCCAGGCCGCCGACGTCTTGGTGTGCCCCTCTCCCGCGGGGTACGCGGGCGGCTCGGCATCCTCTCCCAGCCGCTCCTTCACGCGGGTACGGAACGTGGCGAAGTCCTCGTCGGTGAGGATCGGGTTGGTGAAGAAGGAGCCCGCCGACCAGGTGTCGTGGTCCTCCGGGTCCAGCACCATGCCCTTCCCCGAACGCAGCTTCAGCACGGTCTCGCGGGCGTCGGCCAGCGGCACACGGTCTCCGGGCTCGACGCCGAGGGCGCGGGCGGTCTCGGCGTACCGGAGGGGCGCGGACAGGCCCCGGGCGTCCTCAAGCCCGAAGCGGACGCGCAGGACGACATGCCGGTCCGGGTCGGCCTTGAAACGGCTGTGGCGGTACGAGAACGCGCAGTCGGCGTTCGGGATCACGACCGTCTCGCGAGTCCTGCGGTCGTAGGCGATCACCTCGGTGATGACCGAGGAGACCTCCTGGCCGTACGCCCCGACGTTCTGGATCGGGGTCGCGCCCGCGGAGCCCGGGATCCCGGCGAGGCATTCGATACCGGCGAGCCCGGCCTCGACGGTGCGGGCGACGGCGTCGCTCCACACCTCGCCCGCGGCCAGTTCCAGCGTCGTGCCGTCGAGGGAGAAGCCCTTCGTCGCGATGCGCAGTGCCGTGCCGGCGAAGCCCCTGTCGCCGATGACCAGGTTGGATCCGCCGCCGATCAGCAGCAGCGGGGTACCGGAGTCGTCGGCCTCGCGGACGGCTTCGATCACCTCGGCGTCGGTGGTGGCGGTGATCAGGCGGTGGGCGGGGCCGCCCAGCCGGAAGGTGGTCAGCGGGGCGAGCGGGGCGTCGTGGAGTTCCTGCACGCGCCAAGACTACGAGACGGCACCGACAGCCCCGGCACGCGCGCGTACCGCCCCGTCCCGGGTGGCGGGGCCCTACGCGCGCGTGGCGGTCAGGCCAGCCGTACGACCGCCCGCGACATGCCGAGCACCTTCTGGCCGCCGCTGGTCGCCGTGAGGTCGACGCGGACGGTGTGGTCGTCGAGCATGGCCGCGACCTTGCCGCTGACCTCGATGAGGGCGCCCTGGTCGTCGTCGGGGACGACGACGGGCCTGGTGAAGCGGACGCCGTACTCGACGACCGCACCCGGGTCGCCCACCCAGTCGGTCACCACACGGATCGCCTCGGCCATGGTGAACATGCCGTGCGCGATGACGTCCGGCAGCCCGACCTGCTTGGCGAACTTCTCGTTCCAGTGGATCGGGTTGAAGTCCCCGGAGGCACCCGCGTACCGCACGAGCGTGGCGCGGGTCACGGGGAACGTCTGCGCCGGCAGTTCGGTGCCGACCTGGACGGCGTCGTACGCGATCTTCGCGGTCATCCGGGTCACTCCCCCTCTTCCGGCTCTTCCGGCGCCCTGGCGACGAGCTTGGTCCAGGCGGTCACCACGTGCTCGCCGA
Source organism: Streptomyces sp. PTL18 (assembly GCF_059510295.1). Taxonomy (NCBI): domain Bacteria; kingdom Bacillati; phylum Actinomycetota; class Actinomycetes; order Kitasatosporales; family Streptomycetaceae; genus Streptomyces; species Streptomyces sp. PTL18. Next base: position 122,770 of record NZ_JCAJZO010000007.1, on the reverse strand, counting down.
CCTCGTCGTGGACCTCGCCGCGGATGTCCAGGACGTCGTTGCCGGCCAGGCTCTTGATCGACTCGATGGTCGAGGTGACGCTCAGCAGGTCGCCGGCGCGGACCGGGCGGGTGTAGGCGAACCTCTGGTCGCCGTGCACGACCCGGCTGTAGTCCAGCCCGAGCTGCGGGTCCTCGATGACCTGGCCCGCGGCCTTGTAGGTGATCGCGAACACGAACGTCGGCGGGGCGATCACATCGGGGTGGCCGAGCGCCTTGGCGGCCTCCGGGTCCGTGTAGGCCGGGTTGGCGTCACCGATCGCCTCCGCGAACTCACGGATCTTCTCCCGGCCGACCTCATAGGGGTCGGTGGGCGGGTAGGACCGCCCCACGAAGGACTGGTCGAGCGCCATGGGCTCGGCACCTCCTGGTGTGTGCTGTGGTGGAACGCGCTGGACGAGCCGCCCGGTCCCGAGACGGTCCGGCGGCCGGACCGCCCACATGGTCCCATCCGCCGACCGCCCGCATCGTCGCACCTGCCCACGAACACGCGTGGCGCCGGCCGCAACGACACGAGGCCGTCCCCTGCAGCAGGGGACGGCCTCGCTGTCGAGTCCGAATCAGCGCGTCTCGCGGTGCGCGGTGTGCGCGTTGCAACGCGGGCAGTGCTTCTTCATTTCAAGACGATCCGGGTTGTTGCGCCGGTTCTTCTTGGTGATGTAGTTCCGCTCCTTGCACTCCACGCAGGCCAGCGTGATCTTCGGGCGGACGTCGGTGGCAGCCACGTGAGTGCTCCTTGACGAACGGGTAGAGGAAATTAACGCAAGAAAGAGTAGCCGATCGAAGGACCGACCCCGCAATCGGCTACTGTGAGTAGCGGTGACCGGACTTGAACCGGTGACACAGCGATTATGAGCCGCTTGCTCTACCGACTGAGCTACACCGCTGCGATGCGATCGGACCCCGCCTCGCGGCGGGAACCTCTCCCATCAGAGCCCCAATACGGAATCGAACCGTAGACCTTCTCCTTACCATGGAGACGCTCTGCCGACTGAGCTATTGGGGCGAGCGATGAAGACATTACACGGTCGCCCGCCGTTCGCCCAAATCCGTTTCGCGGCGCCCCGTCCGTACTCTTCCCGCTGCCCTCACGCACCACACTCGGTACGACTATTCGGCTCCTCCCCGCCTCGGCCGAGCCGTCACCCTAGGCTCGACTCACCCTGCGTGATCTTTCCTCGGTGCCGTGAACCACAGGAGCGCGATGCCCGACAGCCGGCCGCAGCCGCCCCGCTTCCCGCCCTCGTCGTCGGTACCGGCCGACCCGGCCGCCCTGCTGCTGTGCGGGGCCCGGCTGACCGACGGCCGGACGGTGGACGTACGGCTCGGTGGCGGTCGCATCGAGGCCGTCGGCACCCCCGGCAGCCTTGCGACCGGTGCCGTCGGCGCCCGCGTCGACCTGCGCGGCTATCTGCTCCTGCCGGCCCCGGCCGAACCGCACGCACACGGTGACACGGCCCTGTCCGCCGCCGGCGCGGACGGCAGGGGCGGTACCGGCGGCGCGGGGCCGGTGTCGCACCATCCGGACGACGTCCAGCGCCGCGCCACCGAGGCCGCGCTGCTGCAACTCGGGCACGGCGCCACGGCCCTGCGCTCGCATGTCCGCATCGGTGACGTGCCGGGGCTGGAGGCGCTGGCCGCCGTACTGCGGGCGCGGCGCTCACTGTGCGGGCTCGCCGAGCTGACGACGGTGGCGATGCCGCGCGTGCTGACCGGGGCCGCCGGCGCGGACGGGCTCGCGATGCTGCGGGACGCGGTGAAGATGGGCGCGACGGTGGTGGGCGGCTGCCCGGACGCGGATCCCGATCCCACCGGGTACGCGGAGGCGGTCCTGGAGATCGCTTCGGAGTTCGGCCGCCCGGTCGACCTGCACACGGACGCCCGCGATCCGGTGCGGCTCACGCGGCTCGCGGCGATGGCGGGCGGTCTGCGGCCCGGGGTGACGCTCGGACCGTGCGGCGGCCTGGGGCGGCTCCCGGCGGGGACGGCCGCCCGCGCCGCGGACCGGCTCGCCGCCTCCGGGGTCACCGTGGTCTGCCTGCCGCAGGGCGCCTGCGGCGGCGTCGACCGGCGCGGCACCGCACCGGTGCGGCTCCTGCGGTCGGCCGGGGTGCGGGTCGCTGCGGGCAGCGGGGCGCTACGGGACCCGGCGAACCCGGTGGGACGCGGCGATCCGCTGGAGGCGGCCTACCTGCTGGCGTCGCGGTACGGGCTGCCCGCCGAGGACGCGTACGCCATGGTGAGCACGTCGGCGCGGGCCGCGCTCGGCCTGCCGGAAGTACGGGTCGAGGCGGGCTTCCCGGCGGAACTGCTCGCGGTGCGCGCCGACGGGCTGGCCGGCGCCCTGTCGCTGGCCTACAGCCGGGTGGTGATCCACCGGGGGCGCCTGGTGGCGCGTACGAGCGCGGTGCGGGAGTACTGCGACTCCGCCGCGGTGGCACTGGAACTGCCCCGGCAGGGGCGGGGGGAGCCGTCGTGACGGCGGGCGGGGATCTCGGCTCTGGCGTGCGGTCGTTGCACCGGACGGGAGGCGGGCCGTGCCGGTGCGTGAAGTCGTGGGGGGCACGGGGCAAAAGGCCCCGTCGGGGCGTACGGTCGGAAACATGCGCATTGTCATCGCTGGAGGTCATGGTCAGATCGCGCTGCGGCTGGAGCGGCTGCTCGCCGCGCGCGGTGACGAGGTCGCGGGGATCATCCGCAAGGCGGAACAGGCCGACGACCTGCGGGGGGCGGGCGCCGAGCCGATCGTGTGCGACCTGGAGTCGGCGTCGGCGGAAGAGGTCGCCGCGCACCTGCGGGGAGCCGGCGCGGCCGTCTTCGCGGCCGGGGCGGGCCCGGGCAGCGGCGCGACCCGCAAGCACACGGTGGACCGGGACGCGGCGATCCTGTTCGCGGACGCGGCGGAACGGGCGGGCGTGCGCCGGTTCGTCATCGTGTCGTCGATGGGCGCCGACCCCGAACACCCGGGCGACGAGATCTTCGACGTGTACCTGCGCGCCAAGGGCGAGGCCGACGCATACGTGCGCGCCCACAAGTCCCTGGACTGGACGATCCTGCGCCCCGGCTCACTGACGAGCGACGCCGGCAAGGGCCTCGTCCGCCTGGAGGCGCACACGGGGCGCGGCGCGATCCCCCGCGACGACGTGGCGGCGGTGCTGGCGGAACTCGTCGACACACCGGCGACGGCAGGTCTGACGCTCGAGCTGATCAGCGGTTCGACGCCGGTGTCCGTGGCGGTGAAGTCGGTGGCCGGGAACTGAGCGGGGCCGGGTGTCGGAGGGGATCCCGGCGGCGCGGGCGGCGCTGCTGACGCGGATGCACGCGGCGTTCGCCACCGAAGAACGCGACGCGTTCGTCCCGCGCTGTCCGTCCGCGGACGTCGACCGGCCGAACGTCCTGGACGGCGTACGCCTCCACGGCCACGGGGAGGTACCCGCCTACCGGGCACGCCGGTTCGCCTCCGGCCATCCACCGGTACGCCTGGAGTGCCTGCGCCCGGACGACGACGGCGGTCGTCGCCACCGTACGCCCCGGCAGGCGCACGGAGGCGGGCGACGAGTGGGCGGCGGAGACGGTCGGCACGGGTGCCGCTTCAACGCGAGGACTTGGTGGGCCGGTGGACGTCCGGCAGACCTGACGGCACGTCTGACCTGCTGCTTCACCCGACGTACCAGGTGGACCGAGTCTGCAGAGATCGGGCGGCGCTCGCGTCGCCCTGCCGCGTCGGTCCAGTGGACGGCGCATGGAGCGTCGCGATCAATGTCGGACCGCCCCCTGGCTACGCCGACGGTGGCCGCGTAACTTCTGGTAGTCACGACCGGTGGGGGGGGAGCCCCCGCCGGCGAAGGGGAGCCGGCGACCTCGCGTATGGACGCCACAGGAGGGGCTGGCACATGACCGCGGTCCTCAGTACGGGGTGGGACAGCGTACGGCAGCGGGTCAGGATGAGCGCCCAGGCGCCGGGGGCCACCGCCCCGGTGGAGCGGCTGACCCCGCTGGGGCGGGCAGAGCTGCTCGGGCGGCTGCGCTGGGAGGTCCTTCAGGGCGGCTCCCTGTTCCTGACCTACCCTCAACTGCTCGATGGCGCAGTCTTCGCTGCGCTCCGGCCCGCCGCACTCCTCGACGAGTTGGCGGTCCGGGCGATCGGCGGCGGCGCCGTACTGCCGATCCGGGTGAACTCCCGGAACGCAGACCTGGCCGGACAGCTGATCGCGATGCTCTCGACCGGTTTCCTCTTCTCCTCCCTTCCGATCCCCGACGAACAGTGCCTGCGACTCCAGCGGGAGCTGGCCGCCCGTGCAGACGTCGAGTCTGCGGTCGCGGCCCTGGCCGGCGAGGGACCGGTCGGCATGGCGGACCGGTTGCTGGCGGCGACCGGTGTCCTCGACACCGCGCTGCGGCGGCGCACGGTCGCCCGGTGGGGTGACTGGCTGGAGGCCGCCGAGCACGGCCTTCTGGAGGTCAGCCCCCTGGTGCCGGCCGACTACGCGACCGCGTACGCGCTGCGACCTCCACCGCGTCCGGAGGACATGGCCAGTGACGAGGGTCGGACGGTGCTCGCCGCCTGGACCAACGGCGAGTTCGACGTGAGCGGGCTGCCCAGTCGTAGCCGCCTGTACGAGAGAATCGACCCCCTGCTGCGCTCCGGTGACCCCACGGCCCGAGCAGACGCGCAGGCGCTGCGCGAGTCCTTCGACGAGACCTACTACAGAGCCATCGCGGCGAGCGAAGACTGCCTGCTGGGCCTGGCTTCGCCTCGACGCGGCATCCGGCGCCGAGAGGCAGCGACGCTGGGGGAACAGACACCGGTCGTGACCTACCCGACCCGGTTCGAACTGCGGCTGGGCCTGATGAGCAGTGCTCAATGGCAGCGTTACACGGATGACGCCGCCGACGCCCTCAGCAGTTGGTGGCACCGGCGTGACCTTGGTGCGCTGCAGGAGGTGGGCGACCTCCTCGCGAGGCGTACGAAGGAGCCGTCGGCCACCGGTGCGGGCGAGGCGTCGGTGACCCGGCTCCAGCGGTTCGCGCAGGGCGCGCGTGGGGTCACTGCTCAGATGGTCGCCGGCGGCGGAATGAGCCTGGCGACCGGCCTGCTCGGCCAGGGGACGCCCGCAGTGTTCGCCTCCGGCGCAGGCGGAGCGCTCGCGCCGGTTGTCGTTGCGGCCGTGGCAGCCGGTGTGACCCGCTTGACCGACTTCCGAGGGCGGTACGACGTGATAGAGCTCCCCGGGGTGCTACGAGGAGGGCCCGATGAACACTGAGGCGCCACGCACCCACACCGACAAGGCCTACACCGATGCTGACGGCGGACGATGGTGCGAGGTCTACCTCGACACCTACCGCCTGCCCTCCGGCGCGGAGACCGTCCGCCACCGCATCCGTGTCGGCGGTGGCCGCACAGGAGTCGTGGTGCTGGCACGACGGGGCGACGACATTCTGCTGGTCCGCCAGTGGCGACCGGCGATCGGCCGTTGGGCCTGGGAGCTGCCGCGCGGATTCGGCGAGACCGACCCCGTCTCTGACGCGCTGCGCGAACTCGCTGAGGAGACCGGGCTGGTCGGCTCCGCGGCGACTGCGGTGGCGTACCTGGACATCGACTCCGGCATGCTGGAGAACGAGGTTGCCGTCGTCGAGGTCTCGGTCCGGGAAGATGCCCCCCTGAGCCCCGGCCCGGTCGGCGACGGTGAGATCGCGGCCGCGCGCTGGTGGAGTCCACACGAGATCGCGAAGGCGATCCGTGCGGGAGAGCTCCGGGATGGCTTCACGCTTGCCGCACTCGGTGCGTCCGGCGCGGCCCGTGGCTAGGCGAGGCGCTGCTCAGCGGGCACGGTCTCCCAGGCGTCGCCCGACAGGTCCGGGCCAGGCAAACCCGAAGGCCGCAGGGGTAGGCCCGTCAGCGACGGAGACGACGCCGCGAGCGCCAGGATCTCCGCGCGTCCGGGCCGGCACGGCTGGGCCCCGGTGGACGCGTCCACGGCCCGTCCAGGCAGTCCGGGAGACAGCGTTCGAACGCGGGACAGCGTAAGACGGTGCGCTGATCGCACGGACGCATGACAATGGGCCCGTGACCTGCTTTCTTCGCAGGTCACGGGCCCAATGTTTCCGTGTGGCGGCGCCAGGATTCGAACCTGGGTAGGCATAGCCGACAGATTTACAGTCTGCTCCCTTTGGCCGCTCGGGCACACCGCCGGGGATTGCTGCTGCGGAGGCCGCTTCTGGGCGGTGCTCCCTGGCAACGACGTAAACGATACCTGATGCGGAGGGGTGCTTCGCCACCCGGTAGATCGGCGACTTGGGGGGAGAGGGATGGCTAGGCTTATGCGGATGCGGCCCGGATCGACGCCGGGCCGGGCGGCCGCGCTCCCGCACGCCGATACGCAGCCCGTTCCATCCCGAACACAAGGAGCCACAGGACATGGCCGACTCCAGTTTCGACATCGTCTCGAAGGTCGAGCGGCAGGAGGTCGACAACGCCCTCAACCAGGCCGCCAAGGAGATCTCCCAGCGCTACGACTTCAAGAACGTCGGCGCCTCGATCGCCTGGTCCGGCGACAAGATCCTGATGCAGGCCAACTCCGAGGACCGGGTGAAGGCCGTCCTCGACGTCTTCGAGACCAAGCTGGTCAAGCGGGGCATCTCGCTGAAGGTGCTGGAGACCGGTGAGCCGCAGCTCTCCGGCAAGGAGTACAAGATCTTCGCGTCGATCCAGGAGGGCATCTCCCAGGAGAACGCGAAGAAGGTGGCGAAGATCATCCGCGATGAGGGTCCCCGGGGCGTCAAGGCCCAGGTGCAGGGCGACGAACTGCGCGTCAGCTCCAAGAGCCGGGACGACCTCCAGGCCGTGATCGCCCTGCTCAAGGGCAAGGACTTCGACTTCGCCCTGCAGTTCGTGAACTACCGCTGACTCGCACGCCTGAGCTGCACTATCCGGAAGTGATCTGTACGGGAGGGCACAACGCGGGCACATCGCCGAGGACAGCCTCCACGGCCGCCCGCGTTGTGTCCTCGTCGTCCGGCCAGAGATGGGTGTAGATGTCGAGCGTGATCGACGGCTTCGAGTGGCCCAATCGCCGCTGAACCGTCTTCACGCTCTCGCGGTTCTTGATCAGCGCCGAGGCGTAGAAGTGCCGGAGGTCGTGCATGCTCGCCCCGTCCGGCACGCGCACGGGTGCGGGCTCCTGGCTCTTCGGCCGGCCGCGCTGCACCCAGGCCGCGTACGCCTCGGCGTACGCCTTGGCCAGAGCCTCGTTCGCGCGCTCCTCCATGCGGGCCCACACGTGCGACCAGTTGGCCCGCTTGATCACCTCGTTGCGGTCGCTGGTGAACAGCATCTGTGCCTTCCGGCGCTTCGGCTTCCGCGGGTCCGTCCGGTCCTCGATCTCCACAGTGGCGGCCGGGTGCAGCTGGAGGTGCGCGGCGAGCGCGTTGACAGCCGGAGTGGCCAGCGGCACCGTGCGGTAGCTCTCGTGCGTCTTCGGTTCGCCGAGGTACGGCTCCGGCGTCTCCTCCTGGTCGGCGCCGGTGTCCTTGTCGGGAGTGATGAGCTGCTGCCGCACTGTGACCTCGCGGCGCAGGAAGTCGATGCAGTCGACCTCGAGGCCGAAGACCTCGCCCTGCCGGAGGCCGGAGGCCGCGGCGAGCAGGATCATCGCGCGGTACCTAGGGGGCGCCGCATCGATGAGCGCACGGACGGCCTCGGCGTGCAGGGGGACGATCTCGGGACGCCGCACCTCGGGCAGCTTGATGCCGGCGCACGGGTTCACCGCGATCGTGCGGTCTCGCACGGCCGTGTGCATCACGGTCACCAGGTAGGAGAACGTGACGCGCAGCGTCGACGGGGCGAGGACCTGTGACCGGTCCTTGACCCAGGCCTGCACCTCCGACGGCCGGATGCTCACGATCGGCCGGTCACCGAACGTCGGGTAGATGTGAAGCCGTAGGCCTCTCTCCACCCGCGACGACGTACCACCACGGTGCACAGCCGAGGTGCGCCAGCGTTCCGCGACAGCTCGGAAGCTCTCCTTGCCGGCCGCCGGATCGACGTAGAGGCCGCGGGCGAGATCTGCCTCGATGGTCGCGGCGCGGGTGTCGGCCTGGCTGCGCTTGGCGAAGTTCTCCTTGCGCTGCTCGCCAGATGCGTCCCGCCAACGGACCTGCCACCGCTTCCCCTTGCCGTGGTCAGCGGACGGTACGAGCGTGCGGGTGCGGCTGGAATGCTCTGTGCAGGCCACGGCGTCCTTGGGCGGGCGGGACAGGTGCCACCGGTCGTAGACCTCAGCCATCGGACTCCTGCTTCCGCCGGCGCGCCTGCAGCTCTTCGGCTTGCTCGCGCAGCCGCAGGTAGGTCTTGATCAGGTCGAGATCAGCGCCCTGGTCCTGCGCGGCCCGTACGGCTTCCCAGACGGGGCGCAACACGTCCTCGTGAGCAAGGACCTCCGGCAGAGGGCGCGTGACGTCGTGGGGCCGGTTGCGCCGGCGGAACTCTCTGGCCCGCTCCCAGTGCTCTTCCTCATTCTCGTCCGGCGAGCTTTTCGCCCAGGGCTCGCGATCGAGCGGTTCCTCCCCTGCAGCCCATCGCCAGGCGCGCGCTGCCTCCACCAGGAGCGCAGGAGTCAGCTCTACCTCGTGGCCAGACTCGATCCCCGGCATCAGCAGCTGGTTCGGGGAGGCCTGAAGCGCAACGGCGAGCGCGACCAGGTCGTCGACGTCGACTCGGCGGTCGGCCTTCTCCAGCTTGCTGATGGCGGAGGCCTGCTTGGGATAGCCGAGGGCTGTGAGCCGGGCGGCAAGGTCCTTCTGCTCGAGCCGCTGCTCCCTGCGGAGTGCCGCGATGGTCTCGGCCACGCGGTTACCGACCGGGCCGATTCCCACTCTCTGATTCGCCATGTTGGCGAGTGAAGCAGACTTCTTGACGTTTCTCAACACTTGCTGTCAGACTCCGAGTGATCACTCGTCAAAATGGATGACGAGAAGTCCAACTTGGAGGACCGATGGCGAGAATGGCCCAACCGACGGCCGTCGCCTCAGACCGGCGACCGCTTGCGACAGCCGAAGAAGTGGCCGAGTACCTCGGCGTCCCCGTGGCGACGCTGTACGCGTGGCGCTACAAGGGCGGCAAGGGGCCGAAGTCGAGCAAGGTCGGGCGCCATCTGCGCTACCGCTGGGCTGACGTCGAGTCGTGGTTGGACTCGCAGAGCGGCGACTGATGGGCGCGGGGAACGTGAAGCAGGTGTTCGCCCTCTGGGGCGATCTTCCGCACGCTCCGTTCCGTGTGTTCGCGTACATGGCCCTGGTGACGAAGGACGAGGACCGGCCGCCGCGCTACTGGGCCGGCCGTGAAGGCCTGGCGCTCGCGCTCGGTCGCATCGTCCCTGAGCGGAACGACGACGACCAGGACGTGACGCGCGAGCGCCGTGCGGCATTCCGCGCGGTCGACCGCGCGGTCGCTGTGCTGACGGAAGTCGGCGCCATCACGACGGTTGAGGAGGCCCGGCACTACCGGAATGCCACGTACGCGCTGCACCTGTCGCGCGGTAGGACCACGCTGAGCGTGGACCTACAGGACCACGGTGAACGTGGTGCTAAGGACCACGGTGAGCGTGGTCTACAGGACCACGGTGAGCGTGGTGTCAGCACCACGGTGACCGTGGTCCACAGGAAGAATGAGGAAGATCCAGGACTTACATCAGGAGAAACGGGCCGGGGTGATCTTCCACCTGAGGGTGGCGCGCACGCGCGAGCGAACGGGAGAGAACCTCTGCGATCCGTACCGACCAGAGGTGTGCGCGACCCTCTACCCGCGACCGATGGCATACCGGGGCAGCGCGCGATGCTTCTGCCCGTGGCCGAACGGCCGTCGCTGCGCCTCGATGAGCCGCGGGTGCCTCCGCGCCGCGGCGCAGATGAGGACCAGACGGCACCTGGCGACGGCCCCGCTCCTGCTCGGTGCACGGCGTGCAGCTCCCCGATGGCCCCGCGTCCAGGACGCGACCGCTGCGGAGGTTGCATCAGGGCAGGCCGAACGACGGGGAGCCCGCCGCATGCCCCAACCGCCGGCGCGTCCGGCTGACCCACAACCCACCCAACCCGAGAGGCGCACATGACCGAGCACATCCCCGAAGAGCGCGAGCGCGCACAGCAGGAGCTCCGTACCGCTGTCGCGATCCTCGCCACGCAGCACCAGACCCTGAGCGGGCAGATGACGCCGGACCAGTCCGCCGAGACCATGACGGCCCTGGTGCTCGAGCAGTGGCCGGAGCAGCCCGCGGATGCCGTCCACGCCGTGGCGTTCGCAGGCCTGCGCCTCGCCACGCTCCTTGCTCGCTGCATGGGCACCACCGTCGGCCAGGTCCTCGCCGAACTCGGCGCCGAGGCCGCCACCTCTCCCCGTTCGAACTGACAGACGAATCGCCCCTGCCTGTGGCATCCTGAAAACGATCAACAGGCGGCACCCGCCGCCACCGGTACGCCGGAGCCCGCGCCGGAACCCCTCGAGGGTCACCACCCGGAGCCACCACCTACCGCCCGAGGCCGTGAGACCGCGCCGGAGCCCCTCCACGAGGGAGCCACCACCCGGAAGCCACCGCCGAACAGGATCGCCCGCGACAGCCCGCGCCTACGCACGCCAGCAGCCGTCACGGCTGCCGCGCTGCGCCGCCGCGTCATCCGCCGCGAGGCAGAACCTCCGCCGCGTCCTGCAGGGCGCTGGGCCCCTCCGTACCGATGGGAGACCCCCATGCCACCGACCATGATCGAACAACTGCGGCAGAGGCGGCAGGCCGACCGCGCCCGGATGGACGAGATCCTCGCCGCCGCACGACGCGCCAACCGTGACAAGCTGACCCCGGCCGAACAGCGCGAGTTCGACGAGCTCGAGACCACCATCCGCGAACTGGACGACCGGATCGAGGAACTCACCGCCCAAGACGACATCGACCGCCAGGCCGGCACCGTCGCCCGCCGGTACGGCGTCGGCCGCGGACGCTGGACGGCCGGACCGGATGAGGTCTACCGGCGCGGCTCCGGCTTCTCCTACTTCCAGGACCTGGCCAACTCCCGCATGCAGCCCACCCCGGAGATCCACGAGCGGCTCAACCGCCACGCCACGCAGATGGACCGGGCGATCGCCGCCGGCGACATCGACCGCATCAGCCGGAAGTGGACCGGCACCGCGCCGGACGGCATCGAGTACCGCGTCAACCCGAACCGCACTGACGGCCAGGGCGGCTACTTCGTCCCGCCGGCCTGGCTGATCGAGCAGTACGTCGACTACGCCCGCCCGGCGCGCGCCACGGCAGACCTGTGCCACCCCCTGCCGCTGCCACCCGGGACCGACGTCATCAACCTGCCACGCGTCGCCACCGGCACCGCGACCGGCGTGCAGACCGCCGACGCCGCCGCGGTCACCTCGCAGGACCTCACTGACGACGCCGTATCGGGACCGGTGCGCACCATCGCCGGACAGCAGGACATCGCCCTGCAGCTGCTCGAGCAATCCCCCATCGCCTTCGACGAGGTCGTCTACCGGGACCTGCAAAAGGACTACAACCAGAAGCTCGACCTGCAGGTCCTGCAGGGCACCGGCAGCAACGGCCAGGTCACCGGCATCCTGAACGTGTCCGGCATCAACGCCGTCACCTACACCGACACCACCCCGACCCTGGTCGAACTGTGGCTGCCCCTCATGCAGTCCGCGTCCAGGGTGGCCGGCGGCATCTACATGCCGCCCGACGCCATCGCCATGCACAGCTCCCGCTGGTTCTGGGCGGCAAGCCAACTCGACGGCGCCAACCGGCCGCTGCTCGGTGGCGAAGGACCCATGAACGCCATGGGCATGGCCAACCCGCGAGCGGCAGAGGGAGCCATCGGGCGTATGGGCGGACTCCCCGCCGTCGCCGACGCCAACATCCCGAGCAACCTCGGCGCCGGCACCGACGAGGACCGCATGATCATCGCGCGGTTCGATGAGATCTACCTGTGGGAGAGCACGCCACGCGTCCGCATCCTGCAGGAAGTCCTCTCCGGCACGCTCCAGGTTCGTATCCAGCTGTACAACTATGTGGCGCTCATCGCCGACCGCCGGCCCAAGGCCATCAGCGTCATCAGCGGCACCGGCCTGGCCGGTCTCGCCTCCATGGGCTTCTGACCTCGAGCCACCACCGACCCGGCGTCAAAGCCACCGGCCGCATCCCACACAGGGCTGGACAGTGCGAGCACGGAGCCAAGGCAGCCGAGAGCCACCGTCCTTTCAGGGCTCGATGACACTGCCTGCGCCGCCCGCCGCCCGCTGCGCCCATCTGGCCAGCGGGCGGCGCGAGGGGGGGGTGGGTCGATCTTGGTTGCATGATCGTCTTCGGACCCGGCCCCCCACCCCACGCACACGCCCGCGAAATTCACTCGGTTTTTTCGGGCAGACCTTTTTCCCAGCGATCTTGAGCCAGAACACCCGCAGGTCACCCGAACCGCACCGGCGCGGACCTCGAGGCCTGGTCAGACGAGCAGATGCCCCTGGCTGTCGAGCAGCTCCCGCACCTCGGGTACGTCCTCGAAGTCCTGCAGCCGGCGCAGCACCACGCGGGACCGTTCGGCGGTGCGCTCGCTGGCCATCTCGCCGGACAACTCGATGACGTGCTTCGCTTCGGCAGCGGCCTGCTCCGGTTCATTGGCGTCCGCCAGGGCGACGGCGAGCCATGACCGGTAGAGGGCCAACTCGCGTGCGTGTGTGGCGTCGTACCGCTTCAGGACGCCGGTCAACAGCGGTACGGCGCGCAGCGGACGCCGCAGCTCGGTGAAGACGCGGGCGTCCATCACCTCGAGTTCGTCTGAGCTGACCCAGTAGGCCCACTCTGGCGCCTCGTGGCCATCGGCGTCCTCGAGCGCCTCGTGTGCTTCGCCCAGTGCCCGGATGGCGGGTTGAGCCTCGCAGGCCTGCGTGTGGGCCCATGCGACGCGATCGAAGAACAGCGCACGCGTCTTGGGTGGCGAGTCGGGCCCTGCTTCCTCGAGGGCCGCGCGTGCCAGCTCGACGCCGGCGCTCTCCCGACCGGTGTTGCTCCACTGGTAGGCGAGCGATCCGGCGAGGTTGCCGACCAGGGGCCTGTCGCCGGCCTGTCTCGCTGCGCTCAGACCGAGCGTGTAGGCGCGTTCGGCGTCCTCGTACCGTCCGGCATCACTCGCGATCCAACCGGCGATCTGGCCCAGCTCGCCGATCTGAACGAGCAGTGCGCGGCCGGTGGTCTCGGTGAAGGAAGCCTCCCGATAGAGGCGTACGGCGGCGCGCAGTTCGCGGAAGGCTGGCACGATCAGGTCGCCACCCGTCAGGACGTCGTCGGCAAGCCTGAGTCCGTGCACACGGCCGGCGAGATCGGCCACCTTGTCGAGCCCGATGCGGCGGCCGGTGCGGGCGGTCAGCGGCGCGAGCGGGTCCCCGGCGGGCAGAAGTTCGGCCAGGGTGGCAGCCGGCCCCGGGAGGGCGGCGTGTTCGTCGCCGCGGGCGTACGCCGCAGCGGCCTCGAGCTCGGCAAGTGGCGCCGCAAGGGCCTGTGCGAGGAACGGCAGCCATGTGTCAGGCACTCGGCCGCCGCGCTCCCAGCGAGAGACCTCGTTACGGGTGACGGACGTGACACCTGACATGGCACAGAGATGGGCAGCAAGTTGGCGCTGAGACTGACCGGCGCGACGCCGCAGACTCACCAGGTACGCGCCGAACCGCCGTTTCCGTTCGCTGTCGCTCATCTGGCCCCCTTCACCTTCAGTCTGGCCCCTCCCTGGCCCCCTATGCGGCTCCTCCCACGGTTCGCCTACGGCGATTGCATGAACCAAGGACCCCCGCGACCGCGCGAACGGTCCGGGGGCATGGTCAACGCTGTGAAGGAGCGCCGACACGATGAAACCTACAACCCGTTCGAGTGGCCCGGCATTGCGCCCGGTTGAGCAGGATCCGGGCGTCCTCGTGCACCCCACGTCTGACCGCAGACTGGCCATCGAGCACTGGCTGCTGTCGACGCGTCCGGACATCGGTCGAGCCCGCACCGAGTGGAAAGAAAATGGGGTGGCGATGCTGCCCCTGGGCGGCCTGTTCTCGGCCGTACGGCTGCCGGCGCGTCTGCTGCTCACCCTCATCGGCGGCAGAGCGCCCTCGAGGGACATCGACGCGTTCCTCGCCGAGCTCCTGGACGGACCGGTCATCTGCGATCCGCGGTACGACAGGTATTACGCGCTCGTGCCCGCGACGATGCCGGCGACCTGGCACCAGGCCGTGGACGACTGGAGAGTCGTGGACGTGGACTGCCTGGGCCGCGGCGTGCACGTGGGCGTGCCGCCGGTGGACGCGGTGGAGCTGCGCACCCTCGACAGCTACTGGTCGGTGCCCATGGAGTCGGCCGGGATGCTGTGCCGTCCGCTCGCCGTGGCGCGGCTGATCGCGGCTGGATGGCATCAGATGGCCGGGAGGACCGATGATGACGCCTGAGCGCCGCCGGCTGATCGCGTACCTCGCGGTCCTGGCCTTCCTCGCGGGGGCCCTCGCCTGGGGTATCGCTCACTGCGGCTCAGGGGCCTGATCCGTACGTCTGACGGCTCCGGCCATCCTCGTTCCACCGGGGGGATGGCCGGAGCCTTTCGCGTCATACGCCCTGCTCAGGCCCGTCTGACGGTGGTCGCCCGTAGAGTGCCGCAGCGCGGATGGATAGCGCGTACGGACGCCGGCCGCCGTGCTCCTGGGTCAAGCGGTCGGCCGTCCGGTGCGCCTGAGCGATCAGGCGCACCGCGTGGCGTACAGCGTCGGACGCCGTCATGCCGCAGCGCTGCAGGACCTCGAGGTCCTCGGCGAGCTCGGCCGTCATGCGCACCGACAGGGCCTGTGGCTGACGGCTCACCGGCCCTCCGTCATGCGGACGCGACGCAGGCCTTCGTCCATCTCCTGACCGGACACGGAGTCCTCGGCGTGGACCAGGCGCAGCGGGGGCCGGCCACGGTCTGCAGGTTGCGCCGCACTCGGCCGTCCGCGTTCCTGCAGCAGGAACTGGACCAGGACGTGTATCTCCGCCCCGAGGAGGCGCAGCTTGGACAGCTCACGCTCGGCCTCAACGAGGCGCCGCTCCATCTCGGCCGGGCTCATCGGGCCTCACCCCAAGCGCGGTAGTCGGTGGGCGGATGCTCGGCGAGCTTCTCGCGCAGATACGCCGTCGTCCATGCAACCCCGAGCGGATCTCCGTCCTCCTGGAGGACGCGCTGCAGCGCGATCACGGAGTGCATCGAGCGATCGGCCAGGATCCGGTCATGCGCCTCAGTGTCGCCCACGGTGGCGGGGTGGGGGATGTCGATAGCCTCGAGGACGACCGCCAGGAGCTCGAGCAGCTCCCCGGCGGAAGGTTCGGTACGGTCAGTCATGGGTTCGGACTCCTTGATCGTGAAGGGTCTGGATCAAGGCGTCGTCCGGTGTGTCCGCACCGGGCGGCGCCGCTGTCGTCTCCGGGAGAGGAGACACAGGGCGCCGGCGGCCCGCGTGCCCTCGAGGGCACATCCAGGGCACACGCGGCCGAAAAATAGCGAGAATCGCTGAGAATTACTGAGGGTGATTTCTGCACGTCAATCGCCCCTTCGGCGAAAACGTGCAGGTCAAACGGTCAAGATGGCGGTACGTGAACTACCGGTAGGACCGGCAGGAACCCTTCCACGACGCGGGGTGGGCACCCCGGAGAGCGGGGTGCCCACCCTTCTGTACTGCCGGCTGCGGCTTCGGTGGCGCTTTCAGCGGCGGGAGTCGCCGAACAGGACGCGGTAGATGATCAGCAGCACGAGCGAGCCGCCGATCGCGGCCGCCCAGGTGGCGCCGTCGTAGAACTGCTTGGTGATCGGGTGGTGCAGCCAGCGGGCGGAGATCCAGCCGCCGATGAAGGCACCCGCGATGCCGATGAGGGTCGTACCGATGAAGCCGCCGGGGTCCTTGCCCGGCAGCAGGAACTTGGCGATGGCGCCTGCCAACAGCCCCAGAACGATCCAGCTGACGATGCCCATGCCGTGAACCTGCCTTTCCGCGCTGTGCCTGTGCTGTGTTCCTGCTCCGGCCAGGCTGTGTCATGCGTCGACGGTGTGTGAATCCCCTGCTCACGCGCTCGTCCTCGAGGGCGGGGCGGGTGGTTTTCGGGGAGGACGCCTCCAGGGCGGCCGCCGGTTGCAACGGTCGGTAGGGTTCCGGCCATGACACAGTCCGGGGCACAGGCGTCCGGTGGCGTGGGGCTGCGACGGACCCTCGGGGTCGGGGACGCGGTCGTCATCGGGCTCGGATCGATGGTCGGGGCGGGCATCTTCGCGGCCCTGGCCCCGGCGGCGCGGGCCGCCGGGTCGGGCCTGCTGGTCGGCCTGGCGGTCGCCGCCGTGGTCGCCTACTGCAACGCGACCTCCTCGGCACGCCTGGCCGCCCTGTATCCGGCCTCGGGCGGCACGTACGTGTACGGGCGCGAGCGGCTCGGGGCGTTCTGGGGCTACCTGGCGGGATGGTCGTTCGTCGTCGGCAAGACGGCCTCCTGCGCGGCGATGGCCCTGACCGTGGGCGCGTACGTCTGGCCGGGACAGGCGCACGCGGTGGCGGTCGCTGCCGTGGTGGCACTGACCGCCGTGAACTACGGCGGCATGCAGAAGTCGGCCCTGCTGACGCGGCTGATCGTGGCGGTGGTCCTGGCCGTCCTCGCTTCCGTGGTCGTCGTCTGTCTCGGGTCCGGCGCCGCCGACGCCTCACGGCTGGACGCGGGCGGTTTCGGCGGGACCGGCGGGGTGCTGCAGGCGGCGGGGCTGCTGTTCTTCGCGTTCGCGGGATACGCGCGGATCGCGACCCTCGGCGAGGAGGTGCGGGACCCGGCGCGCACCGTCCCGCGCGCCATCCCGCTGGCGCTGGGCATCACGCTGGTGGTGTACGCGGCGGTGGCTGTCGCCGTCCTTTCCGTGCTGGGTGCCGACGGGCTGGGGCGCACCGCGGCACCGCTGGCCGACGCGGTGCGGGCGGCGGGCGTGCCGGGTCTCGCGCCGGTGGTACGGGTGGGTGCCGCGGTGGCCGCGCTGGGCTCGCTGCTGGCGCTCGTCCTGGGCGTCTCCCGGACGACGCTGGCCATGGCCCGCGACCGGCATCTGCCGGGCGTCCTGGCCGCCGTGCACCCGCGCTTCCGGGTGCCGCACCGGGCCGAGCTGGCCGTGGGTGCCGTGGTGGCCGCGCTCGCCGCGACGGTGGACGTGCGGGGCGCGATCGGGTTCTCCTCCTTCGGGGTGCTGGCCTACTACGGGATCGCCAACGCGTCCGCGTGGACCCTGAGTTCCGCACCGGCCTCGCGCGTCGTACCCGCGGTCGGACTTCTCGGCTGCGTGACACTGGCGTTCGCGCTGCCCGGGGTCTCCGTGGGGGTGGGGGCGGGTGTTCTGGGCCTGGGCGTGGCGGCCCATGGCCTACGGCGGTGGGTGGCCGGGCGGTGACCACCGGCCTGCGGTGGACGACCGGCTCGGCGCCCTGCCGGCCGGCCGCCGTGCGCAGGAGGCCGTGCGTGCCGCTCGCTCGTCCGTCAGCGCGTCGCGAAAGGCCGGTCCGTCGGCACGATTTCGCGGCCCAGTGGCAGCAGCGAGACCGGGATCAGCTTGAAGTTCGCGATGCCGAACGGGATACCGATGATGGTGACGCACAGGGCGATGCCCGTGACGATGTGGGCGAGGGCCAGCCACCAGCCGGCCAGGACCAGCCACAGGACGTTGCCGATGAAGGACGGCGCGCCCGCGTCGCGACGTTCGACCGTTGTACGGCCGAAGGGCCACAGCGCGTAGACACCGATACGAAAAGCGGCGATGCCGAACGGAATGCCGATGATCGTGACGCACAGCAGCACGCCCGCCAGCAGATAGCCGAGGAACAGCCAGAAGCCGCTCAGCACGAGCCAGACGACGTTCATGATTGTCTTCACCGGTAACGACCTGCCATCTGCTCGAGTCGGGTGATGCGCTCCGCCATCGGCGGGTGTGTGGAGAACATCCTGGACAGCCCCTGGCCGGGGCGGAACGGGTTGGCGATCATCATGTGGCTCGCCGTCTCGATCCGCGGCTCGGACGGGAGCGGAAGCTGCTGGGTGCCCGTCTCGAGCTTGCGCAGCGCGCTCGCGAGGGCGAGGGGGTCGCCGGTGAGCTGGGCGCCGGACGCGTCCGCCTCGTACTCCCGGGAGCGGCTGATGGCGAGCTGGATGAGGGACGCGGCGAGCGGGCCCAGAAGCATGATCAGCAGGAAGCCGAGCAGGCCCGGGCCGTCGTCGTCGTCCGAGCGGCCGACCGGGATCAGCCAGGCGAAGTTCACCAGGAACATGATCACCGAGGCGAGGGCGCCGGCGACCGACGAGATGAGGATGTCGCGGTTGTAGACGTGGCTGAGTTCGTGTCCGATGACGCCGCGCAGCTCGCGTTCGTCGAGGAGCCGGAGGATTCCCTCGGTGCAACACACGGCAGCGTTGCGGGGGTTGCGGCCCGTCGCGAAGGCGTTCGGCGCTTCCGTCGGCGAGATGTAGAGGCGGGGCATGGGCTGGCGTGCCTGGTTGGACAGCTCACGGACCATGCGGTAGAGGGCGGGGGCCTCGAACTCGCTCACCGGGCGGGCGCGCATCGCGCGTAGAGCCAGTTTGTCGCTGTTCCAGTACGCGTAGGCGTTCGTGCCGAGGGCGATGAGGAGTGCGACGAACAGGCCGGTACGCCCGAAGAAGCTGCCGATGACGATGATGAGTGCGGACAGTCCCCCGAGGAGTACTGCGGTCCTGAGCCCGTTGTGCCGGCGGTGCACGGTACGCCCTCCAAGTGGTGCGGCAGGGGAACCCTCTGTCTGCGTTGCTTGTCGACTCCACTTCTCAGTGGACCTTCCCGCACTGGTCAACGCCATGCGGGCGGCGCAAGTTCCCTGGTGCGGGCACCGGAGCCCGTCGGCCGTCCGGGTGAGGCGGCGGCGTCCGGCACGCGCGTGCCGGACGCCGTGTGCGCGCGGGGCGTGGTTCAGAAGAGCGCGGTGGCCGAGAAGCGGAGCACCAGTTGGGGGACTCCCGACAGGGCGACGCCCAGGACGGCCGTCAGGGTGAGGGCGGCCGTGAGCGGGGCCGGGACGCGGTGCTTCTCCGGCTCCCCCTCGGGGGAGCGGAAGAGCAGGGCCGTCCACTGGAGGTAGTAGAAGAGCGCGATCACCACGTTGACCGCCATGACCACGGCGAGCCAGCCGAGCCCGGCGTCGACGGCCGCGGAGAAGACGGTGACCTTGGCGAAGAGGCCGATGATGCCCGGCGGCAGGCCTGCCAGGCACAGCAGGAAGAACGCCAGGAGGAGCGCGGCGAGGGGGTTCGACGCGTACAGGCCGCGGTAGTCGGTGATGCGGTTCAGGGTGCTGGTACGGCCCACGAGGGCAGCCACGGCGAAGGCGCCGAGGTTCACCGCCGCGTACATCAGGGCGTACGCCACGGTGGAGCCGATCGCTTTCTGGGCGTCCCTGGAGTAGGCGGCCGCGGCGATCGGCACCAGGAGGTAACCGGCCTGGCCGACGGAGGACCAGGCGAGCAGCCGGACCGCGCTGTACGCGCGCGTGGCCTGCTGTCGCAGGGCGCCGGCGTTGCCGACGGTCATGGTGAGGGCGGCCAGTGCGGCGAGGGCCGGTCCCCAGGCGCCGGAGTAGGACGGGAGGGCGACGACGGTGACGAGGATCAGGCCGGAGAAGCCGACCGCCTTGCCGACGACGGAGAGGTAGGCGGCGACCGGGAGGGGCGCACCCACATAGGTGTCGGGTACCCAGAAGTGGAACGGGACGGCGGCCGTCTTGAACGCGAACCCGACGAGGGTGAGGACGACGCCTGTCTGGGCGAGCGGGTGGAGCTGTCCGTCCACGTGCTGGATCCGGTCGGCGACCTGGGTGAGGAAGAGGGTGCCGGTGGAGGCGTAGACGAAGCTGATGCCCATGAGGCTGACCGCGGTCGCGGTGACGGACGACAGGAAGAACTTCAGGGCGGCTTCGGAGGACTTCTTGTCGCCGTGCCGGATGCCGACGAGGGCGAACGCGGGCAGGGAGGCGACCTCCAGGGCGACGACGAGGGTGGCGAGGTCGCGGGAGGCGGGCAGCAGGGCGGCACCGGCGGCGGAGGACAGCAGCAGGAACCAGAACTCCCCTTCGGGGATGTCCTTCCTGGCGTCCTTGAGCGCGGTGACCGACATCAGGGCCGCGAGAAGGGCGCCTCCGAGGACGAGGAACTGGATGACGAGGGTGAAGCGGTCCGCAGTGTAACTGCACACCCGGGGGCTGCCGGTCAGGCAGAAGGTGGCGCGGTGCCCGTCCAGGAGCGGCAGCAGCATGAGGGCGGCGGCGGCCAGTCCGGCGACGGCCACCCAGCCGAGGAGGGGTTTCCGGCGTTCGTCGAGGAAGAGGTCGGCGACGAGGACGACGAGTCCGACGACTGCCGCCAGGGTGGGCGGTGCGATCGCCAGCCAGTCGACGGACTGGACGAGGGAGCTCATCGGGTGCCTCCTGCGAGGAGCTGCTGCACGGCCGGGTCGGTCAGACCGAGGAGTGCCCTCGGCCACAGGCCGGCGACGACGGTGAGGACGACGAGCGGCGTCCAGGCGGCGAGCTCGTAGGGGTGGACGTCGGCGAGCTTCGGGGTCTCCCGGGGGACGGCGCCCATGCACACCCTCCGCACCACGATGAGCATGTACGCGGCGGTGAGCAGCGTGCCGAACGCGGCGATCGCCATGAAGGTGAGGAAGGCGGGGCGGCTGAGGTCGGCGGCGGGTTTGAACGCACCGAACATGGCGAGCATCTCGCCCCAGAATCCGGCGAGGCCCGGCAGGCCGAGCGAGGCTACGGCGGCGAAGGCGAGGAGGCCGCCGAGGCGCGGTGCCTTGCCGTAGAGGGCGGCGCCGGTCTTTTCGGCGAGAGTGTCGAGGTCGGTGCTGCCGGTGCGGTCCTTCAGTGCGCCGACCAGGAAGAACAGCAGGCCGGTGATGAGACCGTGGGCGATGTTGGCGAACAGCGCGCCGTTGACGCCGGTCGGGGTGGTCGTGGCGATGCCGAGCAGTACGAAGCCCATGTGGCCGACGGAGGAGTAGGCGATGAGCCGCTTCAGGTCGCCTTTCGCGCCCCGTTTGACGAGGGCGAGGCAGGCGAGGGATCCGTAGACGATCCCGACGACGGCGAAGGCGGCCAGGTAGGGCGCGAAGGTGTGGAAGCCGTGGGGCGCGACCGGAAGGAGGATGCGAACGAACCCGTACGTACCCATCTTCAGCAGGACTCCGGCCAGCAGGACCGAGCCGACGGTCGGCGCGGCGGTGTGGGCGTCGGGCAGCCAGCTGTGCAACGGCCACATCGGCGCCTTGACCGCGAGCCCGATCCCCACCGCCAAAACCGCGATCACCTGCACGGACGTGGTGAGTGACCGGCCGTTGTCAGTGGCGAGTGCCACCATGTCGAACGTGCCCGCCTCGAGTCCGATCAGGAGCAGGCCGAGCAGCATGACGACGGAGCCGAGCAGCGTGAAGAGGATGAACCGCCACGCGGCCCGGGTCCGCCCCTCGCCGCCCCAGCGGGCGATGAGGAAGTACATCGGGATGAGGACCATCTCGAATGCGAGGAAGAACAGCAGCAGGTCGAGGACGGCGAAGGTCGCGAGGGTGCCGGACTCCAGGACGAGCAGCAGGGCGACGAATGCCTTCGGGGACGGGCCCGAAGGCATCTTGAAGTACGAGTAGAGCGCGCAGAGGAAGGTCAGCAGCGCGGTCAGGACCAGAAGGGGGAGGGAGATGCCGTCGATGCCGAGGTGGATGCGCACGCCGAGTGCGGGGATCCAGCTGATGTCGGTCGTGGCCTGCATCTTCGACGGGTGGTCGTGGTCGAAGCCGACCGCGAGGACGATCGCCGCGACGAGCACGGCGCCGGTGACGGTCACGCCGTGCCGCAGCACGGCCTGCCCGGGTGACGTTCCCTTCAGCCCGGGCGGGGCCGGGAGGAGGGCGGCGAGCGCGCCGATGAGCGGCGCGACGACGACGAATGCCAGAAGGAACTGCATCACGGACTCGCTGATATCGATCACGCCTGCTCACGCTCCCGTGGCGACGAGGAGGGCGGCCACCACCAGGACGACGGTGCCGGCGAGCAGCGCGCTCACATAGGTCTGCACATTGCCGGTCTGGGCGCGCCGTACGGCGGCCCCGAGCAGGCGGGGCAGGGCGCCCGCGCCGCGTACGTAGGTCTCGACGACCTCCCGGTCCAGGAACTGCACGAGGCTCGCTCCGGCCCTGACCGGACGGACGAAGAGCCGGTCGTACACGGCGTCGAGGTGGAAGCCCTCGGCCGCGTGGCGGTGCAGCGGGCCGAGCAGGAGGCGCCCCGGGTCCGCCGGGTCGGACGCGTAGGCGATGTCGCCGTACGCGGGCACGTGGCTCGCGATCGCCTCGGCCTCGACCAGGCCGGCGTCCGCCTCGGGGTGGGCCGCGACCGCACCCAGCGGGACGCGGGCCGCGAGTGCGGTGGTGTGCCGCCAGGCGCCGTAGGTCACGAGTGCGCCGACCAGGGCGAGGCCCGTGCCGAGGACGGAGGTGGTGAGCGTCGGTGTCAGGGAGCGTCCGCCGAACCAGTCCGGCAGGACACGGTAGGCGAGGCCGAACGCGATCGAGGGGAGGGCGAGCACCCACAGCACGGCGTTCATGACCAGTGGCTGCCTGCCGTGGTCGGGGGCCTCGGCTCCCTGGCCGCGGAAGGCGAGCAGCCACAGCCGCGTCGCGTACGCGGCGGTGAGGAGGGCCGTGGCCAGACCGGCGACCAGGACGATCCAGCCCGCGGCGCCGGGGACGTGGTCGGTGTGGCCGGTGGCGGCGTGCTCGGCGGCTCCGAGGACGGACTCCTTGGAGAAGAAGCCGGAGAACGGAGGGATCGCCGCGAGCGCGAGGAGCGCCACGGTCATCGTCCAGAAGGCGTCGGGGACGCGGTCGCGCAGGTCCCTCATACGGGACATGGCGGCCAGCGAGTTGGTTCCGGCGGCGTGGATGATCACGCCGGCGGCGAGGAACAGCAGGGCCTTGAAGGCGCCGTGGGACAGCAGGTGGAAGACGGCGGCACCGCGGTCACCGGCGGCGAGGGCACCGGTCATGTAGCCGAGCTGGCCGATCGTCGAGTAGGCGAGGACCCGCTTGATGTCGTCCTGGGCGAGCGCGGCGAGCGCCGAGCCGGTCATCGTGACGGCGGCCATCACGGCGAGGACCACCATCGCGGCCGAAGAGGCCTCGAAGACCGGGAGGAGACGGGCGACGAAGTAGACGCCGGCGGCGACCATCGTCGCGGCGTGGATCAGCGCGGAGACGGGCGTGGGGCCCGCCATCGCGTCGGGGAGCCAGGTGTGCAGCGGGAACTGCGCCGACTTGCCCGCCACGCCGGCCAGGAGCAGCAGGGCGACCACGGTCGGGTGGTGCAGTCCGCCGCTCGCGACGGCGCCGAGAACGTGGGTGATGCGGAAGGAGCCGGCGTCGGTGGCGAGCGCGAACAGCCCGATCAGGAAGGGCACGTCGCCGAGCTTGGTGACGAGGAAGGCCTTGAGGGAGGCTGCGCGGGCCTCCGGGGTCTCCCAGTAGTGGCCGACGAGGAAGTAGGAGCAGATGCCCATCACTTCCCAGCCGACCAGCAGCACGATCAGGTCGCCGGAGTAGACGACCAGGAACATCGCGGAGGTGAACAGGGAGACGAGAGCGGCGTACGAGGGGTAGCGCGGGTCGTCGCGCAGGTAGCCCGTCGAGTAGATCTGCACGCAGGTCGCGACGACACCGACCAGGACGGCGACGAGGGCGGCGAAGCCGTCGATGTGCAGGGCGAGTTCGATCGGGACCGAGCCGGTGGGCGTCAGCCCGGTGGCGGAGTCGATGGCCCGCCCGCCGCCCTGGCGTGCGGCGACCAGCACGGCCAGGACGAGCGAGGCGAGGGTCGGCAGGACGGCGAGCGGGCGGGCGGAGCCGGGGGTCGTGCGGCCGAGCAGCAGGCCTGTCGCGGCGCCGAGGAACGGAAGGAGGGGGACGAGGACGGCGAGGGCGGTCGTGGTCACGCGGTGGCCTCAGCCTTCTCAGCCGCAGGGGTGTCGTCGTCGTGGCCCTCGGCGGTGTCGCGGAGCCGGTCGATGTCCGAGGTGCCGCGGTTGCGGTACACGGCGAGGACGATCGCGAGGCCGATGCCGATCTCGGCGGCGGCGATGGCGATGGTGAACAGGGTCAGGGCCTGTCCGGAGTGCAGCGTCTCGCGGGCGGCGCGGCTCAGCCAGACGTCGAAGGCGACGAGGTTGAGGTTGACGGCGTTGAGCATCAGCTCGACCGACATCAGGACGAGGATCGCGTTGCGGCGGGCGAGGACTCCGTACAGGCCGGTGCAGAACAGGAGGGCGGAGAGCACGGCGGGATAGGCGAGGTGCATCAGCGGGCGCCTTCCTTCTCGCTCCGGGTGTCCGGGGCGGCCGGGGGGTTCGCGACCGGGGTGTTCGCGGTGGTGGCCGCCGCGTGAGCCGTCGCCTTGCGGGACAGGACGATCGCGCCGACCAGGGCGGCGAGGAGGAGGACGGAGAGGGCCTCGAAGGGGAGGACCCAGTTCTGGAAGAGGCTCGCGCCGGTGACCCTGGTGGAGCCGGAGGCGGGGCCCCCGAGGTCGACCCAGGTCGAGCGGAAGGCGTCGACGACCACCCACACCAGGGCGGCCGCGGCGGCGACGGCCACGGTGAGGGCGGCCCAGCGGTTGCCGGAGTCTGCGTCCGGGGAGCGGCCGATGGGGGCCTTGGTGAGCATCAGACCGAACAGGAGGAGGACGACGACGGAGCCGACGTAGATGAGGACCTGCACCCAGGCGATGAACTCGGCGGTGAGCAGGAGGTACTCGACGGCGAGCCCGCCCAGGGTGACGACGAGCCACAGGGCGGCGTGCACCAGCTGCCGGGTGGTGACGGTGACCAGGGCGGCGCCGAAGGTGACCACGCCGACGAGCAGGAAGGCGATCTCGACGCCGGTCGGGGAGAGGAAACCGTGCGAGGCCGTGGCGCCGGCCGTGGTCAGCGCGTCGGAGGCGGTGTTCACGACTCCCCTCCCTTCTGCTCGGTGGGCTCGGTGGGCTCGGTGGGCTCGGTGGGCTCGGTGGGCTCGGCCTGGGCGGCGGCCAGCTTCTCGGCGGTCTTGCGGGCGGCGGCGACCTCCTTGGGTTCCTCGGCGCCCGGGTCGAGGGCGGGCGGGGCCGGCACGGTCCACATCCACTCGCGGAGCGTGTCCCGCTCGTGGGTGAGGTCACGGATGTCGGTCTCGGCGTACTCGAACTCCGGGGACCAGAACAGGGCGTCGAACGGGCAGACCTCGATGCAGATACCGCAGTACATGCAGAGGGAGAAGTCGATGGCGAAGCGGTCCAGGACGTTCCGGCTGCGTTCGCGGCCGCCGGGGGTCGCGGGCGGGACCGTCTCCTTGTGGGAGTCGATGTAGATGCACCAGTCCGGGCACTCACGGGCGCACAGCATGCAGACCGTGCAGTTCTCCTCGAACAGGCCGATGACACCGCGGCTGCGGGGCGGCAGCACGGGCTGGGCGTCGGGGTACTGCTCGGTGACGGACTTCTTCGTCATCGTGCGCAGGGTGACGGCCAGGCCCTTGGCGAGGCCGGAGCCGGGGATGGGGGCCATGGTTACTGGATCACCACCTTGACGATGCCGGTGAGGGCGATCTGAGCGAGGGAGAGGGGGATGAGGAGGGTCCAGGAGAGCTTCTGGAGCTGGTCCTCGCGCAGTCGGGGATAGGTGACGCGCAGCCAGATGACGAGGAAGGCGAGGATGGCCGTCTTCAGCAGCGTCCAGAGCCAGCCGAGACCGGCGTCGCCCCAGGGGCCGTGCCAGCCGCCCAGGAACAGGACGGTGGTCAGTCCGCACAGGACGATGATCCCGGCGTACTCGGCGAGGAGGAACAGGGCGAAACGGAGGCCGGTGTACTCGGTGTACGCACCGAAGATGATCTCCGAGTCGGCGACGGGCATGTCGAAGGGCGGGCGTTGCAGCTCGGCGAGGCCGGCGACGAAGAAGACGATCGCGCCGACGAACTGCCAGGGCAGCCACCACCAGTGGAAGGCGACGAGGATGCCGGGGAGCGAGACGGTGCCCGCCGCCATGGCCACCGACGCGGCGGCGAGCAGCATGGGGAGTTCGTAGGCGAGGAGCTGTGCGGCGGTGCGGAGGCCGCCGAGGAGGGAGAACTTGTTGGCGGAGGCCCAGCCGGCCATGAGGGAGCCGAGGACGCCGACGCCCATGACGGCGAGGACGAAGAAGATGCCCGCGTCGACGACCTGGCCGACGGCGCCCTCGCTCGGGCCGATCGGAATGGCGAGGAGCACCAGGAGGTAGGGCAGCAGGGCCACGGCGGGGGCCAGCTGGAAGATACGGCGGTCCGCGCCCGCCGGGACGACGTCCTCCTTCTGCGCGAACTTCACCCCGTCGGCGACGAGCTGGGCCCAGCCGTGGAAGCCCCCCGCGTACATGGGGCCGAGACGGCCCTGCATATGGGCCATGACCTTGTGTTCGGTCTGGCCGACGATCAGGGGGAACGTGAGGAAGACGACGAACACGGCGAGGAGTCGCAGGGCGACGTCGAGAGCGCCGTTCACTGCATGCCTCCTGAGGGGTCGTCGGAGTGCGGGGACCTGGGGGGCTGCTCCGCATCGTCGGGCTCGGTGTCGCCGGGGCGGGCTTCCTCACGGCGGGTTTCACCGCCGGTCGAGTCGGGTTCCGCCTCGGGAGCGGTGCCGGGTTCCGTGGCTCCGGTCGCGGGTTCCGCGGCTCCGGTCGCGGGTTCCGTGGCTTCGGTCGCGGGGTGCGTGGCTTCGGTCGCGGGGTGCGTCGCGGGATTCGCCGGTTCGTTCGCCGGTCGGGCCGGGCTCTCCGCGGCGCCGGGCTCGGGCTCGGGGAAGGCCGGGCGGGCGTGGTGCCAGGGCGCGTCCGAGCTGCGCGGGGCGACGGCGGGCCTACGCGGCGGGCCCTCGGCTGCCGGGGCTTCGGCGCGCTGGGAAGCCGAACCCTCGGACGCACTCCGTGCCCGGCGCGGCGCGGCGGCAGGAGCCGTCGGCTCGGCACCGCCCTCGGACCGCTGCGAGGCCGACCCTTCGGAAGCGCTCCGAGCCCGACGCGGACCGGCGGGAGCCGTCGGCGCCGTCTCCCCCACCGCGTGCTGCGAGGCCGAACCCTCCGAGGCGCTGCGGGCACGCCGCGGCGGCGCGGTCGTCTCCGGGGGCCCGCCCGTGACGGCGGCCTGGCTCGCGGAGCCCTCGGCCGCCGTGCGGGTGCGGCGGACGGGGCGTTCACCCGCTGCCCGGCCGGCGGCCCGTGCCGGGCGGGCGGGGGCCGGGGGAAGCTGGCCCTTGAGGGGCCCCCACTCGTTCGGGTCGGGGACGCCCGGGGGCAGCATCTGGCGCCGCTTGGGGCCGCCGTGGTCGGACTCGCCCGGTTCCTTCGCACCGGGCCATGCCTTGGCGACCCGGGCCGCCAGCACGAACTCCTTGCGCAGCGGGTGGCCCTCGAAGCCCTCGGGCAGAAGCAGGTGGTCCAGCGCGGGGTGGCCCTCGAAGGTGACGCCGAACATCTCGTGGGTCTCGCGCTCGTGCCAGGCGGCGCCCGCGTAGACGCCCACGGCCGAGGGCAGGACGGGGGCCTCGTGCGGGACGGTCGTCCGGAGAAGGAGACGGCGGACCGGGGACAGGGCCACCACATGGGCCGAGACGCGCAGGCCGGTGCCCGGTTCGTCGACCGCGCTCAGCCAGTCGAAGTAGGTGCAGCCCAAGTCGTCGCGCGCGATGCGGAGCGCCTCGGTCCAGCCCGTCGGGGAGACGTCGACGGTCAGCACCTCGTACGACTCCTCGGCCGTGGCGTCGGGGCCGAAGAGTTCCTCGGCGGATGCGGGCAGCCAGCCGACGGCGTTCATCGGCCCACCTCCGGACCGGGACCCGGCCCCGTGCCGGGCGACGGCGGCTGGACCAGGCCGCTCTGCAGGGCCGCGGTGGACGGCCGCGAGGTTCCGTACCGCTCCCCCAGCGACTCGCGCGCGATCTTCTCCTGGAGCTTCAGAATGCCCTGCAACAGCGCCTCGGGACGCGGCGGGCAGCCGGGGACGTACACGTCCACCGGGATGATCTGGTCGACACCCTTGGTGACGGAGTACGAGTCCCAGTACGGGCCGCCGCAGTTCGAGCACGCGCCGAAGGAGATGACGTACTTCGGCTCCGGCATCTGCTCGTACAGGCGTTTGACGGCCGGGGCCATCTTGTCGGTGACCGTGCCGGACACCACCATCAGGTCGGCCTGGCGCGGTCCCGGCGCGAACGGGATGACCCCCAGGCGGATGAAGTCGTGGCGGGCCATGGAGGCGGCGATGAACTCGATGGCGCAGCAGGCCAGGCCGAAGTTGAAGACCCACAGCGAGTAGCGGCGTCCCCAGTTCAGGATCACCTTCATCGGCTCGGGGGCGAGCCGGGCCAGTGCGCCCAGCCTCTTGGGCTCCGGAAGCGGCACAGGGCCCGGGGCCTCGGTGGTCGTGGGGTTCAGGTCGGGGTTCACGTCCATGCCAGGACCCCCTTCTTGTACGCGTAGAGCAGTCCCACGGCCAGGAAGCCGAGGAAGACGAACATCTCGACGAGGGTGGTCGCCCCGTACCGCGGGTCGGCGAAGACCGTGGCCCAAGGGAAGAGGAAGATCGAGTCGACCGCGAAGACGACGTACAGGAACGCGTAGACGTAGTAGCGGACCTGCGTGTGGGCCCAGCCCTCGCCGACGGGGTCGACGCCGCACTCGTACGTCAGCAGCTTCTCGGGCGTGGGCGCGACCGGGCGCAGCAGGCGGCCCGCACCGAAGGCGACGGCGACGAAGAGCACGCCGACGACGGCGAGCAGCCCGACGACGGAGTAGGACCGGAAGTAGTCCGCCGCCACGGCAGCGACGGCGGTCGAATGCGGCACGTCAGCCCCTCGCTCCCTGACCTGGTGACCTTGGTGACCTGGTGACCCTGGTGAACCTTGATTCGACGATCTGTACGCACGGGAGTCTAGGCCCTGCTAAAGAGAGCGTAAGCAGCCCGTCGTACCTCGAGACACCCTGGTACGGGCCGTGCACGCCGTACGACTCGGATCACGTACCTCTGGCGGGTCCGGGATGCCCCTTGCCGGCGGCCGGATCTGCGCCTTCCCGGGGCCGCCCCCGGGAAGCCATGGCGGTCGGGCTCATGGTGCGACGGCGCGGCACGCGGCAGGCCGGCGGACATCACCGCAGGAGCCGGGCCGGGCTGGATGACCGAACGGGGGCCAGGGACATGGCTGGACGAGGGCTGGGGGAGGACCGAATGAGGTCCGGGGGGTCGCGAGTTGTGACCGAACGCGGCACGAGCACGGGCGCACCGGCCGCGGCCGGACGCGGCACCAGCACGGGCGCACCGGCCGGCGAGTGGCCGCCGCCCGGGCGCACGGCCCTGGACGAGCGCACTTGGCGGGAGATCGCGCACCTTCTGGCGAATCTTCCGATGTCGCTGCTCGGCTTCACGTATGTGGTCACGGTTCTGTGCACGGGCGGGGCGCTGACGGTGACCGTGATCGGCGTCCCGCTGCTCGCGGCCGGGCTGCTGGGCGCGCGGCAACTGGGCAAGCTGGAGCGGGCGCGGGCCAGGGCGCTGCTCGGGGTGCGGGTGGAGGAGCCGAGTCCGCTGCCACTGCGCAGGAGCGGCGGGGTGGTGCAGTGGCTGTCGATGACGCTCAAGGACCCGGTGGGCTGGCGGACACTCCTGTACGACTTCGTCCGCCTGCCCTGGGGGATCCTGAGCTTCACGCTGACGTTCGGGTCGCTGTTCGTGCTGTGGCCCGTCCTGCCGTTGATCGCACGCGGACTCGGCAACGTGGACCGGGCGATGGTGCGCGGCCTGCTGTCCCCCTCCGACGAGTTGGAGCGACGCATCGCCGAACTGGAGTCCGACCGTGGCGTGGTCGTGGACACGGCGGCAGCCGATCTGCGGCGCATCGAGCGCGATCTGCACGACGGGGCGCAGGCCCGCCTGGTGAACCTGGCGATGGGGCTCGGCCTCGCCAAGGAGAAGCTGCTCGAGGACCCCGACTCGGCGGCGGCGATGGTCGAGGAGGCGCACGGCGAGGTCAAGCTGGCCCTTCAGGAGCTGCGGGACCTCGCCCGCGGCATCCATCCGGCGGTCCTCACCGACCGCGGCCTCGACGCCGCGCTGTCGTCGGTCGCCACGCGCTGCACGGTGCCGGTGAAGGTGACCGTGGACCTCGACACGAGACCGGCCGCGGCGATCGAGGGCATCGCCTACTTCACGGTCTCCGAGCTGTTGCAGAACATCAGCAAGCACAGCCGCGCCAGGTCCGCCTCCGTGGAGGTGTGGCGGGCGGACGAACGGCTGCTCATCCAGGTGTGGGACGACGGCCGCGGGGGCGCGCGCCTGGACGGCGGCACGGGGATGGCCGGGCTCGCGGAGCGGCTGGACGCGGTGGACGGCCTGTTCGTCGTCGACTCACCGGGGGGCGGCCCCACGACGATCACGGCGGAGCTGCCGTGGCGGAACCGCGGGGACGAGCGACGGAGGCGCAGGTAGCGCGGACACGGACGCGCGGGGTGCGTCCGGTCCGGCCGAGCTGTCCGGGGTGTCCGGGTGTCCCGGGTGTCCGGGGTGTCCGGGGTGGGGAAAACCCCCGGTTCGGGACGCCGACATGCTCCATGGCCGGGCGGGCGCGGACGCAGCAGGGTGGAGACCAGCACGGGGTGGACGACCAGCACCGACGACCAGCAGAACGGACGAGCCGATGGCCGCGCAGTACGGGCAGGGGTACGGAGAGTGGGGCGGCCCTGGATTCCAGGGCGCCGGAGGGCGGCCGCACCGGCTTCCGGTGGCGCTGCGGGCGCCGATCGAGGCACGCAGCTGGGGCGAGTTCTGCTACCTGCTGCTGAGTCTGCCGATCGGGATCGCGATGTTCGTCTACGGCGTCACGATGTTCTCGATCGGGGCGGGCCTGCTGGTGACGTTCCTGGGCGTCCCGGTGCTCGCGGCGGCGCTCGCCGGGTGCCGTGCGTTCGGGGCGCTGGAGCGGGCCCGGGCGCGAGGACTGCTGGGGCTGGAGGTGGCCGCTCCGGAGCCGCTGCGGGTGAACGGGCGCGGGCCGATGGCGTGGACGGGGGCGATGCTCAAGAGCGGGACGTCGTGGCGGCACCTGCTGTACACGGTGCTGCGGTTCCCGTGGGCGGTGTTCTCGTTCCCGGTGGGGGTCACCTTCTGGACGTGCGGGTGGGCACTGCTGACGTATCCCCTGTGGTTCTGGGTGTTCCCGACGTACGCCGGTCAGGGCGGGATCCAGGTGTACGGCGACGAGACGCACCACGTGTACCTCGACAACCCGTTCGAGATCACGGTGACCGCCCTGCTGGGACTGTTGGTCACGCTGGCCACGCCGTGGATCGTCCGGGGGCTGACGACGGTGGACCGGCTGCTGGTGCACGGGCTGCTCGGGCCGTCGCGGCTGGCGACCCGGGTGGTGGAGCTGGAGTCGGACCGAGGGGCGGTGGTGGACACGGCGGCGGCGGACCTGCGGCGCATCGAGCGCGATCTGCACGACGGGGCGCAGGCCCGGCTGGTGGCGTTGGCCATGGACCTGGGGCTGGCGAAGGAGAAACTCACGGAGGATCCGCAGGCGGCGGCGCGGATGGTGGAGGACGCGCACGGCGAGGTCAAGACGGCGCTGCAGGAGCTGCGTGACCTGGCACGGGGGATCCATCCGGCGGTCCTGACGGACCGGGGGCTGGACGCGGCGCTGTCGGCGGTGGCCTCGCGGTGCGCCGTGCCGGTGGAGGTGGACGTGGACCTGCCGTCGCGGCCCGCGCCGGCGATCGAGGGAATCGCCTACTTCACGGTCTCGGAGCTGCTGCAGAACGTCAGCAAACACGCGCGGGCGTCGCGGGCGACGGTGGACGTGTGGCGGATGGAGGACCGGCTGCTGCTGCAGGTGAGCGACGACGGGGTGGGCGGCGCCGACGCCTCCGGCGGGTCGGGGCTGGCGGGGCTGGCCGGGCGGCTCGATGCGGTGGACGGCGTGCTGGTGGTGGACTCGCCGGTCGGGGGGCCCACGCGGATCACCGCGGAGTTGCCCTGGCGGGCGTAGGCGCGCCCCTCGCCGTGCGGCGCTGATCGGTTCCGCCCCGGCCGCCGGCCACCCCTTCCGTCCCCCGGGCTCCCCCATCGGGCGCCGCGTCCCCGGGCACCTGCCCGGCGCTGCGCCCCCGGACCCGCTCTCGGCCGAGGGCGCCTGCCGGCGCGGCGCCCCGGGCCCGCCTCCCGGCCAGGCGCCGACCCACCCCCGAACCCCCGGACCCGCCTCCCGGCCAGGCGCCGACCCACCCCCGAACCCCTGCTCGCGGCCCGGGCCTCCCCTCCGGTCCCGCCGGCCGTCGCCCGACACACCCCTCACTCAGGCGGCGGCCACCCCGCACAGGTCCCGATCCTGGGATGCTGGAGCCCGTCGTGCGACCGGGGACGGATTGTGGGGGGCCGGGGATCGTGGAGGACAGGGTGCGGGTCGTCATCGCCGAGGATTCTGTGCTGCTCAGGGAGGGGCTGACCCGGCTGCTGACCGACCGCGGGCATGACGTCGTCGCCGGTGTCGGGGACGCGGACGCACTGATCAAGACCATCACCGAACTGGCGGACCGGGGTCGGTTGCCCGACGTCGTCGTCGCCGACGTGCGGATGCCGCCGACCCACACCGACGAGGGTGTCCGGGCCGCCGTCCAGCTGCGCAGGGCGTATCCCGGACTGGGTGTGCTCGTGCTGTCGCAGTACGTGGAGGAGCGCTACGCCACCGAATTGCTGGCCGGTTCCAGTCGTGGTGTCGGCTATCTGCTCAAGGACCGGGTCGCCGAGGTCCGGGAGTTCGTGGACGCCGTGGTGCGGGTCGCCGAGGGCGGCACCGCGTTGGACCCCGAGGTGGTCGCACAGCTGCTCGGCCGCAGCCGTAGGCAGGACGTGCTGGCGGCGCTGACCCCGCGGGAGCGGGAGGTCCTGGGGCTGATGGCCGAGGGGCGGACGAACTCGGCGATCGCCCGGCAGCTCGTCGTGAGCGACGGTGCCGTCGAGAAGCACGTCAGCAACATCTTCCTGAAGCTCGGGCTGTCCCCGAGTGACGGGGATCACCGGCGTGTTCTGGCCGTGCTCACGTATCTCAACTCCTGATCGGCTGACACTGGGTCAGACAGCGGGGGCCGGTCTCGAACTCCACCGGGGCTCCGGCGTCGCCGAGCACCCTCACGGTGCCGGCACCAGAGGATGAACGGGGAGCGTCTTCACGAGCGGCCCGGGAAATGGGGCACATCATGACGAATCGGGGCGCCAGACCGTCTCACAATGGTGTCCATCATGCGAACGGCCGAGGGAAGGCGACCCTTACCGACGTAGGGTTGATCCTGGGAGGGCCGGTGGGACGGCCGCTCCCAGACAGCCGCCTCGAGGGAGGTCCAGTTCAGTGACCAGCCAGGTCAGCAGTCCAGCGGGACAGGCGGACGGAGCCGTCGTAGGAGAACAGCGCAAACCGGCGGGCACGAAGGACGTGCGCCGGCTGGACCGGGTGATCATCCGGTTCGCGGGGGACTCGGGTGACGGCATGCAGCTCACCGGTGACCGTTTCACCTCGGAGACGGCCTCTTTCGGCAACGACCTGTCCACACTGCCGAACTTCCCCGCCGAGATCCGCGCCCCTGCCGGGACGCTCCCGGGTGTGTCGTCGTTCCAGTTGCATTTCGCCGACCACGACATCCTCACCCCGGGCGACGCCCCGAACGTGCTGGTGGCGATGAACCCGGCCGCCCTGAAAGCCAACATCGGTGACCTGCCGCGCGGTGCGGAGATCATCGTGAACACCGACGAGTTCACCAAGCGCGCGATGCAGAAGGTGGGCTATGACGGCTCGCCGCTGGAGGACGGCTCGATGGACGGCTACAACGTCCACCCCGTGCCGCTGACCACCCTCACCGTCGAGGCGCTGAAGGACTTCGACCTCACCCGCAAGGAGGCCGAGCGGAGCAAGAACATGTTCGCGCTGGGTCTGCTGAGCTGGATGTACCACCGGCCCACCGAGGGCACCGAGACCTTCCTGAAGACGAAGTTCGCGAAGAAGCCGGACCTCATGGCGGCGAACATCGCGGCGTTCCGGGCGGGGTGGAACTTCGGGGAGACGACGGAGGACTTCGCGGTCTCCTACGAGGTCGCGCCGGCGGTGAAGGCGTTCCCGCCCGGCCTGTACCGCAACATCTCGGGAAACCTGGCGCTGGCGTACGGCCTGGTCGCGGCCTCCCGTCAGGCGGATCTGCCGCTGTTCCTGGGCTCCTACCCGATCACACCGGCCTCGGACATCCTGCACGAGCTGTCCCGGCACAAGAACTTCGGGGTGCGCACCTTCCAGGCCGAGGACGAGATCGCCGGCATCGGCGCGGCCCTGGGTGCCGCGTTCGGCGGGTCGCTGGCCGTGACGACGACCAGTGGCCCCGGTATCGCGCTCAAGAGCGAGACCATCGGCCTGGCGGTCTCCCTGGAGCTGCCGCTGCTGATCGTCGACATCCAGCGCGGTGGTCCGTCCACCGGTCTGCCGACCAAGACCGAGCAGGCGGACCTGCTGCAGGCGATGTACGGCCGCAACGGCGAGGCTCCGGTCCCGGTGGTCGCCCCCCGCACCCCGGCCGACTGCTTCGACGCGGCCCTGGAGGCGGCCCGGATCGCGCTCACCTACCGCACCCCGGTCTTCCTGCTCTCCGACGGCTACCTGGCGAACGGCTCGGAGCCCTGGCGCGTCCCCGAGCTGGACGAGCTGCCCGACCTCAGGGTGCAGTTCGCGCAGGGCCCGAACCACACCCTGGACGACGGCACCGAGGTGTTCTGGCCCTACAAGCGCGACCCGCAGACCCTGGCGCGCCCGTGGGCGGTCCCGGGCACGCCGGGGCTGGAGCACCGCATCGGCGGCATCGAGAAGCAGGACGGCACGGGCAACATCTCCTACGACCCCGCCAACCACGACTTCATGGTCCGCACCCGCCAGGCGAAGGTCGACGGGATCGTGGTACCCGATGTGGAGGTCGACGACCCGGACGGCGCGAGCACCCTGGTGCTGGGCTGGGGCTCGACGTACGGGCCGATCACCGCGGCGGTGCGCCGGCTGCGCGCGGCCGGGGAGCCGATCGCGCAGGCCCACCTGCGCCACGTCAACCCCTTCCCGCGCAATCTCGGCGCGGTGCTGGGGCGCTACGACAAGGTGGTGATCCCCGAGATGAACCTCGGCCAGCTCGCCACCCTCATCCGGGCGAAGTACCTGGTCGACGCCCACTCCTACAACCAGGTCAACGGCATGCCGTTCAAGGCGGAGCAGCTCGCCGCCGCGCTCAAGGAGGCCATCGATGGCTGAGACGACCACGGAAGGCACGGGCACGATCGAGGCGCTTTCACTCGTCCCCAAGGCCGTGGCCAGGCAGTCCATGAAGGACTTCAAGTCCGACCAGGAAGTGCGCTGGTGCCCCGGCTGCGGTGACTACGCGATCCTCGCCGCCGTCCAGGGCTTCATGCCGGAACTGGGGCTCGCGCGGGAGAACATCGTCTTCGTCTCCGGTATCGGCTGCTCGTCCCGCTTCCCGTACTACATGAACACGTACGGCATGCACTCCATCCACGGCCGGGCGCCCGCCATCGCGACCGGGCTCGCCGCCTCGCGACGGGACCTGAGCGTATGGGTGGTCACCGGCGACGGCGACGCGCTGTCCATCGGCGGCAACCACCTCGTCCACGCCCTGCGCCGCAACGTCAACCTGAAGATCCTGCTGTTCAACAACCGGATCTACGGCCTGACCAAGGGCCAGTACTCGCCCACCTCCGAGGTCGGCAAGATCACCAAGTCGACCCCGATGGGTTCCCTCGACGCGCCGTTCAACCCCGTGTCGCTGGCCCTCGGCGCGGAGGCGTCCTTCGTGGCCCGCACGATCGACTCCGACCGCAAGCACCTGACCGAGGTGCTCCGGCAGGCCGCCGCCCACCCGGGCACGGCACTGATCGAGATCTACCAGAACTGCAACATCTTCAACGACGGCGCCTTCGACGCCCTCAAGGACAAGCAGAGCGCCGAGGAGGCCCTGATCCGGCTGGAGCACGGGCAGCCGATCCGCTTCGGGGCGGACGGCTCGCGCGGTGTCGTACGGGACCGGCGGACCGGCGACCTGGAGGTCGTCACCGTCACCCCGGACAACGAGGCGGACATCCTCGTCCACGACGCGCACGCCACCTCCTCCACCACGGCCTTCGCGCTCTCCCGGCTGGCCGACCCGGACACCCTGCACCACACCCCGATCGGCGTGTTCCGGTCCGTCGAACGGCCCGTCTACGACACGGCGATGTCCGACCAGCTCGACGCCGCCATCGAGCAGAACGGCAAGGGCGACCTGGCCGCCCTGCTCGCCGGAGGGGACACCTGGACCGTCGTCGGCTGACGCGGTGCCGCGGTTACGAGGCCCGGGCGGACAGCGCCCGGGCCTCGTCGTATGCCCGGCGGGCCTGCTCCACGTCCGCCATGCGGTCACGGGTCCACAACGCCAGCGCCCGCACCTGCCCGGCGGCCTCGCGGCCCAGGTCGGTGAGGGAGTAGTCGACGCGCGGCGGGATCACGGGCTTGGCGTCCCGGTGCACCAGGCCGTCGCGTTCCAGGGTCTGCAGGGTCTGGGTGAGCATCTTCTCGCTGACACGGGCGGTGCGCCCGATCGCCCGGCGCAGCTCGCTGAAGCGATGCGGGCGGTCGAGGAGCTCGATCAGGACGAGGACGCCCCAGCGGCTGGTCACGTGTTCCAGGACGAGGCGGTGAGGGCACAGCGCCTCGGCGGCGTCGCGCCTGTCGGCGGCTCGAGCACTTACTGTCATGCCAGTACCTTACTTCAAAGTGGGTACTTTCGTTTAGTTAGCGCACCTCCTAGGGTGAGTATCAGAAAGCACCCCACAAGGAGAGCCAAGTCATGAGCATCGTCGTCACCGGAGCCACCGGACACCTCGGCCGTCACGTGGTGGAGCAACTGCTGGAGAAGGTTCCGGCCGACCAGGTCACCGCGGTCGTCCGCACCCCGGAGAAGGCCGCCGACCTCGCGGAGCGCGGCGTGCGCGTCGCCCTCGCCGACTACAACGCTCCGGGCTCGTTCGACGGCCTGTTCTCGGCCGGCGACAAGATCCTGCTGATCTCCGGCAACGAGTTCGACAAGGGCCGTGTCCAGCAGCACCGGGTGGTCCTGCAGGCCGCCAAGGCCGCCGACGTCGCCCTCTTCGCCTACACCAGCGCGCCCGGCAGCCTGAGGGCCGCCCTCGCCGACGACCACCGGGCCACCGAAGAGGCGATCCTGGCCTCGGGCGTGCCGTACGTGCTGCTGCGCAACGGCTGGTACCACGAGAACTACACCGAGAACCTCGCCCCCGTACTCGCGCACGGCGCCGTCGTCCAGGCCGCCGGCCAGGGCCGGGTCTCCTCCGCCTCCCGCGCCGACTACGCGGCCGCCGCGGCCGCCGTGCTGACCGGCGAGGGCCACGAGAACAAGACCTACGAGCTCGGGGGCGACGAGGCGTGGGGCTTCGCCGAGTACGCCGCCGAGCTCAGCAGGCAGACCGGCAAGGAGATCACGTACAACCCGGTCTCCGTCGAGGCCTACGAGGGGATCCTCAAGGGCGCCGGACTGCCCGAACCGCTCGCCGCCGTCTTCGCCGGCGTGGACGCGTCCATCGCGAAGGGCGAGCTGGAGGTCACCACCGGCGACCTGTCCCGCCTGGCCGGCCGCCCGACCACCCCGCTGGCCGAGGCGATCGCCACCGCGCTCAAGGGCTGAACTCCCCCTTCGGGTCCTTGAGCCTCCCGACCCCGCCTGTCATGACCGTATGGCGATACGGGCATGACAGGCGGGGGTCCTCGCGCTACCTTCGTGGAGGCTGCACCAGAGCAGCCGCCAGCGTGAGGGAGGGAACCGTGGCCGGGAAGCCGGAGGGTGAGCGACGGACGGGTCTGCTGAACGGCTTCGCGGCGTACGGGTTGTGGGGACTCGTCCCCCTGTTCTGGCCCTTGCTGAAGCCCGCCGGGGCAATGGAGATCCTCGCGCACCGGATGGTGTGGTCCCTGGTCCTGGTCGCCCTGGTACTGCTCGTGACGCGGCGCTGGGCCTGGGCGGGCGAACTGCTGCGGCAGCCACGCCGACTCGCGCTGATCACGGTCGCCGCGGCGGTCATCACCGTCAACTGGGGCGTGTACATCTGGGCCGTGAACAGCGGCCACGTGGTCGAGGCCTCGCTCGGCTACTTCATCAACCCGCTCGTCACCATCGCCATGGGCGTGCTGCTCCTGAAGGAACGGCTGCGGCCGGCGCAGTGGGCGGCGGTCGCGGTCGGCTTCGCCGCCGTGCTCGTCCTGACGATCGGCTACGGCCGTCCGCCCTGGATCTCCCTGTGCCTCGCCTTCTCCTTCGCCACCTACGGGCTGGTGAAGAAGAAGGTCAGCCTGGGCGGCATCGAGTCGCTGGCCGCGGAGACCGCCGTGCAGTTCGTACCCGCGCTGGCGTATCTGGTGTGGCTGTCGGGACACGGAGAGTCGACGTTCACATCCCGCGGCGCGGGCCACGCGGCGCTGCTCGCGGCCACCGGAGTGGTCACCGCCCTGCCGCTGGTCTGCTTCGGCGCGGCGGCGATACGGGTCCCGCTGTCCACGCTGGGGCTGCTGCAGTACCTGGCGCCCGTCTTCCAGTTCCTGCTGGGCATCCTCTACTTCCACGAGGCGATGCCGCCCGAGCGCTGGGCCGGCTTCGCACTGGTCTGGCTGGCGCTGTCCCTGCTGACGGCGGACGCGTTGCGCACCGCACGGCGGGCGGCGCGGGCGCTCCGCGCGGCGGTCCCGGACGCGCGGGTCGCCACCGGGGCGGTGAGCGGTGCCGCGGGCGCGGACCCGGTGGACGCCGCGCCGTAGCAGCTACCGGACGTCGGGTCGTTCGCCGGAGGCCTTGCGGGCGCGGTCGGCGAGACGGCCCATGCGCCTGCGGGCCTTCTCGAGCTGGTCGAGGTCGTCGGCGGCGGGGCCCTCGCAGGCGGCGAGCTCGCTCCATACGGCGATGAGGTCGCGGCCGAGGTCCAGCCCCTGGAAGGGGTCGCGTACGGCACGCCAGGCGGCGGCCGCGCTCTGCACATTGCCGTAGGCCGCGCGTGCGTCGCCGAGGCGGTGACGGATGCGGGCCAGGTCCAGCGACAGCTGGAAGGAGCGCAGGGGCTCCGCCGCGAGGTAGGCGACGTAGGCGGTGAGTTCGCGCAGGTACAGGACATCGGGATGCTCACCGCCGAGGGCCGCGGCCGACTCGGCGACGGCCTGCTCGGCCAGCCCGGCGGCCTCCTCGATACGGCCCTGCTTCACGGCCGCGCTGATCCGGGCCATGGGCTCGGCGGCGGGCCCGTCCGCGCCTCCGGCCGGCGCGTCCCCGAGCACCGCCTCGGCCACGGAGTCGAACTCCCGCACGGGCGGCTCCTTGACCTCGTCGTCCTGACCGGGGGCGACGGGGACGACTGGGGTGACGGGGGTGGGCTGCCCGGCGGGGGCCGAGTGGGCGCCGAGGTCGGAACGCGCGTCCGTGGTGGGAGGGGTGGGCCAGATCGAGGGCTCGGGGCCTGTGGGAGCGGCGGGGACGACCGGCGGTGGGCCGAAGGTTCCCGTCGGCGGGGAGACGGTGCCGGGAGCCGGCGGTGCGGGCGGAAGCGGGGCAGCGCCGTGGTGCGGGGTACCCGGCAGCGCCTGGGCCGGACCGGACGTCGCAGTGATGAAGGCGACCTGCTCGGGCACGGTGGGCAGGGCGAACCTGGCGGTGGGAGGGGCGGGGGGCGCAGGGGCCTCTTCGGGGGCGGACTCGGCGGGTTGCGGCCGGGGGGTGGGTTGCGAAGCACACTCGCCTGGCCCCGGCCGGGGGGTGGGCTCCAGCTGAGGGGTGGACCCGGCTGTCGTGACGAACTCGGAGCGCCCCGGCTGAGGGCCGGGCTGCGAAGCAGACCCGGCCGGCTCCGACTGGAGGGCGGGCTCCGGCTGGGGGGCGGGCCCGGCTGTCGTGACGAACTCGGAGCGCCCCGGCTGAGGGCCGGGCTGTGAAGCAGACCCGGCCGGCTCCGGCCGGGAGGTGGGCGGCGAAGCGGAGTGGGCGAACCCCGGTCGGCGGGTCGGCGCGGCTTCCCCGGCCGACGAGGGAGCCGTCGGCTCCGGTAGGGCGCGCAGGACGTGGGTGTGGGCCTCGATGCCGGTCGGTGGCGTTCCCGGCGCGGTCGCCGGGGCCTGGGGCAGTGCGTGCACCGGCCTCGGCGGCAACGCGGCCGCCTGCCGGGCGTCCACGGCGTTCGGCGCGGCCCCCACGGCTGACGCCGGAGCCGGACCGCCGTGCTCCGCTGGCGCAGGTGCCGCTTCCCTCCGTACCGGCTCCCCCGCGAACTCGCTCGAGCCGTCGACGTGGACGCGGATCGGCACGACGTAGCCGATCCGTTCGTCGTCCACGGAGGCGAGGACCGGGTGGCCCGTGGCGCGGGCCAGGCGGTGGAGGTGGTTCAGGACCGCCAACTGGACCGCCTCCCCGGGTCCCGCGACCACCGGCATCCCGCCCACCGTCGCCCCGGGATCCGGCACACCGTCCCGCGCCGCTGCCGGCACCCGGACCTCGATCGGCGTCACCCCGAACCCCACACCCCCGTCGGATGCGGCCCCCGCAAAGGAGCGGCCCCGCTTCTGTCCGCGGCTGAGTCGAGACATCGTTCCCTCACTCGGGTCGGTCGGGGAGAGGCGCCGATGTCGTCGTACGCCTCCACGGCGTCGGCCCCTCGATTCCGTCCCCGGCCTGGGCGGGGACGTACGGCACACCCCTTCGAGTCTCCCGCCTCCGCGCTCTTCCCCGCGTCACCGCCGCGTCACAGCCTCGTCCCAGGAACCGGCGCCCGGTACCGGACCCGGGCGCCGCAGGTGAGGATCGAGGGAGGAGGAGCGACCGAGGAGAGGCGATGCAGGGGATCGCGCGGCAGGGGCCCGGCGGGCCGGAGATCTGGGTCCGCGGGCCGGTGGCCGACGCGGGGGCGCGGCCCACGGCCCACGGCACGGCGATCCCGCGCCGTTTCGCCTGGGTGGCCACCCACGGCGGCGCCGGCGCCTCGACGCTCGCCACCGTTTTCGGCGGCCTCGACGCGGGCCGCCGCTGGCCCTCTCCCGAGCAGGGCGAACCCTCCTCGGTGCTGCTGGTCGCCCGCACCCACGCGACCGGCCTGGGGTCCGTCCTCCCCTGCCTCGACGGCGTCCGGCGCGGTGAGGCCCCACCCGGCCTCACCCTCGACGCCGTCGTGCTGGTCGCGGACGCGCCGGGCCGGCTGCCGCGCCCGCTCGCCCAGCGCGTCAAGGCGATCGAGTCGGTGATCGGCGTCCACCGTGTGCCCTGGGTGCAGGCGTGGCGCACCGGCGACCTGGGCGGCCGGCCACCCCGCGAGTGCGGCCGGCTGGCCCGCCTGCTCGGCGCGGTCACGCCGTCGGGCGACGGATCGGGGGTGCGCTGAGGGCGCGGTGCTCCCCGCCGCCGACTACGCCGTGATGTCCTTCGCTGTGAACCGCGCCCACGCCGCCGAGCCGAAGACCGCCGCGTACAGGGCCTGCACGCCCAGGTTGCGTATCAGGTCGTGCCAGTAGACCGGGTCGCGCATCAGGTCCGCGAACGACAGCCAGTAATGCGAGAAGAAGTACGGCTGGAGCGCGTGCAACTGCGGTATCTGGTCCATGATCTGGACGGTGATCAGCAGCCCGACCGTCGTCGCCATCGCCGCGATGCCGCTGTCCGTGAGCGTGGAGATGAACAGGCCGAGGGCCGCCACCCCGATCAGGGACGCGGCGACGACCAGCGCGATCAGCAGGGCCCTGCCGAGGCCCTCGGCGAAGCTGATGCGGGTGCCGGAGATCGTCGTCAGGTCGCCCAGCGGGAAGAGCAGGGCGCCCGCCGCGAGCGCCGAGACGGCGACGACGAGGGTGGCGATCAGGCAGAAGGCGACCGTGGTGGCGTACTTGGTGAGCAGCAGACGGGTACGGCCCGCGGGGGCGACCAGCAGGTAGCGCAGGGTGCCGGAGTTCGCCTCGCCCGCGATCGCGTC
Source organism: Streptomyces sp. PTL18 (assembly GCF_059510295.1). NCBI lineage: Bacteria > Bacillati > Actinomycetota > Actinomycetes > Kitasatosporales > Streptomycetaceae > Streptomyces > Streptomyces sp. PTL18. Next base: position 80,507 of record NZ_JCAJZO010000007.1, on the reverse strand, counting down.
GCCGGCGATGACGCCGATCGCCATCGGCAGGAAGAACGGGAGCGTCGCGGCGAGCGCGGTGAAGACCAGGAACAGGCCGTTGTTGGTGATCTGCGCGATGAAGGCCGGGCCGCCGCCCCCGCCCCGCCCCCCGGGCCCGTCGCTCGTCTGGACCTTCACGGCGATCCCGACCAGGACCGGCACGGCGGCGAGCACGGCCAGCAGCGCGAGCGTGCGCCAGCGCCGGAACGTGGTCACCAGCTCGCTGCGCAGCAGCCCGAAGGTCCACAGCGGGCTTGCCCGGCGCAGCACCCCGGCCGCCTCAGCCTGCGACATCGAACCCCTCCCCCGTGAGGGCCACGAACGCGTCCTCCAGGGAGGCACGTTCGACGCCGAATCCGCGTACGCGGACTCCCGCCGTGACCAACGCGGCGTTGACATCGGAAAGTTCCCGGTCAGGGGGTTCGGCCGTCACCCGGTTCTCCTCCACCACCACGTCGGCCACGCCCTGTTCCTTCAGGACGCGTGCCGCCTCGGTCACGTCCGCAGTGGTCACGACGAGACGTCCGCGCGCCCCGGCCACCAGGTCCGCCACCGCGCCCTGTGCGATCAGCCGGCCCTGCGCCATCACCGCCGCGTGCGTACAGACCTGCTCGATCTCGTCGAGCAGGTGGGAGGAGAGGAAGACGGTCGTGCCGTCGCAGGCCAGTTCCCTGATCAGGGTGCGGATCTCCCGCATGCCCTGCGGGTCGAGTCCGTTGGTCGGCTCGTCCAGGACGAGGAGCCTGCGGGGCTGGAGCAGGGCGGCCGCGAGACCGAGGCGCTGCTTCATTCCCAGGGAGTACGCCTTCGCCTTCTTGCCCGCGGCCGCCGTGAGGCCGACCCGGTCGAGGGCGGCCGCGACCCGGGCACGCCGGGTGCGCGGGTCGGCGGTGGGGTCGGCGGCGTCGTAGCGCGAGAGGTTGTCACGGCCGGAGAGGAAGCCGTACAGCGCCGGGCCCTCGATGAGGGCGCCGACGTGCGGGAGCACGGCGCGCGAGGCCCGGGGCATGGGCTGCCCCAGCACGCGGGCCGAGCCCGAGGTGGGCTCGATCAGCCCCATGAGCATACGGATGGTGGTCGTCTTGCCGGAGCCGTTCGGCCCGAGGAAGCCGAAGACGCTGCCCGCCGGAACGGTCAGATCGAGCCCGTCCACGGCGAGCTGCCCGCCGCGGTAGCGCTTGGTGAGGGCGCGGGTGGCGATGACCGGGGCCTGGGGGTCACTCGCCGCCCGCGCCGGTGAGTCCTTCGACTCCGCTTCCGCGGCGGGCAGTTCCTCCATGGGCTCTCCTGCTTCCCCTTCGTCCGTCCCCCCGTACGGGGGTCACTTCCCCGCGTCGGCCGCCTTCACCAGTGCGTCCTTGGTGACCGCGCCCGCGTACACCGTGCCGTCGTCCGTCATGAGGGCGTTGATCAGGCGGGTGGAGAAGACCGTGCCCGAGCCGAACTTGCCGGTGACGTGGTCGCCGAGCGAGTTCAGGAAGCCGGAGGCCGCACCGTTGCCGGACGGCGATCCGGACGGCACTCCGCCCTTGCTGCCGGTGTCGAACACGTAGATCGCGTTCCAGCCCTCGCCGATGGTCTTCGACGCGCTCCCCCAGGGCGCCTTGCCCGCGTCCTTGCCCGCATCCTTGCCCGCGTCCTTGTGCTGCGTCCTGCCCGTGTCCTCGCGCTGTGCCTCGTGCCCGGCCTTCAGGTCGTCGCCCTGGGTGACCTTCGTGCCCTTGGGCGGCGTGAAGTCGAACGTCGACGCGGCCGGCTTGGCGAACGAGACCTGGGTGAAGCCCACGTCCAGCACCGCCGCGCCACCCTTCGCCGGGGTCAGCGTGAACTTCAGCGGCAGCCCGGTCTTCGCGTCCACCGCGACGCTGATCGCGCCGACCGTCGTACCCGACTGCTTCGGCCGGATGAGCAGCCTGTAGGCGTCCCGGCCCGCGACCTGGGCCGTGCCGTCGACCGTCACGGAGGTGGTCCTGTCGGCCGCCTTCAGGGCCTGCTCGGCGAAGTCCCCGGGCGTGGCGGGCACGTCCTTCGGCGCCGCCTGGCCGCTCTTGTGCTCGCCCGCTCCGGTCGCGTGGTACGCCTGGTTGGACGCGCTGTCGTACGCCCACACCTGGTCGCCGTTGCGGATGACGCTGTACTCGGCGGCCTTCTCGATGAGGGAGAGCTTCTGCTTGTCCCGGCCGTCTGCGGCGACCCGCACGGTGTGGGTGCCGGAGACCAGCTCCAGCAGCTTGGAGGCGGGGTCGGCGGCCGAGTCGCCCTTGCCCTCGGCGCCCCGGGAGAGCGCGCCCGAGGCCAGGCTGTTCTCCAGGCCGCCCAGGGCGGGCAGACCCAGGTCCGTGCTGATCGACACCGTGCCGGACATCTGCTGGACGTCCGACTTGGCGATCTTCTCTATGAGCTGCTGCGCGCTGATCTTCGGCAGGTCGGGGTCCCCGGATCCGGCGAACGCCGGGACGAGCCCGATGGTCGCCGCCGCCACGCCCACAACCGCGACCGGGACGACGTAGCGAGCGGCCCTGCGCCGCCCGTCGCGCACGTCCTCGACCTCCCCGGCGGGTGTGCTGTCGTCGGATTCGTACGGTGCCATGTGTGCCCTACCTCCGTCGTCGGCGGCGGCCTGCTGTCTGTGCACTCTCCCCCGAGCTCTCGACGTCGCTCGAGCAGGAAGGCGCCCCCACCCCCCGCGCCGCCATTCTGCCCCGGACTCCTGTGAGGTGGTCCTCTCCATATGACCAAATCGCCGGGAGGGAAGCGTCAGACCGCGGGGCCAACTCCGCGTACTCCTGGGGTATGACATGACGGGCGGAGCGGGGTACCCCACCCGTAGGGGTCGTCAGGGAGCACGGGACGGTATATGACGTGGCTCACGTCAGGCGGGGCGGGGAGGGCGCTTCACCCCGCCCGGTGCACCACCGCGTCGCACATGTCCGTCAGGGCCGCCTTGGCGCCGCACTCCGGCAGCGGGGCGAGGGCCGAGCGGGCGTCCTCCGCGTAGCGGACCGCGTCGCGGCGGGCCTGCTCGAGGGCCGGGTGGATCCGGAGGCGGGCGAGGGCGTCGGCGTGGCGGGCGTCGTCCGTGAGGTCGGATTCCAGCAGCTCGCACAGGGCGAGGTCCTCCGGCAGTCCCTGCCGCTGCGCGCGCTCACGCAGGCGCAGGACCGGGAGGGTGGCGATGCCCTCGCGCAGGTCCGTCCCCGGCGTCTTGCCGGACTCGCGGGAGTCGGAGGCGATGTCCAGGACGTCGTCGGCCAACTGGAACGCCACGCCGAGGCGCTCGCCGTACTGCGTCAGCACGTCCACGACCGTCTCGTCGGCGCCCGACATCATCGCGCCGAAGCGGCAGGCCACCGCGACCAGGGAGCCCGTCTTGCCGGCGAGGACATCGAGGTAGTGCTCCACCGGGTCGCGGCCGTCCCGGGGGCCCGCCGTCTCCAGGATCTGGCCGGTGACGAGCCGCTCGAACGCCTCCGCCTGGATGCGGACGGCCTCGGGGCCGAGGTCGGCCAGGATGTGGGACGCGCGGGCGAACAGGAAGTCGCCGGTGAGGACCGCCACCGAGTTGCCCCAGCGGCTGTTGGCGCTGGCCACCCCGCGCCGCACGTCGGCCTCGTCCATCACGTCGTCGTGGTAGAGCGTGGCGAGGTGGGTGAGCTCCACGACCACGGCCGAGGGGACGACCCCCGGCGCGTACGGGTCGCCGAACTGCGCCGCGAGCATCACGAGCAGCGGCCGGAACCGCTTCCCGCCCGCACGCACCAGGTGCTGCGCCGCCTGCGTGATGAAGGGCACCTCGCTCTTCGTGGCGTCGAGCAGCCCTTCCTCGACAGCGGCCAATCCGGCCTGGACATCGGCTTCCAGAGCCTGGTCCCGCACGCTCAGCCCGAACGGCCCGACGACGGTCACGTGGCGTCTCCTGTCTGCTGACGTCTGCTGACGATCACACGGTCGGTTTAGGGGTCGGTCACTTGGGCGATGACGTCGTCCGTCGACTCGGCTCACTGAGTTTGTCGATCTGTCGCCGCCATCACTCAAGTCAGCGTATCCGGTCAGGTTTCGATCACCACGAGTGCCCGCTGTTCCAGGCCCGGCCGTATCGGATCACGAGCGACATGCTCCTGATCAAGCGATACGAGCAGGTTTGGGGTGACATGACCGAAAGCAACCCCTTCGACGTCCCCCGGAGGGCCAGGCGCCTCGCGTGCCCCACCGGTCCCGCCCGGCACCGTCACCCGGCCGGGCGCACACCCGGCCGCCCGGCTCATCCGGCTCATCCGGCTCATCCGGCTCACCCGGGACGCCCGGAGCCCGGGGGTGCGCGGATACGGACCCCTTGGGCCACGACAAGTGACGTCGGTCACCCTTCCCCTGCCGGAACAGCACCGCGGAACTCAGAATGCCCGAATTGTACTGATTCGCACCTATAAATACCGCTACCCGTAGACGAACACCACCCCTCTTGCCCGAATTGCCGCTCCGACGCCCTGAATCACGGATGGCGATCCAAGCAATGCGCGAGTGAATTAGCTCACGCCCGCACAGGGCGGGGTGACACATGTGGAATCTCAACTTCCGATTCGCTTATGCCAAGTTGAACCATGTTCAACAAACTGGATCACATCGCTTATTCCAGCATTTCAAGGTCATTTGTATTGGAGTGCGACTTCCAGGCTTGTTTCCGACATGTGCTCTCGCATACCTTCCCAATCGATCCGAGCGGGCCGCCGAATCCTGCCGCCGCTCGCGAGCCCTTCGACCCACAACGGCAGGAGCGGGGGACCCAGGTAAGTCGCCGCACCGGACACAGCGCCGGAACGGCTTGGGGTGAAGCCGATTCCTCGGCATCGAGGACACGGCCGGGCACCTCCCCGCCCGAACCCGACAGCTCACCTCGCAGGCGCCGGAGAGGACTACGACATGCCCGTTTTCGCCCTGCCCGCACGCCGTCCGGACCGCCGCCCCAAGGCCGCGCGCCTCACCCGTGCCCTCGCTGCCGCGGGGACGGGTGCCGCCGTTCTCGCCCTCCCGCTCATGGGTGCGACCAGCGCTTCCGCCGCGACCCCCACGTCCGCGGCGACCAAGACCGTCACCGCGAACACCCTGACCACGCGCTCCACCAACCTCGACGGCTGGATCCGCCAGTCGCTGGTGGTCATGCGGCAGCACGGGATCCCCGGCTCCTACTACGGCATCTACCGCAACGTGATGCGCGAGTCGGCGGGCAACCAGTTCGCCATCAACCTGTGGGACTCCAACGCCCGGATGGGCATCCCCTCCAAGGGTCTCCTCCAGGTCATCGACCCGACCTTCCGCGCCTACCACGTGCCGGGCACCTCCTGGAACATCTACGACCCGGTGGCGAACATCACGGCCGCGTGCAACTACGCCGCCCACCGGTACGGCTCCATCGACAACGTCCACAGCGCGTACTGAGCCGCCCATCGCGCTGACCCGGGCTCAGACCGAGGTCCGGCGGTCCCTGAAGAGCCGTTCGAGGACGACGGCGATGCCGTCGTCCTCGTTCGACTTCGTGATCTCGTCGGCGACCGCCTTGAGTTCGGGATGGGCGTTGGCCATGGCGACGCCGTATGCGGCCCAGTCGAACATCGGGATGTCGTTCGGCATGTCACCGAACGCGACGGTCTCCGACGGTCCCAGACCCAGATACTCGGCGGCGAGCGCGAGCCCCGTCGCCTTGGTGACGCCGCACGGCTGGAGTTCGACGGTGCCGGGCCCGGACATGGTGACCGTCGCCAGGGAACCGACCGCGCTGCGCGCCACCGTCGCCAACTCGTCGTCGGTGAGGGCGTGATGGCGCAGCAGCACCTTGCTGATGGGCGCGCACCACAGATCGTCGCGCCGCTGGACCCGCACCGCGGGCAGCGTGGGATGCGGCATCCGGTAGCCGGGCTCGATGAGCGTGAGCCCGTCCACGCCGTCCTGGTCGACGGCCGCGTACACCTGCCCCACCTCGGCCTCGATCTTGCCGAGCGCGGTCTCGGCCAACTCCCGGTTGAGGGTGACGGAGAACAGCAACCGGTCCGCTCCGGCGTCGTACACCTGCGCGCCCTGTCCGCACACCGCGAGCCCCCTGCCGCCCAGGTCGTCGAGCAGCGGCCGCACCCTGGGCGCCGGTCGGCCCGTCACCACCAGGTGCTGCGCGCCGGCCGCGGCGGCCCGCGCCAGGGCGGCCCTCGACCGGTCGGAGAGCGTGTCGTCACCGCGCAGCAGCGTCCCGTCCAGGTCGGTGGCGATGAGTGAATACGCGAGGGGTGCGGCCATGATCAGAGAATACGGATGGAACACCCCCACGACTCACCGTGAACCGGCGGACGTCCGGCCACCCGACGCGAACCGGCCGACCCACGGCCGGTGTCCGGACCGCTCCTGAGGGACCGGTCGGCATCCGGCCCCCGACGCCCGGCGTAAGCACGCCGGTTGCGCGCACGCGGCGGGGATGCATCAGGCGCGGGGACGTCGCCCGGCTCTCCCCTCTCAAGGACCGGCACCTCGACTTCCCGGGTCGCCACGTGGTCGACAAGGCCGGCGGCTCCCGGCGAGGGCCTGCGGCCCCTCCGGAACCCGGACGCCGTCGAGGACGACGAGGACCGACGGCGGTGCGCCGCCCGGCCGACCGTCACTCCGCCGGTCCGTCTTCAGCGACCCCGCGGTCGAGGGCGGCGACCTCGCGCACGGCCCCGGCGACGGCCTGGTAGTCCTTTCTCACGATCGCGCCGTGGTTGCTGGGGACCTTCGCGCTGACGCGGATGTTCGCGTTGCGGGCGGTCACCGCATCGAGGCCGGCGCGTATCCGTTCCTGCTCATCACCGCGGCTTCCGAGGGACGTGCCCGAAGCGACCACGTACCGCACCGGGACGGTGATGTTGTCCAGCACGGGGCCCAGTTCCTGCTCGCGGGAGAGCCTGCCGAGCTCGATGTTGCTGTTCGCCTGTTCTTCGGCGGTCATCCGCGGGGTCAGGCCAGTCGGGCGCAGCAGCGGCGTGATCCAGCCCATCCGCCGAAACAGCTTCCGGATTCGCTGCTCCATGGCCTCGTCGAGCCAGTCGTGCGGGAACGCGCCGTCGACCAGGACCGCGCCCACGGTACGGGCGGGATGACGGTCGGCCCAGTGCGCGGCGACGACCGCTCCGTAGGACCACCCCACCAGCAGTGCCCGGTCCACGGCCCTGGCCGCGAGTACGGCGTCGACATCGCGGACGGCGGCCTCGAAGGAGTAGTCCGCCGAACACTTCGACTTCCTGCCGCGGGCCCGCTCGTCGTAGGTGATGTGCCGCCACCCTGTTCCCAGTTCGGCGACGACCCGCCGCCAGTAGCCCTGGGTGGCGAACTGGCCGTTGAGGTAGAGCACGGGGATCCCGGGGCCGCCGCTGTCGGTGACGGCCAGGGCCGTGTCGTCGACCGGCACCATGCCGGTCCACTGTGCATGGGCCGAGGAGGTGCTGTTCTTCCTCATGGGTCTCCCTGGTCGTGTGAAGTGTCTTGTTCGACTTCTCCGGGCGCTGCGCCTGGAGCGCGGGCCCCCGGGGACGGGCGGCCGGGTCGTCGGCGGTGACCGCGCGGATCGCGGTCGCGGTCGACCCGGCCGGACAGTCCTGGCTCTGCTCGTTCGGGGCTGCGGGTCAGAGGCTGCGGGCGGCGATGTCGCCGTGGGCGGTGGTGGCGCGGATGTCGAGTTCGGCAGTGCCGTCGTTCTTGAGGGCGTTGCTGATGCGGCCGTGGCCGGTGCCGGCGTCCAGGGATGCGGAGACTCCGCGGGCGGCGACGATCGAGATGTCGCCGGACTCGGTGCGCAGCACGACCGTGCCGCGCCCGGCCTCGGCGATCCGGATGTCGCCCCTCGCCGTGCTGATCTCCGCGGAGCCGCCCAGCCGGCCGACCTCCACGTCCCCGTCGACCGCGGTGAGGCGGAGGCTCGCGGCCTCGTCGATCTTGATCTGACGATACGCGCCGTCGAAGACGAGGTCGCCGAGGCGTCCTACGCCCCGGAGTTCGGTGGCGGCGGCCTTCGCCTCGATGCACGAGCCGGCGGGCAGCCGGACGGTCACCTCTACTGCTCCGGAGGGGCCGAAGAGCCGGCTCGTCGCCTCCGGGGCCTCGATCCGCAGGACGCCGTCGCCGTAGGCGACCTCGACCTGCTCCGCCGCCTTCACGTCACGGCTCCTGGAGGCGTCCGCGGGCAGGACCTCGACCGTGGTGTCGGCCCGGTCGGCGGCGATGAGCCGGATGCGTCCCGCGGGGAGGGCGAGGACGGCGGAGACCGGGGCGGGGGTGTCGAACTTCTGCATGGTGCGCTCCTGTCGGCTCGTTGTTTCCGATGACAGAAACGCTACGTTGCATTCAAGAAGTTGGCAACAAGCTCGTTGCGTCTGATCAGCATTCATGCAGGTGGCGCTCAAAAATCGTTGCAATAACTCTGCAGCGTAATGCAACACCCTCCTGCATTCGTTGCAATGAATTGAAGGTGAACGCCATGGCCGACACACCCCACGCCACGAAAATGCCGCCCATGCCGTCCGCAGCGCGGTGCCGCACTTCGAGCGGCGGGGCAGACGGCAGCGCGCTCGTAGTGGCGCCGATCACCGGGTGGAAGCCCGGCCGCACATCGTCGTACGCCTCGGCGAAGGCGGCGGAGATCCACCTCGCCGCCGCACTCGGCCAGGAGCCGGGTCCGCGCGACATCCGGGGTGAATGCGCTCAGTCCGGGTTCGGTGATGTTCGAAGGCGGGGGTCGGGCCCGGTTCCGGGACAACCGACCTGAGCAGTCCAAGGCTTTCGTCCGCGACGACTTCCCCCGTGGACGGCTGGTCGAGTTGCGCGAAGTGGCGGACGTGGCGTGCTTCCTCCTGTCGGCCCGCGCCGGCGGAATCAACGGCGCCGACGTCTGCGTGGACGGCGCCCAGGACCACCCGGGCGCGGGTCGGCTCCATCCGCAGCGGCCGCGGAGCAGGCGCACCCCGGCACGGTCCACCACCCCGGCGCCGATGACCCGTCAGCCGCCCCCCGGCGACGATCCGGGCTCAGCGCACGATCCGGCCCGGATGTGCCCCGGTTCCCCTTCCACGGGGCAGGACAACGAGGTGGTGGTCCGTGGCCGGCCGGTGTCAGCCGTGGGCCGCCGCCAGGTGTTTCGCCAGACGCGGCGACGCGAACTCCGTGCCGCAGACGAACCGCATCACCGGTCCGTACGAGGCCGCCGCCGGCAGGCCCGTGAAGTACAGGCCCGGGACCGAGGACACACAGCCCGCGCCGAGCTTCGGCGCGCCCAGGCTCACCGCCAGCCGGGTGCGCAGTTCATGGCCCAGGAAGCCCATCGCGGAGATGTCCACCCGGTAGCCGGTCGCGGCGATGACGTGGTCCGCGGTCAGTTCCTCCGTGCGGCCCGTGTGGGTCCGGACCGTGAGGGCCGGGCTGCCGGCCCTCACGGACGCCCGGATGACGGCGGCGATCTCGCGCACCCGCACCTTCTCCTGGAAGCGGTCACGCAGCCACCACGCGCCGAGCGGGCCGAGGACGCGGCGCACCAGATAGTGGCGGGTCCGGGCGGGCAGGAAGCGGTAGGGGTGCGGGTAGTAGCTCAGCGCCCACAGGGACCAGGCCCGCCCGAAGGGCGACTCGGGGCGCAGCTTCGGCTGGTCCCACGGGGGCGCGCCGAAGGCGACCTTCCCGCTCCCGCGCGCCACCACACGCACCCGTGCGCCCGCCTCGGCCGCCAGCGCCGCCGTCTCCAGCGCGGACTGGCCGGCGCCGACGACCAGCAGTTCCTTGCCGGAGAACCTGCTGAGGTCGTGGTGCTGGGAGCTGTGCGAGACCGGGCCGGTGGGCGTGGGGCCGTCGGCCGCCGCGGCGGCCAGTTCCGGCGGAACGTGGGCGAGGCCCGACAGCCCGGTCGCGACCACGACCGCCCGGGCGGTGAACAACTCCCCCGAGTCCAGCTTGAGGTCGAAGCCGCCGCCCTTGCTGCGGTCCACGGAGACCACCCGGACCCGCTCCAACTCGGGCAGCAGCGTCTGCTGGAACCACTCCCCGTACGCGATGAACGTCTCCACCGGGATGATGTCCTCGTCCGTCACCAGCCTGCGGATGCCCGCCGCGTCGCAGTAGTCGGCCAGGGTGTGGCCGCGCCGGGGCGCGTCGATGCTCGAGGCGGCGGGGGTGGACTTCAGGAGCATGCCCGCGGGCATGTTGTCCCGCCAGCCGACCATGGGCTCGCCGAAGACGCGGACCGGAAGACCGCGCCCGCTCAGATGGGCGGCGGTGGACAGGCCGAACGGCCCCGCGCCGATGACTGCTACCGGTGGAATCACGAAGTCCCTCCCCAGGACGCGACGTGCCTACTTCGTGGCGGAGCGCGTAGGACTCCGACGTACCGGACATACGACTACGACGTACCGGTCGTGCGCCTACGACGTACCGGTCGTGCTGCCGCGGCGGTTGGTACGCCACAGCTGATAGAGGTGCTTCGCGCCCGGCCGCACGAAGCGCGCGAGCATCGTGATGAACGGCAGTGGGTCGTCCCCCGCGAACCAGGCCAGTTCCGTGCCGCTCGCACGGGCCGGTGCGTGCGGTGTCGTGTAGCCGCTGCGGCGGTAGGCGAGCAGGGCGGGCAGATCGATGTTCTCCACGATGTACCGGTGGCCGGCCCGCTGTTCCCCCTCCGGTACGGCCCGGCCGGTCAGGTCCAGGTGCATGGCGCGGACGACGTCCACCCCCGACTCGTTCTCGAACAGCCGGAACTGGGCGCCCACGCGGGGGTTGAAGTCGAGCAGTTTGTAGCGGCCGTCGCGGCGGTCGAAGCGGAGGTCGAGGTCCACGATGCCGGTGAAGCCGAGTTGTTTGACGAAACGCGCGGCGAGATCGGCGAGTTCCGGGTTGTCGACGACGTACGCGTTCGCCGTCATGCCCGCGTGGGGCGGCCAGGAGCGGACCTTGACGCCGGTGAACAGGGCGAGCGGGGCGGAGTCCCGGTCGAAGTAGGCGTGCACGATCCAGTCCTCGGCCTCCTCCCGGGGCAGGTACTCCTGGAGGATGACGCCCGGGTGCTCGCCCCAGTCGCGGGCGAGCCTGAGCAGCCCCTCAGGGGTGGTGATCTTCGTGGTGCCCCCCACCGCGGGCCGTTCCCGGCGTACGAACGCCTCCCGGTTCTTGGCCACGAGAGGGAAGCGGGCCTTGTCGGCGAAGCGCAGGATGTCGTCGTACGACTGCGGGAAGGCGGCCCGGGGGCTCGGGATGCCGTGTTCCCTGCACAGTTCGTGCAGGCCCTGCTTGCTGGCGAGGCGGCGCGGGAGCCCCGCGTCCACCCTGGGGAACAGGAAGGGTCCGGTGAGGGCGTCCTGGTGCTCGGCGATCAGGACCGCGGCCTCCTCGTCGGTGGGGACGAGGACCGTCGGCCGGCCGATACGGCGCCCGACGCGCAACAGGCCCTCCACGAGCCGCTCCCGTGCCTCGGTCCCGGTGGTCGGCCATACGAAGGCGCGCCGCAGATAGCGGGAGACCGCGGCCGGTGTGTAGCGGTCCTCCGTGATCGCGTACATCGGTATGCCGAGCCGGCCGAGGCTGCGGATCGCACCGACCCCGCCGTGGTGCAGCGGGTAGTCGCCGAACTTCACGATGAGCCCCGGCACATCGCGGTCCACGTCGAACGGCACACCGCCGGTGCTCCTGGCCACGGGTCCCCCCACGTGTCCCCCCTACGGACCGGACCCACCCCGTCCGTGTCCCCCAAAGGACGCTAAGCCGGAATAGAACCCTCCGACAAGAGCAATACGGACATTGCAAACTCTTTAGACACTGCCCAAGGCAGGTGACTCACCCGTAACGTGTGCGGTGACCACATGGAACGCACCCCCATGCATGGCACACCCGAAGTGCACGAAAGCGAGGCAGCATCCCATGCCCCCCTTCGACGTTCCCGAGGGCGACCCCTTCGGTCCGCACAATCTCCCGTACGGCGTCTTCTCCCCCGCCGGCTCCGACGAGCGGCGCGTCGGCGTCCGTCTGGGCGACCACGTGCTCGACGCGGGCGCGGCGGCCACGGCGCTCGGCTCCCCGTACGCCTCCCTGCTGGCGCGTCCGTCCCTGAACCCGCTGCTGGCCGCGGGCCGCACCACCTGGTCGGATGTGCGGCGGGCGCTGACGGCGTGGGTGACGGTGCCCGCGCACCGCGAGACCCTCGAGCCGCTGTTCCACCCGCTCGCCGAGGTGACGCTGCACCTGCCCTTCGATGTCGCGGACTACGTCGACTTCTACGCCTCCGAGAACCACGCCCGTAACGTCGGGCGGATCTTCCGCCCGGATGCGGCGGACTCCCTGACCCCCAACTGGAAGCACCTGCCGATCGGCTACCACGGCCGGTCCGGCACGGTGGTGGTGTCGGGCACGGATGTCGTACGGCCGTCGGGGCAGCGCAAGGCGCCCGCCGACCCGGCTCCGGTCTTCGGGCCGTCCGTCCGTCTCGACATCGAGGCGGAGGTGGGCTTCGTGGTCGGCCTGCCGTCGCGGTGGGGGCAGCCGGTGCCGCTCACGGCCTTCCGCGACCATGTGTTCGGGCTCTGCCTGCTCAACGACTGGTCGGCGCGGGACATCCAGGCCTGGGAGTACGTGCCGCTCGGGCCGTTCCTCGGCAAGTCGTTCGCCACCTCGGTCTCGGCGTGGATCACCCCGCTGGACGCACTGGAGGAGGCACGGGTGGCCCCGCCCGAGCGCACGCATCCGCTGCTGCCGTACCTGGACGATGCCGAGGAGGAACCGGGGGGCTACGACCTGCGCATCTCCGTCGCGATCAACGGCCACGTGGTCGCGGAGCCACCGTTCTCCACCATGTACTGGACGGCGGCCCAGCAGCTGGCGCACATGACGGTGAACGGCGCGTCCCTGCGCACGGGCGACCTCTACGGCTCCGGCACGGTCAGCGGCCCGACGGAGCGCGAGCGGGGCTCACTGCTGGAGCTGACGTGGAACGGGCGCGACCCTCTCGAACTTCCGGACGGTAAACGGACGTTCCTGGAAGACGGCGATGTGGTGACACTGACGGCATGGGCACCGGGGCCGGACGGGACGCGCGTGGGGCTCGGGGAGGTGACGGGCCGGGTGGTGCCGAGCCTGCCCTAGTGCTGGCAGCCGGCGTAGCCGCGGGCAGCCGGCCCGTCCCACGGGGGCCGCGTCACGCTCGCCAAGGCCCTCGGTACGGCGGGCGCGCAAGGCCCCGGTGGCGGGGGCCCGGCGGAACCGGACAGCGTCCTGTCCGCCCTCGCGGGCCTCACCGGCGACCCGGACGCCCTGGTCCGTGCCGCCGTCTACGGAGCGCCGGCCACCGCCGGCTCCCGCCACCGCTCGCCGCCCACGCCCCGGCCGACCCGCCCTGACCGACCCGCCCCGGCCGACCGCCCCGGCAGGTCCGCGCCGGGGGCCGCCGCCGCGCTCGCCGCCGGCCTCGGGGTGGCCGTCCCCGCCCTCGCCAAGGCCCTGGCCGACCTCGACGCGGACGTCCCGGAGGCGAGGCGGCCGTCCGGGCGCTGACCCGGCACAGCGGCGCCGCCGACGCCCGGGCGGCGTCGCCACGGCCACGGCGGACTCGGACGCGGACGTCAGGGTGTACGCGGCCCGTGCGCTGTGGGCCCCGCCGGGCGGCTCATATCCAGTCGTCCGGCTCCGGCTCGTCGGGCGTCCCGGGCCAGTCCTCCGGCTCCGGATCGTCGCCGGGCCCCGCGGCCTGCGGCGTGTTCGGTGCCTGCTCCAGCGAGGCGAGCACTGCGAGCGCCCCCTCGCCGTAGGTGGCCAGCTTCTTCTCACCGATTCCGCTGATACCGCCGAGCTGGGCCATCGACGTGGGCCAGACGGCGGCGATCTCGCGCAGCGTGGCGTCGTGGAAGATGACGTACGCCGGGACGCCCTGCTCCCGGGCCTGTTCGGCACGCCAGGTGCGCAGCGCCTCGAAGGCGGGGGCCAGCTCGGGGGGCAGCTCCGCGACGGCGGCCTTCGGCTTGCGGTCGGACCGGGCGGACGGCGACGACGACCGGGGAGCCGCCTCGGGCTTCTTCTGCTCCTTGCGCAGCGGAACCTCGCACTCCCGCCGCAGCACCGCCCCGCTGGCCTCGGTCAGCACCAGCGTCCCGTACTCGCCCTCGACCGCGAGCAGCCCCTGCGCCAGCAACTGGCGGATGACGCCCCGCCATTCGCCCTCGGTCAGTTCCTCGCCGATGCCGAACACGGACAGCTGGTCGTGGTCGAACTGGATGACCTTGGCGGTGCGCCGCCCCAGCAGGATGTCGACGATCTGCACGGCGCCGAACTTCTGCCGCCGCTCCCGGTCCAGCCGCCAGACCGCGGACAGCACCTTCTGCGCCGCGATCGTCCCGTCCCAGGTGTCCGGAGGCTCCAGGCATGTGTCGCAGTTGCCGCAACCACCCGGCTGCGGGTCCTGGCCGAAGTAGGCGAGCAGCTGGCCACGGCGGCACCGGACGGTCTCGCACAGCGCCAGCATCGCGTCCAGGTGCGCCTGGGCCCGGCGGCGGAACACCTCGTCGCCCTCACCGGACTGGATCAGCTTGCGCTGCTGTATGACGTCGTTCAGTCCGTAGGCCATCCAGGCCGTGGACGGGAGTCCGTCGCGGCCCGCGCGGCCCGTCTCCTGGTAGTAGCCCTCGACCGACTTCGGCAGATCCAGGTGCGCGACGAACCGCACGTCCGGCTTGTCGATGCCCATCCCGAAGGCGATGGTGGCCACCACGACCAGGCCGTCCTCCCGGAGGAAGCGGGACTGGTGGGCGGCGCGGGTGCCCGCGTCCAGGCCCGCGTGGTACGGCACCGCCTCGATCCCGTTGCGGGTGAGGAACTCGGCCGTCTTCTCCACCGAGTTCCGTGAGAGGCAGTAGACGATGCCGGCGTCGCCGGCGTGCTCCTCGCGCAGGAAGGCGAGCAGCTGCTTCTTGGGGTCGGCCTTCGGCACGATCCGGTACTGGATGTTGGGCCGGTCGAAGCTGGCCACGAAGTGGCGGGCCCGCGGCATGTTCAGCCGCTGGGTGATCTCCTGGTGCGTGGCATGCGTGGCGGTCGCCGTGAGAGCGATCCGCGGGACGTCCGGCCAGCGCTCGCCGAGCAGGGACAGCGCCAGGTAGTCGGGGCGGAAGTCATGGCCCCACTGGGACACGCAGTGCGCCTCGTCGATCGCGAAGACCGAGATCTTGCCCCGGGAGAGGAGGGCCAGCGTGGACTCCAGGCGCAGCCGCTCCGGCGCCAGGTAGAGCAGGTCCAGCTCGCCGGCCAGGAACTGCGCCTCCATCACGCGCCGCTCGTCGAAGTCCTGCGTGGAGTTGACGAACCCGGCGCGCACGCCGAGCGCCCGCAGGGCGTCCACCTGGTCCTGCATGAGGGCGATGAGCGGGGAGACGACGACTCCTGTGCCGGGTCTGACCAGGGCCGGGATCTGGTAGCAGAGCGACTTGCCGCCGCCGGTCGGCATGAGCACGACGGCGTCACCGCCGGCCACCACATGCTCGACGACCGCTTCCTGCTCGCCGCGGAAGGCCTCGAATCCGAAGACCCGGTGCAGCGTGGCCAGAGTCTCGTCCCCACCGTCCACCGCCCGCGCGACCGCCTCGGTCATCACAGCCGTCCCGTCCATCGCCCGTCCCCCGTCAGTCGTCCTTCGACCACTGCGTCCACGATAGGGGTCCGTGCCGACAGCCCTGGAGTTGTCCACAGGTGGGGATCTTCCGCGAGCGGACGAAGACGGACCTTCCGTTCCCCGTCGACCTGGACCTCACCCGGATCGACGGGACCTCACCCAGATCAAGACGCGCCACGCCGACAAGCAGTGGCCCTGAGCAGCGCGCGGCCCGGCACCCCCCGAGCGGGTGCCGGGCCGTCGCGTGCGGGTGCGGGCGCCTCAGCGCACGAACACGCCCGCCTGGCTCGCCAGGTCCAGGAAGTACTGCGGTGCCACGCCCAGGGCCACCGTGACCGCCACGCCGAGGCCGATCGCCGCCATCGTCAGCGGGGACGGGACCGCCACCGTCGGGCCCTCCGGGCGCGGCTCGCTGAAGAACATCAGCACGATCACCCGGATGTAGAAGAACGCCGCGATCGCCGACGAGATCACACCGATCACGACCAGCGGGATCGCCCCGCCCTCCGCCGCCGCCTTGAACACGGCGAACTTCCCGGCGAAGCCGGAGGTCAGCGGGATGCCCGCGAAGGCCAGCAGGAACACCGCGAACACGGCCGCCACCAGTGGGGACCTGCGCCCGAGTCCGGCCCACTTGGACAGGTGCGTCGCCTCGCCGCCCGCGTCGCGGACCAGGGTGACGACCGCGAAGGCGCCGATCGTCACGAAGGAGTACGCGGCCAGGTAGAACAAGACCGAGGACACGCCGTCACGGGTCGTCGCGATGACACCCGCGAGGATGAATCCGGCGTGCGCGACGGACGAGTACGCCAGCATCCGCTTGATGTCGGTCTGCGTGATCGCCACGATCGCACCGCCCAGCATGGTGACGATCGCGATCGCCCACATCACCGGCCGCCAGTCCCAGCGCATGCCCGGCAGCACCACGTACAGCAGCCGCAGCAGCGCGCCGAACGCCGCCACCTTGGTCGCCGCCGCCATGAAACCGGTCACCGGTGTCGGCGCACCCTGGTACACGTCCGGCGTCCACATGTGGAACGGCACCGCCGCCACCTTGAACAGCAGGCCCATCACGACCATCGCGGCGCCGACCAGCAGCAGCGCGTCGTTGCCCATGGTGTTGGCGAGCGCCGGGTCGACGTTCGTGACCGTGCCGTCGACGACCTGCGCGATCCTCGCGTACGACACGGAGCCCGCGTAGCCGTACAGCAGGGCGATGCCGAACAGCGTGAACGCGGAGGCGAAGGCGCCGAGCAGGAAGTACTTGACCGCCGCCTCCTGCGACATGAGGCGCTTGCGCCGGGCCAGCGCGCACAGCAGGTACAGCGGCAGCGAGAAGACCTCCAGGGCGACGAAGAGGGTCAGCAGGTCGTTCGCCGAGGGGAAGACCAGCATGCCGCCGACCGCGAACAGCAGCAGCGGGAACGCCTCCGTCGTCGTGAAGCCCGCCTTCACGGCGGCCTTCTCGCTCTCGCTGCCCGGCACGGACGCGGCCTGGGCGGCGAAGGAGTCGGCCCGGTTGCCGTGCGCCTCGGGGTCGAGACGCCGCTCGGCGAAGGTGAACACGCCGAGCAGGCCGGCCAGCAGGATCGTCCCCTGCAGGAACAGGGACGGTCCGTCGACGGCGAGTGCGCCCATCGCCGCGATATGGGCCTTGGTGGTGCCGTATCCGTGGGCCGCGAGCCCCACCACCGCGGAGAACGCGGCGACGAGTGCGACGACGGACACGAACACCTGCGAGAAGTAACGGGACCTGCGCGGCACGAACGCCTCGATCAGCACTCCGAGGAGCGCCGCACCGATGACGATCAGCGTCGGCGACAACTGTCCGTATTCGATCTTCGGCGCCTGGATCTTTGCGATCGGGTCGGCCGCGGTTGTCCACAGGCTGTGGACGGCTGCTGCGCTCACTTGGCCGCCTCCACCTCGGGCTTGGGATCGGTCTGGTGTACGTCGGACATGGTGTGCTGGACCGCCGGGTTGACCAGGTCGGTGACCGGCTTCGGGTAGACACCCAGGAAGATCAGCAGCGCGATCAGCGGGACGACCACCACGAGTTCGCGGACCCGCAGGTCGGGCATCTCGGCGACCTCCGCCTTCACCGGGCCCGTCATCGTCCGCTGGTACAGGACGAGGGTGTACAGCGCGGCGAGGACGATGCCGAAGGTGGCGATGACGCCGATCGCCGGATGGCGGGTGAAGGTGCCGACGAGGACGAGGAACTCACTGACGAACGGCGCGAGACCCGGCAGGGACAGCGTCGCCAGGCCGCCGATCAGGAAGGTGCCGGCGAGCACCGGTGCGACCTTCTGCACGCCTCCGTAGCCCGCGATCAGACGCGAGCCGCGGCGCGAGATGAGGAAGCCCGCCACCAGCATCCAGGCGGCCGTCGAGATGCCGTGGTTGACCATGTACAGCGTCGCACCGGACTGACCCTGGCTGGTCATCGCGAAGATGCCCATGATGATGAAGCCGAAGTGCGAGATCGACGCGTAGGCCACCAGCCGTTTGATGTCGCGCTGGCCGACCGCGAGCAGCGCCCCGTAGAGGATGCTGATCAGGGCCAGGACGAGGATGACCGGTGTCGCCCACTTGCTGGCCTCAGGGAACAGCTGGAGGCAGAAGCGCAGCATCGCGAACGTGCCCACCTTGTCGACGACCGCCGTGATCAGCACGGCGACCGGGGCGGTGGCCTCCCCCATGGCGTTGGGCAGCCAGGTGTGCAGCGGCCACAGCGGCGCCTTCACCGCGAAGGCGAAGAAGAAGCCGAGGAAGAGCCAGCGCTCGGTGCCGGTCGCCATGTGCAGCGAGCCGTTCGCCCGCGCCTGCACGATGTCCGGGAGCGAGAAGTTGCCCGCCTGCACATACAGGCCGATCACCGCGGCCAGCATGATCAGGCCGCCGGCCAGGTTGTAGAGGAGGAACTTCACGGCGGCGTACGACCGCTGCGTGGACGCCGCCTTCTCGCCCTGCTCGTGGGCGCGGTCCCCGAAGCCGCCGATGAGGAAGTACATCGGGATGAGCATGGCTTCGAAGAAGATGTAGAAGAGGAAGACGTCGGTGGCCTCGAACGAGATGATCACCATCGCCTCGACGGCCAGGATCAGGGCGAAGAAGCCCTGTGTCGGCCGCCAGCGCCGGCTTCCGGTCTCCAGCGGGTCGGCGTCGTGCCAGCCCGCCAGGATCACGAACGGGATCAGCAGCGCGGTGAGCGCGATGAGCGCCACCGCGATGCCGTCCACGCCCAGCTCGTAGCGCACCCCGAAGTCCTTGATCCACGGCTGGGACTCGGTGAACTGGTAGCGGGCACCGCCCGGATCGAAACGGAACCCGATCACGGCGGCGAGCGCGAGCGTGGCGAGCGAGACGACCAGTGCGAGCCACTTGGCGGCGGTGCGCTGTGCGGCCGGTACGGCTGCCGTGGCGATCGCCCCCACGGCCGGGAGCACCGCCGTCGCTGTCAGCAGGGGAAAGGACATCGCTATCAGACCGCCCTCATCAGCAGGGTCAGGGCGACGAGCACCGCCGCACCGCCGAACATCGAGACCGCGTACGACCGTGCGTAGCCGTTCTGCAGGCGGCGCAGCCGTGCGGACAGGCCGCCGACCGAGGCCGCCGTGCCGTTGACGACGCCGTCGACCAGGGTGTGGTCCACGTACACCAGGGAGCGCGTGAGGTGCTCTCCGCCGCGGACGAGGACGACGTGGTTGAAGTCGTCCTGGAGCAGGTCGCGCCGGGCGGCCCGGGTGAGCAGGGAGCCGCGCGGGGCGACGGCCGGGACGGGCCTGCGGCCGTACTGCACCCAGGCGATGGCCACACCGATGACCAGGCACACCATGGTCGACGCGGTGATCGTCAGGGCACTGACCGGCGAGTGGCCCTCGCTGTACCCGGTGACCGGCTCCAGCCAGTGCAGGAAGCGGTCGCCGATGCTGAAGAACGCACCGCCGAAAACCGATCCGACCGCCAGCACGATCATCGGGATCGTCATGACCCCCGGCGACTCGTGCGGATGCGGCTCGGCGTGCTCGCCCCGGGTCTCGGCGGCGGGCTCCACGCTCGGTTCGGCGGGGGACGGGGTCGGGGCGTGGCGCCAGCGCTCCTCGCCGAAGAACGTCATCAGCATCACGCGCGTCATGTAGAACGCCGTGATGGCCGCGCCCAGCAGGGCCGCGCCGCCGAGGATCCAGCCCTCGGTGCCGCCCTTCGCGAACGCCGCCTCGATGATCTTGTCCTTGGAGAAGAAGCCGGACAGGCCCGGGAAGCCGATGATCGCCAGGTAGCCGAGGCCGAAGGTGATGAACGTGATCGGCATGTACTTCCTGAGGCCGCCGTAGCGGCGCATGTCGACCTCGTCGTTCATGCCGTGCATGACCGAGCCGGCGCCGAGGAACAGCCCGGCCTTGAAGAAGCCGTGCGTCACCAGGTGCATGATCGCGAAGACGTAGCCGACGGGGCCGAGGCCCGCCGCCAGCACCATGTAGCCGATCTGCGACATCGTCGAGCCGGCCAGCGCCTTCTTGATGTCGTCCTTCGCGCAACCGACGATCGCACCGAACAGGAGCGTGACGGCGCCGACGACGGTGACGGCCAACCGGGCGTCGGGCGCCGCGTTGAAGACGGCCCCGGAGCGGACGATCAGGTACACGCCCGCGGTCACCATGGTGGCGGCGTGGATCAGGGCCGAGACAGGGGTCGGGCCCTCCATGGCGTCGCCGAGCCAGGACTGCAGCGGCACCTGGGCGGACTTGCCGCACGCGGCGAGCAGCAGCATCAGTGCGATGGCGGTGAGCTTGCCCTCGGACGTGTCCCCGACGTGGCCGAAGACCGGTCCGAAGGCGAAGGTCCCGAACGTCGTGAACATCAGCATGATGGCGATGGACAGGCCCATGTCGCCGACGCGGTTGACGAGGAACGCCTTCTTCGCCGCGGTCGCCGCGCTGGGCTTGTGCTGCCAGAAGCCGATCAGCAGGTAGGAGGCGAGACCGACGCCCTCCCAGCCGACGTACAGCAGCAGGTAGTTGTCGGCGAGGACGAGCAGCAGCATCGCCGCGAGGAACAGGTTGAGATAGCCGAAGAAGCGGCGCCGGCGCTCGTCGTGCTCCATGTACCCGACCGAGTACAGGTGGATGAGCGAGCCGACGCCGGTGATCAGCAGGACGAACGTCATCGAGAGCTGGTCGAGCCGGAAGGTGACGTCGGCCTGGAAACCGGCCACCGGCACCCAGCTGAACAGGTGCTGGGTGACGGTCCGGTGATCGGCGGCCTTCCCCAGCATGTCGGTGAGGAGGACGGCACCGAACACGAAGGAGGCGGCGGCGAGCACCGTGCCGAGCCAGTGGCCGACGGCGTCCAGCCTTCTGCCGCCGCACAGCAGGACGGCCGCTCCGAGCAGGGGCGCCGCGATCAGCAGCGCAATCAGGTTCTCCACGATTCTCCCGACCCCTTACAGCTTCATCAGGCTGGCGTCGTCGACCGAGGCCGAGTGGCGGGTACGGAACAGCGACACGATGATCGCGAGCCCGACGACGACCTCCGCGGCGGCGACGACCATCATGAAGAAGGCGATGATCTGGCCGTCGAGATTGCCGTGCATCCGGGAGAAGGTGACGAACGCGAGGTTGCACGCGTTGAGCATCAGCTCGATGCACATGAACACCACGATCGCGTTCCGCCGGATCAGCACGCCGGTGGCGCCGATTGTGAACAACAGGGCCGCGAGATACAGGTAGTTGACCGGGTTCACTTCGACGCCTCCTCGGTCCGCTTGAGCGCCGGCCGCTTCTCCTCGGTGCGCTCCAGGCGCTCGGCGGTGTGCTGCTCCAGCGCCTTCAGATCGCTGATCGCCCTGTCGGACACGTCGCGGATCTGACCACGGGCGCGCAGCGTCTTGTTGACGGTCAGCTCGGAGGGCGTGCCGTCCGGCAGGAGGCCCGCGATGTCGACCGCGTTGTGCCGGGCGTAGACGCCGGGGGCCGGCAGCGGCGGAACGTGCCGGCCCTCTCGTACGCGCTGCTCGGACAGTTCCCGCTGGGTGCGGGCGCGCTCGGTGCGCTCGCGGTGGGTGAGCACCATGGCGCCGACGGCGGCCGTGATGAGCAGGGCGCCGGTGATTTCGAAGGCGAACACGTATCTGGTGAAGATGAGGGCCGCCAGGCCCTCCACGTTGCCGTTGGCGTTCGCCTTGCCGGTGCCGGCGAAGTCCTTCAGGGACGCGTTGGCGATCCCCGCGAGCAGCAGGATGCCGAAGCCGAGTCCGCACAGGAGGGCCAGCCAGCGCTGCCCCTTGATGGTCTCCTTCAGGGAGTCCGCCGCCGTGACGCCGACCAGCATCACCACGAACAGGAACAGCATCATGATCGCGCCGGTGTAGACGACGATCTGCACGATCCCGAGGAAGTAGGCGCCGTTGGCGAGGTAGAACACCGCCAGGACGATCATGGTGCCCGCGAGGCACAGCGCGCTGTGCACGGACTTCTTCATGAAGACGGTGCCGAGGGCGCCGAGCACCGCGACGGTGCCGAGGACCCAGAACTGGAAGGCCTCTCCGGTGGAGGTGGAGTAGGCCGCGAGATCAGTCATCCGCCGATCACCTTCTTCGACGCCGGCTCACCCTCGCCGAAGGTGGAGACGGCCTCCTGCGGGGCCTCGCCCTTGGAGACGGCGACCTGGCGCACCGTGCCGGGCGCGGCCTGAGTCACCAGGCCCCGGTAGTAGTCCTGTTCGTCCGTCCCCGGGTAGATGGCGTGGGGGGTGTCGACCATGCCCTCTTCGAGACCGGCGAGCAGTTGCTCCTTGGTGTAGATGAGGTCGGCGCGGCTGGAGTCGGCCAGCTCGAACTCGTTGGTCATCGTGAGCGCGCGTGTGGGGCACGCCTCGATGCACAGGCCGCACAGGATGCAGCGGGCGTAGTTGATCTGGTACACCCTCCCGTACCGCTCGCCCGGGGAGTAGCGCTCCTCGTCCGTGTTGTCGGCGCCCTCGACGTAGATCGCGTCGGCGGGGCAGGCCCAGGCGCACAGTTCGCAGCCGACGCACTTCTCCAGGCCGTCCGGATGGCGGTTGAGCTGGTGCCGGCCGTGGAACCGCGGAGCCGTGGTCTTCTTCTGCTCCGGGTACTGCTCGGTGAGCCGCTTCTTGAACATGGCCTTGAAGGTCACGCCGAAGCCGGCCACCGGGTTCTGGAAACCCGGCTTGGTGTCCTTGGGCTCGTCAGCCATCGGACGCCTCCTTTCCATCCGTAGATCCGTCACTGACAGTGTCCGGCCCACCACTGACAATCAGCTCACGCTCCCGGCGCGGGCGGCGCCTCGGCACCGGCGGCAGCGTCTGTCCCGGCAGCGGCGGCACGGGGAATCCGCCCGCCATCGGGTCGAAGGCGGTGGGTTTCTCCACGGGCCGCTCGGCCTCCTCGGCCTTCGCGCGGAACATGTCGATCACGAACGACAGCAGGAGCAGCGTGAGCACTCCACCCGCGACATAAAGGGCGATATCACTGAAACCATAGTTCTCGTTACGCAGCGCCCGTACGGTGGCGACCAGCATCAGCCAGACCACGGAGACCGGGATGAGGACCTTCCAGCCGAGCTTCATCAGCTGGTCGTAGCGGACGCGCGGGAGCGTGCCGCGCAGCCAGATGAAGAAGAACAGCAGCAGCTGGACCTTGATGACGAACCAGAGCAGCGGCCACCAGCCGTGGTTCGCGCCCTCCCAGAAGGTGCTGATCGGCCAGGGGGCGCGCCAGCCGCCCAGGAAGAGCGTGGTGGACACGGCCGAGACCGTCACCATGTTCACGTACTCGGCGAGCATGAACATCGCGAACTTGATCGACGAGTACTCGGTGTTGAAGCCGCCGACCAGGTCGCCCTCGGACTCCGGCATGTCGAAGGGGGCGCGGTTGGTCTCACCGACCATCGTGACGATGTAGATGATGAAGGAGACCGGCAGCAGCAGGATGTACCAGCGGTCGTGCTGCGCCTCGACGATCCTCGACGTCGACATCGACCCCGAGTAGAGGAACACGGAGGCGAAGGCGGCGCCCATGGCGATCTCGTAGGAGATCATCTGCGCGCAGGAGCGCAGACCGCCGAGGAGCGGATAGGTGGAGCCGGAGCTCCAGCCCGCCAGCACGATGCCGTAGATCCCGACCGAGGCGACCGCGAGGATGTAGAGCATCGCGATCGGCAGGTCGGTGAGCTGCATCGTGGTGCGGTGCCCGAAGATCGAGATCTCGTTGCCGGCGGGCCCGAAGGGGATCACCGCGATCGCCATGAAGGCCGGGATGGCCGCGACGATCGGCGCGAGGACGTAGACCACCTTGTCCGCGCGCTTGACGACGAGGTCTTCCTTGAGCATCAGCTTCACGCCGTCGGCGAGCGACTGGAGCATGCCCCAGGGGCCGTGCCGGTTGGGGCCGATGCGCAGCTGCATCCAGGCGACGACCTTGCGCTCCCAGACGATGGAGAACAGCACGGTCACCATCAGGAAGGCGAAGCAGAACACCGCCTTGACGACGACCAGCCACCAGGGGTCGTGGCCGAACATGGAGAGGTCTTCAGCGGCGAGGTACCGGCTCATGCCTCCACCTCCTTGGGGGCTTCGGCGGCGGGCGTCGCCGGTCCGATGCGGACGAGGGTGCCGGGCTGTGCCCCGGTGTCGGAGGGAACGCCGCCGCCCGTGGAGTTCATCGGGAGCCAGACCACCCGGTCGGGCATCTCGGTGATCTGCAGCGGGAGTTCGACGGTTCCGGACGGACCGGTGACGGCCAGCGGCTCGCCGTCCCCGATGCCCGCCTCGGCGGCGGTGGCGGCGGACACACGCGCGCGTGCCGCGTGCCGGGTGCCGGCCAGCGCCTCGTCGCCGTCCTGGAGGCGGCCCTGGTCGAGCAGCAGCCGGTGGCCGGCGAGCACGGCCTCCCCGGCGGCCGGGCGCGGCAGCTGTCCGCCGATCTCCAGAGGGTTGGCGGCCCGCGGACCGTCCCAGGCGCCGAGCCGGTCCAGCTCCACGCGCACGGTGCGCAGATCGGGCAGCCCGAGGTGCACGTCCATCGCGTCGGCGAGCATCTGCAGCACGCGGGCGTCGGTCGGCATCAGCGGGCGGGTCATCTGGTCGGGCTTGAGGGAGGCCTCGAAGAAGCGGGCCCTGCCCTCCCAGTTGAGGAAGGTGCCGGCCTTCTCGGCGACCGCGGCGACCGGCAGCACGACGTCCGCACGCTCGGTGACCTCGCTGGGACGCAGTTCCAGGGAGACCAGGAAGTCCACCTCACAGAGGGCTTCACGCGCGCGTGCCGGATCGGGCAGGTCGGCGATCTCGACGCCGGCCACCAGCAGGGCGCGCAGTTCGCCGGTGGCCGCGGCCTCGACGATCTGGCCCGTGTCCCGGCCGTAGCGGTGCGGGAGCTCGGCGACGCCCCAGGCGGCGGCGACCTCCTCCCGTGCGCGCGGGTCGGTGGCCGGACGCCCGCCCGGCAGCAGCGACGGCAGCGCCCCCGCCTCTACCGCGCCGCGCTCCCCGGCCCGGCGCGGAATCCACGCCAGTTTGGCCCCGGTGGCGGCCGCGGTGCGCACCGCGGCGGTGAGGCCGCCCGCCACGGCGGCGAGGCGTTCCCCTACGACGATCACGGCGCCCTCGGTGCGCAGCGCCTCCGCGGCGCGTACGCCGTCCTCCTCCAGGCCGACCCGTCCGGCCAGCGCGTCCAGCCACTCGGTCTCGGTGCCGGGCGCGGCCGGCAGCAGCGTGCCGCCGGCCTTCTCAAGGCCCCGGGTGGCGTGGGTGGCGAGGGCGAACACCTGCTGCCCGTGCTTGCGCCAGGCCTTGCGCAGCCGCAGGAAGACGCCGGGTGCCTCCTCCTCCGACTCGAACCCGGCGAGGAGGACGGCGGGCGCCTTCTCCAACGAGGTGTACGTGACCCCCGTACCGTCGAGGTCGCGGCCGCGTCCGGCGATCCGGGCGGCCAGGAAGTCGGCCTCCTCGCCGCTGTGCACGCGCACGCGGAAGTCGATGTCGTTGGTGTCGAGCGCCACGCGCGCGAACTTGCTGTACGCGTAGACGTCCTCCACGGTGAGCCGGCCACCGGTCAGTACCCCGGCCCGGCCCCGCGCGGCGAGCAGCCCCCGGGCGGCGATGTCGAGCGCCTCGGGCCAGGACGCGGGCTCCAGTTCACCGCTCTCGCGCCGCACCAGCGGCACATCGAGCCGGTCCTTCAGCTGCGCGTAACGGAACGCGAACCGCCCCTTGTCGCAGATCCACTCCTCGTTGACCTCGGGGTCGTGGGCGGCCAGGCGCCGCATGACCTTGCCGCGCCGGTGGTCGGTGCGGGTCGCGCAGCCGCCGGAGCAGTGCTCGCAGACCGAGGGTGAGGACACCAGGTCGAAGGGGCGGGAGCGGAAGCGGTACGCCGCCGAGGTGAGCGCGCCCACCGGGCAGATCTGGATCGTGTTCCCGGAGAAGTACGACTCGAAGGGGTCGCCCTCGCCGGTGCCGACCTGCTGCAGCGCGCCCCGCTCCAGCAGCTCGATCATCGGGTCGCCCGCGATCTGGTTGGAGAACCGGGTGCAGCGGGCGCACAGCACGCACCGCTCACGGTCGAGCAGCACCTGCGTGGAGACGGGGACCGGCTTCTCGTAGGTGCGCTTCCTCCCGTCGAAGCGGGACTCGGCGTTGCCGTGCGACATCGCCTGGTTCTGCAGTGGGCACTCGCCGCCCTTGTCGCAGACCGGGCAGTCCAGCGGGTGGTTGATGAGCAGGAGCTCCATCACACCCTTCTGGGCCTTCTCCGCGACGGCGGAGGTGAGGTGCGTCTTCACCACCATCCCGTCCGTGCACGTGATCGTGCAGGACGCCATGGGCTTGCGCTGGCCCTCGACCTCGACGATGCACTGGCGGCAGGCACCGGCCGGGTCGAGGAGGGGGTGGTCGCAGAAGCGGGGGATCTCGATGCCGAGTTGTTCGGCGGCACGGATGACCAGGGTGCCCTTGGGCACGCTGAGCTCCACGCCGTCGATCGTCAGCGTGACGAGGTCCTCCGGCGGGACCGCCGCCTCTCCCCCGCCTGCGGGAGCGTTGGTGGTCACGGTCATGCGGTCACCTCCGCGGGCTTGTCCGCCCAGGCCGTGGACTTGGCCGGGTCGAAGGGGCAGCCCCGGCCCGTGATGTGGTCCTCGTACTCCTCGCGGAAGTACTTGAGGGAGGAGAAGATCGGCGAGGCGGCGCCGTCGCCGAGGGCGCAGAAGGACTTGCCGTTGATGTTGTCGGCGATGTCGGCGAGCTTGTCCAGGTCGGACATGACGCCCTTGCCCGCCTCGATGTCCCGCAGCAACTGCACGAGCCAGTACGTGCCTTCACGGCAGGGCGTGCACTTGCCGCACGACTCGTGCGCGTAGAACTCGGTCCAGCGGGTGACGGCCCGCACCACGCACGTCGTCTCGTCGAAGCACTGCAGGGCCTTGGTGCCGAGCATGGATCCGGCGGCGCCCACGTTCTCGTAGTCCAGCGGGACGTCGAGGTGCTCCTCGGTGAACATCGGCGTGGAGGAGCCGCCCGGCGTCCAGAACTTCAGCCGGTGGCCCGGCCGCATGCCGCCGCTCATGTCGAGGAGCTGCCGCAGCGTGATGCCGAGCGGGGCCTCGTACTGGCCGGGGCCGGCGACGTGGCCGCTGAGCGAGTACAGCGTGAAGCCGGGCGACTTGTCGCTGCCCATCGACCGGAACCATTCCTTGCCCCGGGTGAAAATCGCGGGAACCGACGCGATCGACTCGACGTTGTTCACCACAGTCGGGCACGCGTAGAGGCCCGCGATCGCAGGGAAGGGGGGACGGAGCCGCGGTTGACCACGGCGGCCTTCGAGCGAGTCGAGCAGTGCGGTCTCCTCACCGCAGATGTACGCGCCCGCGCCCGCGTGCACGGTGACATCGAGATCGAGCCCGCTGCCGAGGATGTTCTCGCCGAGGTAGCCGGCCGCGTAGGCCTCGCGGACGGCCGCGTGCAACCGCCGCAGCACGGGGACGGTTTCCCCCCGCAGATAGATGAAGGCATGCGACGACCTGATGGCGTAACACGCGATGACGATGCCCTCGATGAGGCTGTGCGGGTTCGCGAAGAGGAGCGGGATGTCCTTGCAGGTTCCGGGCTCCGATTCGTCGGCGTTGACCACCAGATAGTGGGGTTTGCCGTCTCCCTGGGGAATGAACTGCCACTTCATTCCCGTGGGGAATCCAGCGCCGCCGCGCCCGCGCAGTCCGGAGTCCTTGACGTACGCGATCACGTCGTCCGGCGACATGGCGAGCGCCTTGCGGAGCCCCTCGTAGCCGTCGTGCCTGCGGTAGACGTCCAGCGTCCAGGACCCCTCCTCGTCCCAGAAGGCCGACAGCACGGGGACGAGCAGCTTCTCGGGGCTGTTTTCTCCCCCACCCTCGAATCCGCTCGGGCGGGCGGTGCCCCCATTCTCGGGTGCCAAGGTCATCACTGCCCCTCCTCGTCGGCTACGGGCCCTGCAGGGTTCGCGGGGTCGGAGGCCGAGGTGTCCTGCGGTGCGTCGTGCGAGCTGAGGTGCTCGGCCGGCGACGGCTGGTGCACGGCCGTGTCCCCGGCCTCGTCCTGCGGCCCGCCGTCCCGCGGGTGCACCACGCGCGCGGCGGCGGACTCCCCCTTGGCCAGCCGCAGCCCTGCCAGCGAGGCCGGGCCCGCGCTGCCGGTCGCCTCGACGGCCCCGTCCCGCTCGTCGGGGAAGCCGGCCAGCATCCGGGCGGTCTCCCTGAAGGTGCACAGAGGGGCGCCGCGGGTGGGTGCGACCTGCCGTCCCGCACGCAGGTCGTCGACGAGGCGCCGGGCGGTCTCGGGGGTCTGGTTGTCGAAGAACTCCCAGTTGACCATCACGACCGGCGCGTAGTCGCAGGCCGCGTTGCACTCGATGTGCTCCAGGGTGACCTTGTGGTCGTCGGTGGTCTCGCCGTTGCCGACGCCCAGGTGCTCCTGGAGCGCCTCGAAGATGGCGTCGCCGCCCATGACGGCGCACAGGGTGTTGGTGCAGACGCCCACCTGGTAGTCACCGGACGGCTTGCGCCGGTACATGGTGTAGAAGGTGGCCACCGCGGTGACCTCGGCCGTGGTCAGGCCCAGCACGTCCGCGCAGAACCGCATCCCGGTGCGCGTGACATGCCCTTCCTCCGACTGCACGAGGTGCAGCATCGGCAGCAGGGCGGACCGGGAGTCCGGGTAGCGGGCGATGATCTCGTGCGCGTCCCGCTCGAGCCGGGCCCGCACGTCGTCCGGGTAGTCGGGGGCGGGCAGTTCGGGCATGCCCAGGCTGACGCCCCGCTCCGAAGAAGAGGTGGTCACCGGTCGACGCCTCCCATCACGGGGTCGATGGACGCGACGGCGACGATCACGTCGGCGACCTGGCCGCCCTCGCACATCGCCGCCATGGCCTGCAGGTTGGTGAAGGACGGATCGCGGAAGTGGACCCGGTGGGGGCGGGTGCCGCCGTCGGAGACAACGTGCACGCCGAGCTCGCCCTTGGGTGACTCGACCGCCGCGTACACCTGTCCCGGGGGGACGCGGAAGCCCTCGGTCACCAGCTTGAAGTGGTGGATCAGGGCCTCCATGGAGGTGCCCATGATCTTCTTGATGTGGTCGAGGGAGTTGCCGAGTCCGTCCGGTCCCAGGGCGAGCTGGGCGGGCCAGGCGATCTTCTTGTCGGCGACCATGACCGGTCCGGGCTGCAGCCGGTCCAGGCACTGCTCGATGATCCTGATCGACTGGCGCATCTCCTCCAGGCGGACGAGGAAGCGGCCGTAGGCGTCGCAGGTGCCGGCGGTCGGGACGTCGAAGTCGTACGTCTCGTAGCCGCAGTAGGGCTGTGCCTTGCGCAGGTCGTGCGGCAGTCCGGCGGAGCGCAGGATCGGGCCCGTGGCGCCGAGGGCCATGCAGCCGGCGAGGTCCAGGTAGCCGATGTCCTGCATGCGGGCCTTGAAGATGGGGTTCCCGGTGGCGAGCTTGTCGTACTCCGGGAGGTTCTTCTTCATCTTCTTCACGAACTCGCGGATCTGGTCCACGGCACCCGGCGGCAGGTCCTGGGCGAGTCCGCCGGGGCGGACGTAGGCGTGGTTCATCCGCAGGCCGGTGATCAGCTCGTAGATGTCGAGGATCATCTCCCGGTCGCGGAAGCCGTAGATCATGATCGTGGTGGCGCCGAGCTCCATGCCTCCGGTGGCGATGCACACCAGGTGGGAGGAGAGCCGGTTCAGCTCCATCAGGAGCACCCGGATGATCGTGGCGCGGTCGGGTACCTGGTCCTCGATGCCGAGGAGCTTCTCCACCGCGAGGCAGTACGCCGTCTCGTTGAAGAACGGCGTCAGGTAGTCCATGCGCGTCACGAACGTGGTGCCCTGCGTCCACGTGCGGTACTCGAGGTTCTTCTCGATGCCGGTGTGCAGGTAGCCGATGCCGCAGCGGGCCTCGGTGACCGTCTCGCCCTCGATCTCCAGGATGAGCCTCAGCACGCCGTGCGTGGAGGGGTGCTGCGGGCCCATGTTGACGATCAGGCGCTCGTCGTCGGCGCGGGAGGCGGACTCGACGACCTCGTCCCAGTCGCCACCGGTGACCGTGTAGACGGTGCCCTCGGTGGTCTCGCGGGCGGAGGCAGAGGACGGGGTGTGCGTGCTCATGAGTACGACCTCCGCTGGTCCGGAGCCGGGATCTGGGCGCCCTTGTACTCGACGGGGATGCCGCCGAGGGGGTAGTCCTTGCGCTGCGGATGGCCCTGCCAGTCGTCCGGCATCATGATCCGCGTCAGCGCCGGGTGGCCGTCGAAGATCAGGCCGAAGAAGTCGTACGTCTCGCGCTCGTGCCAGTCGTTGGTGGGATAGACGGAGACGAGCGACGGGATGTGCGGGTCGGCGTCGGGGGCGCTGACCTCCAGGCGGATCAGCCGGTTGTGGGTGATCGAGCGCAGGTGGTAGACGGCGTGCAGCTCGCGCCCCTTGTCGCCGGGGTAGTGCACTCCGCTCACACCCGTGCACAGCTCGAAGCGGAGTGCCGGGTCGTCGCGGAGGGTCTGGGCGACGGCGAGAAGGTACTCGCGTTCGATGTGGAAGGTCAGCTCGCCGCGGTCGACGACGGTCTTCTCGATGGCGTTCCCGGGGACGAGGCCCTGCTCCTCCAGGGCGCCCTCCAACTCGTCGGCGACCTCGTCGAACCAGCCGCCGTAGGGGCGGGTGGCCGCACCGGGGAGCCGGATGGAGCGGACCAGGCCGCCGTAGCCGGAGGTGTCGCCGCCGTTGTCGGCGCCGAACATGCCGCGCTGGACGCGGATCTCCTCGCCGCCCTCGCCCCGCCGGCCGGGGAGGTTGGCGGCGCCGAGGTCCTTCTCCGGGTTGACGCCGCCCCCGTTCACACCGTGGCCGTTCACGCCGCCCGGCTGCGCGCCCGCGCCCTTGCCGTTCGCGTCGCTCATCGCAGCAGCCCCTTCATCTCGATCGTCGGCAGGGCCTTGAGCGCCGCTTCCTCCGCCTCGCGGGCCGCTTCCTCGGCGTTCACCCCGAGCTTGGAGGACTGGATCTTCTGGTGGAGCTTGAGGATCGCGTCCATCAGCATCTCGGGCCGCGGCGGGCAGCCGGGCAGATAGATGTCGACGGGGACGATGTGGTCGACGCCCTGGACGATCGCGTAGTTGTTGAACATGCCGCCCGAGGAGGCGCACACGCCCATCGAGATCACCCACTTGGGGTTCGGCATCTGGTCGTAGACCTGCCTCAGGACCGGCGCCATCTTCTGGCTGACCCGGCCCGCGACGATCATGAGGTCCGCCTGGCGGGGCGAGCCGCGGAAGACCTCCATGCCGAAGCGCGCCAGGTCGTAGCGGCCGGCGCCGGTGGTCATCATCTCGATGGCGCAGCAGGCCAGGCCGAAGGTGGCGGGGAAGACCGACGCCTTGCGCACCCACCCCGCGGCCTGCTCGACGGTGGTCAGAAGGAAACCGCTCGGCAGTTTTTCTTCGAGTCCCATGACGTAAGGCCCCTCAGTCCCATTCCAGGCCGCCGCGCCGCCATACGTACGCGTACGCGACGAAGACGGTGAGCACGAAGAGCAGCATCTCCACGAGCCCGAAGATCCCCAGGGCGTCGAAGGTGACGGCCCAGGGATAGAGGAAGACGATCTCGATGTCGAAGACGATGAAGAGCATCGCCGTCAGGTAGTACTTGATCGGGAAGCGCCCGCCGCCCGCCGGCGTGGGGGTCGGCTCGATGCCGCACTCGTAGGCCTCGAGCTTGGCGCGGTTGTACCGCTTCGGACCGATCAGCGTGGCCATGACCACGGAGAAGATCGCAAAGCCTGCCCCGAGGGCTCCCAGTACGAGGATGGGCGCATACGCGTTCACCGCTCCTCGCTCCTCTCAGTCGGCACTGACTGCTGGCGGTTGCGCTGGGCCCACTTCTGTCCCACATGTCCCGAAAGCCCCGCTTGCCCCAGCGAAGATCGCGGACATGTGAAGCAGGTCACAAGCCCAACTGCCGTGCATCTTATGCCCGCGGGTGTGTGATCTGCGACACGGGGGTCAGCACGTACTTTGTGATCTCCACCACCAGGCGAAGGATCATGAAGTCGGATGAGCGGTGATCTACGCACGCGAAGCAGTCGAGTGATCACCAAGAGGTGACATTTTCGCCCGTCTCCGCTGGTCGAGGCGGTCTTGCACTATCAAAGGGCAAGCGCTCAAAGCAAATTGGCGCTGGGCCAGATCCCTTGGTAAAGGCGCGCGTTCACACATCAGAGGGAGGAGTGGGGCGAATATGGACGTGTGCACGCGTTCACGAGCAGAGGGGCGACTTCTCGCACAGAGGTGCATGCATGCACGGGCGGCGGGGCAGGCGTGTGAACCGGGGTGGTTCGCTGCGCGCGCGAGACGCCGCCGCGACGGTGACCGTTCCGTGACCTGCGCCACATCCGCGTGACGGTTCAATAAAGCGGGCTTGGCCAACCGTCCCAACCGATGGTAGGTGCGGAGCAATTCAGGACGTAACGATGAAAGCCCGTGATCACAGGCTTGATCATCACTGTCCGCTTTGCCCGTTACGGCGTCAATAAAGAATGACACGTCGGGGATTCGAGCCGCGCATTGAACAACTGTGGCGGACCACACGTTTCTTGAAGGTATGGAGGAGTCCCTGGTACCGCTTGTCCCCATGTCCCACACCGCTCACATACGCAGCCACCGGAAGCCCCGCAACCGCAGCGCGTCGACCATCGCGATGCGGGCCGGGGTCGCCGGTGGTGTCCTCAGCACCCTGGCCGTGGCCGGATCCTCGGCATCGGCCAACGCCGCAGAGCCGGTGACCCAGACGCTCGAACTGCCGACCCTGACGGCCGACGTGGCCACCCAGGTCGCACAGTCCGCGGCGGCCACCCAGCAGGCCGCGGCCAACTACCAGCTGCAGGTCGAGCGTGACACGGCCGCCGCGAACGCCGCGAAGCAGGCCAAGGCGGACCTGGCGGAGGCGAAGAAGAAGGCGGCCGAGGCCAAGCGGAAGGCCGAGGCCGAGCGCAAGCAGGCGGAGGCCGCCTCGCGCAGCGCCGAGCGGACGGTCCTCGCCGCCGCGACCAGCACGTCGACGAGCTCCTCCACGGCCACCGGTTCGGCCGCGGCGGTCGTCGCCTTCGTCAAGGCGCAGATCGGCAAGGCGTACGTCTCCGGTGCCACCGGCCCCTCGGCGTACGACTGCTCCGGCCTGGTGCAGACGGCCTTCAAGCAGGTCGGGATCAACCTTCCGCGGGTCTCCCAGGACCAGTCGACGGCCGGCACCCAGGTCTCGCTGAGCAACCTGCAGCCGGGCGACATCCTCTACTGGGGTGCTGCGGGCAGCGCCTACCACGTCGCGGTGTACGTGGGCGACGGCATGTTCGTCGGCGCGCAGAACCCCTCCAGCGGTGTCGGGGAGCACCCGCTGTCCTACGACCCGCCGTCCGGCGCGGTCCGCGTGCTCTGACCGGACCGTCGCAAGCGGTACGGGATGTCAAGGGCCGTCGCCCTCGGGGCGGCGGCCCTCCCGGCTCATCCGCCGGCCGGCCCCGGCTCACCCCACGTCGAATGTCGTGGAGCCCGTCCTTCAGCCGGGCCGGGGAAGAACCGGAACCGTGCTCACCGGGAACAGGGGCTTGCGGCCGCCGGCCCCCGTGCCGGGTACGCCCGTGGAGCGGGCTCTTGAACGGCTGCGCGCCACCGGTCGAGGGGGGGTCGCCCGCATCGACGGCGCGCTCGCCCTGCTCGTTCAGCGGAGCAACCAGACCGAGGGACGCCTCGACAACCTCGAAAACCGCGTCGACGAAGATTCATATTGGGCCCCTGGCGCACTCTTAGCGTCAGGGACATGACTCGACGAGGAACCACCCATCTCCCTTCGCAGGGCGGCGAGTTAGGGACCGCCGCACCGTTCTATCCCCGACTCGGTGACTTCGCCCGGGACACCACCAAGGGCGAGATCGGTGTCGTCGTGGCTCTGCCCGGCGACGGTAGACGGACTTACGGCCTGGTGCCGCCCGGAGGCGGCGACGAGTGGTCTGTCCCCTACGACGGAACAACCCTGCGCCCTGTCCCCGCTCAGGTCACACACATCACGCCGCAGAAGCGGGACGTGATGTACGACCAGCACGCCGAGCGGGGCGGCCTGCCTGTCACCGTCCACTACGAGGACGGTGGGATCAGCGAATCCCTGCTCGTGCTCGACCCCGCGCAGCTGGAGCTGTACGCCTACCAGGTGGGGCGCATCCTCGAACTGCGCGACGCGGCACGCGGTGGCAAGTTGTGAGCGCCCGCCACGCGTCCGCCCGCTTACGGCGCCTCTCCGATCCCGTCGGGTTCTTTTTCAGCGTGCTCTGGGCCATCGGCACGGCTACCGGTTTCACCTGTCTCGGTGTGCTCGTAGGCACCGGCCTCGACGGCCCGCGAGCCAACAGCCCGGCACTGACCATCCCCGACGCCGCCCCGGAAGCGGCATAAGGCCCCCCCGCCCGCCCGGATGCTTCCTGCTCCCCCTGGGCGGGCGGGGTTCCACCGCGGCGGAGGCCGCCAACCGGGGCCAGCCGCGGTGCGCACCACCACGTCCGAAGCACCACCCAACGCAAGGAGGCACGGAACGTGACCACCGCGCAGAAGCACACCGCGACCGACGCACGGACGCTGATCAGCACGGAACTCCGCGAGACCCTGGTCGACAACATGCGCGCCAAGTTCCCGCAGCTGACCGAGGAGAAGGCCGACCGTGGCGTCGGGCAGATGCTCGCCTTCCTCGCCGCGTGCGACTACAGCGACAAGCCGCTCAGCCCGTCGCCCCTCGTCGACGACTTCTGGCACGCCTTCCTGCTCCGCACCAAGGCGTATCGGGAGTTCTGCGAGGAGAAGTTCGGCCGATTCCTGGACCACCAGCCCGGATACCTCGACCCGGAGGAGCACGGGGGTGGCAAGGCCCTCCGTGCCCGGACGGTCGACGCGATCACACTCGCCGGGTACGAGATCGACATGGAGTTCTGGCCCGAGCTGGACCTCGCCGAGTGCTCGCAGTGCCACGCGAACTGCTCGGACAGCCCGTTCCATCCCTAACGGTGCCCCCGCCGGCCTCTGGTCTGTGCCACGCTGTGGCCAAACCGGGGGCCGGCCCCCTTTTGTTCGACCAATGCAGGGAGACCGGCGGTGGACCGCATCGAATGGCACGACCTACCCGCCGCAACCCGGGCCGCCGTCGAGCACCACACGGGCCCGGTCGAGGAGGCCGCGACCGCACCGCACGGCGTCATGTCTCGACTCGCCTGCACCGTCGACACACGAGCGGGCCGAATGTTCGTCAAGGGTACCCGCCGCGACGACCCGCAGGCTTGGGTGTACCGCCACGAGGCGCAAGTCACCCGGAACGCGCCTCGTGCGCCCCACGTCCTCTGGGACGTCGACGCCGGCGGGTGGCTGCTGTACGGGTACGAGTACGTCGAGGGACGCTACCCGGACCTGACACCGGCGTCTGACGATCTCGCCCCCCTTGTCCAAACGCTCACCGTCGTGTCCGAGGTGCCATGGCCTGAGGCGCTGCGTAAGAAGCCGCTTCACACACGGTGGGCCGACTTCCTTCCCGAGGATGTTCCAGCCGGGCTGCAAGGTCGAGGGCTCGCTCACACAGACATGTCGCCGCACAACATGCTGGTAACCCCTGTCGGCAAACTGCTGCTACTTGATTGGGCTCTAGCCTGCCCCGCCCCCGCATGGGCGGACACCGCGTTGACCATCCCGCGGCTCATCTCCGCCGGACACACCGCAGAGCAGGCCGAAGCAGTCGCCCGGCAGATTCCCGCGTACAGCGCTGCCGCCCCTGCCATGGTCACCACGTTCGCGCGCACCGTCTTCCGCGTGTGGGAAGACTGGGAACGGACTCGACCACTGCCGCACCGTGCCGCCCTCACCGCCGCCGCAGGAGAGTGGGCTGCCCACCGCGAGAAAGTGCCGTTTCCATAAAGGTCCTTTCATGGGCGCACCGGATGATTCTTCGTCAGTTCGGAAATGATGGTGCGTACGGGACCCCACGTGCGGGACGATGTGCGTATGACCGTAGATGTCGCAGAGTTCAACAGGCGGGCAGTGTCTGGCCTGGAGGCTCTGACCAAGCTGCTGGTCGGCGGTGCCGCCGACCACGCTCCCGCCCCCGAGAACCGTCGACCGTTTCAGGTCGGCTGAGGGTTGGTGGCCGCCCTGCACCGGCAGGCCGCCGCAGTGGTCACTCTGCACAGCAAGGGACTTGGCCACGAAGCCGCTCCCAACCGGCGCCTGATGATCGAGTACGTCGCTCACCTCCAGTGGCTCGTCAGGGACGGCGAAGACGCCGTGGACTCCATGAACAAGGCACACCAGTTCAAGCACGCTGGTCTCCGCAAGGCAGCGGACGACGGTGGGTACAAATACGACCCCGAGGCTGCCGACGCCGTGCGGGACGCCGTGATCCCGAGCAACCTGGCCCATCAGTACTTGCAGATGAACGCTCTCGCCAAGAGCCTCGGCGGCGGACTGTTCGAGTCGCACGTGGGGGAGACTCAGCTCTCGCACGCCACCCTCACGGCGGCCGGGTGCTTCTACCGGGAGTCGGACGACACCATTGAGCTGTCCCTCACCCCGACGTACGGCATCGACGGCGACCCGATGGAGGCGTCGCCGTACATGGCCTTCTTCTTCCTGTTCTTCGGCATGATCGCGTTCAACGATCTGATGGTCGGCTCGCCCTGGACGAACGACCTCAAGGCCATCGGTGACGCAGGTCTGGTCGGAGCGATCTGACCCGAGAAGGACGACGGCCAGACGGCTCCGGTTCCTCAGGACGAGGTGCCGGGGCCGCCTCACGTTCAGTCATGGCCTACGGCGTAAACGGCCTCGCTCCGTAGGCCATGGCTGGTCCGAGCCATTCAGCTTGAATGATCACGAACGCGGAGCCACCTTCGACAGCCCGTTGATGATCCGGTCCATCGCGTCGCCACCCGTCGGGTCGGTGAGGTTGGCGAGCATCTTCAGGGTGAACTTCATGAGCAGGGGGTGCGTGAGGCCGCGCTGGGTCGCGATCTTCATCACCTTCGGGTTGCCGATCAGCTTCACGAAGGCGCGGCCCAGTGTGTAGTAGCCGCCGTAGGTGTCCTTCAGGATCTTCGGGTAGTTGTGCAGGGCGAGTTCACGCTGACCGGGGGTCGCGCGGGCCAGCGCCTGGACGATCACGTCCGCCGCGATCTGGCCGGACTCCATGGCGTAGGCGATGCCCTCGCCGTTGAAGGGGTTCACCAGGCCGCCCGCGTCGCCCACCAGAAGCAGCCCGCGCGTGTAGTGCGGCTGGCGGTTGAAGGCCATGGGGAGGGCGGCACCGCGGATGGGGCCGGTCATGTTCTCGGGGGTGTAGCCCCAGTCCTGGGGCATCGAGGCGCACCAGGCCTTGAGCACCTCCCGCCAGTCCAGCTCCTTGAAGGACGCGGAGGTGTTCAGGACACCCAGGCCGACGTTGCTGGTCCCGTCGCCCATGCCGAAGATCCAGCCGTAGCCGGGCAGCAGCCGCTCCTGGCCGCCGCGCCGGTCCCACAGCTCGAGCCAGGACTCCAGGTAGTCGTCGTCGTGGCGCGGGGACGTGAAGTACGTACGGACCGCGACGCCCATGGGGCGGTCCTCGCGGCGGTGCAGCCCCATGGCCAGCGACAGCCTGGAGGAGTTGCCGTCCGCGGCCACCACCAGCGGCGCGTGAAAGGTGACCTCGAGCTTCTCCTCGCCCAGCTTGGCGTGCACGCCGGTGATGCGGCCGGTGCGGTCGTCGACGATCGGGGTACCCACGTTGCAGCGCTCGTACAGGCGCGCGCCCGCTTTCTGCGCCTGCCGGGCGAGCTGCTCGTCGAAGTCGTCGCGCCTGCGGACGAGTCCGTAGTCCGGGTACGAGGCGAGATCCGGCCAGTCGAGCTGGAGCCGCACACCGCCGCCGATGATGCGCAGGCCCTTGTTGCGCAGCCAGCCGGCCTCCTCGGAGATGTCGATGCCCATCGCGACGAGCTGCTTGGTGGCGCGGGGGGTGAGGCCGTCGCCGCACACCTTCTCGCGCGGGAAGGCGGTCTTCTCGAGCAGCAGGACGTCCAGGCCCGCCTTCGCGAGGTGATAGGCGGTGGTGGAACCGGCTGGCCCGGCCCCGACGACGATCACATCGGCGGTGTGTTCGGTAAGGGGCTGGGGCTCGGTCACGGCGGGTTCTCCCCAAGACTCGACGACGGCAACACCGGTGCCGGCCGCAGGCAGTGAGAGGGCCACGGGAAAACCGCGGCCGAAACCACGTGCTGAGGGGCACTGGACATGGGCAGTCTATTCAGCGTCACCGATCCCCCGGCTGAAGGGCTGCCCCCATGAACCGAGCTCTGCCCGACGTACGGCTGCGCGTCCCCACCGACGAGGACGCCTTCGCCTGGCACCGGGTGTTCGCCGACCCCGAGGTCATGGAGTTCCACGGCGGCAAGGCCGCCGAGCTGTCCGTCTACGAGGAGCTCACCGCCCGCCAGCGCCGGCACGACGCCGAGCACGGCTTCTGTCTGTGGAGCGTGCTCGACGAGTCGGGGGAGGTCATCGGCTTCACCGGTGCGCAGCCGTGGCCGTGCGAGTGGGGCCCGAAGGGTGAGATCGAGATCGGCTGGCGGCTCGGGCGGGCCCACTGGGGCAACGGGTACGTGACGGCGGCCGCCCGGACGACCCTGGACCGCGTGCGTGCGGCGGGCGTGGGCAGCGTGGTGGCCATGGTGGACTCCCGCAACACGCGGTCCATCGCGGTCACGGAGCGGCTGGGAATGCGCCTGGTGAAGACCTATGCGACGCCCTCGCAGCGGCAGGGCCACTGCTATCGCCTCGAACTGTGACCTGTGATCCGTGACCTCCCAGCGCGGCCCGTGACCGAGAGTGACCGACTGTCACAGGAGGACACCTGGCGCTTCCGGGTGGCACCCCCGGCCGGTTACCCTTCCAGTACCGCTGGGGGTGACATCTGTGCCTATACCACCCAAAACACCCGAAGTGCGCGTTCCGCGACTGATCGGTCTCATGGCGATGGACGCGCGCGAGGCCGCGAAGCAGCAGGGCGTTCTGCTCGCCGCACCCGACCGGCCCGACTTCCGCAACACCGTCGTCGACTACGTCGTACGGCAGTACCCGCAGCCGGGCGCCGAGGTGCCGCGCGGCGCCGTCGTCACCGTCTGGTTCGACCTGGGTGAAGGCGAGGGCGGCGGAGGAGCGGGCGTACGCGAACCGCGCGTGCCGCCGCCGCCCAGGGGCGGAATGCGGCGGGAGCTGGACGAGCCGGGCGACCCGTACGCGGTCAGTCCTGCTTGAAGCCCCGGTGCAGGGCGACGATCCCGCCGGTGAGGTTCCGCCACGCCACCTTCGACCACCCCGCCCCGCGCAGCCGCTCGGCGAGGGCCGGCTGGTCGGGCCAGGCGCGGATGGACTCGGCGAGGTAGACGTACGCCTCGGGGTTGGAGGACACCGCGCGGGCCGCCGGCGGCAGCGCGCGCATCAGGTACTCGGTGTAGACCGTGCGGAACGGCGCCCACGTGGGATGCGAGAACTCGCAGATCACGACCCGCCCGCCGGGCCTGGTCACCCGGTACAGCTCGCGCAGCGCCGCGTCCGTGTCCTGCACGTTGCGCAGCCCGAAGGAGATGGTCACGGCGTCGAAGGTGCCGTCCTTGAACGGCAGCCGCGTCGCGTCGCCGGCGGTGAGCGGCAGCCACGGGTGCCGCCTCTTGCCGACCTGGAGCATCCCGAGGGAGAAGTCGCACGGGACGACGTACGCGCCCGTCCGCGTGAAGGGGAGCGACGAGGTCGCCGTGCCCGCCGCGAGGTCGAGCACCTTCTGCGCCGGGCGCGCGTCGACCGCGTTGGCGACCTCCTTGCGCCACAGCCGTGCCTGCCCGAGTGACAGCACGTCGTTCGTCAGGTCGTACCGTTCCGCCACGTCGTCGAACATCGAGGCGACTTCGTGCGGCTGCTTGTCCAGGGATGCGCGGGTCACGGGGCCCATTGTGGCAGGAGGGCCCGAGAGCTCAGCGTCTGCGGTGCACCAGACGGCCCGCGCAGACCGTGGCCAGGCAGGCGCCCGTCTCGTCGAGGACGGCGAGGTCGGCGCGGCCGGCCTCGGCCAGCCCGGGTCGGCGGGTACCCCGCAGCACCACGACGTCGTTGCGCTGGGCGGCGACCCGCAGTTCGGGCGTGCCCGCGTGCTCCGCCAGGACGGCCACCGCGCCCAGCTTCAGCACCGCGTGGACGCGTTCGCGTGGCGTGGGTGCCTGCGGCAGCGGGCCCTCGTGCACCAGCGCGGGGCCGAGCGTGCCGGGCCAGCGGCGTACCCGGGCGTCCGGGAACCGCTCCCGGAGCGCGGCGAGGGGTCCCAGCGCGGAGATCCGGGTGCCCTCGACGGCGACGGCACCGTTCTTGACGGGGTCGGCGTCCCAGGCGACCCGGAGCTCGTCCGCGGCGTGAATCGTCAGCATGCCGCCGGCCCTAAGCGGTGCCCGGGAGGTGAGGCACGCCCCCACACCGTCCGGTGCGGCAGCACGCCGCACTGCCGAATCGCCCTCGCACCGGGCGAACTCGGGCGATACGGCAGCACGCCGATGCACCGCACCGGACGACGCGGGAACGCACTCCGCCTCCCCGACACCGCTCAGTTGGACGCAAGGAGCTTCAACTCCGGGTGGGCGGTGCCGCCCTCGATGGCCGTTGAGGAGATGTGGGACATCACGCGGTCGTCGACCGGGTCGTTCGCCGGGTCGTCGTGGACCACGAGGTGCTCGTACGTCGTCGACCGCTGGGCCGGGACGCGCCCCGCCTTCCGGATCAGGTCGATGATCTCCATCCGGTTGGAGCGGTGCTTGGCGCCCGCGGAGGAGACGACGTTCTCCTCCAGCATGATCGAGCCCAGGTCGTCGGCGCCGTAGTGCAGGGTCAGCTGGCCGACGTCCTTGCCGGTGGTCAGCCACGAGCCCTGGATGTGCCTCACGTTGTCGAGGAAGAGGCGGGCGACCGCGATCATCCGCAGGTACTCGAAGACGGTCGCCTGGGTGCGGCCCTTCAGGTGGTTGTTCTCGGGCTGGTAGGTGTACGGGATGAACGCCCGGAAGCCGCCCGTGCGGTCCTGCACGTCGCGGATCATCCGCAGGTGCTCGATGCGCTCGGCGTTGGTCTCACCCGTGCCCATCAGCATGGTGGAGGTGGACTCCACGCCCAGCCGGTGCGCGGCCTCCATGATCTCCAGCCAGCGCTCGCCGCTCTCCTTCAGCGGCGCGATCGCCTTGCGCGGCCGCTCGGGCAGCAGTTCGGCACCGGCGCCGGCGAAGGAGTCGAGGCCGGCGGCGTGGATGCGGGAGACGGCCTCCTCGACCGACACGCCGGAGATGCGGGCCATGTGCTCCACCTCGGACGCCCCCAGGCTGTGGATGACCAGCTGGGGGAACGCCTCCTTGATGGCGCGGAAGTGCTTCTCGTAGTACTCGACGCCGTAGTCCGGGTGGTGACCGCCCTGGAACATGATCTGGGTGCCGCCGAGTTCGACGGTCTCGGCGCAGCGCCGGAGGATGTCGTCGAGGTCGCGCGTCCAGCCCTTCCCGGTGTCCTTGGGGGCCGCGTAGAAGGCGCAGAACTTGCACGCCGTCACACAGACGTTCGTGTAGTTGATGTTCCGCTCGATGATGTACGTCGCGATGTGCTCGGTCCCGGCGTACATGCGGCGGCGTACGGCGTCGGCGGCGGCGCCCAGTGCGTGCAGCGGCGCGTCGCGGTAGAGGGAGAGCGCTTCCTCGAGGGTGATCCGCCCACCGTCGGCGGCA
Organism: Streptomyces sp. PTL18; assembly: GCF_059510295.1. Taxonomy (NCBI): domain Bacteria; kingdom Bacillati; phylum Actinomycetota; class Actinomycetes; order Kitasatosporales; family Streptomycetaceae; genus Streptomyces; species Streptomyces sp. PTL18. Next base: position 38,485 of record NZ_JCAJZO010000007.1, on the reverse strand, counting down.
CGGTCGAGCACGGACTGCAGGTCGGCCTTCTCGGTCACCGGGCTCCCTTTCGGCGGAGGTGCGGACGGACACGCAAGGGTCGTGAACGGACCGAACCAGCCTACGCCAGCGGTTTTACGGGCCCGCTGTCAGGCCGCGTACGCGCCGATGAGCAGCCCGACGAACGCGCCCGCGATGAGGAACGGCCCGAACGGGATCGCGGTGCGCCGCCCGGCCCGCCGGGCGAGGACGAGCCCGAGCCCGTAGAGCCCGCCGAACAGGAACCCGGCGAAGGTCCCCAGCACCACGGTCCCCCAGCCGTACCAGCCGAGCACCGCCCCGAGCCCGGGCGCCAGCTTGACGTCCCCGAAGCCGAGGCCGTGCGGGTTGAGGAGGAACAGCAGGAAGTACCCGCCGCCCAGCACCAGCGCGCCGAGCAGTGCGGTGCGCCACCGTCCCGCGTGCTCGGGCGCCAGCGCGGCCAGCCCCAGCAGGGCGGGGGCGGCGCCGGCCAGCGGCAGGGTCAGGACGTCCGGCAGGCGCTGCACCCGGAAGTCCACGACGGTCAGCAGGACGCCGACGGGGGCGAGCAGCAGCCAGACGGCCAACTCCGGGCGGGTGCCGGTCGCGAGCGCGAGCACGACGCACACCAGTGCGGTGACCGCGCCCACGAGCACCGTCCCGGGGCCGTAGGCCCGTCCGTCCGCACACCGGGCCCGCCCGACCCATCCGCGGACCGGGTGCCCGTCCGGGCACCGGTCCCGCCACGGCTGCCCGGACTCGACGGACAGCCGGTACGCGGCCCGGGGCACCAGCGCGCCGGCCGCCGCACCCCACACCGCGGCCCCGACGGCCGCCCAGAGGTCCAGATCCACCCGGACAGCGTAGGGACCGATGGGGCAACCGCCCTACGACTGGAGCAGCTTCACCTTCACGTCCGCCGCGAACCCGGTCGTGGGGCCGACCCGGCGGGCGAACTCGGCGACCGCCTCCAGCTGCGGTCCCCCGAAGCTGAAGTCGAGCGTGGTGAAGTACCGCTCCAGGACGTCCTCGTCGAAGGCCTCCCAGCGCGCCGCCTGTTCCGCGACCTTGCCGACCTCCTCCAGGGACAGGTTGCGGGAGGCGAGGAAGGCCTCGTGGACCTTGCGGGTGATGAAGGGCTCCCGCTCCAGGTAGTCGCGCCGCGCCGCCCAGACCGCGAAGACGAACGGCAGGCCCGTCCACTCCTTCCACAGCGCGCCGAGGTCGTGCACGTCGAGGCCGAAGCGCGGTCCGTCGATGAGGTTGGCGCGCAGGGCGGCGTCGCCGATCAGCACGGCCGCCTCGGCCTCCTGCAACATCAGGCTGAGATCGGGCGGGCAGGTGTAGTAGTCCGGCGTCACCCCGTACCGGTCGGCGAGCAGCAGCTGGGCCAGGCGCACGGAGGTCCGCGAGGTGGAGCCGAGGGCGACCCGGGCGCCGTCCAGCCGGTCCAGCGGGACCTGGGAGACGATCACGCACGACATCACCGGGCCGTCGCAGCCGACCGCGATGTCGGGGAAGGCGACCAGGTCGTCGGCGTTCTTGAGGAACTCGACCAGGGTGACGGGGCCGATGTCCAGGTCGCCCTTCACGAGCTGCTCGCTGAGCTTTTCGGGCGTGTCCTTGGTCAGGTCGAAGTCGAGGAGGGTGCCGGTTCTCGCGAGCCCCCAGTACAGGGGCAGGCAGTTGAGGAACTGGATGTGGCCGACGCGCGGCCGGGTGCGAGAATTGTCCACATCGCGAGACTAGACCCCACCGCGCGGGGCACCGTCTCCGCCCCCGCTGTCAAGAGCTCCCGGATCATTCAAACGTACGGGTGACGTGATCTTGACCTCTATTGCATTCGGCTCCCCGCGTGCTACGCTCGCAGCAAGTTGCAGTTTGGTTTCCTTGCAGTACAGAGCCTGCGGAGCATGTGACCGCGGGCTCTCGTCGTTTTCAGACATATGCAGTTGTGCGGCGGTTCCGTTTTCACACTTGCAGTTCTGGAGCAGGGCGACCCTTTGGGCCCAAGGAGGGCTTATGGCTACCGGAACCGTGAAGTGGTTCAACGCCGAGAAGGGCTTTGGCTTCATCGCCCAGGAAGGCGGCGGCCCGGACGTCTTCGTCCACTACTCCGCGATCAACGCGAACGGCTTCCGTTCCCTCGAGGAGAACCAGCAGGTCTCCTTCGACGTGACGCAGGGCCCGAAGGGCCCGCAGGCGGAGAACGTCACCGCGATCTGAGATCGCTGAAGTCCCTGATCCAGAACTGAGAGCAGTACCCAAGGAGCCCTGCGCCATTCGGCGGCGGGGCTCCTGCCTTTCGGTGAATTCTTCGCGAATTCCTCCGGATGCGCCGGTCGCCGCGCGAGAGCCGTGCCCGTTCACAGGTGCTGCCGCATGACGAGCACGAGGGCGCTCCCCGGCACCAGCGCCTGGTACGACCGGGCGACGTCACCGCGAAACGCCGTGCGGTCCCGGGGCCCTGGTCCACCTCCTGACCGCGCGGCCCGGCGAGAACCCGCCCCTCACTCACGATCACGTGTCGCCCCCTCGGTGACGCCGTCCGTGCCGACCGGGCTGCCGGTGCCGTCGGTACCGGCCCGGCTGCTCGCGCTCGGGAGGTCGGCATGACAGGCGACGACGGCGGCCGTGGTGGCGCCGGCTGTGGGCCCTCCGGCCGGCGGGCCCGCTGCTGCACCGCCGTGTCGAACTCCCCCGCCGTCTCCAGCGGCCGTCGGCAGGCGCGGCGGTGCCGCTGGTCGCGGTCCCGGCGACGACGGGCGCGCCCCCGAGTCGGGCGGCCGGGGCGGGCCGGGCGCGTCCGGCGGGGGGCTGGTGGCCGCGGGCCCGGCCTGGCGGCGGGCGCCGTTGGTGCCGGTCGTGCCGGGCGCCTCGGCCACGACGGCCCTGGTGAGGCCCGGCCGGGCCTCACCAGGTCACCGGCAGCTCCAGCGGGAAGCGGCGGATCGTCTCCTTGTCCCAGCGGATCTCCTCCGCGGGCACCGCGAGGCGCAGCGTCGGGAACCGCTCCACCAGGCGCCCGACGGCCACCTCCAGCTCCGCCATCGCCAGCGGTACGGCGATACAGCGGTGGCCGCCCCAGCCGAACGTCATATGGGGCATGGGCGGCCGCTCCGGGTCGATGACGTCCGGGTCCGGGTAGCGCTTCGGGTCGCGGTTCGCCGTCAGGTACGACACATGGACGAAGTCGCCCTCGCGGATCCGGACGCCGTCCATCTCCACGTCCTCCAGCGCCACCCGGGGGATGCCGACTCCCTTGCGGAAGGGGATGTAGCGGAGCAGCTCGTTGATGACGTCCGTCAGGGACTCCGGCCGGGTCCTGAGGTGCTCCATCAGCTCCGGGCGGGTCAGCAGCAGGTAGCAGATGTCGCTGATCTGGCAGGTGGCGGTGTCCTGCCCGCTGAGCACCAGCGTCAGTGCCATGACCGCCAGTTCGTCGTCGTCGAGGGCGTCGTCGCCGTCCTTCGCCGCGGCCAGCGCGCTGATCAGGTCCTGCCCGGGGGCGCGCCGCCGCTGTTCCACCTGGTCCAGGAAGTAGGAGCGCAGGGCGGCCTTGGCGTTCGCGGCGGTCTCGCGGCTGTCCGGCCCGGTCTCCAGCAGCTGGTGCGCGTAACGCTGCATGCGGGGCCAGTCCTCGCGGGGGATGCCGAGGACGTCGTAGATGGTCTGCTGGGGGAGCTGGTTGGACAGGTGCTGGACGAGGTCGGCGGGCGGCCCCTGCTCGGCCATCTCCTCCAGCAGGGTGTCGGCCAGCCGGACGATCTGCTGCCGCATCCGCTCCACGTGCCCGCGGGCGAAGCCCTGGGAGGCCAGGCGGCGCAGGCGGCTGCTGTGCGGCGGGTCCATGACGTTGATGGACTCCGGGGAGACGATGGGCTCCGGGGTCAGCCGCGGGTAGTCGTGCCCCATGATCGCCGCCCGGCTGAAGCGCTGGTCGGTGGTCACCTGCCGTACGCCGTCGAAGTCGGTGATCAGCCAGGCGGCGCCGTCGCCGTACGGCAGCCGGACACGGGTGACGCAGTCGCGGGCCATCAGCTCCGCGAGCGCGGGATCGAACTCCAGACCCTCGCTGAAGTCGAACGGGCACATCATGGGTTCGCTGCTCTGGGTCATCGCGGAGTTCTCCCTCGTCCACGTGCTCTGCTTGGCCCCCGGTGGTACCGGAAGCGGGGGGATGACGTCTCTTCAACCGCCGGCCGGTGCGGCGTTGGTGGCGTCCACCGCGGGGCGCAGGCCCCGGGCCAGCGTGACTGCGTCCCCGACGGCCCAGAAGTGGGTGAAGAACAGGCGGGGTTCGTCCCTCAGTCCGTGGTTGTGCAGCTCGACCAGCTCGGTCCCGGCGCCTCTGAGGGCCGCAAGGACGTTCTGGACCTCCTCCGCGACCATCGCGACGTCGCCGCTGATCGCCACCCGGCCGCCGCCCAGCGGCTGCCAGTTGAACGCGGTGGTCGACCCCAGCCCCGGCGGCAGCGCCATGCCGCCCTCGACGATGGTCTCGCGGCGGATGAACAGGCTCTTGTAGATCCCGTCGTCATAGGTGCCCCTGACGCCCAGCGCGGCATCGATGCGAGCCGTGTCCAGGGTGTGGCCCGACGGTGCGGGACGATGCGGCGGCGGGGTGCCGGTACGGTCGAACGCCGCGCGCAGACCGCGGGCGACGCCCACCGGGTCGTGGCCGTGCGCGTGAACGTGCACCCACCAGATGTCGGGCCGGTGGGAGAGCAGGTGCTTGTGGAGCGCGGTCACCGCGATCCGCTGCTGTCGCAGGACGTCCAGGAACGACTGCAGCTCCTGCTCGGTGATCACCAGGTCGCCCATCGTCATCGTGCTGCCGTCCGCGTAGCGGACGAACGACACGTGGGAGCCCAGGGCGAGCTCCGGTTTGACGAGAATGCCCTTGGAGATCACCGACAGGTCCCGGCGCGGCAGGCCCGTGTGGTACATCAGGTCGCGCTTCATGTCGCCGCCGCGGCCCAGCGCCTTGGCCACGTCCGCCCAGTCCGACAGGGCCGTGCGCACCGGTCTGACCGGCCCGTCACGGTGCCCGTGGTCCGCCGCGGCGGGCAGGGCGCGGGCCGGGGTGGTGTGGGCGGCGGCCAGCGCGGGCGCCAGTGCGGCGGCCGCGGCCAACAGGCGCCGCCGGGGCGCACCCGATCGCGTGGGGGTGTCCTGCTGTGGATCCTCGGCCATCATGTGAGCCTCCTCGACGCCTCTGGACGCGATGGAAGCACGGGGTGCCCGGGACCGCCGCCAGCACGGCCGCCGCCCCCTGCCATGTGGGCTAGTACGCGTTTCCGATCGGGTGAAGCTGCGGGCGCCGGGGCCGAGGTGCGGCTCCTACGACGCGTACAGGCTCTCCACCTCGTGGGCGAAGTCACGCATGATCGCCTCGCGGCGCAGCTTCATCGACGGCGTGAGATGCCCGGCCTCCTCGGTGAAGTCCGCGGGCAGCACCGTGAAGCGGCGGATCGACTCGGGGCGGGAGACCAGCTTGTTGGCCTCGTCCACGGCGCGCTCCAGGACCGCGTTCAGCTCCTCGTCCCCCACCAGCAGCTCCGGCGGCACCGGGTGCTTGCCGTTCATCCGGCGCCAGTGGGTGAGGCCGTCCACGTCGAGCGTGAGGAGGGCGGAGACATAGGGGCGGCCGTCTCCGACGACGAGGCACTGCGAGATCAGGGGGTGGGAGCGCAGCCAGTTCTCCAGCGGGGCCGGCGCCACGTTCTTGCCGCCCGCGGTGATCAGGATCTCCTTCTTCCGGCCCGTGATCGTGAGGTAGCCCTCGTCGTCCAGACGGCCGATGTCACCGGTCGGGAACCAGCCGTCGGGGGTCGCCGGGACCACCCCGCCCGCGTGGGGGTCCCAGTAGCCGCGGAAGACCTGGCCGCCGGAGAGCAGCACCTCGCCGTCCGCCGCGATGCGCACCCGGGTGCCGGGCAGCGGCCAGCCCACCGTGCCCAGCCGGGGCTTGAGCGGGGGCGTGACGGTGGCGGCGCCGGTCGACTCCGTCAGCCCGTAGCCCTCGAAGATCTCGATGCCGGCGCCGGCGTAGAAGGCGGCGAGGTGGCTGCCCAGCGGGGAGCCACCGCTGATCACATGGCGGACCCTGCCGCCCAGGGCACCGCGGATGCGGCGGTACAGGAGGGGGTCGTAGAAGGCGCGGGCCGTCTTCAGGGCGCGGCCCGGGCCCGGGCCCGTGCCGTGCTGCCGGGCCTCCAGCGCCTCGCCGTAGCGGCGGGCCACCGAGGCCGCGCGGTCGAACAGCGCGCCGCGGCCGCCGCGCTCGGCCGCCGCCCGCGCGTTGTTGTAGACCTTCTCCAGCATGTACGGGATGGCCAGCAGGAAGGTCGGACGGAAGCTCGCCAGGTCCGCCAGCAGGTCCTCCGCGGTCAGGCTGGGGGCGTGCCCGAGCCGTACCCGTGCGCGGATGCACGCGACCGCGACCATCCGGCCGAAGACGTGCGACAGCGGCAGGAACAGCAGCGTCGACGGGTCCTCGGTCCTGGCGTGGAAGACCGGGTGGAGGAGCCGGGTGGCGTTGTCCACCTCCGCGAGGAAGTTGCCGTGCGTCAGCGCGCACCCCTTGGGGCGGCCGGTCGTGCCCGAGGTGTAGACGAGGGTGGCGAGGGTGTCGGGGCCGAGCACGCCCCGGCGGACGCTCACCTCCTGGTCGGGGACCGCCGCACCCAGCTCCGCGAGCCGCTCCACATGTCCCTTCTCGATCACCCAGGCATGGCGCAGGTCGGGCAGGCGGTGGCGTTCCGGGCCGATGGCCGCCGCCTGGCCGACCGTCTCCGTGACCAGGGCCGAGGCGCCGGAGTCCTGCAGGATCCAGCGGGTCTGGAACACCGAGGAGGTGGGGTAGACGGGGACCGTGACCAGGCCGGCCGCCCAGGCCGCGAAGTCGAGCAGCGTCCACTCGTAGGTCGTGCGCGCCATGACCGCGATCCGGTCGCCCGGCACCAGGCCCTCGGAGATCAGGCCCTTGGCCAGGGCCAGCACCTGGTCGGCGAACTGGGTCGCCGTCACATCCGTCCAGCGGCCGTCCGCGTCCCGGCGGCTGAGGACCCGGTGGCCGGGCGCCTCGCTCGCGTTCTCGAACGGCAGGTCGGCGAGCGAGCCGTGGGTCACCGGCGGTACGAGCGGCGGCACGTAGGCCTCGCGGACCTCCCCGTTGAGCCGCCGGGTCTCCGGCTCCACAAGCACCGGGCCGCCGTCGTGGTCGAGGTCGACCGGGGCGGCGGGCAGGGGCGCGGACGAGTACGAGATGGGCATGGGCAGCTCCTGGGGCCTGCAGCTGTGCACTGCTTGCTGCATGAGGTACGCACCGGGCGTACCGAGATGTTCACCGACTGCAGCGGCTCGCTGTTACCGCCGGTTAGGAACGCGATCGTACGGCGCCCGCGTGGGGAGTCCGTGCGGGTTCGGGGAGCGTCCGGGGACAGGGCTGTGCAGGCCTGGCCACACGGGTTCGAAGTGGTGTCGGACGCGCCCCGGGATCGCGATCCGAGGGGAGCCCTCATCTCGACCCGCTCCTCACCCGTGACGTAGCCTTACCGCAGGTAACCTTACTCTTGAGTAAGAACTGGGGCGAGCAGGGAGCTGCCATGACGACCGACCGCTGTCCGCGCTTCACCGGCACCGCACCCGGCCGCTGCCCGACCCGCCGTCCGGGGCTGCCGCAGCCGGCGCCCCTGCGGCGCCGGCTGCCCCACAACGGGGGGATCACCCGCGACCGGCGCCTGGCCAACAGGCCTGTGGAGCGCTGGAGTCCGGTCCTCGACGTCCATCCGGCGAGCGTGCCGCGGACGACGGACACGCTGCTGAAGGCCGGGACGGTCGAGCGGGGCGGACGCATCGTCGCCACCGCGTCGCTCGCGGGGCCCGCCGGAAACGCCGGACAGACGAACCACGGCCCCGCCAACGCGGGCGCCGTCGGCCTGGTCCGCTCCCGCGCGCCCCGTGCGCTCGCCGAGCACGGAGTCACGGTGAACGCGGTCGCGCCCGGGTTCACCGAGACCAGGACGACGGCCGCGATCCCGCCGTTCATCCGTGCGGCGGGGCGCCGGATGAACTCCCTTGCGCAGGGCGCTCTTCCGGCAGACGTCGCCGAGACCACGGCCTGGCTCGCGCGCCCGGCGTCGGGCGCGGTCGACGGGCAGGTCGTTCGCGTCTGCGGCCAGAGCCTGCCGGGGGCGTGATGTCCGTCGTCCTCGCCCGGCCCCCCGCACTCGCGCCGCTCCTGGCCCGCGGCACCCTGCTGTCCCCCTTCAAACGGCCCCGTCCGGACGCCGACTTCCCGCGCGACCGGCTCGTCCTCCCCGCCCTGCGCATCGACCTCGCACGGCTCGCGGCGTACGAGCGCGTGTGCGGATTCGCGACCGGCGACGACGCACTGCCGCTGACCTATCCGCACGTGCTGGGCTTCCCGCTGGTCATGCGGCTGATGAGCGGCCGGGGCTTCCCGCTGCCGCTGCTCGGCCTCGTCCACACCTCGATCGAGATCACCCGGTACCGGGCGCCGGCGGTCGCCGGGGAGCACGAACTCGCCGTGCGCATCGGCGAACTGACGCCGCACCGGCGCGGGACCGAGGCATCGGTGGTCACCGAGGTGCGGGCCGGCGAGGACGTCCTGTGGGAGTCGACGAGCACGTACCTGGCACGGCACCGCACGGCGGGCGGTCCCGCCGGGCGAGCGGAACACACGCCCCTGCCCGCCGTTGCCGAGTGGCACCTGGCCGGGGACGTCGGCCGGCGCTACGGCGCCGTGTCCGGCGACCGCAACCCCATCCACATGCACCCGCTCACCGCCCGCCTGTTCGGCTTCCCGTGCCCCATCGCACACGGCATGTGGACGGTGGCCCGCTGCCTCGCCGCGCACGGGGCGCCGGAGGCGGTGCGGGTGCGGGCCGAGTTCCGGGCTCCGGTGCTGCTTCCGGGGACGGTGACCTACGCGGCGGACGGGCACGGCCGGTTCGAGCTGCGGAGCGGGACGGGGGTGCCCCCGCTCACGCGAAGCCGAGAGCGGGCGAGGGTGCACGTCGAGGGACGGGTGCTCCCGCTCACCACCTGAGGTCCCCGCGGAAAGCACACGAGAACCGAGTCGGTCCTTTACGGAACCGTGATCGGTGGGGTCCAGGGCCGCCCTTCCATCAGGTTGCCCAGCCCCGCCCAGGCGAAGTTCATCAGGGTCGACGCGGCCTGCCGGGCCGAGACGCCGGGGGTGGCGTTCGCCCAGGCCGCGAGCGACTCGGCGGCCCCGACCAGGGCCTCGGCGAGCCCGGCGGCCTCGCGTTCCGGCAGGCCGGGATCGCGGTGGTCCCCCGAGCTCTCCACCGCGTCCGCGCAGGAGGTGCCCCCACCCCTGGCGGCCACGGCGATGAGCTGCGTGACGAACGCGACGATCTCCTCGCGCATCGCGGTCACCTCGGCGGCGAAGGGTTCACCGCTGGTACGGGCCTGCAGGTGCAGGACGGCCCAGCCGTCCGGGTTCCGCGCGGTGTGGGTGAAGAAGGCCTGGAGCCCTTCCCAGAGCTGGTGGTCGGCACCGGTCCCGGGCCGGGCACCGGCACGGACCGCCTCGGTGAGGGCGGCGGCCTCGCGGCGGATGCAGGCGGTGAAGAGGACTTCCTTGGAGTTGAGGTACAGGTAGACCAACGGCTTGGACACGCCGGCGAGCTCGGCGATCTCGTCCATGGAGGCGGCCGTGTAGCCGCGCTGCCCGAAGGTCTTCACGGCGGCGTCGAGCATCTGCTGCTCCCGCACGGCCCGCGGCATCCGCTTGGTCTTCACGGAACCCATGCGGGCAAGACTACGGTCGGCCCGCCGCGGCACACGCTCTCAGGACGTCTGCCCCTGCGCCCGCGCCGTGTCGTCGGCCACGTCCTCCTGGCTGCGGTTCGCGTCGAGGTTCGCCTTCATGCGATCCACCCGCTGCACGATCCGCACCGACGCCCGGTCCCGCTCCCTGCGCAGCACCACGAAGCTGATCGGCGCCGAGATCAGCAGGGCCAGCAGGATCATCCACAGGCCGTTGGAATCGCCGAGGCCGCGCGGCGCGATGCCCGAGTAGACGAGGCCCCAGACGACCACGAAGCAGCCCGCGAGGATGCCGAGGCGCATCAGCGTGTACCGGAGCATCTCAATCCACTCTTCCGTTCAAACGACGCCAAAGGGGCACCGTCCAGTGAAGCACGCCGGGGACCCGGTCTCGCAGCGGGGTGCGCGCGATCCCGGTCACCCCAGGGGCAGCAGCATGGTGATGTCGTCGCGGTCCTCCCCGGGGGCCACCCGTATCGCTCCGGGGACCCGGCCGACCTCCTTGTAACCGCAGGAGCCGTAGAACCGCTCCAGGCCGAGGCCGCCGCGGCAGGCGAGCCGTATCGCCTCGACGCCGTGGAGGCCGCGGGCCGCGTCCGCGGCGGCGTCCAGCAGGTCGCGGCCGTGGCCCCGGCCCTGGTGCCGCGGGTGGACCATGACCGTGTACAGCCAGATCCAGTGGGTCATCAGCCGGTGCGTGTTGAAGGTGAGGAACGCGGTCGCGGCCACCCGCCCCTCCCCGTCGTGCCCCACGAGGAGCCTGCTGCGCCCCTCGCTCATGGCCACCAGGTGCTTCAGCAGCTCGGGGCGTATCACGTCCGGTGTGACCGGCGCCACGAACCCCACGGCTCCCCCGGCGTTGGTCACATCGACCCAGAGGTCGAGGATCCCGTCACGGAGGGCACGGGTCATGGCGGGGTCGAGCGTGAAGTCGAGAGCCACCGGCCGGGTCACACCCTCATCGGCTGCGGCTGTTCCCGGCGCGCCGGGTCCGGACCCTCGTACTCGCGGATGATCTCGTACCGTGTGTTTCGCTCCACCGGTCGGAACCCGGCGTCGCGGATCAGCTCCAGCAGGTCCTCGCGGGTCAGCTTGTTCGGCGTGCCGAAGTCGTCCGCGTCATGCGTGATCTTGTACTCGACGACCGAGCCGTCCATGTCGTCCGCACCGTGCTGGAGGGCCAGTTGCGCGGTCTGGATGCCGTGCATCACCCAGAAGACCTTGACGTGCGGGACGTTGTCGAACAGCAGGCGCGAGACCGCGAACGTCTTCAGGGCCTCCGCGCCCGTCGCCATCTGCGTCCCGGCCTGGAGCCGGTTGCGGACCTTGCCGTCCTTCATGTCGACGAAGTCGTGCTGGTAGCGCAGCGGGATGAAGACCTGGAAGCCGTTCGTCTCGTCCTGGAGCTCGCGCAGGCGCAGCACGTGGTCGACACGGTGCCGCGGTTCCTCGATGTGCCCGTACAGCATGGTGCACGGGGTCTTCAGACCCTTCTCGTGCGCCAGGCGGTGGATGCGCGACCAGTCCTCCCAGTGGGTGCGGTGGTCGACGATGTGCTGCCGGACCTCCCAGTCGAAGATCTCCGCGCCGCCGCCGGTCAGCGACTCCAGACCGGCGTCGATCAACTCGTCCAGGATCTCGGAGGCCGGAAGGCCGGAGATCGTCTCGAAGTGGTGGATCTCCGTCGCCGTGAACGCCTTCAGCGACACGTTCGGCAGCGCCTTCTTCAGCTCGCGCAGCGACCGCGGGTAGTAGCGCCACGGCAGGTTCGGGTGCAGGCCGTTGACGATGTGCAGCTCGGTGAGGTGCTCCGACTCCATCGCCCGGGCGAGCTCGACCGCCTCCTCGATGCGCATGGTGTACGCGTCCTTCTCGCCCGGCTTGCGCTGGAAGGAGCAGTAGGCGCACGACGCGGTGCAGACGTTCGTCATGTTGAGGTGGCGGTTGACGTTGAAGTGGACCACGTCACCGTTCAGCCTCGTACGCACCTCGTGCGCGAGGCCGCCCAGCCAGGCCAGGTCGTCCGACTCGTACAGCGCGATGCCGTCCTCGCGGGTCAGCCGCTCACCGGAGCGGACCTTGTCCTCCAGCTCGCGCTTGAGCCCGACGTCCATGCGGATACCTCTTTCTGAGACAGACTGCGACAACCGTAGCCCTACGCCTCTTCCGGCAGGTCCCCGACCCTGTTCTCCCACTTCGTCGACAGCACGATCGTGGTACGGGTCCGGGAGACGCCCTTGGTGCCCGACAGCCGGCGGATGATCTTCTCCAGGCCGTCCACGTCCGTCGCCCGCACCTTGAGCATGAAGGAGTCGTCACCGGCGATGAACCAGCAGTCCTCGATCTCGGGCAGGTCCCGCAGCCGCTGCGCCACGTCCTCGTGGTCGGCGGCGTCGGAGAGCGAGATGCCGATGAGGGCGGTCACTCCGAGGCCGAGCGAGGCGGCGTTCACCGTGGCGCGGTAGCCGGTGATGACGCCCGCCGCCTCCAGACGGTTGATGCGGTCGGTGACGCTCGGTCCCGACAGGCCGACGAGGCGCCCCAGCTCCGCGTAGGAGGCCCGGCCGTTCTCCCTGAGGGCCTGAATGAGCTGCCTGTCCACCGCGTCCATGCGATCGAAGCCTTCCGGTGAAGAGATCCGATGAGAGATCTGCAGAGTTCCTGAAGTGATGAGTGGTGCTGCTACTGCCTGGTGCTCATGGGTGTCGATACCTCAGGCGGAACGGGAACCGCCGAGTTCGCCCTCCCAGCGGCGGTACAGCCGGTGCGGCACCCCCGCCGCGTCCAGCACCCGCCCCGCGACGAAGTCCACCAGGTCCTGGATGTGCGTCGCGCCCGCGTAGAACGCCGGCGACGCGGGCAGCACCACCGCGCCCGCCTCGTCCAGCGCCACCAGTTGCCTGAGGGTCTGCCCGGCGAGCGGCGTCTCCCGTACGGCGACGACCAGTCGCCGCCCCTCCTTGAGCGTGACGCTCGCCGCCCGCTGCAACAGGTCCTTCGACAGCCCGAGCGCGACCCCCGCCACACACGCCGTGGACGCGGGCACGATCAGCATGCCCTTCGCCGGGTACGACCCGGAGGACGGCCCGGCGGCCAGGTCCCCGGCGCTCCAGTGCCGCACCCGGTCTCCCTCGACGTCCACCACGAACGTCCCGGGCTTTCCGTCGGCGCCCCGTCCCAGCCACTCGCGCAGGTCGTTCCGCCAGTGGGCGTCGCGGAAGGCGATCTGCGTCTCGTCGAGCAGGGTGAGCCGTGCGGCACGGGAGACGACGAGGTCGACGCTCTCCCCCGCGGCGAGGAGTCCGCGCAGCACGGCGGCGGCATACGGGGTGCCGGAGGCGCCGGACACCCCTACGATCCAAGGCCTGCGCGGCGTCTCTCCTGGCTTGACTGGGTTCACGACACCGAGCCTATCCGGCGCCGGAGGGCGAGAACGGGCCAAGGGCCGGTTCCCGGCCGACGGACATGACGACGGCCCCACGCCCCGCGAGTGGCCGGGCAGGGAGCCGTCCCGAGGACTCGGTCAGCGGCCGGGGGCGCACCGGTACAGCGTCTGGGCGGTGCTCGCCCCACCGGTCGTCCGCGCGGTGGGGTCCGTGCCGCCGTAGGCGGAGGCCGGGACAGGGGTGCAGGCGGAGCGGACCCAGTCGGTGATCCGTGCCGTGGCCGTCGTGCCGCTGCCGCCGCCGAACAGGGCGCCCGTGCCGCGGCCGCCGCCCAGCAGCACGAACCGCAGCCTGCCGGTGCCGACCAGGTGCCGGAACTGCGCCTCGGTCGGGAACGGCACCCTGCCGCTGAAGCCGCCGAGCGGCAGGACGTGGGCGCCGGTGGCGAGGATGTACGGGGACGCGCCGTTCCAACTGGTGGTGGCGAACACATAGGTGGCGGAGCCCTGGTGCGCGCTGGTGTAGGCGAGCACCTTCCGCTGGTCCGCGCCGAGTCCGCCGTCCACGCCGAAGCCGCCGAAGCCGCCGGAACGACCGAAGCCGCCCACGCCGCCGCGGGTCTCCGCCCTGGTGCCGCGGGTCGCGCCGCCGCCCCAGACCAGCCGGCCCGTCCGGCCCGCCGCCGAGACCGGCGAGCCATGACCGCGGTCCGCGGCGGACGGGCCGACCGCGCCCATGCCCGAGCTGCCGTGGGAGGGGCTGAACACCTGTACTGCCCACGCGCTCGGCGCGAGCAGCAGCGCCGCGAGGGAGGCGGCCAGCCCGGCGAGGGCGAGCCGGCCGCCGGAGGGCGTACGACCGGGGCGGGCCCACACCAGCAGGACGACGGCGCCGAGACCGAGCACGCCCACCGCGGGCGCCAGCCACGGCAGGAACGACGGGAACCGGCCGGCCAGGTACGCGCTCCACGCCGCCGTCGCCGCCACCGCGCCCGGCAGCGCCCATGCGCGACGGCCGCCGGCCCGGTGGGCCCGCCACATCAGCACGACGCCGCCTCCGGTGAGCGCGGCCAGCGGTACCGCGATCACGCCCATGTAGTACGTGTGGCCGGCGACACTGCCCGCGCTGAAGACCAGGAAGTAGGTCGCCAGCCAGGTTCCCCACAGCACGAACCCGGAGCGGAGCCGGTCGGAGCGGGACCTGCCCCGGCACCACAGCAGGCCGCACACGACGGCGACGGCGGCGATCGGGTAGAGCCAGCCGGTCTGCGAGGCGAGCGACGTACCGAACATCTTCGACCAGCCGTTCTGGTCACCGCCCCGGCCGCCACCGCCGCCCGCCTGACGCATGCCGCCGCCCACCGCACGCACGGCGCTCGCCCGGGCTCCCGGGACCTGCGCGCGGACCGCACCGCCCGTCCGGTCGGCCCCCTGCCATGGGCCGCCCCTGCCGCCACCGCCGCCCTGGGTCGCGCTCACGCTGCCGGTGGAGGCCGCGCTGATGCCCAGGGAGGAGAAGCGGTTCAGAAAGTTGTAGCCGACCACCATGCTGAACGCGGAGTTGTTGGTGGTGCCATCCACGTAGGGACGATCCTGGGCCGGGGTGAGGGCGACGGCGAGCATCCAGGACGCCGACACGGCGGTCATCACCACGGCGGACACGCCGAGGTGCGCCAGCCGCCTCCGCAGGGTGATCGGCGCCGAGAGCAGGTACACCAGGGCGAGCGCGGGCAGCACCGCCCACGCCTCCAGCATCTTGGCCTGGAAGCCGAGTCCGACCCACACACCGGCGAGCACCAGCGGGCGCAGCCGGCCGTCCCGGGCGGCCCGCTGAGTGGCCTCGGCCGCCAGCAGCAGACACAACGTGAAGGCGGGGTCCTCCACCGCGGTGCGGAAGAGCCCCACGGCCACCGGGGTCAGCAGGAACGCCGTGCACGCGATCAGCGCCGCGTTCACCCCCGCCCAGCGGCGCACCAGCCGGAACAGGACCAGCAGGCTCGCCAGCCCCTCGACGACCTGAGGGAGGATCAGCGCCCAAGGGTGGAATCCGAAGACGCGGGCGGAAAGCGCCTGCGGCCACAGGAATCCCGGCAATTTGTCGAGCGTGATGGAATTACCGGGGTCGAAAGAGCCGTAGAAGAACGCCTTCCAGCTCTCCGTCATGCTGCGGACGGCGTTCGCGTAGAACGTGTGGTACTGGCTGTGGTCGATCCCCCACGTGTAGAGCACGGCGGCGAGCACGATGATGACGAGCAGCGCCGGGCGCGCGTAGGCCGGCTGGTCGGCCGGCGATCTCCACGGCGCACGGCGACCGGCACCGGCACCGGCACCGGCACCGGTGGAAGGGTCGAGGACTGTCGTAGCCATGCACAGCAGTGTTGGGCCATCGGGGGCGCCCGCCCCACCGAAGCAGCCCGTTTCAAGGAAACTCTCGCCAGAATCAGGCGGATTCTTTAACCCGGCCGGACGGCATTCCAATCCGCGAAGTACCGCCCGTTACCAGCCTTTGCGCCCACGCCGCCCACATGAAATCCACAGTGGCCGCACAGCTTCGAGAGTCCGCCTCAGCAGGCCGTCTCAGGAATCCGCCTCAGGAATCCGCCTCAGGAATCCCACGGCTTTCAGACCGTCAGCCCGCGCGCCAGCAGGTCCAGCAGCGCACACACGAACAGGGCGATGCCGATGAACCCGTTGACGCTGAAGAACGCCCGGTTGAGGCGGGTCAGGTCGTGCGGGCGGACGATCGTGTGCTCGTAGACGAAGGCACCCGCCACGATCACCAGGCCCAGCCAGAAGAAGGAACCGGCGCCGGTGACGACCGCGTACCAGACGAACAGCGCCGTCACGATCGCGTGGCAGACGCGGGCACCCCGGATCGCCGCCGGGATGCCGAAGCGGGCCGGCACCGACATGACGCCGATCTCGCGGTCCGTCTCCACGTCCTGGCAGGCGTAGATCAGGTCGAAGCCGCCGATCCAGACGCCGACGGCCAGGCCGAGGATCACCGCGTCCCAGTCCCACCGGCCGCTGATCGCCAGCCAGCCGCCGACCGGGCCCATCGCCTGCGCGACGCCGAGGATCGCCTGCGGGAAGTTGGTGAACCGCTTGCCGTACGGATACACCACCATCGGGATCACCGCGATGGGCGCGAGCGCCAGGCACAGCGGGTTGAGCAGCGCCGCGGCGCCCAGGAAGAAGACCAGCGCGACCAGCGCGCCCGTCCACGCGTGCCGCACCGACACAGCGCCGGTGACCAGCTCACGGTGGGCGGTGCGTGGGTTGCGGGCGTCGATCTCGCGGTCGATGATCCGGTTCGCCGCCATCGCGAAGGTGCGCAGCCCCACCATCGCGACCGTGACGAGGAACAGCCGTCCCCAGTGGATGTTCCTGTCCCACTGGTACATCGCGGTCAGCGAGGCGATGTACGCGAAGGGCAGGGCGAAGACGGAGTGCTCGATCATCACAAGCCGCAGGAACGCCTTGGTGCGTCCGGGCTGCGGGATCGCGGCGGAGGCGCTGCTCACAGGCCGTACTCCTTCCAGCGGCGGGTCACCTTCGCCGCCGTCTCCGGGTCGGACAGGACCATGTCGGGCCAGCCGCCGTCCCTCGTGTAGCCCTCCTCGGGCCACTTCTTCGTCGCGTCGATGCCCGCCTTGCCGCCCCAGAACTGCTGGTAGGACGCGTGGTCGAGATGGTCGACGGGGCCTTCGACGACGGTGAGGTCACGGGCGTAGTCCGTGTTGCCGAGGGCGCGCCAGGCGACCTCGTGCAGATCGTGGACGTCGCAGTCGGCGTCGACGACCACGATCAGCTTGGTGAGGGACATCATGTGCGCGCCCCAGACGGCGTGCATCACCTTCTGCGCGTGCTTGGGGTACTTCTTGTCGATCGAGACGATCGCGCAGTTGTGGAAACCGCCCGCCTCGGGCAGGTGGTAGTCCACGATGTCCGGCACGATGATCTTCAGCAGGGGGAGGAAGAACCGCTCCGTCGCACGGCCGAGCGGCCCGTCCTCCGTCGGCGGCCGGCCCACGACGATGGACTGCAGCAGCGGGCGACGCCGCATGGTGACGCAGTCGATCGTCAGCGCCGGGAAGGGCTCCTGCGGGGTGTAGAAGCCGGTGTGGTCGCCGAACGGGCCCTCCGGCAGCATCTCGCCGGGCTCCAGCCAGCCCTCCAGCACCACCTCGGCGTTCGCCGGGACCTGGAGCGGCACCGTCTTGCAGTCGACCATCTCGATCCGCTTGCCCGCGACGAACCCGGCGAACAGGTACTCGTCGATGTCGCCGGGCAGCGGCGCGGTGGCGGCGTAGGTCACGGCGGGCGGGCAGCCGAAGGCGATGGCGACCGGCAGCCTCTCCCCGCGCCGGGCCGCCACCTGGTAGTGGTTGCGGCTGTCCTTGTGGATCTGCCAGTGCATGCCGATGGTGCGCCTGTCGTGGCGCTGGAGGCGGTACAGACCGAGGTTGCGGATCCCCGACTCCGGGTCCTTGGTGTGGGTGAGCCCGAGGTTGAAGAAGGAGCCGCCGTCCTTGGGCCAGGTGAACAGGGCCGGGAGGGTGTCGAGGTCGACGTCGTCGCCGCGCAGCACGACCTCCTGGACGGGCGCGCCGTCGGACTTCACCTTCCTGGGCGGCACGTGCGCCATCGCGCCGAGCTTCCCGAAGGCCTCGCGCACCCCCACGAACCCGTGCGGCAGTTCGGGCCTCAGCAGGCCGCCGATCTTCTCGGAGATCTCGTCGTAGGTCTTCAGGCCGAGGGACTTCAGCAGCCGCCGGTCGGTGCCGAAGACGTTCATCGCGAGCGGCATGCTCGACCCGCGCACGTTCTCGAAGAGCAGCGCGGGACCGCCGGACTTCTGCACCCGGTCGACGATCTCCCCGACCTCCAGATAGGGGTCGACCTCGGCTTTGATGCGCTTGAGGTCTCCCTCGCGCTCCAGCGCCCGGAGCAGGGACCGAAGATCGTCATAAGCCATGCGTCCCAGTATCGCCGAGAGCCGGTTCGGAACTCCGGGCGCCCCGGGGGTTCGGCCGCGGTTCCGGGGGTCGGCCCCCGGATCGGCGCAGCGGCCACCCGCTACCCTGGCCCCGTCACCGGGGCCCGTCGCACGCCCCGTCGCCGTCTCCTGGGGGATCGCACCGCCATGTTCAGGTATCTGCCCTTCCTGCTGGTCCTGGCGCTGTGGATATACGCCTTCATCGACTGCCTGAACACTCCCGAGGAGCAGGTGCGCGGGCTGCCCAAGGTGGTGTGGGTCATCGTCATCCTGCTCTTCGGCGAGGTGCTGGTCGGCCCGATCGCCTGGCTGGTGGCCGGCAAGTACCGCGGCCCCGCCCCGGCGCACGGTTCCACGCCCTCCGAGTGGCACCGCAACCACCGCACCGGCTGGGTCGCGCCCGACGACAACCCCGAGTTCCTGAAGTCCCTGAAGGAGGAGAACAAGAGGGACGAGGCCCTGCTGAAGGACTGGGAGGCCGACCTGCGCCGCCGCGAGGAGGAGCTGCGGCGCCGGGAGCTGGGCGAGGAGCCCACGGCCGACTGATGGAGCTGAGGCTGCTCGTCACCTTCGAGAAGGTCGCCACCGTGCTGAGCTTCACCCGGGCCGCCGCCGAGCTGGCGTACGCGCAGTCCAGTGTGACCGCCCAGGTCCGCGCCCTGGAGTCCTCGCTCGGCACGGAGTTGTTCGACCGGCTGGGCAGCCGGATCAGGCTGACCGAGGCGGGCGAGCGGCTGCTGCCCTACGCCCGGCAGATCATCGAGCTGAGCGAGGAGGCCCGGGCGGCGGTGACCGGCGCCGAGGAGCCGGCCGGCACCCTGACCGTCGGCACCATGGAGTCGCTGACGTCGTACCGCCTGCCCCCACTGCTGGAGTTCTTCCACCACCGTTACCCCAAGGTGCGCCTGGCGTTGCGCACCACCATCGGCGACGAGACCCGGCAGGCGCTCCGGCAGGGAACGTACGACCTGGGCTTCCTGATGGAGGAGGAGACCGAGCACGCCGGGCTGGAGTCCGAGGTGCTGGCGGTGGAGCCGCTGGTGCTGGTCGCGGCGGCCCGGCATCCGCTCGCCGGCCGGCAGGTCGCCCTCTGCGACCTGGTGCGGGAGCCCCTGCTCGCCACCGAACCCGGCTGTGCCTACCGGGACTTGTTCGAGCGGGAGCTGACCGCCGTGGCGCCGGTGGGCTTCATGGAGTTCGGCACGATCGAGGCCACCAAGCGCGCCGCGGCGGCCGGCCTCGGGATCGCGCTGCTGCCCGAGGTGACGGTCGCCGCCGAACTCGCGGAGGGTGCCCTCCTGCGACTGCTGTGGGAGCCTCCGTTCACGCTTCGCACGCAGTTGGCGTGGCGGGCCGGGAAGCGGCTCCCGGCGCACGCCCGGCTGTTCCTGGAGCAGGCGCGGAGACTGGTGTCGGAACAGTCCGGGCAAGGGTGACCTTCAGGCTCGCCGTCACGATCAGCGGGACGCCCAGCGCCTGGACGAACCCGATGTGGTGGCCGTAGACCGCCCAGTCCATGACCATCGCGACCGCCGGATAGACGAAGGCGAGCACGGCGATCTTCGAGGTCGGGAGCTTGGCGTAGGCGGCGTACATGAGGACGTACATGAGCCCGGTGTGAATCACCCCGAGCCCGGCCAGCCAGCCCCAGTGCCAGCCCGTCCCCCGCATGGCGCCGAAGTCCGCGAAGGGCAGCAGCAGGGGGATGCCGACGAGGACCTGCACGAGGGCGATGAGATGGGGCCGTACGCCGGTGATCCGCTTGGTGACCAGCGTCGACAGCCCGTAGAGGAGGGCGGCGAGGAGCGCCTGGCCGACCCCGACCAGGTAGGAGCCGCCGTTGGCGAAGTCGCCCGGGGTGACGCCGGAGACCAGGATCAGCCCCGCGAAGGCGACGGCCACCCAGCCGGCCTTGGCGGCCGTGAGCCGCTCGCGGAACAGCAGCGCGCCCAGCAGCACCACGTAGAACGGCTGCGTGTGGTAGACGACCGTGGCCACGGAGATGGACGTGTTCCGGTACGCCTGGAAGAGCAGCACCCAGTTGAACACGATGAACACTCCGCCGAGGACGGCGAGGGCCAGGGTGCGGCGGGTGAAGCCGTGGCCGCGCAGGCCGCCGCGGGCCGTGACGTAGCCGCCGAGGGCGAGGGCGCCGAAGAGGACGCGGAAGAAGACGACGTCGAAGGGCGGGGCACCCGACTCGACGACGAAGACACCGAGGGTGCCGGAGAGCACCATGGCGGTCGTCAGCTGGGCCGTGCCCTTGGTCTCAGGAGTCATGTCCTGGACGCTACGGGCGGGCCGGCGGGCCGGTCCACGCGCTGGTGGGGCGTGCTGCCGATGGGCCCATCGACGCTCTCGATGGGCCCGGTCGGCCCGGTGGGTCGGTCGGCCCCGGTGGACCCGGTGGGCCCGGTGGACCCGGTGGACCCGGTGGGCCCGGTGGGTCGGCCGGCCCCATCGGCCCGGTCGGCGAGGGGTGTCACATGTGCGGGGAGACCTGCGGGTCCGGGCGCAGGACCAGGTCGAGCAGCCCCGGGAAGCGGGCGTCGAACTCCGCGCGCCTGAGGCGGTTGACGCGCCTCGGCCCCTGGTCGCGCTGTTCCACCAGGCCCGCCGCCCGCAGGACCGTGAAGTGGTGGCTCAGGGCCGCCTTGCCCACCGGCACGTCGAAGCTGCCGCAGCTGCGGGACCAGTCGGGGCAGCCCGCCAGCTCCCGGACCAGGGTGAGGCGTACGGGGTCGGCGAGGGCGGCGAGCGCGGTCTGGACGGGGACGTCGTCCGGGTGGACGTGCTCGGGTGCGACGCGATGACTGGTGGTGCCGCGCCGGGTCATGCCGTCCTCCCCGATTCCGCTTGCCGACTGTTCGATGAGAACCATACACTCCCGATTGTTCGATTTCCGTTGAACACTGCTGAGGAGAGGCCATGCGCGCGGTCGAGTTCATGGAGTACGGCGGTCCCGAGGTCCTGAAGGTGGTGGATGCCGACGTCCCCGAACCGGGCCCCGGCGAGGTGAGCGTCGACGTGGCGTACGTGGGGGTGAACTTCGCCGATCTCAAGGCGCGTTCCGATGGCTACCGCGTGCCCTCCCTGCCCTTCCGCCCCGGCCTCGAGGTCTCCGGGCGCGTACGGGCCCTCGGTGCCGGGGTCACCGGTCTCGCCGTCGGCCAGGAGGTGGCCGCGCTGACCCGGGGTGGCGCGTACGCGGACGTGGTCGTCGCCGACGCCGCGACCACGTTCCCCCTCCCGGAGGGGGTCGGCCCGCGCACCGGCGCCACCCTGCCCACGGTCCTGCCGACGGCGTACGCGCTCGTCCACACCGTGGGCCGGCTGCAGCCCGGCGAGACCATCCTCGTTCAGGGGGCCGCGGGCGGAGTGGGCACGGCGGTGGGCCAGTTGGCGAGGGCCGCGGGCGCGGCCGGGGTGTACGGCGTGGTCTCCGGTGCGGCGAAGGCGGCGTACGCGCGGCGGTACGGCTACGACGACGTCTTCGTGGGCGACTTCGAGGAGCCCGTGCGCGCCGCCACCAACGGCCGCGGTGTCGACCTCGCCCTGGACCCGGTCGGCGGCGCGTCACTCCGCGCGAGCCTGGCGTCGCTGGCCCGCTTCGGCCGCCTGGTCTCGTACGGCAACGCGAGCGGGGAGCCGGCCTGGGCGGTCGGCCAGCCCGAGCTCTACCCGCGCGCCCTGTCGGTGGCCGGCTTCTCCGTCCTCACGCTCGCCGAGACGGCCCCGGGCGAGCTGCGCACCCTGGCCGAACGCGCCTTCGCGAAGGCTCTCGACGGCACGGTGGCCCTGCCGGTGACGGCGGAGTTCCCGCTGGAGGAGGCGGCCGAGGCGCACCGGCTGATGGGGGCTCGCACGAGCACGGGCAAGCTGCTGCTGCGGGTGGCGGCCTCCTGAGTGGCACCGTCACGATCCTGGACCGGAAGGCGGGCAAGGGCGGTTGCAGGTGTGGACGGGACGACGGCGGCTGGCAGGACGCCCGTACGACCCGGACGCGTGCACCGTCAACATCGGCGATCTGATGGCCCGCTGGACCGGCGACCGCCGGCCCTCGGGCCGCCACCGGGTCCTGCCGCCCCCACGGAGGCCCCCGCCGAGGAGCTGATGTCCCTCGTCCACTTCGGCGAGTGCACCCCGGGCACGATCGTGGAGTCGGTGCCGGTGCCGGTGGGGCGGGTGGTGTACGAGCCGGTGGACTCGCACGTGCGTCTGCGGCTGAAGCCGGACTCGATCACGATGGGTTGAGAAACGGCCCGGAACGGGAGAAGTCCGCAACCCGGAGGTCCAGGTTTCGCAGTCCGACGGTCGAGTTGTGCACCTGTCCGGATCAACTGCCCATTTTTCCACGGTGGTCTGGGTATACCTCACATCTGGGTACAGCTCACAGCAGCACATCGAAGCGGACCGCGCCGGGGGGAGATGCGGTGGACGACAGACGGCTGCACGGCCGGGGGCCTCTGTTCGACACCGAGCCGCCCGGCCTCGCCTCGCGGCTCGTCGGTCTGCGCCCCCACCAGCTCCGCTCCTGCCCCTGGGAGCACGACGGCGACCTGCCGTTCGTGGTGTTCACGGGCGGGCGCGGCCTCGGCAAGAGCGCCCTGCTCGCCGAGGTGCGCGCCGCCTACCAGGGGCACACGCCCGTCGCGCTGATCGACGGTGAGGAGCCGCAGTTCGCCGGGCCGCCGCCGGAGCGGCCCGGCGAGGCCTGGTCACCCGTCGCCCAGGCGCTGACCACCGTCGCCGAGCAGCTCGCCGAGCCCGTCACGGGCGCCCGGCGGATCGGGTTCCCGAGACTCGCCTCGGGGCTGCTCGCGGTCGCGGCGGGCGGCTGGGGCGACCGGGACGTGCCGCGCATCCGGCAGGAGGCCGAGCGGATCCTGCTGCTGAACGACTCCCGGTCCTTCCTCGACGGCTTCGCGGGCCGCTGGGTGAGCAAGGTGGTCGCCAAGCTGATCGCGTCCATGTCGAACACCGGGCCCGTCGTCGAGCCGATCATCGAGGCGACCCTGGAGTCCTTCAGCGAGGGCGTCTCCCCCACCCACCGCCGGCTGCGCAGGGCGGCCACCTGGTACCGCGACTACCCGAACGCGGGCGGCAACCCCAAGCTGGGGCTCATCCTGCTGTCCGGGCACTTCCGGGCCGGCGGCGACTCCCGCACCCACGCCGAGCGGCACCTGGTCCGGGCCCTGCTGGCCGACCTCGACGACGCGTACGCCGGTGTGGTGCAGCGCTCCCGCCGCGTCGGCCGCCCGGTGGTCCTCCTCGACAACGTGCAGGAACCCGCCGGCCGCGGCCTGATGGAGTGCGTGCTGCGCGACCGCGCGGACGGCATCCGCGACCAGGTCGTCTTCTTGGCGGCCCTGCGCGGTCACACCCACCCGGCGCTGCGCAACGCCGCCCGCCGCACCCTGACCGAGGTCGCCCGCACCACCGGCTGGGAGCCCGGAGCCTCCCCGACCTCGCGCGCGCTGCTCGTGTCGCTGCCGCCGCTCAAGCCCGACGACACCCTGCACCTCGTGGGCGCCGTCTGCCGGGGCGTCGACGTACCGCCCCAGCTTCCGCACGCCACGCACCGGCTCACCGGCGGCAGCCCGCTCGGCATCACCCTGCTCGCCGAGTCGGCCCGGCAGAACCTGCCGCGCGGGGCCGCGTCCCTCGGCGCCCTGCTCACCGGGGACGTCACCGTCCACGACGACCACGACGGCCGCCCCGCCTACCAGGAACTGCTGGACCGGCTCGTCCCGGGCGGCCGGCTCGACGAGCTGACCGTGCTCGCCACCGCCCACGACCGCCCGTCCGCGCTGGCGCTCGCCCGGGACCGCCTCCCCGACGACTTCGGCGCGGCGGGGGTGCTCGGCCTTCAGGAGCGGCTCGCCGCGGAAGGCTGGCCGACCGCACCGGGACAGTTCGTCGGGGACCCGTTCCTGCGCGCGCTGCTCCTGTTGCGGCTGCACCACCTGGACGCGGACCACGCCGAGTGGCAGGCGGCCCACCGTGCGCTCGTCGACCACTACGGCGAGCAGGGCGGGGCGGACACCGCCCGCTACCGGCTGCACCACGAGCTCGCCCTCGGCAAGGCCGACTTCGCGGTGGCCCATCTGCGCGACACCTTCACCGGGACGGATGTCGGCACCTGGCTGTCCACGCTGGTCTTCATCGCGTCCGCGCCCTACTTCCACGCGCACGATCCCGAGGGGCGGGACTTCGACGGCGGTCACGGCCACGACCACCGGGCCGCGGTCGCGCTCGGCCGCACGGACGCCGAGGAGCGGCCGCCGCAGGGCGTCGATCCCGTCCTGCACCTGCGGGTGCGGCGGTTGCTGCACGCGGTGTGGCAGCTGACCGACCCGCTGGTGCTGCCCGATGTGAAGGTGGCCGAGCGGCTGCGCTTCGAGCTGGAGCAGCTGTCGAACCTGCGGCCCTCGGGCACCGCCCCGCTGTGGCGGGCCTCGCGGGACTGGCCGAAGGACGCGCTGGCCGGACGGCCCCTGCGCATCCCCGGCGACGACGGGGACGGGGACCGGGGAGGTCCGGCGTGACGGCGGGCCCGTGCGGTGTGCGTGGCCACGGTGATCGCTGTGGCGGTGGTGGTCGGGGTGGCCGGGGTCGGCCCTTCCGGCCGTACGAGAGCGGGGGACGATGATGGCGGCACGCTGGTGGACCTGGCTGCGCGAGGACGTCTGGGAGATCCGCTTCCGCCGGTATGCGGTGCTGCTGCTCGCCGCCCTACTGGTGGCCGGCACCGCGTGGGCCGTCGTCACCTACGTCGGCCGGCAGCCCTCCTGCGCCCCCGGCGTGGCCCGCCTCGACGGCGGCGACGACTGCGTGGGCGTGTCGACCACGGCGTACGACTTCGGGCAGCCGCGGTTCGCCGATGTCGTGAAGGCGGTGTACCGGGAGAACGACCGTCTGAAGCCCGGCGGTTACGTCACCGTCGCGCTCTTCGAGCCCTTCACCGCGCGGGACCCGGACAGCGTCGACGACACGCTGCACGAGATCCAGGGCGCCTACCTCGCCCAGTACCGGGCCAACCACGGCACCACCGGGGAGACCCCTCAGATCCGGCTGGTGCTCGCCAACACCGGCCGGGACGGGACCCACTGGCCGCGCGTGATCGACCGGCTGACGCAGATGGCCAAGGACACCGATCGGCTGCGGGCGGTGACCGGGATAGGGCTGAGCACCGACAACAACCGGGCCGCCGTCAAGGAGCTGACCCGCCGCGGCATCCCGGTCGTCGGCTCCTCCATCACCGCCGACAACCTCGCCAACGGCGCCGACGGCAAGGACCCCTACCCGGGGCTCGCCCGGGTCGCCCCCACCAACAGCGACTCGGCCCGCGCGCTGGCCTCCTTCGCCCGGGTCTCCGGCAGCAGGGCGCTGCTGGTGTACGACAAGCCGGGCGACCCCTACACACGCACCCTCCAGAGCGCGTTCCAGAAGCTGGTGGCGGGATCGCCGTACCAGGCGCAGCCGTTCACGCCGCCCGAGGACCGTACGCAGGAAGGCACGACCGCAAACCAGTTCCGGCAGATCACCCAACTGGTGTGCGACACCCCGAAGTCCACGGACACGATCCTGTTCGCCGGGCGCCACACCCAGCTGCGGCAGTTCGTCAACGCGCTGGGCGCACGCGGCTGCATGGACCACCGGCTCACCGTGCTCACCGGCGACGAGGGCTCGTACCTCAACGGGGACACGCTGCTCGACTGGAAGGCCCTCGCGCGGAACCTGTCCGTGCGCTACACCGCGCTCGCGCATCCCGACGCGTGGAAGAAGGAGACGGCGCGGACGGGTGGCAGCGCGGCGGACGCACAGGAGCTGGACGGACTGATCGCGCGTGGCGCGAAGCAGCCGGTGGGGCCGATCGGGCCGGTGGATCTCGCCGACGGCCAGCTGATCATCGCGTACGACGCCATGCGGCTCGCGGTGCAGGGCCTGCGGGAGGCCACACCGACCGGGGCCGCGATGCCGTCGCTGACGGACGTGGTGAACGAGTGGGCGTTCATGAAGGGCTCGCACCGGGTGGACGGGGCGAGCGGATGGATCTGCCTCGACGTGCACGGCAACCCGTACGACAAGGCCGTGCCGATCGTGGAACTGACCCCGTCCGGAGGCGCGCGGTTCGTGCGGATCGCCTGGCCCGAGGGCCACCCGCCGGCCAAGGAGTGCCTGCCGCCTGCCTGAGCCCTGCCGGCGGAGGGGTCTAGGCCAAGGACCCCAGCAGCCGTTCGAACCGTTGGCGCCAGCCCGGGTCCCTGTCCTCCCCGCTCTCGTGCGTGAACCGCACCGTCGTCCCCGCCGGGCGGCCCGGTTCGAGGTGGAAGCGGATGCGGCCCCGGCCCTCGACCGTGTACTCGGCGACCCGTTCCACGTCCCAGGCCGTGATCCGGCCCTCGGCCGGACCGTCCGGGAGCCGTAGACCGACCGCCCCGCCGAGTCGTGGTTCGAACGGCTCGGCGGGCGCCAGCCACTCCGCCAGGCCCGCGGCGGAGGCCAGCACCGGCCAGACCTCCTCCACGGGGTGGGGCAGGCGCAGCAGGTAGTGCCGTACGAACGCGTCCCCCCGCCGCTCGGCGGTGCCCCCTTCGATGGGATCGGTCATGACACCAGCGTCACTCCCGGTGGGACGTTCCGCATCCGTGCCCGGCCTTCGCCGTGCGGGGAGGGCGGCGGACTCACACGCCCGCGTACGAGTGCTTGCCGCCCACGAAGATGTTCACGCCGTAGTAGTTGAACAGCCAGCAGCCGAAGGCGATGAGGGCGATGTACGCGGCCTTGCGGCCCTTCCACCCGGCCGTGGAGCGGGCGTGCAGGTAGCAGGCGTAGGCGACCCAGGTGATGAACGCCCAGGTCTCCTTGGGGTCCCAGCCCCAGTAACGACCCCAGGCGGACTCCGCCCAGATGGCACCCGCGATGATCGTGAACGTCCACAGCGGGAAGACGGCCGCGTTCACGCGGTAGGCGAACTTGTCCAGGGAGGCCGAGGACGGCAGCCGCTCCAGGACGGAGGTCGCGAAGGTACCGGGAGTGCCGCCGTTCGCCAGCTTGTTCTCGTAGGAGTCCTTGAAGAGGTACAGGAGCGTACCGACCGCGCCGACGTAGAAGACCGCGCCGCAGACGATCGCGGTGGAGACGTGGATGTACAGCCAGTACGAGTGCAGGGCCGGGACCAGTTGGTCGCTCGCCGTGTACAGGACGGTGACCGCGAGGCCGAGGTCGAGCAGGACCGTGGTGGTCAGGAAGAGCCCGAGCCAGCGCACGTTCTTCTTCAGCGCGAGCAGCGCGAGGTAGACGCCGACGGCGACCGTGGAGAACGTGATGTTGAACTCGTACATGTTGCCCCACGGGGCCCGCTCCACGGAGGCCGCCCGGGCGAACACGCCGCCGAGTTCGACGAGGAAGGCGAGCACGGTCAGGGAGACGGCGATCCGGCCGTAGAGGTCGCCCTGCGCGTCGCCGCCGTGGGCGCCGGGCCCGTCCGGCACGTCACGGGCGCCGGCCACGGCGCGGGTGACGACCTTGGGTCGCTCCAGCACCGCGGTGCCCCCGGCCTTGTTGACCGTGACCGCGGGCGCGGCGGCCTTCTGCCGGTCACCGGCGGTGAGCGCGGCGGCCGTGCGGGCGACCTTGCTGCGACTGCCGAAGAGCCATTCGGCGATGTACGCGAAGAAGGCCAGCGTGTAGACGGCCATCGCGGAGTAGACGAGCGTGTTGCTGATGTTCGCGAGGTGTTCGTTGGTGGCGGTGGCGAGGGTCACTTCTTCCGGTCCCCTTCAGCGGCAGGTACGGGGGTTGCGGCGTCCGGCTCCTGTTCGGGGTCGGCGTCGGGGGTCTTGTCGCCGGCGGTCTCGCCGGACTCGTCGGACGGGCCGGTCCCGTCGGACGGCCCGGCCTCGTCGGTCTTCGTGGGGGCGTGCTCGTGGACGAACGCGGCCAGGTCGCCGAGTTCCTCGGCCACCTTCGCGGACTCGCTGCGGCCGAGACCCGCCATCTCCACGACGGTGACGCCGTCGGCGCCGGTCGTCGCACGCACCCACACGCGGCGGCGCTGGATGAACAGGGAGGCGGCCAAGCCGAAGATCGCGGCGATCGCACCGCCGAGCGCCCAGCCGGTGCCGGGCTGCTGCACCACCTGGAAGCCGGCCCACTCCTTGATCTGCTTGTCGAAGGTGATCGAGCCGTTGCCGCCGGGCAGCTTCATGGTCTCGCCGGGCAGCAGCCGGGCCTTGAGGATGTCGCCCTTGGCGTCCTTGTACGGCTTCACTCCCCTGGCCTTGGTGTCCATCTGGTACACGTTCTGCGGGATGCCCGCGTTGACGCCCAGGTCACCGTGGTACGCGGACACCGCGAGCACCGGGTAGTCGAGCGCCGGGAACTGGGAGAACATCGTGCCCTGACCGGCGCCCGCGAAGGTCGGCACGAAGAACACCGGGAAGCCGAGCTGCTCGACCCGGCCCTGGGCGTTCCTGAAGCCGTCGAGGACCTTGACGGCGCCCTGCGAGGTCACGTTGGGGTCGATCGGCAGCAGCGGCACCGCGTCATGGAAGACGACGTTCCCCTTGCCGTCGCGGACCGTGACGACGGGTGCGTAGCCGTGGCTGACCAGGTAGACCTTGGCGTCGCCGATCTCCAACGGCTCGTTGACCTTGATGATGGTCTTCTTGCCCTTGCCGTAGGCGCCCACGCTGTAGGTGATGTTCGCCTGGTAGGTGCGCGGGGTGCCCTTGTTGGGGCCGCTGCGTTCGTAGGTGGCGGTGAACTTGTCCAGGCTGAAGCTGAACGGCACCAGGTCGTCGTCGGTGAAGAGGTTGCCGGACTTGAAGTCGTCGTACTGGGTGAGGGTGTTGGAGAAGCCGCCGCCCTCGACGATCAGCTTGTTGCCCTCCGTCTTGTACAGCTGGCCCCAGGCGAAGGCGACCAGCATCACGACGAGCGCGACGTGGAAGAGCAGGTTGCCGGCCTCGCGCAGATAGCCCTTCTCGGCGGCGACGGCGTCCTGGGCGACGTGCACGCGGAAACGGCGCCGCCCGAGCACCGCCAGCGCTGTCTCGCGGACCTGCTCGGGGTCGGCGTCGGTGCGCCAGGTCGCGTACGCGGGCAGCCGGGTCAGCCGCTTGGGGGCGGCCGGCGGGCGGCTCCTGAGCTGTCCCACGAACTGCCAGGTGCGCGGCACGATGCAGCCGATGAGCGAGATGAACAGCAGGATGTAGATCGCGGAGAACCACACCGAGCTGTAGACGTGGAACAGCCCGAGCTTGTCGTAGATCTGGCCGAGCGTCCTGTGCGCGTCCGTGAAGTCCCGGACCTTCAGCGCGTTCTGGCCGGTCTGCGGGATCAGGGACCCGGGGACCGCCGCGAGCGACAGCAGGAACAGCAGGATCAGCGCGACCCGCATGGAGGTCAGCTGCCGCCAGAACCAGCGGGCCCAGCCGGCGGTCTCCCGCGCCGTCCAGGTGATCCAGCCCTTGGCGCCGGGGACGCGGGGGCCGCCGAAGGACCCGGGCACGGCCGTCTCGACAGGGGCGGTGGACAGTTGGGAGCCGGCCTCGCCGAGGTCGGGCTCCCTGCCGTCCGCGAGGATCTCGGGGGGCTCGTCACTGTGCACGTCGGCGCTCCGTGTGTCGCTCATGGATCAGACCCCCACCGTGAAGCCGTCGGACCAGCTCTGCATCTGCTGCACGATGCCGTCCCAGGCGCCGGTGACCAGCAGCAACCCGGTCGCGATCATCATGCCGCCGCCGATGCGCATCACCCACTGGTAGTGCCGCTTGACCCAGCCGAAGGCGCCGAGCGCCTTGCGGAAGGCGACGGCGGCGAGCACGAACGGCACGCCGAGGCCCAGGCAGTAGGCGACGGTGAGGAGGGCGCCGCGGCCCGCGCTGCCCTGGTCGGAGGAGAGCATCAGCACGGAGGACAGGGTCGGGCCGATGCACGGCGTCCAGCCGATGCCGAACAGCGCGCCCAGCACGGGTGCGCTGACCAGGCCCGCCACGGGACGCTTGTGGAAGCGGAACTCCCGCTGGGTGAACCAGGGCATGGCGCCCATGAAGAAGAGACCCATGAGGATCATGAAGGCGCCCAGCACCTTGGACAGGACGTCCTTGTGTTCCTGCAGCGTGGAGCCGAAGAACCCGAACAGGGCCCCGCTGGAGACGAACACGGCGGTGAAGCCGAGCACGAACAGGGAGGCGCCCGCGACCATCCGCCCGCGCCGGGCCTCGGCCAGGTCGGTGCCGGTGACCCCGGTCACGTACGACAGGTAGCCGGGGACGAGCGGCAGGACGCACGGGGAGAAGAAGGAGACGAGCCCGCCGAGCAGGGCGACGGGAAGGGCGACCAGCAGGGCTCCGTTGAGCACCGTGCCGTTGTAGCCCGCGGCGGCGAGTGTGGAGACGGCCGTCACGTCACTTCTCCGCGACGACCGGGGCGATCATCTCGCGCAGCTTGTCCTCGGTGAGGGCCTGCAGCGTCCGCGCGGCGATCTTCCCTTCCCGGTCGATGACCAGCGTGGACGGGATCGCCTGCGGGTTGAGCGTGCCCCGCTTGAAGCGGAGCATCAGCTTGCCGGTCGGGTCGTACAGGCTCGGGTAGGTGACCCCGTACTGCTGCTCGAAGGCGCGGGCCGGTCCGGTGCTGGTGTCGCGGGTGTTGATGCCGACGAACTGGACGCCCTTGCTCGAGGTCTCCTTGGCGACCTTGACGAAGTTGGGCGCCTCCGCGCGGCAGGGCGGGCACCAGGAGCCCCAGACGTTGATGACGACGACCTTGCCCTTGTAGTCGGCGACGTCGAGCTTCCTGCCGTCGACGGTGGTGCCGGACAGGTCGGGGGCGTCGGCCCGCTCGCCCTTCTTGACGGTCGCGATGCCGTCCCTGCCGGTGATGAAGTTGGTGTTGCCCGACCCCCCGGAGGTGCCGCCGGATCCGCAGGCGGACAGGGCGAGCGCCGCGACGGCGGCCCCGGCGGTGACCAGGACGGCGCGTCGGCGGCTACGGGTGCGGTTCAGGCGCTGGGGGGCGCGGCAGGCGGCACTCATGTGAAAAGTTTCGCATGTCCGTTCCGAGGATCTTGCCCACCCCCCTCATGGGCGGAAACCCGCATTTCACGCGGGGTTCGACGAGCTGCCCGAAGTGGTGCCCGCGGTGGTGCCCGAGGTCTTCTTGCCGGTACCGGAGGTTGCGGAGAGGAACGTCTTCCAGCCACCGGCCGGCGCCTGCCCGACCCCGAGCGTGCGCAGCTTGGCCAGGATCTCGGGCCGCTGCACGTCGATCCAGTCCGTGAACTGGCGGAAGGAGACGATGCGGACGTCGGCGCCGCTCTCCTTCGCGCGCGCGATGTGCTTGAACGCCTCTTCGACGGCGTCCATGTAGATACCGCCGTTCCAGTGCTCGAAGTGGTTGCCTATGAAGAAGGGGGCCCGATTTGTCTCGTATGCCCGCTTGAATCCGGCTATGTAGGCCTGCGCCGCCTGCTGGCGCCAGCCCGGGTAGTTGTACGCGGGCGCCTTGGTCGAGTTCTTCGACTGGTTGGCCAGGATGTTGTAGTCCATGGACAGCACCTGGAAGCTGTGGCCCGGGAACGGCATCGCCTGGAGCGGGTAGTCCCAGAGCCCGTGTCGCTTCACCGGCCACACCTGGTTGCCGCCGGGCGAGGAGGCGTCGTAGCGCCAGCCCAGCTCGCGGGCGGTGGGCAGCAGGTTGTCCTGGCCGAGCAGGCAGGGAGTACGGCCCCCGACCAGTTCCTTGTCGTAGTCGAAGGGCAGCGGCGGCAGGTCGTGCCAGCCGGTGTTGGTCTTCCACTCCTTGACGAACGCCTTGGCCTGGTCGATCTCACTGCGCCACTGCTTGGGCGTCCACCACTTGACCGAGCCGTGGGTCTCCCCGCAGAAGTGCCCGTTGAAGTGGGTGCCTATCTCGTGGCCCTCGAGCCAGGCCCGGCGGACGTTGGTCAGCGTGGCCTTGATGTGGTCGTCGTTGAGGTAGCCGATGTCGGAGGCGCCCGGCGCGTTGTTGGGCGGCAGGTACTTGCGCTTCTTCGACTCCGGCAGCAGGTAGAGCCCGGACAGGAAGAAGGTCATGTGCGCGCCGTGCTCCTTGGCGAGGTCCAGGAAGCGCGGGAAGAGGCCGTTGCCGACCTCGCCGGCGCCGTCCCAGGAGAAGACCACGAACTGCGGAGGAGTCTGGCCCGGCTCCAGCGGCACCGGCTTGTCCGGCTGGTTCGGCTGCTTGCCGGTGTCGGCGGTGGAGCCGTCACCCAGCGGACGCGCGTCGGCCGAGGGGCTGTTGCCGGGACCGCCGGAACCGTCGGATCGCCCCTTGCCGGAACCGTCAGCGGGACTGGCACCGTCGTGCTGGGTACCGCACGCGGCGAGTCCCATCGCCGCCGCCGCCCCCGCGCCGAGTCCTATCAGTCCCCGTCGGCTGATCTCCCGCATTCCGTCCCCATCTCATAGCGCCCTCTCAGTGGTCGCACAGTGAGAGGGCGCTATGGAGGGGCCAGGTTCCGTGGAAACCGCATACCTCTGACGGATTTTACGAAGACAGGGCCTGATGGCGAGGCCGAACACGTCTGGTGACCAAGCGTTCGCCCACCCGTAAGCCGTGGGACATGGGAAGTTGGCACCCTTCCGCCGCCGGCCCCCCTCTCTCTCAGGCCCCGAACGCCTTGCTGCCGCCCGGTGCTCGCTTCCCCTTCGCCGGCTTGGCACCCGCGCGCAGATGCGGCGGCACCAGGTCGCGGGCCGGCTCGGTGTAGCCCACCGACACGATCTTGTCGCCCTGGTACGTGAACGTGGTGAGGGAGGCGAGCGTGCACTGCCGCCTGCGCGGGTCGTGCCACAGCCGCCGCCGCTCCACGAAGCTGCGCACGATCCAGATCGGCAACTGGTGGCTCACGCACACGGCCTCGTGCCCGCGCGCGGCGTCCTTGGCGGCGTCCAACGCCGCCATCATCCGCACGACCTGCTCCAGGTACGGCTCACCCCAGGACGGCTTGAACGGGTTGACCAGGTGCTTCCAGTTCGCGGGCCGCCTGAGCGCCCCGTCGCCGACCCCGAAGGTCTTGCCCTGGAACACGTTGTCGGCCTCGATGAGCCGCTCGTCGGTCGCGAGGTCGAGCCCGTGCGCCTTGGCGATCGGGGTGGCCGTCTCCTGCGCCCGCTCCAGCGGGGAGGAGACGACGTACGTGATGTCGCGGGGGGCCAGGTGCTCGGCGACCCGCTCGGCCATCTGCCGGCCGAGCTCGGAGAGGTGGTAGCCGGGAAGTCTCCCGTACAGGACCCCGTCCGGGTTGGCGACCTCGCCGTGCCTCATCAGGTGGACGACGGTGATGTCACTCATGCCGCGGTCGCCTCCGCTGCTGCCCGGGCCGCCGCCGGAAGGGCGTCGGCGATCCGCTGGACGGCCCGCTCGTCGTGCGCGGTGGAGACGAACCAGGACTCGAACGAGGAGGGCGGCAGATAGACGCCCTGGGAGAGGAGGGAGTGGAAGAAGGCGGTGAACCGGAAGGACTCCTGCGCCTTGGCGTCCTCGTAGGTGCGCACCGGCCGGTCGGTGAAGAACACGGAGAACATGTTGGAGGCGCTCTGCACCTGGTGGACCACCCCCTCCTTGCCGAGGGCCTCCGTGACGAGCGTTCGGATCTCGTCGGCGACCGCGTTCACCTTCTCGTAGGCGGCGTCGTCGAGCAGCCGCAGCTGGGCGAGGCCGGCGGCGGTGGCGACCGGGTTCCCGGAGAGGGTGCCGGCCTGGTAGACGGGCCCGGCGGGGGCGAGGTGCGCCATGACGTCCTTGCGGCCGCCGAACGCGGCGGCGGGGAAACCGCCGCCCATGACCTTGCCGAAGGTCATCAGGTCGGGCTCGACCCCGTCGATGCCGTACCAGCCCGCCCTGCTGGTGCGGAAACCGGTCATGACCTCGTCGGAGATGTAGAGGGCGCCGTTCTCCCGGCACAGGTCCCTGAGCCCCTGGTTGAACCCGGGCAGCGGCGGGACGACCCCCATGTTCCCCGGCGAGGCCTCGGTGATCACACAGGCGATCTCGCCGGGGTGCGCGGCGAAGGCGGCGCGGACGGCCTCGAGGTCGTTGTAGGGCAGGACGATGGTGTCGCCGGCCTGCGCGCCGGTGACGCCGGGAGTGTCGGGCAGCGCGAAGGTGGCCACACCACTGCCCGCCGCGGCCAGCAGCGCATCGACGTGACCGTGGTAGCAACCGGCGAACTTGATCACCTTGGACCGCTGGGTGAACCCGCGTGCGAGCCGGATGGCGGACATGGTGGCCTCGGTGCCGCTGGAGACGAGCCGGACCTGCTCGACGGGCGCGACCCGGGCGACGATCTCCTCGGCCAGAGCGACCTCACCCTCACCGGGCGTACCGAAGGAGGTACCGCGGGCGACGGCCTCCTGCACGGCGGCGACCACGTCCGGGTGGGAGTGCCCGAGGATCATGGGCCCCCACGAACAAACAAGGTCGACATATTCGCGCCCGTCGGCATCGGTCAGATAGGGACCGGTACCGGACACCATGAACCGGGGCGTACCGCCCACGGCGCGGAAGGCGCGCACCGGAGAGTTCACGCCGCCGGGCGTGACGGCCGCCGCGCGCTCGAAAAGAGTCTGCGAAACTGGGGCTTCGTACGGATAGCTCACACTAGCCATGGTGTCAGAGGCCGCGAAGATCCTGCGGACAGGTGGTTGCACGCACGTTTCGGCGGGCAGCCGCGGGGGAGGTCACTGACACGATGATCGGGTTGCGCGGCGGGGGCCACGCGTCCTAGAAAAGCAGTCGGGTGGAGATATGCATCGCGGTGGCGGACTGGGCGAGGGGACCGACGACCTGGGTCCTCGGCGTGCCCGGCGGGGAAGGCACCGGCGCGACGCGGAGGAAACGAGCGAGACACGTCACACTCAGGGTTCGCAGGGCGGTCCTGCCGGACCCGGTGGACCTGGTGGACTTGGTGGAGTCGGCGGACCTGAGCGGATCGACCGCCTGACGCGTATGGATGGCATGGACCATGTGAACCGTAGGCGCGATCCACTCGGGGCAGGAAGCGGGAATGGTGGTCGGGTGGGGGTGACGTACAAGTACTTCGGCGCGCCGGACGGCGCCACGGCGGCCCGCGTCCCGATCTCGATGCGTCCCGAGGAGCTCGGCGGCGACGAGCTCGGCATGGGCGGCATGTTCACCAAGATCAAGCCGGAGACGATGGCGGCGATGGTCCTCACGGGCATCGAGGGCGTCCCGCTGCACAAGGTCCCACCGCTGGAACTGGTGGTCCTGCACCCCGACTACGCGGTCGTCAAACTCCCCATGACGGTCGTGGACCCGCTGCGCGGCATCGGCGAGGAACAGGTCGGCGCGGCGGCCTTCATCTGGTCGACGGTCCCGGACCGGGGCGGCCCGCGGGACGCGTTCAACGTGTACCAGTTGCTGCACGAGTGGCAGGACTTCAGCCACCGGTTGCATGAGGCGGGGCATCAGCCGTATTGCCTGGTGTGGCCCTGACCGGCTCTGAGCTGGGGTTTCTTGCGGGTTGGGCGGGGTCTTCGGGCCTCGCCCTTTTTGGTGCCGGGGAGGGCCGTCAGGCGGCCAGGGCACATTGAGGGCACATTGGTTTTGCTGGGGGTGCTGATGTGCCCTGGGCTGCGGGTGGGTCGCCGTCGTTTTCCGCCTCGGCTTCCGTTTCCGTGAAGGCGTCGTCGATCGCCTTGCGGGTGCGGGTCTCGCTGGACGGCAGCAAGTGCGTGTACGTCCGGAGCGTGAAGCCCGGGTCCGAGTGGCCGAGGTACTCGGAGAGCGCCTTTATGCTCTCACCCGCGTCCAGGAGCACGGAGGCGTAGGCGTGCCGGAGGGCGTGCATCCCGTCTTCGGGGGCCGCCTGGAGGTACCTCGCGCCGCGCTCGCGGGGAGGGATCACGCCGGCGGCAGCCAGAGCGCGCTTCCAGTCGCCCATGTTGAAGACGCTGCGGTTGTAGGCCCGCCCCTTCTGGTCGACGAAGAGGAGACGGAAGGTCTTCGGCTCGCCGTCCGGCTTGGCCCACGGCAGGGTGACCTCGACCGGCGGGAACTCCTTCGTGTGGGCCTTGAGGGCGGCAGCAAGCTGGGCCGGTAGAGGCACAGATCGGATCTTGTTCCCCTTGGGCAGGGCGAAGACGGGCTTCGTGCCGACGAGCCGTACCTGGCGGTTGACGTGGATCCAGCCGGTCTTGAAGTCGATGTCCTCGACGGCAAAGCCGAAGACCTCGCCCTGACGCAGGCCGCAGCCGAAGGCGAGCTTGCCGCCGGCCTGGAAGCGCTTGGGCAGGCCGGCGAGGACTGCCCGGACGCGCTCCAGCGGCCAAGGGATGATCTTCTTCTTGGTCGCGGTCGGCAGCTTGACCGACTTCGCCTTGCAGGGGTTCTTCGGCAGCAGCCCATCCTCCACGGCCGCGCCGAGGATGCTGGAGAGGATGTCGAAAATGCCCTCGATCGTCGACACCTCCAGGCGGGCGTCCTGGAGCCTGCGGATCCAGCCCTGGATGACCGAGGGCTGGTTGAGGGAACGCAGCTCGCGTCGCCCGAGGTGCTCGACGATGTGGTTGCGGACCGTCGCCTCGTAGCGGAGGGCTGTCGTCGGACCGACGGAGTTCGCGTCCAGCCACTTCTGCGCGTAGGCGCCGAGCGTCTGCTTCGTCTCGGCTGGTACGACGTAGGAGCCGCGCCGGATCTCGACGTCGACCTCGGCGGCCCGGTTGTCCGCCTCGGCCTTGGTGTCGAAGTTCTCCTTGCGCTGGCGGCCGTCCAGATCGCGGTAGCGGACCTGCCACCGCTTGCCGACGCCGTGATCGGCGGTGGGGACCATCTGCCGCGTACGGCTCTTGTGTTCACCGCACTCGGCCTCGGTGGGCTTGGGATGGGACTTGTGCCAGCGGTCGTACACGTCAGCCAAGAAGGACCCCCTGGATGCGCTCCCAGGTCTGGATCGCAGAGGTCTCCAGAGGCAGCAGGACTGCGGGCGAGACGCCGAGGGCGGCGGCGATCGCGACGAGGTCGTCGACGTCACAGCGGCGGTGGGCGCGCTCGGTGCGGCTGAGGGCTGTGTTGGACATCGGGCGGCCCAGCGCGGTGCATCGGGCAGCCAGCTGGTGCTGGGTCAGGCCGCGCGCGATGCGTATTCGCTCTATGGCGCGGGCGGCGTGGAGGCCGGCGGGGCCTATTTCAACGGGTCGAGTTGCCATGACAGGTAGCTGTAACTTGCAGCCGACCTTTATGGCAAGAGTTGGCTCTAAAACTCTACAGAAGTCGTTGCAGGGTGACCGTGGGGCGGCGTGGCGTTTATCTCGCCCATTCACGAGGCACGGACGAGTAATTCCGGGAGTCGCCGTGCTAACTTGCCGTCACGCGTGAACTTTGGGCGTTTTGAGCCGGTAACCGATGATGTGCTCACCGCTTGCTTCAGCTCACCTGATCACCTGCCCAGACAGGCTCCGGCCTGCACCAACCGACGAGACGGGCCCGGTCGGTGCCCCCCGGGCGATCAGGGATGAGGAGGTAGTCGCCAACTTTTTGGTCAACGGCCGATCCACCTCTACGGTTATTACCCCTCCCAGCCACGCCGAGGGAATTAGTGGAGAGTTTTAGAACCAACGCTGGACTTCTTCGCTGGCGGTGTGGCTGTGTTGTCCAGGCACGCTGTCCAAGACCGAAAAGGAGCCCTGTGCCGAATACCTCTCTCCGCAGCGCGAACGCCCCTTCCTCCGCCGACGCTGCCCGGCGCGGCCCGTTGGCCACCCCGGCGGAAGTCGCTGCCTATCTCGGGGTGCCGGTGAAAACGCTCTACCAGTGGAAGTACCGGGGCCTCGGCCCCAACGTGCACAAGGTCGGCCGCCACCTCCGCTACCGCTGGTCCGAGGTGGACGCCTGGGTGAACGCCCAGTCCGCGTACGACCTCACGGCCTGAAGCCGCCCTGCCGGGACAGCGAAGCGGCTCTCCGCGAGCCACCGCCGAGAGCCACAGAGTCCCCGCCCCCATCGCCCTTGAACGATCGAATCGGTGGGCCGGGCCTTGCCCGTCCGGCCCACCGGGAAGGAACGCCTATGGACGAATCTACGTCCCCCGACTCCTCCGCCGCATCCTCGATACCCACCTGGCCGCCCGTCGCCGCCCTGGGCCAGGACGCCACCGCGAAAGCCTCGACCTCGGAGGACGACGAGCCAGGGCAGCCCGGAGAAGGCGCACAGCTACTGGACGAGCTGCAGGAAGCCATCGCGCGGTACGTGATCCTGCCCAGCAG
>NZ_JCAJZO010000006.1:0-440572 GCF_059510295.1 Streptomyces sp. PTL18 | reverse complement strand
CCCTTGCGCGCCACCGCCCCGTAGCCCGGAATGATCCCGTCGTCCTGGCCGGGGACCGGTTCGCCGAGTTCCGGGTGCCATCTGTGGACCACTTCGACGCCGGGGTCGACGAGGTCGAGGCCGTCGAAGAAGCGGGCGAACTCCTCGCGGGAGCGGAGCGCCAGCGTGACCCCGGCCGCCTTGAGCTTCTCCGTGGCCGCCGCCGACTCCTCCGGTGTGAAGTCGGCCGTGGCGTGGGTCATCACCAGGCAGCTGCCGGGCGGCAGTTCGGACAGCAGCCGATCGACCAGTTCGTGCGCACCGTCCTCGTCGGAGACGAAGTGCAGCAGAGCGACAAGCGACAACGCCACGGGCCGGGAGAAGTCCAGGACCTTCCCGGCTCCGTCGAGAATGGTCGCGGGGTCCCGCACGTCGGCCTGCAGGTACTCGGTCACGCCCTGGGGCGTGCTGCGCAGCAGGGCAGCCGCGTGGGCCAGCACGATCGGGTCGTTGTCGCAGTAGACGACGCGTGCGTCAGGCGCGATCCGCTGGGCCACCTGGTGCAGGTTCGGTTCGGTCGGGATGCCCGTGCCGACGTCCAGGAACTGTCGCACGCCGTTGTGGGCCAGCCAGCGTGTGGCGCGGTGCATGAACGCGCGGTTGACGCGCGCCATCACCGGCACCCTCGGGTCGAGGGCGAGCATCTGCCGGCCCATCTCCTCGTCGACGGGGTAGTTGTCCTTCCCGCCGAGGTACCAGTCGTACATGCGCGCCGGGTGCGGTCTGCTCGTATCGATGACGACGGCGTCCTGGGCGGGGTCCTGCCCGGTCATGAGGAACTCCGTAAGGGTCTGGGGAACTCGGTGGTCAACTGAACGCCAGGGTGGTGATGCGGATGACAAGCGCGGGGGCCCAACAAGGTGGTCATGACAGCAGGAAGTCGGCCTCCCCCGCCTTGGCCCCTTCGATGAACGCGGTCATCTCGTCGGAGGTGTAGATCAGCGCGGGCCCGTCCGGGTCCGTGGACTGGCGGACGGCGATCCGGCCGTCGGGGAGCTTCATCGCCTCCAGGCAGTTGCCGCCGTTGCCTCCGCTCCACGGCTTGTGCCAGCCCTCGCTGCCCAGTTCACGAGCCGGCATGCCGTTGTAGACGCGTATGCGCGGCGTGATGCGATCCATTCACAGCTCCTCGCGGAGATCCTCGAGGATCTCCTTCGTGCGTTGTGCAGGGGCGGCCTGGGCCGCCATGCGGTCCATGACCTCGAGGTGGGTCGCCACCTCGGTGCGCGCGTCCAGATAGACGGCGCCGGTCAGGTACTCGCTGTAGACCATGTCCGGCAGTTCCGGCATGGCGAAACGGAACAGGACGAAGGGGCCGTAGGTGCCGGGATGGGGACCGGAGGAGAACTCGAGCACCTGCAGCGTCACATGGGGCAGCCGCGTGACCTCCAGCAGCCGTTCGACCTGGGCCCGCATGACCGCGGGGCCGCCGACCGGGCGGCGCAGCGCGGTCTCCTCCATCACGGCCCAGACGCGGGGCGCGTCGTCGCGGGTGAGCAGTTCCTGGCGCTGCATGCGCAACGCCACGTGCCGCTCGATGTCCTCGGGCCTGGTCTGTCCGATGGCACCCGACCTCAGTACCCCTCGGGCGTAGTCCTCGGTCTGCATGATCCCGGGTACGAAGTGGGGTTCGTACTGGCGGATGAGCGCCGCCGCGCCCTCCAGGCTGACGTACAGCGAGAACCAGCCCGGAAGAATGTCGTGAAACCGCTGCCACCAGCCGGGCTTGTTGGCCTCCTCGGCCAGTTGGACGAAGGCCTCGGCCTCCTCGTCGCTGACCCCGTAGGCCTTCAGAAGGAGTTGCAGGTAGGGGATCTTGAGGGCGACTTCCGCGGTCTCCATGCGGCGGACGGTGGCGGGTGCGACGCGCAGGATGCGCGCGGCCTCCTCCCGTTTGAGGCCGGCACGTTCACGCAGGTCCAGCAGACGCCGGCCGAGAACGACCTGACCGACCGTCGGCGCCGAGCGCGGCTCGCT
Source organism: Streptomyces sp. PTL18 (assembly GCF_059510295.1). Lineage (NCBI taxonomy): Bacteria > Bacillati > Actinomycetota > Actinomycetes > Kitasatosporales > Streptomycetaceae > Streptomyces > Streptomyces sp. PTL18. Next base: position 438,556 of record NZ_JCAJZO010000006.1, on the reverse strand, counting down.
CACCTCGCACCTCCTCCCGTCCCAGTGGGCGCTGACCTGCCGGGGCGACGTCGTTCGGACTCTTTCCGCACCGCCACCCACGACGTTCGATCACGGCTCACGGACTTTCGACGCGGGCCCCGGACTCGGACGTCCGTGCCTCAGATCCCAACTGGCGCCGTTCGGCGTGCCGTTGCGAGCAGTGTGCCATGTCCCTTCTCGGCGTCACACAGCACTCTGCAATTTCCAGAGTGACTCTTGCCAAGTGTTCATGTCACGGCGATAGTGGCAAGCGTGATTCCGCCCGCGTCGTTAGCAACAGACGCCCCCGCAGACCGACCCGGCCTGGGTGGCGCCTCAGGACTGCGCCCCGGCACGGCCGCCGAACGCCGGTTCCGTTTCGAGCTGGCCGCGCATCCGGGTTCCGTCGCACGGGCGCGGCAGCTGACGCGTGCCCGGCTGGCCGGGTGGGCGGTGTGCGAGGACACGTGCGACACGGCCGTCCTGGTCGTCTCCGAACTGGTCACCAATGCGATCGTGCACACCGCCGGGGAGCATGTCGTGTGCGAACTGCACGACGAGGACGACCTGGTGCGCATAGCCGTGCGCGACGAGGGATGCGCACCCGGTGAACCGCGGCCCGCACCGCGGCGCCCCGAGGAGGAGCACGGGAGGGGGTTGCTTCTCGTAGCGGCCCTGTGCCGCGCCTGGGGAGCCCAGGAGGCAGGGGTCGGTCTGTTGGTCTGGGCCGAACTGGCACGCGGCGCCGACCGGTCGGCGCCCGCCCGGCTCCCCCGCCCCACTCAGCCGTCCGGGGACCTGCCGTGTTCCGGCGACAGGTCCCGGGAGCGGAAGGAGGCGGCGCCACGTCCCGATCTCGGCGGAGGAGGCGGCACGATGACGCGGTCCGACCCGGGCTGGAGCGCCAAGAAGCCGCCCGCGGACGACGGTGCGCGCTTCGACCTCGGCTGGAGTGCGAAGCGCCCCCCGGCGGACGGCCGGGGTTCCGGGGCGGAGCCGCCGTCGGGAACGGGGAGCGCATGGGCGTGAGGGGGACGTGGGCCGCGGGGCCCGGCTTCACCCGGGTCCCGACCCTGGACTCCCTGGTCCGTGTCGACCGGGCGCGGCGGGCGTCCGCCACGGCGCCCGGACGACTCCCTCTGCCCGACGACACGACCGTCCCGCTCGGCTGCGACGCGGTGGCCGCGCCCGCCCGCTACGGGCCCCTGGTACTGCCCAGACTGCCGCGGCTGGGCTGTGTGTACGCCGACCGGGCCGACTGGTGGTGGATCGTGCCGTCCGACTCCGATGTCGCCATGGACTGGCCGGCACCCAGCCGCTACGCCCGCGGCGCACTCGTTCCGGACCCGGAGGGGGTCCCCGAGCTCATCCACCGGGCGGACGGCAGCGTGCCGTACACCCCGCCGATCCCCCTGTATCTGGCGCTGTGCTGGGTCACGGGCACCACTCCGGCATGGACACGCCCGATCAGCACATGACCGTGCCCCCGCCCCATCACGCGGAGACGCGCACAATGACACGACACGCGCACGTGTGCACCACGAACCCACGGACGAGTACCTCACGAATCCGAGCACGCATGCGCCCGTAGGGCATCACCCGGGCGCACGCTACGAAGACCACGCACGCGCGCCCCCGGCCTGCACGGCGTGTGCCGGTGCCGAATGCGCCCACGCGTGCCCCGACACATGCGTGCACGCGCCCTGCCGAACCGACCGGCGCGGTCACTCGGCGGCGTCGGCCCCCCGCACGACCACCAGGAACGCGTCCGTCGCGAGGTCCATCACGACCTCCGCGGGCTGCCCCTCCAGGCGCCGCGCCTGCGCGAACTCCTCCGCCGGCCACGAGCCTCGCGGCCCGCCTGCGGGAAAGCGCGCCAGCACTGTTCGCCCGTTCACCCTGTACCTCCTTGCAGCGCCGTGTTCCGGCGAGCCGATCACGGTCGGCTCCTAGAGTTAAACGCATCTCTTTGGGGGAACGGCGCGTCCGGTGCGGCTACTGAGACGCATTTGACACGTGGCCCGTGCGAAATCGCGGTGAATTCATCGGAACAGCCCGGTTGGTCCCGCCGGAAGCCGGGACGGCCTCGGCTACACCGCCAGGGGCAGTTGAGGGCTCTCCTCCGTGTCCAGTCCGGCGTGCGCGCGGCGCTCGGCGAGTTCGTCGAGGAGTTCGGCGAGCCGTCGGCGGTGCCGGGACGTGAGATGTCCGATGTCGTCGAGGTGCACGGCACAGGCGGTGGTGGTGTCGATGAGCCGTTCGAGCGTGACGGCCACCTCGTCCGTGCCCTCGGTGTGCCGGGCGAGGGCAGGGTGCTCGGCGGCGGCGAGGTCGATCGCGAGACGGGCCTCGGCGAGCGCGCGGTAGGCCTCGCGGCGCAGCGCCCAGCGCCCGAAGCGGTCGTCCTCCCGGGTCAGGACGTGCGCGAGGTAGGCGTGTGCGGCCTCCACCGCACGTCCCAGCCGGGCGCGTACGGTGCCGCCGCGCTGCCCCGGCGCCGGCAGGTGCCCGACGAGCAGCACGATCCCGCAGGCCAGGAGTGTCTCCCCGATCCTGCTCCAGGAGGCCTGCGACTCGCCGCCGACCATGACCAGGGCGAGGACGAGGACGGTGACGACGGTGGTCTGCGCGGCGAAGTGCCGTGTGGCGACCGGGACGAGCGCCCCGCACAGCGTCACGATCACGACGAGCCCCGCGGGCCTGGGCACGACGGCGGCGAGGGCGGCGAAGACGGCGGCACCCAGCACCGTCCCGGCCGCCCGGCACAGCACACGGGAGACCAGCGGTCCGAGATCGGGCTTGACCAGGAAGACGGCGGTCACGGGGAGCCAGTACCAGTGGGTGTGGTGCCCGTACCAGTGGGTGCGATGCAGGGCCTGCGCGATGGCGGCGCTGGCACCGAAACCGAGGGCGACACGGAGTCCGTACTCGCGTCCCCCGGCACCGAGGACGATGCTCAGCACGGAGGTGGCGGTACGGCGCTGGGCGTGCAGGCCGTGTCCGTCGCCGCCCCGGTCGAAGGTGTCGGCGGCGTGCAGGAGGGCGTCGTCGAGGGCGCGCAGAGCGGCGGCGTCGCGGGTCGGTGCGGGCAGGGGTCCGGTGTGCGTGTTGCCGCGGACGGCGGCGGCGAGGCGGCGCGGCCCCTCCGCTGCCCGCGCGGGAACGGGGTCCCCGGCCCAGGCGAGCGCGGTGGCGGCCTCGGCGAGGGGGAGAGCCGCGGCGTACTGCGCATGCAGGCGCCGTTCGGCCGGGGAGAAGGACGCGTACCGCCGCAGCCGGGGCCCGGCGAGGGCGTCCTGGGCGTGGTCCAGGGCAGCGGTCAGGGCCGCCCTGCGCGCGGTGGCGTCCGAAGTACCGGTGGCGAGGAGCAGGTCGGCGACGGCGTCGTACACCTCGGCGACGGCGTCACGTTCCCCGTCGAAGCGGTAGTCGCCTGTAGTCGCGCCGGACGTGGGCAGCACCAGGCGCAGCGCCAGCAGCCAGCCGGCGCCGGCGAGGAAGGCCAGGGCCCGCTGCCAGCCGCTCTCCGGCAGCGGCATCCCGGCACCGATGGCCGCGCCGACGAGCAGCTGGGTACCGGCCCCGGAGGCGACGGGGCCCACGGCGCTGACGGCTCCGGCGAGGAGTCCGAGGGCGGTGAGCACGAGGGTGAGGAGGACGGCTTCTGTGTGCTGCCCGGCGTACGTCCCGGTGAGCAGCCCACCGGCCCCCGCGAGCGCGGGCACCCCGAGGCGCTGCACGGAGGCCCGTCGGCTGCCGGGCCGGTCGTTGATCCCTGCGAGCAAGGCCCCGAGGGCGGCGAGGACACCCGCCGGCGTACGCCCGGTGAGCAGGGCGGCCAGCAGCAGCGGCCCCGCCGCGAGGGCACCCCGGACGACGGCGCTCCAGGGCACGGGGCCGCGCTGGGCGCGCAGGGCGTGGGCGAGCCAGGGGGGCAGGGCGAACGCGGGACGCGACACAGGGCTCCTGTCCGGACGAGGGCGGGGGTGTGCCTTCGGGCGACGGTGGCCGGGCGGTGTGGGGTCAACGGTAGGGCGTGTTCCCGGAGCGAAGGGGGCGTGAACGTTTCGGCGGTGTGAAAGGGCGGGCGGTCCTTGCGTTCTTTATGAACGCAAGTCCGTGTGGGCGGGGACCGGGAAGGCGGACGTGCCCTGCGATGTCACCGTCCGGTGTCGGCGGCTTCCCGCCGCGTCAGCGCGGCCGCGATGAGGGACCGGCGTCCTTGAGCCGGCCCGCGTCAGCGTGCTCGGCTGCGCGTCCAGGGGCTCCATGACTCCGGCGATGCCGCGCAGACCGGCGCGCTCCAGCAGCCGTTTCTCGTTGGTCACCCACTCCCCTCGTCCGGCGGGAACGGCGTGCGCCGCTTGGCCGAGGCCACCGCGGGGGCGCCCGCGACCTCAGTGAGGCGGCCCTTCGGGACGTGGTTGGCCCGTGCGTACGCGAGCGTGGCGCGGGCCGTGTCGTACCTCCGCCCGGCGGCGGAAGCGCGCATTCTTCCCGGGGTACGACCGCGGGCACGGGAGTGCGCCTCGCACGCGGTTGACGGCGAGCTCCGCCACCACCAGGTGGCTCGTCCGTTTCCACCACCGGATCCCCGCCACGGCGGCAACAGCCTGCTGATGTCCGTCAGGGAACCGGTCGACGGTGCGGCACCTGTTCGGAGGCGAACTGTCCGTGTGGAGCGCGGTCACGCCTCGGCCGGCAGCCCCGCCGCCTCCGCCGCCGTGCGCAGCACGTCCCGCAGCATCTGAGGGGTGAGCCGCCCGGTGAAGGTGTTGCGCTGGCTGACGTGGAAGCAGCCGAAGAGCTCCAGTCCCTCCAATGACACGCGGGCCCCGTGGCCGAAGCCCGGCCGCGGCCGGGGTACCACCCAGCCCGCCTCCCCGAGTGCGGTCAGCGCGGCCTGCCAGCCGAAGGAGCCGAGCGCGACGACGCACCTCAGCGACGGACGCAGCAGCCGCAGTTCCTGAACCAGCCACGGCCGGCAGGTGTTCCGTTCCTCGGGCGTCGGCTTGTTGGCGGGCGGGGCGCAGTGCACGGGCGCGGTGACGCGTACGCCGTGGAGCTCCAGGCCGTCGTCGGCGGCCACCGACGTGGGCTGCGACGCCAGTCCCACGGCGTGCAGCGCCGCGTAGAGCACGTCCCCGGACCGGTCCCCGGTGAACATCCGCCCGGTCCGGTTTCCGCCGTGGGCGGCGGGGGCAAGGCCGATGACGAGCAGCCGTGCGTCCGGCGGCCCGAAGCCCGGCACCGGCCGCCCCCAGTACGTCCAGTCGGCGAACGCGGCCCGCTTGGCCGAGGCCACCTCCTCGCGCCATGCGACCAGGCGCGGGCAGGCGCGGCATCCCGTGATCCGCTCGTCCAGCCGGGCGAGGCTGCTGCTGTCCATGCCTCCACGGTAGGACCGGGCGAGGGGGACTCCTGCGGCACCCGGCCGACCGGTGATCAGGCGCGGAAAAGGCGTCCGGTCCACCCGGCTCGGCGAGCTAAGGTCGGAGGCATGGCTTCTGAAGGCGCGGACCACGAGACGGCGGGCGGGGACTCCGGGGCGCGCCGCGGCGGCGACCCGGACCGGCGGGAGGCCGGCGCGGGCGCGGAAGGCCGGACCACCGGCACCGGAGGCTCCGCCGCCCCGACGGCCGCCGATCCGAAGACCGCTGCCGCGGTGGCCGCCGCGGAGGCGGCCGGCCCCGGGAGCGGGGAGAGCGTCCGCATCGACAGCTGGATCTGGTCCGTACGGCTCGTCAAGACCCGCTCGATGGGTGCGGCTGCCTGCCGGGGCGGCCATCTGCGGGTGAACGGCGAACGCGTGAAGCCCGCGTACAGCGTGCGCGTCGGCGACGAGGTGCGCCTCAGGCACGAGGGCCGGGAGCGTGTCGTCGTGGTGAAGCGTCTGATCCGCAAGCGCGTCGGCGCCCCGGTGGCCGTCCAGTGCTACATCGACAACAGCCCGCCCCCGCCACCCCGCGAAGCCGTCGGCCCGGCAGGTGTCCGCGACCGTGGCGCGGGCCGGCCCACCAAGCGCGACCGCCGCGAGATCGAGCGGCTCCGCGGCCTGGCAGCGGCGGGTGGCGGCTTCGCGAGCGGTTCGGGCACGCAGGGCCGCTCCGGGGGCCGGAGCCGGCCCGAATGATCACGTCGGGGTCGTGCCCCGTGGCCGGTCCGCTGTCACTCGACGGGGCGGAACGTGCGGGGGCCGAACGGCTTCACAGCGGGAACCAGCCGTGGCCCCCGTACCAGTGCCCGCCCGACCGCAGATGATCCCCCACCGCCCGCTCCACGCTGCTGCGCCGGGGCAACTCCCCGACCGGCAGCTCCGGGTCGCCGAAGACGAAACCTACCGGTGCCCCGTCGTCCGGTGCCGTGTCCTGGTGGGCGAGCCGGAACCGGTTCTGGAAGCGGATGATGTTGGAGTCCTCCGGGAGATACCGCTTGAGCTGGGGATCGAGGAGCCAGGAGTGGCACACGGCGATCTCATGGCGCTCGTCCGGGTAGTGCCGGGCGAAGAAGGCCCGTGCCTGCGCCAGGGACCGCTCACAGGCGGACGGTGACAGCGGGCCCCGGAAGTCGGGTATGTGCAGGCTCAGGCAGTGGTCGCCGGGTCCGAACGCCCGGCCCGCCGCCCCGATCGCCTGCCCGGTACGTTGCCCCAGCCGCGCCCGCTGGAACTGCAGCCGTCCCAGTTCGAACAGCTCCCCGTGGAAGTGCAGCGCGATCCACCAGGGGAACAGCAGCCCGCCCGTGCCGTGCCGTCGGCGGTGCACCGCCATGTGCCGGCCCAGGTCGGCGAGCGTGCGCCGGGACACCTCCTGGGGGATGCCGCGCTCGCGGTGGTACGCCCGCACGTACGGCAGCGCCGCGACGAAGACGTACACGGGGAAGAGCCGGCCCAGCGGCCCCGCCGACGCGGGGAACCGCGGTGGCTCCCAGCCCTTGCCGATCTCCCCCATGTCCCGCACCAGGCGGGCGACGCACCGCTCCAGCAGCGTCGTCACCCCCGGGTCCTGGTGGAGCCCGGCGCGGTGGGCGACGAGTTCGTTGATGTCCTCGTGGGGCACGGAGAGGTCGAGCAGGACATCGGGCAACTCGTCCGCGTCGGGCAGGGCGGCCCCCACGCCCGTGTCGCCGGCGCCGTCGAGGTCCCTCAGCCACTCGGCAAGCCGGGCGTCAGCCCGCAACGTCTGGAGCAGCACCGTCGCCTCCCCGCACGGATCCGGCCCCGCTGCTGTGCGCGGCCGCCCGGATCCGGTCGCCCTCCCATGGTGAACGTGCACCACGAAGGGTACTGGAGCCCTGAGGAGCAGTGATGGCGATGCGGACGGGCAGTGAACCGACGACGGCCCGCAGTGCACTGCGGGCCCGCTTCTGGCTGAGCCTGTGGGGTCTGGTGTGGGCCACCTTCGGCCTCGTGGCGTTCGCCCTCCTCGGCAGGCCGGGCTGGGCGGCCGCATGCGGTGCGCTGTGGCTGGTCGTGGCGGCGGACCTGACGGTGATCGTGCGGCACATCCGTCAGGGTCCGCACTGGCAGCCGGGCCGTGACGTGCCGCCGTACCTGCCGCCGGAACGCCGCGACAGGTAGCCACCGAGAGGATCGTGCCGGCCATGCGCGCACACCTGCCGGGGCCCTAGGAGTCGAAGCGTGCCGCCTTCAGGTACTGCGGGTTCGGGTCCAGGGCGGCGGCCAGCCGGAAGTGCCGCTTCGCCTCGTCCGGCCGGGCTTGGCGCTCGTACGTGCGGGCGAGGGCGAAGTGCGCGTACGCGTTGTCCGGCTCGCGTTCCAGCACGATGCTGAACTCCAGTTCGGCCGGTCGCAGTTGCGCGGCGGCGAAGAAGGCACGCGCACGCAGCAGCCGGGCGGCGGTGTTCTCGGGGTGGGCGGCGATCACGCCGTCGAGCAGTTTGACCGCGCCCCGGGGGTCCCGTGCGGCGAGGAGTTGCTCCGCGGCGCGGAAGTCGATGACATGCGTCTCCGGAGTGGGTCCGGTGGAATCGCTGGTCTCGGGCACGGCAGATTCCTTCCCTTGCTGCAGCGGTTCAACGCCCCCGGAGGCGGCCGCTATTCCTGTGAACGCCGCGCTCTGCGGACGAGTTCCTCCCATACGTCCCTTACGCGCTGCCTCAGCTGCTCCAGGGGCGCATCGTTGTCGATCACGATGTCCGCGACGTCCAGACGCTTCTCGCGGGGCGCCTGGGCGGCCATGCGGGCGCGTGCGTCCTCCTCGGTCATCCCGCGCAGGCGGACCAGCCGGTCCAGTTGGGTGGCAGGGCTCGCGTCCACGACGATCACGACGTCGTAGAGCGGGGCGAGTGCGTTCTCGGCGAGGAGGGGGACGTCGTGGACGACCACGGCGTCCTCGGGAGCGGCGCTCTCCAGTTCGCGGGAGCGGGCGCCCACCAAGGGGTGCACGATCGAGTTCAGGACCGCCAGTCTGTCCGGGTCGGCGAAGACGATGGAGCCGAGCCTGGGGCGGTCGAGGCTGCCGTCCGGGGCGAGGACGTCCTCCCCGAACGCCTCGACGACCGCCGCGAGCCCGGGGGTGCCGGGAGCGACGACCTCGCGCGCGATGCGGTCCGCGTCGATCAGCACGGCGCCGCGCTCCACGAGCAGCCGCGACACCTCGCTCTTACCGGCACCGATACCGCCGGTCAGCCCTACCTTCAGCATGACGGGAAGCTTACGGCCCGGCACTGACGGTGTGGACGGCAGGCGGTCGGCCGAGCTGTCCGCCCGGGTTCAGCCGTCGCCCTCGCGCTCCGCGAGAAAGCGCTCGAATTCCTGTCCGATCTCGTCCGCGGACGGGATCTCGAGGGGCTCGGCGAGCATGTTGCCGCGTGTCTCGGCGCCCGCGGCGGCGTCGTACTGGTGCTCGAGCCCCTCGACGAGTCGCACCAGGTCCTCGTCGCCTTCCCGGATCTGCCGTTCGATCTCCGTCTGCGTGCGGTGCGCGTCGTTGCGCAGGGAGTGCGCGACGGCCGGCAGGACGAGACCGGTGGCGGCCGTGATGGCCTCCAGGACGGTGAGCGCGGCGTCCGGATACGGGGAGCGGGCGATGTAGTGGGGGACGTGCGCGGCGACGCCCAGAACGTCGTGTCCGGCCTCCGCGAGCCGGTATTCCACCAGGGACTCGGCACTGCCCGGTACCTGCGCCTCCTCGAAGGGGCTGCGGTGGCCCGGTACCAGGTCGGTACGGTTGCCGTGCGGGGTCAGGCCCACCGGCCGGGTGTGCGGCACGCCCATGGGGATGCCGTGGAAGTTCACGGACAGCCGGACGCCGAGCCGCTCCACGATCTGCCCCACCGCCGCGGCGAACCGCTCCCACTCCACGTCCGGCTCGGGCCCCGACAGCAGCAGGAAGGGCGCTCCGGTGGCGTCCTGGAGGAGACGCACCTCGATCTCGGGGACCTCGTAGTCGGTCCAGCGGTCGCGGCGGAAGGTGAGCAGGGGGCGGCGGGCGCGGTAGTCCACGAGCCGGTCGTGGTCGAAGCGGGCCACGACCTGCTGGGGCAGCGCGTCGAGGAGCCGGTCGACGATCAGGTCGCCGGTCTCACCCGCGTCGATGTATCCGTCGAAGTGATAGAGCATGACCAGTCCGGCCGATTCCTGGGCGAGCGCCATGTCGACGACGGCGAGGCCCTTCGGCTCCCATGCGTACAAACCCTGCGGATCAAGCACTGTAGACCGCTCCTCCTCGTGTTCGTACGGACACAACGCGGGCCGGGGGCACGGGCATTCCCCGTGCGTGCTCCGGCAGCGCGGTTTTTACCGGCCTTTCGTCGCTGTTCGCACTCCGCCGTGGGCACTCTGCCGGGGGCCTCCTGGCCGCTTTCGGGTTCACCGCGGCGGAGTGGTGCGGCATCCGCGGCCCAGGACCGAACACGCTGAGGGCCCGCCCCCTGGTGGGGGCGGGCCCTCAGTCATCCGCTAACGCCTGGCGGGCGAGCGCTCAGCTCTGGCCGCCTGCCAGCTTCTCACGCAGGGCCGCCAGCGCCTCGTCCGACGCCAGGGCGCCGGAGTTGTCGCCGCCCTCGGAGGAGTACGAACCGCCGGACGCGGCCGGAGCGGCGGCCTCGCCACCCTCGGCAGCGGCAGCGGCGTCCGCCTCGCGGGACTTGATGACCTGCTGCTGGTGCTGCTCGAAGCGGGTCTGCGCCTCGGCGTACTGGCGCTCCCACTCCTCGCGCTGCTTCTCGTAGCCCGGCAGCCAGTCGTTGGTCTCCGGGTCGAAGCCCTCGGGGTAGATGTAGTTGCCCTGGTCGTCGTAGGACGCGGCCATGCCGTACAGGGTCGGGTCGAACTCGACCGCGGTCGGGTCGGCACCGAAGGACTCGTTGGCCTGCTTGAGGGACAGCGAGATCCGGCGACGCTCGAGGTCGATGTCGATGACCTTGACGAAGATCTCGTCGTTGACCTGGACGACCTGCTCCGGGATCTCCACGTGGCGCTCGGCCAGCTCGGAGATGTGGACCAGACCCTCGATCCCCTCGTCCACGCGGACGAACGCACCGAACGGAACCAGCTTCGTGACCTTGCCGGGCACGACCTGGCCGATCTGGTGGGTGCGGGCGAACTGCTGCCACGGGTCTTCCTGGGTCGCCTTCAGCGACAGGGAGACACGCTCGCGGTCCATGTCGACGTCGAGAACCTCGACGGTGACCTCCTGGCCCACCTCGACGACCTCGGACGGGTGGTCGATGTGCTTCCAGGACAGCTCGGAGACGTGGACCAGGCCGTCGACGCCACCCAGGTCCACGAAGGCGCCGAAGTTGACGATCGAGGAGACGACACCGGACCGGACCTGACCCTTCTGCAGGGTCGTGAGGAAGGTCTGGCGGACCTCGGACTGGGTCTGCTCGAGCCAGGCGCGGCGGGACAGGACCACGTTGTTGCGGTTCTTGTCCAGCTCGATGATCTTCGCCTCGAGCTCCTTGCCGACGTACGGCTGCAGGTCGCGGACGCGGCGCATCTCGACCAGGGAGGCGGGGAGGAAGCCGCGGAGGCCGATGTCGAGGATGAGACCACCCTTGACGACCTCGATGACGGTACCGGTGACGATGCCGTCCTCTTCCTTGATCTTCTCGATGGTGCCCCAGGCACGCTCGTACTGGGCGCGCTTCTTCGAGAGGATCAGGCGGCCTTCCTTGTCCTCCTTCTGGAGGACCAGGGCCTCGATCTCGTCGCCCACGGCGACGACCTCGTTCGGGTCGACGTCGTGCTTGATCGAGAGCTCGCGGCTCGGGATGACACCTTCGGTCTTGTAACCGATGTCGAGCAGGACCTCGTCCCGGTCGACCTTCACGATGACGCCGTCGACGATGTCGCCGTCGTTGAAGTACTTGATCGTCTCGTCGATCGCTGCGAGGAACGCTTCCTCGTTACCGATGTCGTTGACCGCTACCTGCGGGGTGGTGGCGGTGGTCTCGGTGCTGCTCGTCATGTGGAAAAGGGCTCCGGTACGGACATTGAAGTCGTAGGTACTGCTCACGCCGGAGCCCGTTTCGCTCTGCAGAAGCCGGACAGCCAAGGAAGCGCCCCACCAGCCGACCGGTGATGGCGCCTCGACAACCGAGGGGACATACAACAGATGCGAGCGCAGCCTGCTACGTCTGAGGTGCGCAGGCCCGCAGCGCAACTTGTAGCATACGGGGGCAGCCGGACAGGGTCAATGCGCGAAGGCGCACACCCGGGGCGGATCGCCGCATTTCCGGCACAAGTCGTCGTGCACCACCGGCCGCACCCGGCCGACGCCACGAGACCGCACAGGCCACAGGACCCTTTTCCGTGACACCGCCGCGTCGGGCTGGACGGAAGAGTACGACGAGGGAGCCCATCATCCAAGAGCCCGAACAGTTCGAGCCGGAAGCCACCCGACGTGCGGCGGGTGTCACGGAGAGTTCCCGGGCCAACCGGGGCTGGTGGGACCGGAACGCCGACGAGTACCAGATCGAGCACGGCACGTTCCTCGGCGACGACCGCTTCGTCTGGGGGCCCGAGGGCCTGGACGAGGTCGACGCCGCGTTGCTCGGCCCGCTCGAGGACCTCAAGGGCAAGGACGTCCTGGAGATGGGCGCCGGCGCGGCGCAGTGCTCCCGCTGGCTCGCCCGGCAGGGCGCCCGCCCGGTGGCCCTCGACCTCTCCCACCGCCAGCTCCAGCACGCCCTGCGGATCGGCGCCGGCTTCCCCCTGGTGCAGGCCGACGCCTGCGTCCTGCCCTTCCGGGACGCCTCCTTCGACCTGGCGTGCTCGGCGTACGGGGCGCTGCCGTTCGTGGCGGATCCGCGACTGGTGCTGCGCGAGGTGCACCGGGTGCTGCGCCCCGGCGGCCGTTTCGTGTTCTCGGTGACCCACCCGATCCGCTGGGCGTTCCCGGACGAGCCGGGTCCGGAGGGCCTCACCGTGTCGGCCTCCTACTTCGACCGCACGCCGTACGTCGAGCAGGACGAGCGGGGCCGGGCGGTCTACGTCGAGCACCACCGCACGCTCGGCGACCGGGTGAGGGACATCGTGTCGTCCGGCTTCCGGCTCGTCGACCTGGTCGAGCCCGAGTGGCCGGCCTGGAACACGTCCGAGTGGGGCGGGTGGTCGCCGCTGCGCGGCGGGCTGGTCCCGGGAACGGCGATCTTCGTCTGCGAACGGGACCAGCGGGTCTGAGACCCCAGCGGGGCGGTTCCGGCCGATTCGCAAAGGTGGCGGCCGTGCGCGCATGCCGGCCGCACCGGCAGGGCACAACCGGTGAGTCGACATATCGCCCTCGAGGCCGCGGTCCGCGCTGCCAGGCGGTGGGGGGTACGCACATGCACGTCTGCCCGGTCTGCCGGCGAGGGGACAGGACCGTCCGGCTCCGCACGTACTGGAGGACGCTGTCGCCCGGGGCGCGGGCCGGGGCGCCGCACCTGGCGCGGCCCGCGCTGGACGAGGAGCGCTGGGCGGCGCCGTTCGGGCTGCTGGCCCTGGGCTGTGCCCTGCTCGTCTCGGACGTGTGGCTGGGGTTCGTCGGGCTGGCCGGCGGGGGCGTGTGGCTGGTGTCCCTGCGCGGGAGCGTCGCGCAGGCGGCCCGGCAGCGGGCCGACTGGCGCAGGCAGATGTTCTGCCTGCGCTGCCACCATGCCTTTCTCCCGTGACGCGACCGCCTGGAACACTGGTGCGGTGATCCGCCACGACGCCCTGGACCGCCTGCCCGTCCGTACCGCCGTCCCCGCCCTCCGGGCCGCTCTGGGCGAGCACGGTACGGCGGTGCTGTGCGCGCCGCCGGGTACCGGCAAGACGACGCTGGTGCCGCTCGCCCTGGCGGGGCTGCTGGGCGGCGGTCCCGCTCGGCGGGTGGTGGTGGCCGAGCCGCGGCGGATCGCGGCGCGTGCGGCGGCCCGGCGGATGGCGTGGCTGCTGGGCGAGAGGACCGGTGAGAGTGTCGGCTGCACCGTGCGCGGGGAGCGGGTGGTCGGGCGGCACACGCGCGTGGAGGTCGTCACCACCGGTGTGCTGCTGCAGCGGCTCCAGCGGGACCAGGAGCTGGCGGACGTCGACGTGGTGGTGCTCGACGAGGTCCACGAGCGGCACCTGGACGCCGACACGGTCGCCGCCTTCCTGCTCGACGTGCGTCAGACCCTGCGGCCCGAGCTGAAGATGGTGGCGGCCTCCGCGACGACGGATGCCGGGGGCTGGGCACGGCTGCTGGGCGGTGCCCCGGTCGTCGAGGCGGAGGACGTGTCGTACCCCGTGGAGGTGGTGTGGGCGCCTCCCGCGCGCCCCGTGCGGCCGCCGCACGGGATGCGGGTGGATCCGGCGCTGCTCGCGCACGTGGCGTCGGTGGTGCGGCGGGCGCTCGCCGAGTGCGAGGGGGACGTGTTGTGCTTCCTGCCCGGCGTCGGGGAGATCGCCCGCGTGGCGGGTCGGCTGGGGGATCTGGGCGGCACCGAGGTGCTCCGGGTGCACGGGCGGGCGCCGGCTGCCGTGCAGGAGGCCGTGCTGTCGCCGGGCTCGGGGCGGCGCGTGGTGCTGGCCACGGCCGTGGCGGAGTCGTCCCTCACCGTGCCGGGGGTCCGGGTGGTCGTCGACTCCGGTCTCGCGCGGCAGCCGCGGGTCGACCATGCGCGGGGGCTGAGCGCGCTGACGACGGTACGGGCCTCGCAGGCGGCGGGGCGGCAGCGCGCGGGCCGGGCGGGGCGTGAGGCGCCGGGCCGGGTGTACCGCTGCTGGCCCGAGGCCGAGGACGCGCGGCTGCCGCGCTTCCCGGCGCCGGAGATCCTGCTGGCCGATCTGACGGCGTTCGCCTTGCAGGCGGCGTGCTGGGGCGATCCGGACGCGTCCGGGCTGGCACTCCTCGACGCACCACCGGGTGGGGCGATGGCGGCGGCGCGCTCGGTGCTGACGGCGATCGGCGCGGTCGACGCGGCGGGGCGGGCCACGCAGCGGGGCGTGCGGATGTCCCGGCTGGGGCTGCACCCACGGCTGGCGCGGGCGCTGCTGGACGCGGCCCCGCTGGTCGGCGCGGAGCGGGCCGCGCAGGCGGTGGCTCTGCTGAGCGAGGAGCCGCCGCGGGAGTACGGCGACGACCTGGCGGCCGTGTGGCGGGCGGCCCGGTACGGGGGCGACGCGTACGCGGCGCGCTGGCGGGAGGAGGCGCGCCGGCTGCGGGCCGCGGCGGGCGGCGCGCCGGTCGGCCGGGCCGAGGCGGGCGATGCCCCTGTCGCCGGCGCCGAGGTGCGCGACGACCATGCGGTGGGACTCGTCGCCGCTCTTGCCTTCCCGGAGCGGCTCGCGCGGGCCGACGGCGGCTCGTGCCTCATGGTGAACGGCACCCGCGCCGAGCTGAGGGAGGGATCGGGGCTGCGTGGTGCCCCGTGGCTGGCGGTGGCCGTGGCGGACCGGCCCGTCGGTGCCGGGCACGCGCGCGTGGGGCTCGCCGCAGTGGTCGACGAGGAGGTGGCACGGTGGGCGGCCGCGGCACTGTACGCCACGGGCGAGGAGGTGCACTGGGCCGAGGGGGATGTCGTCGCCCGGAGTACCGAGCGGCTCGGGGCCGTCGAGCTGGCCGTTCGGCCGCTGCGGGACCCCGATTCCGCCCTCGTACGCCGGGCGCTGCTCGACGGGCTGCGGCAGGAGGGCTTCGGTCTGCTGCGGTGGTCCCCGCAGGCTCATGTACTGCGGCAACGGCTCGCCTTCCTGCGCCTCCACCTGGGCGAGCCATGGCCGGACGTCCGCGACGACGCGCTCCATGCGCGCGTGGACGAGTGGCTGGAGCCCGAGCTGAGCCGTGCCCGGCGGCGGGCCGACCTCGCCCGGATCGACGCGGGGCAGTCCTTGGCCCGGCTGCTGCCCTGGTCCACGGGGGAGGCGGCCCGGCTCGACGAACTCGCCCCGGAGCGGATCACCGTCCCGAGCGGGTCCGCGGTGCGGATCGACTACGCCGACCCCGAGCGGCCGGTCCTCGCCGTGAAGCTGCAGGAGATGTTCGGGCTGCAGGCCTCGCCCGAGATCGCCGGTGTGCCCGTCGTGGTGCACCTGCTCTCCCCCGCCGGGCGGCCCGCGGCCGTCACCGCCGACCTCGCCTCCTTCTGGCGGGACGGCTACAGGGCCGTACGGGCGGAGCTGCGCGGCCGGTACCCCAAGCACCCCTGGCCGGAGGACCCGGCCACCGCGGAGCCGACCCGGCACACGAACGCGCGGCTCAGGCGGTGACCGGCTCGCGCTCCCCGGCCGCGGCGGGCTCCGGGTCGTCCGGGCGGCGGCCGCGCGCCTCCAGGTACAGGGAGAGCGCCAGCAGGACGGCGCCGAGGACCAGGAGGCCCCACGGCAGGGCGGACGTCAGCAGCAGGATCAGCAGGCGGTCGTGCTTGACCAGGGCGACCGTCGAGGCGATGTAGTCCTCGCGCATCTTCACGTCTCCCGCGAAGACGGTGACCCGGTCACGGCCCCCGAGGAGCGTGCCGCCGCGCAGTTCCTCCCTGTGGATCTCCTCGCCGTAGACGGGCGCGCCGGTCAGGGGTTCGACCCAGAATTTCCGGATCGTGGTGTACCAGCGGGTCGTGCCGGTCCTCGCGACCGACTCCGGGGTGATGCCCTTGACGGGCATGACCTTCGGGAAGGGGACCTTGGTCCACGGGATCGTCTGCTCGAAGCAGTAGACCCTGACGCCGCGGAAGGTCTGCGTGCCCTTGTAGTGGATGGGGGCGGTGACGCGGGCCTGCGCGTCGAAGTACTCGTAGTCCCGCTTCTGGGTCAGGAACGGCCATTTGAACTCGATGCCGTCGCGGTGGACGGGGTCGCCGTCGACCATCTCACCGGTGGCGTGGACGGGTTCCTGGCTGTGGGCGTCGAAGATGTATCGCTCCGGGATGCGGGACACCATGGCGCCGTGGGGCCCCTGCACGTAGGACAGGCCGTCCCAGACGACCACGTCACGGCCCGCGGTCTGCTCGATCTTCGCCGCGGCCTCCACGTCGCCCTTGAGGGTCTGCACGATGGTGACGTCGGGGACCGTTCGGGACGTCATGGTGCCGTAGTCGAGGAGGGTGGCGTTCTTCGCCTCGAGCACCATGGTCTGGTACTCGTTCGCGGGGACCTCGGCCAGGCGCGGGAAGGCGTACCAGCGCAGCAGTGGGGCCAGCGCCGTGCAGAACACGGCGAGGGCGAGCAGGATCAGACCGGCCTTGCGGCGCATCTCGGCGTCCTCCCTGCGCGTGCGTCACGGATGGCTGGGGACCGTCGTCAGCAGTGGTTTCGGGGAGGTCGTGCCGGACGGCGAGCCCAGGGCCGTCAGGGCGAAAACCAGGACGAACGCCGCGACCAGGCCGATCGCGGCGGCGACGAGGGCGCGCATACGGGCCTCCCCGTGGCTGGCAGCTGATGCACCGTCAGGTCCGGCACCGTAGCAACGAGCGTGCGAGATGAGAACAGAGCGCGCGAAAAGGCGGCGGCGCCCCTCCGTCAGGGAGGGGCGCCGCCGTGCGTTCCCGGCTCAGGAACTCGGGCTGGGTGTCGGGCTCGGGCTGGGGGACGCGTCGGCCGCCGCCACCTTGAGCTCGACCGTCAGGGTGGCCCCGCCCGCGGTGGTGATGCGGAGCAGGAACGTGCCGGTCGTGTCGTCGGCGTACAGCTTCGGCAACTTCAGCAGGCCGTTCGCGTCGGTCCTGAGGTCGGTGAGGGTGCGTACGGTCTTGCCGTTCGCGTCCTTGAAGTAGGGGCCCTTGTCGTTCTCGGTCGGGTCGTCGGCCGACTTGACGAGGGTCGCGGTGGCCGCGACGCCGTCCGCGACGGCGCCCTTGTAGGTGGCCTTCACCTCGACCTGGTCCGCGAACTCACCGCCCGGTGTGCAGGTCAACTCGGTGTCGCCGGTACGGACGAGGGTGTCCGCCTGGCGTTCGACGACGGTGGCCGAGTAGTCGAGACCGGTGACCGTGCGGCCCACGACCAGCGCGCGGACCGTGAAACCGCCGGTCTTCCGGCCGGCGACGAGCACGGGCGCGGCGGCCTTGCCCGAGCTGTCGGTGACGACGGTCGCGACGGTCTCCCCGCCGGTGAAGGTGGTGTCCGTGTCGCCGATGACCGTGAACCGCACGCGCACCTTCGGCACGGCCTTGCCCGCCTTGGTGACGGCCTTCACCACGATCTGCCGGTCGAAGGTGTCGCCCGTCTTCGCGGAGAGTTCCCCGGTGCCGCCGTCGGCCAGGTGGTCCACCGTGTCGGTGGGGGTGGGGGCGGGCGGCGTCGGCTTCGGCGGGGTGGGCCTGTTCGTGGACGGCGGGGTGGGGGTGGGGCTGGGGCTCGTGCGTCCGCCGGGCTTGGAGGTGCCGGGCTTGCCCGTCCTCCGCGGCCCCGGGTCGTGGTTCGCACCGGAGGCGTGGCCACTGCGGTGCGAGGGCAGGGTGCCGGTGCCGTCCGGGATCGAGTGGGTGCCCTTGCGGTAGTACTCGTACCAGGACAGAACGGTGTTCAGGTAGTCCTGCGAGTTGTTGTAGCCGAGTATCGCGGCGTTGATGTCGGTCTGGACCGACAGGTCACGGTCCCCGCGGCACAGATAGTGCGCGGCGGCCAGGGCGGCGTCGTAGACGTTGTTGGGGTCCTTGACGCCGTCGCCGTTGCCGTCGCGGCCCGCCCACGCCCAGGTGGACGGGATGAACTGCATGGGCCCGACCGCACGGTCATAGGTGCTGTCGCCGTCGTAGGCGCCGTTGTCGGTGTCCTTGATGCTGGCGAAGCCGTTGCCGTCCAGGACCGGGCCGAGGATCTTCGTGTATGTGGTGCCGTCCGCGTCGACCCGGCCGCCGTCGGCCTGGCCGGACTCCACCTCGCCGATGGCGGCGAGGAGTTGCCAGGGCAGGTTGCAACCCGGCTTGGAGCGCTGGAGTTCCTCCGCGGCCTTTTTGTACGCGTCGAGAACGGTGGCGGGGATGCCGGCCTCTCCGGCGCCGGGAGAGCCCGTGGTGGGCGTGGCGGTAGGGCCGGGGGACTCGGTGGGGCTGTTGAGCGGCGGCAGGTCGGTGTAGTAGCCGCCGTTGCCCGTGGCGGTGCCATCGCCGCTGACGGTGCCGCCGGTCGTCTCGGGGGTGGACTGCGCGCCGGTCGCCTGTCTGCCCTGGCCGTCGGTGGCGACTCCCGGAGCCTGGGACGCCGCCAGAGCCGCGACCGCGGCCGCGGCCACAGCGCTGGTTGCCGCCCCCTTGCGCAGCCTCCTGCCGAAACGCGCCGCCATTGAGTGAACCCCTCCCGTCGACGACCTGGTGTGTGCTGCCCTGTTGTGTCCGTGTTCGACCACCCACCCGGGCGCGGCAACCCAGTGACCCTACGACAACTTGCGACCCGCGGACACCGGTTGGTGCCCGATATTCACCAGTTGGCCATGTCCGCTCCGGCTGGACGCACAAACAGGGAGGGGCCGCCTCACCATTCTCATCCCTCCCTCATACTGGACGTTCGTGATCGCCGGGTGGTTGTGCTCGGTCAACATCTGCGGCAGGAGGCGTCGTGCCGTTCACCCTCAGCCATGCCGCGGCCGTCCTGCCGGCCGTACGCAGGGACGGGTCGGGGCGGGGGCAGCTGGTGCCCGCCGTTCTCGTCGCGGGGTCGCTCGCGCCCGACATGACCTATTTCGCGGCGAGTGTGGTGTCCGGAGGCATGGAGTTCGGTACGGTCACGCACTCCTTCACCGGGGTGTTCACCGTCGATGTGCTCATCGCCTGGGCGCTGGTGGGGGTGTGGCTGATACTGCGGGAGCCGTTGGTGGCGCTGCTGCCACCGGCGACGCAGGGTCGGGTGGCGGCGCTGGTGCGCTGCGGTACGCCGCTGCGCAGGGTCTCGTTCCCCCTGGTGGCGCGGTGGTACGTCTCCGCGGTGCTGGGTGCGCTGACGCATGTGGTGTGGGACGCGTTCACCCATGCCGACCGGTGGGGAGTACGGCTGTTGCCGCAGCTTGCCCGGCCGATGACGGGTGTGCCGCTGTACACGTGTCTGCAGTACGGGAGTTCGGCCGCGGCGGGCCTGGTGATCGCGGTGTTCGTGGCGGTCGCGCTGCGGCGGGCGCCGGCCGGTTCGCCGACGGTGCCGGTGCTGTCGTGGGCGGACCGGTGGCTGGCGGCGGCGGTGATCGGCGGGTGCGCGGCAGCGGGGGCGGCGCAGCGGGCGTCGCGGTGGTGGGCCTACTGGGGAACCCACGCGAAAGCGTGGGAGGTGATCCCGCCGGCGTGCTTCGGGGCGGGCGCGGGACTCGCGGTGGGGCTGGCGCTCTACGTGACGGGGGTCAGGGCCCTGCGTCGCACGGCGCCGGACGGCCACGGCAGCGGCCGGGAACCGGCCCGGCCGGCGTCGCACTGATCTCCTCGGCCGACGGCAGGTGGGTTGCGCGGACAGCGGGTGCCTGCGCGGACAGCGGGCCGCAAGCCACTGGTTCCGCCCTGAGACGCCCCCGGGGCGTCCGGCGCCGGGGAAGCCCGGGGCGGGCCGGGTCCGGTGGGCCGCCTCGCCGAAGGCCCACCGGTCGGGTCGACGGTGACCGACGGGCCACCGGTCAAGGCCACCTGCCGCGCGCCCGGAGGCCGCGCGGCCCCTGCCCGCCGCGGGCTCAGTGTGCCGCCGACTCCCAGTCCGTCCCGTAGCCCACCGAGACGTCCAGCGGTGCCCTCAGCCGCACCGCTGCCGCCATTTCCCGGCGGACCAGTTCCTCCGTCCGCTGCCGCTCGCCCGGGGCGATCTCCAGGACGATTTCGTCGTGGACCTGCAGCAGCATCCGGGACCTCAGGTCCGCCTCACGCAGCGCCCGGTCCACGTTCAGCATGGCGATCTTGACGATGTCCGCCGCCGTGCCCTGGATCGGGGCGTTCAGCGCCATGCGTTCCGCCATCTCCCGGCGTTGGCGGTTGTCGCTGCTCAGGTCGGGCAGATAGCGGCGGCGGCCGAAGAGCGTCTCGGTGTAGCCCGTCGCCCTCGCCTCGTCCACCACACGGCGCAGATAGTCCCGCACCCCGCCGAACCGCTCGAAGTACGTGTCCATCAGCGCCCGCGCCTCGGCCGCCTCGATGTTCAGCTGCTGGGACAGGCCGAACGCCGACAGCCCGTACGCCAGGCCGTACGACATGGCCTTGATCTTGCGGCGCATCTCCGCGTCGACCGCGTCACGTCCGACCCCGAAGACCTGGGAGGCGACCGTGGTGTGCAGGTCCTCCCCGGAGGTGAACGCCTCGATCAGGCCCACGTCCTCGGACAGGTGGGCCATCACGCGCAGCTCGATCTGGCTGTAGTCCGCGGTCATCAGGGATTCGAAGCCCTCACCGACCACGAAGCCGCGGCGGATCGCCCTGCCCTCGTCCGTGCGCACCGGGATGTTCTGCAGGTTCGGGTCCGTCGACGACAGGCGGCCCGTCGCCGCGACCGTCTGGTTGAACGTGGTGTGGATGCGGCCGTCCGTCGCGATCGTCTTGATCAGGCCCTCGACCGTCACCCGCAGCTTCGCCTGCTCACGGTGGCGCAGCATGATCACCGGCAGTTCGTTGTCCGTCTGGGTCGCCAGCCACGCCAGCGCGTCCGCGTCCGTCGTGTAGCCCGTCTTCGTCTTCTTCGTCTTCGGCAGGCCCAGCTCGCCGAAGAGGACCTCCTGGAGCTGCTTGGGCGAGCCCAGGTTGAACTCGTGCCCCGCCGCCGCGTACGCCTCCTTCACCGCCTGCTGGACGGCGCCCGCGAACATCTGCTCCATGGCCTCCAGATGCGTGCGGTCCGCGGCGATGCCGTGCCGCTCCATCCTCGCCAGCAGGGCGGAGGTGGGCAGCTCCATGTCGCGCAGCAGATCCGCCGCACCGGCCTCCCGCAGCTTCTCCTCGAACGCCTGGCCCAGGTCGAGGATCGCCCGGGCCTGGATCATCAGCGCCTCGGCCTCGGCGCCCTCGTCCGTGCCGAAGGCCAGCTGCCCGTCGGCCGTGGCCGCGGGCGCCAGCTCACGGCCCAGGTACTCCAGCGAGAGCGCGTCCAGCGCGAAGGAGCGGCGGCCCGGCTTGACCAGGTACGCGGCGAGCGCCGTGTCCATGGTCACGCCCTGAAGGGACCAGCCGTGCTCGGGAAGGACGCGCATCGCGCCCTTGGCGTTGTGCAGCACCTTGGGCCTCGCCGGATCGGCGAGCCACTCCGCGAACGCCCTCTCGTCGGCCTCGTCCAGCTCCGCCGGATCGAACCAGGCCGCCGCCCCGTCGGCCGCGGCGAGCGCGATCTCGGCCACCGCGCCCGTGCCCAGCGCCCACGAGTCGACCGTGGCGACACCCAGGACCTGCGTGCCGTGCTCGGCGAGCCACGGCTTCAGCTCTCCCGCGCCCAGCACCACGCCGTCCAGCTCGACGCCGTCCGCCGCGACCGGGGTCGCCGGGGCCTCCTCGGCACCGGGATCGACAGCGAAGAGCCGCTCGCGCAACGAGGGGTTCCTGATCTCCAGGGTGTCCAGGACCACGGCCACGGTCTTGCGGTCGTACGGGGCGCGCTTCAGATCCGCGACCGCCTTCGGCAACTGCACCTGCCGCTCCAGCTCGGTCAGCCGGCGGTTCAGCTTCACCGACTCCAGGTGGTCGCGCAGGTTCTGCCCGGCCTTGCCCTTGACCTCGTCGACGCGCTCGACCAGCTCCGCGAACGAGCCGAACTGGTTGATCCACTTGGCGGCCGTCTTCTCGCCGACGCCCGGGATGCCCGGCAGGTTGTCCGACGGGTCGCCGCGCAGCGCCGCGAAGTCCGGGTACTGCGCCGGCGTCAACCCGTACTTCTCGAGCACCTTCTGAGGGGTGAACCGGGTCAGCTCCGAGACGCCCTTGGTCGGGTACAGCACCGTCGTGTGCTCGCTGACCAGCTGGAAGGAGTCGCGGTCACCGGTGACGATCAGCACCTCGAAGCCCTCCGCCTCGGCCTGGGTGGCGAGCGTGGCGATCACGTCGTCCGCCTCGTACCCCTCGACTGCGAAGCGGGCGGCGTGCATGGCGTCCAGCAGCTCGCAGATCAGCTCCACCTGGCCCTTGAACTCGTCCGGGGTCTTGGAACGGTTCGCCTTGTACTCGGTGAACTCCTCGGAGCGCCAGGTCCTGCGGGAGACGTCGAAGGCCACCGCGAAGTGTGTGGGCGCCTCGTCGCGCAGCGTGTTGGCCAGCATCGACGCGAAACCGTAGATCGCGTTCGTCGGCTGGCCGGTCGCGGTGGTGAAGTTCTCCGCGGGCAGCGCGAAGAACGCGCGGTAGGCCAGGGAGTGCCCGTCCATGAGCATCAGCCGGGGACGGTCTCCGCCGGTGGTCTTGTCGGTCTGCTTCGATGCTGTCTCTGCCACGCCCCCGATCCTGCCACGCCCCACTGACACTCGGCCTCGGGCGCCGGTCGGATCCGGCGTACCGCTGCGCTCGCTCACCGTCGCCCCGACCGCCACCCCGGCCTCGGCGCGCGCCGTCGTCGGCAGCCATGGCCGCCGCGCTCCGCAAACCCGGCCGTCCCCGATGTCGGTGGCGCGTGCGAGGATGCGCAGACACAGGTCACAGGTGCACGCGAAGGGGAGGGCCGCGATGGCCGGCAAGCCGCCCATGGACGATCCGGTTCAGGACGCTCCGCAGGTCGCCGGGCCGCAGCACGCCGCGGCGGGGCTGCCGGCGATCGGGCACACCCTGCGCATCGCCCAGCAGCAGATGGGTGTGCGCCGCACCGCGCTGACCCTCCTGCGCGTCAACCAGAAGGACGGCTTCGACTGCCCCGGCTGCGCCTGGCCCGAGCCGGACCACCGGCACAAGGCCGAGTTCTGTGAGAACGGCGCGAAGGCGGTGGCCGAAGAGGCCACCCTGCGCCGGGTCACCCCAGAGTTCTTCGCCGCGCACCCGGTGACCGATCTCACCGGCCGCAGCGGCTACTGGCTGGGCCAGCAGGGACGGCTGACGCACCCCATGTACCTGCCGGAGGGCGCCGACCACTACGAGCCGGTCACCTGGGAGCGGGCCTTCGACATCATCGCGGAGGAGATCGCCGCCCTGGACTCCCCCGACCAGGCCGTCTTCTACACCTCCGGCCGCACCAGCAACGAGGCCGCCTTCCTCTACCAGCTGTTCGCCCGCGAGCTGGGCACCAACAACCTGCCCGACTGCTCCAACATGTGCCACGAGTCGTCGGGCTCCGCGCTCTCCGAGACGATCGGCATCGGCAAGGGCAGCGTCCTGCTCGAGGACCTCCACAAGGCGGACCTGATCATCGTCGCCGGACAGAACCCCGGCACGAACCATCCGCGCATGCTCTCCGCCCTGGAGAAGGCGAAGGAGAACGGCGCGCGGATCATCAGCGTCAACCCGCTGCCCGAAGCCGGCCTGGAGCGGTTCAAGAACCCGCAGACACCCAAGGGCCTCACCACCGGCGCCGCACTCACCGACCTCTTCCTGCAGATCCGCATCGGCGGCGACCAGGCCCTCTTCCGTCTCCTCAACAAGCTGATCGTCGAGACGGAGGGCGCGGTCGACGAGGAGTTCGTCCGCGCGCACACCCACGGCTTCGAGGAGTTCGCGCAGGCCGCCCGCGCCGCCGACTGGGAGGAGACGCTGGCCGCGACCGGCCTCACGCGCGAGGAGATCGAGAAGGCCCTGCGGATGGTCCTCGCCTCCCGGCGCACCATCGTCTGCTGGGCGATGGGCCTGACCCAGCACAAGCACGCGGTGCCCACCATCCGGGAGGTGGTCAACCTCCTGCTGCTGCGCGGCGACATCGGCCGCCCGGGCGCCGGCGTGTGCCCGGTGCGCGGTCACTCGAACGTGCAGGGCGACCGTACGATGGGCATCTTCGAACGGCCCGCGCCCGCCTTCCTGGACGCCCTGGAGAGGGAGTTCGGTTTCGCGCCGCCGCGCGAGCACGGCTACGACGTCGTCCGGGCCATCCGCGCCCTGCGCGACGGCGAGGCGAAGGTCTTCTTCGCGATGGGCGGCAACTTCGTGTCCGCCTCCCCCGACACCGAGGTGACGGAGGCCGCCATGCGGCGGGCGCGTCTCACCGTGCACGTGTCGACGAAGCTGAACCGCTCGCACGCCGTCACCGGCGCGCGCGCCCTGATCCTGCCCACCCTCGGCCGCACCGAGCGCGACCTCCAGGGCAGCGGGGAGCAGTTCGTGACCGTCGAGGACTCCATGGGCATGGTGCACGCCTCCCGCGGCCGGCTGGCGCCCGCGAGCCCGCACCTGCTCTCCGAGCCGGCCATCGTCTGCCGCCTCGCCCGCCGGGTGCTCGGCGACGGCAGCAGGGTGCCGTGGGAGGAGTTCGAGAAGGACTACGCGACCATCCGCGACCGCATCGCGCGCGTGATCCCCGGCTTCGAGGACTTCAACGCGCGCGTGGCGCGCCCGGGCGGTTTCGCGCTCCCCCACGCGCCCCGCGACGAGCGCCGCTTCCCCACCGCCACCGGCAAGGCCAACTTCACGGCGGCCCCGGTGGAGTACCCGAAGCTGCCCGAGGGCCGGCTCCTGCTGCAGACCCTGCGCTCCCACGACCAGTACAACACCACGGTCTACGGCCTCGACGACCGCTACCGCGGCATCAGGAACGGCCGCCGCGTCGTCCTCGTCCACCCCGAGGACGCCCGTGCGCTCGGCGTGGCGGACGGCTCGTACGTCGACCTGGTCGGCGAGTGGAAGGACGGTGTCGAACGGCGCGCCCCCGGCTTCCGCGTCGTGCACTACCCCACCGCGCGAGGCTGCGCGGCCGCCTACTACCCGGAGACCAACGTGCTGGTCCCGCTGGACGCCACCGCCGACACGAGCAACACCCCCGCGAGCAAGTCCGTGGTGGTCCGCCTGGAACAATCGGCAACCGACTGAGCGTTTGCTCAGTCGGAGTGACCCACCACCACGAACGGAGCCGTGCCCCATGGGCGAGCAGCACACCGTGAAGTTCCCCCAGGAAGTCGTCGACGAGTACGCCGCGCTCGGCGTCGACCTGCCCGCCCTCTTCTCCGCCGGGCACCTCGGCACGCGGATGGGCGTCCAGATCGTCGAGGCCTCGGCGGAGCGCGTCGTCGGCACCATGCCCGTGGAGGGCAACACCCAGCCGTACGGACTGCTCCACGGCGGCGCCTCCGCCGTCCTCGCCGAGACCCTCGGCTCCGTCGGCGCCATGCTGCACGGCGGCAGCTCCAAGATCGCCGTCGGTGTCGACCTGAACTGCACCCACCATCGCGGAGTGCGCTCGGGCCTGGTCACCGGCGTCGCCACCCCCGTGCACCGGGGACGCTCCACGGCGACGTACGAAATCGTGATCACCGAGGAGAGCGGCAAGCGTGTGTGCACCGCGCGTCTCACCTGCCTGCTGCGCGACGTGAAGCCCGGCGACGAGGCACATCTGCACACGGCCGGCTGAGCCGCCGAAGCCCGCGCCCGCAGCGCCGTTGCCCCCGGGCACCCGGCGGCATAGCGTCATGGCATGACAACGGGAGGAGTCCCGCGGCCGGGGCTGACGGCGCTCGGACACCGGCTCGCAATGGCACTGCTGACGGGCGCGTTGGCCACCGGCTGCGGCGCCCCCGGCCGGAGCGGCGCGGCGAGCACGGAGCGGCCCGCCTCCGCCACGGCGTCACCCCGGGCCACGCCCGACGAGGAGTTGTGCACGCGGGTCGTCTCCTACTGGTCGCGCAGGGTGCTGGACACCCGGACCTACGGCGACTACCAGTCGATGGGGCTGTCCAACGGCCAGTACGAGATCCTGCGGTCGGTCGTGGAGGCCGCGCGAACCGAGAAGAAGCTGCACGGCCCCCGAGCCGCGGACAGGTTGATCGACCGTCAGGTCCGCGAGGGCTGTGCCGCCTGGTACCGCACCGGCGGCCCGACCAAGGGCCCTTGGGGTTGAGCGGCGTGGGCCCCGTCGAGCCGGGCGAGGGCACGCGCGCGGGGGACATGGAGCGGGAGGACGTCCCCGGTGTCCGTCACGGCCCCCTGAGCCGGCTGTCCGACCGGCACCGCCGGGCCGCCCTCACGGCCGCGGCAGCCGCCGTCCTCCTCGCGGGCGGCGGCTACCTCTACGCGACCAGGCCCCACGAGCCACCGGCCCCGGCCCCGCCGTACCCCTCCCAGGTGGTCGACGTCACCTACCTGCACACCGAGGTCACACCTGCGAGCGCACCCGTCAGGAGCTTCGGTCTCGAGGTCGCACTGAATGTGCTGTCCGGCCCGCCGGTCACCGTGACCCGGATCACCCAGCCCTACGCCGGTCTGTCACTGACCTCCGCACCCGCGGTCCCCTTCCGGACGGCGGGAGGATCGACGCGCAAGATCACCATCACCATGCATGTGACGGATTGCGGGAAAGTCCCGGAGAACGCCGGACTCCCTTTCCTGGACGTAACTCTGCGTAATACACGCGCAATAGAGGTTCACAGCTACATCCCTGGATCACGGTATGCGCACGACCTCTCAGAAGCACTGCAAGTCGCCTGCAGCAACCGCTCCGCGTAATCACCAAAACAGCCGAGACACCTGAACGCACCATGTGCCGTCCTGCGCGTTCTCACTATGCGGACCGGGCGAATCAGTCCGAATTCCGCTCTTCCACCCACCCGACACCGCTCTGCATTACCCGGTGTCATAACAAGAGCGTCACAGCCTCGTTCAACCTCTCCTTTACCTCCCCCACACGCGCTTAGAGTCACGGCCAGTCACCGCGCGGTCTGAATGTCACTTCGGCCCAGCGCTCGACTCGGCCGCTTCCAGGGGGGAGGGCCGTGCCAGGGAAAGGACTGATCGTGCGTCAACGTTCGCTCATCGCCATCACCGCCGCGCTGGCGGCGGGAGCACTCACCCTCACCGCCTGCGGCTCGCGCGACGGCGGCAAGAGCTCGGATTCCGGCAACGGCGGCACCACCGTCACCATCGGAGTCGACGCGCCGCTGACCGGCGACCTGTCCGCCATGGGCCTCGGCATCAAGAACTCGGCCGACCTCGCCGCCAAGAACGCCAACAAGCAGAACTACGTCAAGGGCATCACCTTCAAGATCGAAGCCCTCGACGACCAGGCGCAGCCGTCCGCCGGCCAGCAGAACGCCACCAAGCTCGTCGCCGACAGCAACGTCCTCGGCGTCGTCGGCCCGCTGAACTCCTCCGTCGCCGAGTCGATGCAGAAGGTCTTCGACGACGCCAAGCTCGTCGAGGTCTCCCCCGCCAACACCGGCCCCGCACTCACCCAGGGCCCGGACTGGCAGACCAAGAAGGTACGCCCCTACAAGTCGTACTTCCGTACCGCCACCACGGACGCCATCCAGGGCCCCTTCGCCGCCCAGTACATCTTCAACGACGCCAAGAAGAAGAAGGTCTTCGTCATCGACGACAAGAAGACCTACGGCAAGGGCCTCGCCGCCACCTTCACCGACGAGTTCAAGAAGCTCGGCGGCCAGGTCGTCGGCACCGAGCACATCAACCCCGACACCAAGGACTTCTCCGCGGTCGCCACCAAGGTGAAGAACTCCGGCGCCGACATCGTCTACTACGGCGGCGAATACCCGCAGGCAGGCCCCCTGAGCAAGCAGATCAAGGCCGCCGGCGCCAAGATCCCGCTGGCCGGCGGCGACGGCATCCAGGACAAGACCTACGGCCAGCTGGCCGGCCCCGAGGCCACCGGCGACCTCGCCACCTCGGTCGGCGCCCCCGTCGACTCCCTCCCCTCGGCCAAGCAGTTCGTCGCCGACTACAAGGCGGCCGGCTACAAGGAGGAGTACTCGGCCTACGGCGGCTACTCCTACGACTCCGCCTGGGCGATCATCGAGGCCGTGAAGAAGGTCGTCGACGACAACGGCGGCAAGCTCCCCTCCGACGCCCGCGCCAAGGTCACGGCCGCCATGCAGAACGTCTCCTTCGACGGTGTGACCGGCAAGGTCTCCTTCGACGAATTCGGTGACGCCACCAACAAGCAGCTCACCGTCTACGCCATCAAGAACGGCGTCTTCACGGCCGTCAAGTCCGGCACCTTCACCGGCTGATCCAACCCGCACCACTCAAGAGCCGCGCGGGGCGCTGTTCCACTGGCGTCCCGCGCGGACTCGCATCCGGCCTCATCCGTCGAACTTTTCCGAACGTCTCGGAGGACATGCGGTGAACGAACTGCCGCAGCAGCTGGTCAACGGCCTGCTACTGGGATCCATGTACGGGCTGGTCGCCATCGGCTACACAATGGTCTACGGCATCGTCCAGCTCATCAACTTCGCCCACGGCGAAATCTTCATGACCGGCGCCTTCGGCGCCCTGACGGTCTACGCCTACGTGCTGCCCGACGGCACGTCCATGTGGATCGCCCTGCCGCTGATGCTCGTCGGCGCCGTCCTGGTCGCCGTCCTGGTCGCCGTGGGAGCGGAACGATTCGCGTACCGCCCCCTGCGCAACGCCCCGCGCCTGGCACCCCTCATCACCGCGATCGGCCTCTCCCTCGCCCTCCAGCAGGCGGTCTGGGCCTGGTACCCGGACGCCAAGTCCGCGCGCACCTTCCCGCAGATCCACGGAGGCCCCTTCCACATCGGCAGCGTCACCATCCAGACCGGTGACATCTTCCTCCTCGCCGCGGCCCCCACCAGCATGGCCATCCTCGCCTACTTCGTCATGAAGACCCGCACCGGACGCGGCATGCAGGCCACCGCCCAGGACCCGGACACCGCCAAACTCATGGGCATCGACACCGACCGCATCATCGTGATCGCCTTCGCCCTGGGCGCCACCTTCGCCGCGGTCGGAGGAGTCGCCTACGGCCTCAAGTACGGCCAGATCGACTTCAAGATGGGCTTCCTCCTCGGCCTCAAGGCCTTCACCGCGGCCGTCCTCGGTGGCATCGGCAACATCTACGGCGCCATGATCGGCGGCATCGTCCTCGGCATCGCCGAAACCCTCGCCGCCGCCTACATCGCCGACCTCCCCGGCATGGCGAAGTTCGGCAGCCAGTCCTGGGCAGACGTCTGGGCCTTCGTACTCCTCATTCTCGTGCTCCTGTTCCGGCCCCAGGGCCTGCTCGGCGAGCGCGTCGCGGACAGGGCGTGACACCGATGACCACACAGACCACCGCACCCGACACCCCCAGCACCCCCACCACCGGCACGAACACGGGCCTCATCGGCATCCCGCCGCACATCGGCCGCGCCCTCGCCACCGCCGGCGGCGCCCTCACCATCGCCTCCACCTTCCTCTGCTGGACGTGGACCGACGCCTTCCCCGGCAACCTCACCATCAACGGCTACCCCGGCGGCCTGCAGATCCTCGTCCTCATCGGCGGTGCCCTCACCACCCTCTTCGCCCTCGCCTCCTACGGCGTCAAGGGCCTCACCTGGCTCGTGCCCGCCGGCGCCGACGCGGCCGTCAAATTCGCCGCCCTCACCGCCTTCGCCACCGCCTGGTACACCGTCATCTCGATCAGCGTCGAACTCGGCGGCCTCGTCAACCTCCAACCCGGCGGCTTCATCGTGGCCGTCACCAGCCTCGCCGCCCTCCTCGGCGCCCTCGCGCTGCCCTTCGAACGACCCGAGCCCGACCCGATCGACCCCGACGACACGTCCTGGGAACACTTCAAGCACAAGGCCGCCCACCAGTGGCAAACGGTCAAGGCCGCCTTCTCCTCCGGCACGGCCCGCCCCGTGGGCAAGCTGCCCGCCTACGCCGAAATCCTGATCATCGTCGCCGTCCTCGCGCTCGGCCTCACCGTCTTCACCTACGGCATCGGCACCCAGTACGACGAACTCTTCGTCGGCTTCCTGATCACCGCCTGCTTCGGCTTCGCCGCCCTCAACAAGTCCGGCCTGATCAACCACGCCTCCCAGATCACCGCCCGCCACCAGAACATCACCATCTGCGGCGCCTTCGTCGCGGCGGCGCTGTTCCCCTTCACCCAGACCGACGACCAGTACGCGACCCTCGGGGTCTACATCCTGATCTTCGCCACCGTCGCCCTCGGCCTGAACATCGTCGTCGGCCTCGCCGGCCTCCTGGACCTCGGCTACGTCGCCTTCCTCGGCGTCGGCGCCTACGCCGCAGCCCTGGTCTCCGGCTCCCCCAGCTCACCCTTCCACGTGCACTTCCCCTTCTGGGCGGCCGTCATCATCGGCGCCCTCGCCTCGCTCGTCTTCGGCGTCCTCATCGGCGCCCCGACCCTGCGACTGCGCGGCGACTACCTCGCCATCGTCACCCTCGGCTTCGGTGAGATCTTCCGCATCACCGCCAACAACCTGGACGGCACCTCCGGACCGTCCCTCACCAACGGCTCCAACGGCATCTCCTCGATCCCGAACCTCGACATCCTCGGGTTCGACTTCGGCGCCCAGCACAGCATCGCCGGGTTCACCATCGGCCGCTTCGCCAACTACTTCTTCCTGATGCTGATCATCACCGCCCTGGTCGTCCTCGTCTTCCGCCGCAGCGGCAACTCCCGCCTCGGCCGAGCCTGGGTCGCCATCCGCGAAGACGAGACAGCCGCCCTCGCCATGGGCATCAACGGCTTCCGCGTCAAGCTCATCGCCTTCGCCGTCGGCGCCTGCCTCGCCGGTCTCGCCGGCACCGTCCAGGCCCACGTCACCTACACGGTCACCCCCGAGCAGTACCTCTTCGCCGGCCCCATCCCACCCAACTCCGCCTTCCTGCTCGCCGCAGTCGTCCTCGGCGGCATGGGCACCATCAGCGGCCCCCTCATCGGCGCCGCACTCCTCTTCCTCATCCCGAACAAGCTGCAGTTCCTCGGCGACTACCAGCTCTTCGCCTTCGGCGTCGCACTCATCCTGCTCATGCGCTTCCGCCCCGAGGGCCTCATCCCCAACCGGCGCCGACAGCTCGAATTCCACGAAGAGGCGGAACCGCCCGCAGTCCTCAGCAAGACAGGGGCCTGAACACGATGACCACCGACACCACCACCAAGGACGCCACCGGAGCCACCGCCCCGGGCCAGGCCGTACTCGACGCACGCGGCGTCACCATGCGCTTCGGCGGACTCACCGCGGTACGAGGCGTCGACCTCACCGTGAACAGCGGCGAGATCGTCGGTCTCATCGGCCCCAACGGCGCCGGCAAGACCACCTTCTTCAACTGCCTGACCGGGCTCTACGTCCCCACCGAAGGCGAAGTCCGCTACAAGGGCAACGTCCTGCCCCCCAAATCCTTCAAAGTCACCGCCGCAGGCATCGCCCGCACCTTCCAGAACATCCGCCTGTTCGCCAACATGACCGTGCTGGAGAACGTCCTCGTCGGCCGCCACACCCGCACCAAGGAAGGCTTCTGGTCCGCCGTCCTGCGCGGCCCCGGCTTCCACAGGGCGGAGGCCGCCTCCCGCGAACGCGCCATGGAACTCCTGGAATTCGTGGGCCTGGCAGGAAAAGCCGAACACCTCGCCCGCAACCTCCCCTACGGCGAACAACGCAAACTCGAGATCGCACGCGCCCTGGCCAGCGAACCCGGCCTGCTCCTGCTCGACGAGCCCACCGCCGGCATGAACCCCCAGGAAACACGGACCACCGAGGACCTCGTCTTCGCCATCCGCGACAAGGGAATCGCCATCCTCGTCATCGAGCACGACATGCGATTCATCTTCAACCTCTGCGACCGCGTCGCCGTCCTCGTCCAGGGCGAAAAGCTCATCGAAGGCGACAGCGCCACCGTCCAGGGCGACGAACGCGTCATCGCCGCCTACCTCGGCGAACCCTTCGAGAACGCCCCCGGCGAGGATGAGATCGCCGAGGTGGAAGCCGCCGAAGCAACGGCCGGGACCACGACGGACGCCGCGCCCGGCAAGGAGAACGACCGATGACCGCACTGCTCGAAGTCGAGGACCTCAGGGTCGCCTACGGCAAGATCGAGGCCGTCAAAGGCATCTCCTTCAAAGTCGACGCCGGCGAGATCGTCACCCTGATCGGCACCAACGGCGCCGGCAAGACCACCACCCTGCGCACCCTGTCAGGCCTGCTGAAGCCCATCGGCGGACAGATCAAGTTCAACGGCAAGTCACTGAAGAAGACCCCCGCCCACCAGGTCGTCTCCCTCGGCCTGGCCCATTCCCCCGAAGGGCGGCACATCTTCCCCCGCATGGCCATCGAGGACAACCTCCGCCTCGGAGCATTCCTGCGCAACGACAAACAGGGAATCGAAAAGGACATCCAGCGCGCCTACGACCTCTTCCCCATCCTCGGGGAACGCAGGAAGCAGGCCGCGGGCACCCTCTCCGGCGGCGAACAGCAGATGCTCGCCATGGGCCGCGCCCTGATGTCCCAGCCCAAACTGCTCATGCTCGACGAACCCTCCATGGGCCTCTCGCCGATCATGATGCAGAAGATCATGGCGACGATCGCCGAACTGAAATCCCAGGGCACCACCATCCTGCTCGTCGAACAGAACGCCCAGGCGGCCCTGTCCCTGGCCGACCACGGCCACGTGATGGAGGTCGGCAGCATCGTCCTGTCGGGCACCGGACGGAACCTGCTGCACGACGAATCGGTACGCAAGGCGTACCTCGGCGAGGACTGAGCACGCGCCCTCGGGCACACGAGGAGGCCCGCACCCCGCGACGACGGGGTGCGGGCCTCTCCCACGTGCTGCCGGCGATGTCAGCCCTTGGCGGCCTTCTTCTCCTCGGCGTCCTGAATGACCGCCTCCGCGACCTGCTGCATCGACATACGACGGTCCATCGAGGTCTTCTGGATCCACCGGAACGCAGCAGGCTCCGTCAGCCCGTACTCCGTCTGGAGAACCGACTTCGCCCGGTCCACGAGCTTCCGCGTCTCCAGCCGCTGTGAGAGGTCCGCGACCTCCTTCTCCAGCGCCTTCAGCTCAGTGAACCGCGAGACGGCCATCTCGATGGCCGGAACGACGTCACTCTTGCTGAACGGCTTCACCAGATACGCCATCGCACCCGCGTCCCGAGCCCGCTCCACCAGGTCACGCTGCGAGAACGCGGTCAGCATCAACACCGGGGCGATACGCTCCTCGGCGATCTTCTCCGCCGCGGAGATACCGTCGAGCTTCGGCATCTTCACATCGAGAATCACCAGGTCGGGCTTGTGCTCACGGGCCAGCTCGACGGCCTGCTCACCGTCGCCGGCCTCACCGACGACGGAGTAGCCCTCCTCCTCGAGCATCTCTTTGAGGTCGAGCCGGATGAGCGCCTCGTCCTCGGCGATGACCACACGGGTCGTCAGCGGAGGCACGTGCGACTTGTCGTCGTCGGGTACGGGCTGGGGCGACTCGGCGGCGGTCAACGGGGACTCCTCGTTCAGGGCAGGGGTACTGCTTTTCAGAAGCCTACCTAGCTGAACTCGGCAGGGGTCACCGGGTACACTCCGATCAGTGCTCTCGCCGGGTTGGCGGAACAGGCAGACGCTGATGTCTCAAACACATCTGTCCGAGAGGACGTGCGGGTTCGAGTCCCGCACCCGGCACTCCCAGTAAGCGGAGGACCACGTTCGCGTGGTCCTCCGCTTTTCGGTGCACACAGTCACCGCCATTGACGCAGAGTGACGGCCCCCGGGGCTGACCCCCTACTTCGGGCTGTCGTCCTCGCCGATGTGGTGGACTCGGACCATGTTCGTCGAGCCCGACACCCCCGGGGGCGAACCGGCGGTGATGACCACCACGTCGCCCTTCTCGCAGCGGCCGTACTTCAGCAGCAGCTCGTCCACCTGGTCGACCATCGCGTCCGTCGACTCCGCGTGCGGGCCGAGGAACGTCTCCACGCCCCACGTGAGGTTCAGCTGTGAGCGTGTCGCCGGCTCGGGGGTGAAGGCGAGGAGCGGGATCGGGGAGCGGTAGCGGGAGAGGCGCCGGGCGGTGTCGCCGGACTGGGTGAAGGCGACGAGGAACCTGGCGCCGAGGAAGTCGCCGATCTCGGCTGCGGCGCGGGCGACGGCGCCGCCCTGGGTGCGGGGTTTGTTGTTCTCGGTGAGGGGTGGCAGGCCCTTGGCGAGGAGGTCTTCCTCCGCCGCCTCGACGATGCGGGCCATCGTCCTGACGGTTTCGATCGGGTAGTTGCCGACGCTGGTCTCGCCGGAGAGCATCACGGCGTCCGTACCGTCGATGACCGCGTTCGCGACGTCGCTCGCCTCCGCCCTGGTCGGGCGGGAGTTCTCGATCATGGAGTCGAGCATCTGGGTGGCGACGATGACCGGTTTGGCATTGCGCTTGGCCAGTTTGACGGCGCGCTTCTGGACGAGCGGGACCTGTTCGAGCGGCATTTCCACGCCCAGGTCGCCGCGGGCGACCATGACGCCGTCGAAGGCCGCGACGATGTCGTCGATGTTCTCGACGGCCTGGGGCTTTTCCACCTTGGCGATGACGGGGAGGTGGCGGCTTTCTTCGTCCATGATGCGGTGGACGTCCTTGATGTCCCGGCCGCTGCGGACGAACGAGAGCGCGATGACGTCGAAGCCGGTGCGCAGGGCCCAGCGGAGGTCGTCCTCGTCCTTTTTGGAGAGTGCGGGGACGGAGACGGCGACGCCCGGGAGGTTGAGTCCCTTGTGGTCGGAGACCATGCCGCCTTCGAGGACGGTGGTGTGGACGCGGGGGCCGTCGACGGAGGTGACCTGGAGGCAGACCTTGCCGTCGTCGACGAGGATGCGTTCGCCGGGGGTGACGTCGTCGGCGAGCCCGGCATACGTCGTTCCGCAGGTCTGGCGGTCTCCTTCCACGCCGTCCTCGACGGTGATGGTGAAGGTGTCCCCGCGTTCAAGGAGTACGGGGCCTTCGGTGAAGCGGCCGAGTCGGATCTTCGGGCCCTGAAGGTCGGCGAGGATTCCGACGCTGCGGCCGGTTTCGTCGGCGGCCTTTCGTACGCGCTGGTAGCGCTCCTCGTGTTCGGCGTGGGTGCCGTGGCTGAGGTTGAAGCGGGCGACGTCCATTCCGGCTTCGACGAGTGCCTTGATCTGGTCGTACGAGTCGGTGGCGGGGCCCAGGGTGCAGACGATTTTTGCTCGGCGCATGGTGTGAGCCTATGACTTACCGGTCGGTAGAGAATTCGACGGACGTGACTACTCAACAACCTTTGGGTGAAGCCTTGTTATCAAGTGTTGAATTGTGCGATGGTCCGCTCCGATGAGCATCCGGCTTCCCGTATCAGAGATCCGGCTTCCGGTATCCGGGTCCCGGAATTGCCCTGGCATATTCACAGGCGCGGCGGTGTCATGGTGACCGCGGGCGGCGGTGATGCGGGCGATCCCGGGGTCGGCGTCGAGGCGCGCCTCTCCGCGGACGGCGAGGAGGGGGGCGCCGGGGGTGCCGTAGGGCGCGGGCTGTGCCGGGACGGGGTTGGCGGTCGTGGGTCTCACTGTGTCACCGGGGGCTGTGCTCTGCCCGGCCGGGCGCGGCGGTCGGCGGGTGTCCGGCCGGTCGTCGTTCGTCGGCGAGCGGGGTGAGGATCTCGGGCCGTCGGGTGGGGGGGATGTGGTCGGGTTGCTGGAGTCCGAAGGTGGTGAAGGCGGTTCGGCGGGGCAGGGGGTAGGGCTCCTTGCCGGTGAGGGTGTTGAGGATGGTGGCGCTGCGCCAGGCGGCGAGGCCGAGGTCGGGACTGCCGACGCCGTGGGTGTGCAGTTCGGCGTTCTGGACGTAGACGTGTCCGGTGACGGTCGGATCGAGCACCATGCGGAAGTGGTCGTCGATGCGGGGGCGGCCGCGCGCGTCGCGGCGCAGGTGGGGGTCGAGGCCGGCGAGGAGGCGACCGAGGGGGCGTTGGCGGTAGCCGGTGGCGAGGACGACGGCGTCGGTGGTGAGGCGGGTGCGGGTGTCCTGCTGGGCGTGTTCGAGGTGGAGTTCGATTCTGGTGGTGCCGACACGTCCGGCGGTGCGGACGCGGACCGCGGGGGTGAGGACGGTGTCGGGCCAGCCGCCGTGGAGGGTGCGGCGGTAGAGCTCGTCGTGGATGGCGGCGATGGTGCAGGCGTCGATGCCCTTGTGGAGTTGCCACTGTGCGGAGACGAGGCGGTCGCGTACGGGTTCGGCGAGGGCGTGGAAGTAGCGGGTGTAGTCGGGGGTGAAGTGTTCGAGGCCGAGCTTGGAGTACTCCATGGGGGCGAAGGCTTCGGTGCGGCCGATCCAGTGGATCCTCTCGCGGCCGGCGGGGCGGTGGCGCAGCAGGTCGAGGAAGACTTCGGCGCCCGACTGTCCGGCGCCGACGACGGTGATGTGGTCGGCGGCGAGGAGGGTGTCGCGGTGCCGGAGGTAGTCGGTGGCGTGGATGACGGGGATGCCGGGGGTTTCGACGAGGGGTACGAGGGGTTCGGGCACGTGGGGTTCGGTGCCGATGCCGAGGACGATGTTGCGCGCGTGGGTGCGGCCGAGGTCCTGGGGTCGGCCGGCTGCGTCGAGTCGGGTGTAGTCGACGTCGAAGACGTCTGTGTCGGGGTTCCAGCGGACGGCGTCGATCTGGTGGCCGAAGTGGAGTCCGGGGAGGTTGTCGGCGACCCAGCGGCAGTAGGCGTCGTATTCGGCGCGTTGGATGTGGAGGCGTTCGGCGAAGTAGAAGGGGAAGAGGCGGTCGCGGGCTTTGAGGTAGTTGAGGAAGGACCAACGGCTGGCGGGGTCGACGAGGGTCACCAGGTCGGCGAGGAAGGGGACTTGGAGGGTGGCGCCGTCGATGAGGAGGCCGGGGTGCCAGTCGAAGCCGGGGCGTTGTTCGTAGAAGGCGGTGTCGAGTTCGGCGAGGGGGTGGGCGAGGGCGGCGAGGGAGAGGTTGAACGGGCCGATGCCGATGCCGACGAGGTCGCGGGGTGCGTCAGGTGCGCAGTGGGTGGGGGTGGTCATCGGGGCGTGCTTCCTTCCACCAGGTTCAGGAGTGCGGCCAGGTCGCCGGGCCGGGTGTGGGGGTTGAGGAGGGTGGCTTTGAGCCAGAGGCGGCCGTCGAGGCGGGCGCGGCCGAGAACGGCGCGGCCGTCGTTCAGGAGGGTGCGGCGGACGGCGGCGACGGTGTCGTCGGTCGCTCCGGCGGGCCGGAACAGCACGGTGCTGATGGTGGGTGGGGCGTGCAGTTCGAAGGCGGGGTGGGCGCCGAGGAGGTCGGCGAACTCGTGTGCGCGGGCGCAGACCTCGTCGACGAGGGTGCCGAGTCCGGTGCGGCCGAGCGTTTTGAGGGTGACGGCGATCTTGAGGATGTCGGGGCGCCGGGTGGTGCGCAGGGAGTGTCCGAGGAGGTCGGGCAGGCCGGCGGCGGTGTCGTCGTCGGCGTTGAGGTAGTCGGCGCGGTGGTGCAGGGCGCGCAGGTCGTGGGGGTCGCGGACGGCGAGGAAGCCCGCGGCGATCGGCTGCCAGCCGAGTTTGTGCAGGTCCAGGGTGACGCTGTGGGCGTGCTCGAGGCCGGTGAGGAGGGCGCGGTGGCGGTCGCTGAAGAGGAGTCCGCCTCCGTAGGCGGCGTCGATGTGGAGGCGGGCGCCGTGGAAGGCGCTGAGGTCGGCGAGGTCGGGCAGGGGGTCGATGAGGCCGGCGTCGGTGGTGCCGGCCGTGGCGGCCACCAGAACGGATGGGTGGGGGCCGGGCCGGTCGGTGAGGGCGGCGTGGAGGGTGGCCGGGTCCAGGGTGCCGCGCGGGGTGGGGAGGACGACGGGTTCGGGCAGTCCGAGGAGCCAGGCGGCGCGGGTGAGGGAGTGGTGGGTGTTGGCACCGCAGACGAGGCGGACGGTGCCGTGGGCTTCGCGGGCGAGGAGGAGGGCGAGCTGGTTGGCTTCGGTGCCGCCGGTGGTGACGAGGGCGGCGGGGCCTTTCGCGTCGCGGGAGGCGGTGTCGCCGTAGACCTCTTGGGCGAGGGCCCGGGTGAGGAGTGCTTCGAGTTCGGAGGCGGCCGGGGCCTGGTCCCAGGAGTCGAGGGAGGGGTTGAGGGTCGAGGCGGCGAGATCGGCGGCGGTGGCGACGGCCAGGGGTGGGCAGTGCAGGTGGGCGGCGCACAGGGGGTCGGCGGGGTCGGCGGCGCCGGCGGCGAGGGTGTGCACCAGGGCTCGTAGGGCGTCGGGGTCGCCCTTGTCGGGCAGCACGTCACCGGCTGCGTCGCGCACCCGGGCGGCGACCGTGGCGGGGCCGCCCGCGGGCAGGGGGCCGCCGCGTGCTCGTGCGCCCTCCTGCAGGGCGTCGAGGACGGTGGCGAGCAGTGGCCGCAGGGCGCTCGGTCCGTCGGGTCCTGAGGCGAGGGGCGGCAAGCTCATGGGATGTCCTCCCGGGCGGGCGGCAAGGGTAGTCAAGCCTGGCGGCAAGGGGGTTGGACACGCCCGAAGAGGACAACGATCAGGCCTGAAAGGAGGCACTGCCCTGGTGGTGGGAGGAAGAGGCCGGGGCTGCGGGGGCGGCGCCCGGCCGGCGCCCGGTGGTGAGCCGGGCGCCGGGCGGCGGCGAGGCTATGCGCCGCGGACGCGCAGGGCCCGGGCCAGGTCGTCGAGTTCGTCGACGAGCCTGCGGCGAAGGGCCGGGACGGGGTCCGCTTCGCGCAGGCACCGTTCGCCGCGGCGGAGGGTGTCTTCGCGCACGGCATGGCGGGGGAACGCCCAGCGGCCTGCGGCGATGGCGATGGCGGGGCCGCGGCGCGCGGCGACGGCGGGCGCGTCGGTCCAGTAGCGGTCGACGTATTCCTCGACGAGGTCGGCCTGTTCGGGCTGCCAGAAGCCCTGGGCGGTGGCGGTGAACAGGTAGTTCGACAGGTCGGTCCGGTCGTCGGTGGCGAACATCGCGTCCCAGGCGTGCCGTTTGGCTTCCGCGTCGGGCAGGGCGGCGCGGCAGCGGGCGGCGCCTTCCTGGCCGGTGGCGCTGGGGTCGCGGGCGAGTTCGTCGGCGATGGCGGCCTCGTCGACGGCGCCGAGGACGGCGAGGCGGCCGAGGACGCGCCAGCGCAGTTCGGGGTCGAGTTCGGGTCCGCCGGGCACGGTGCCGTCGGCGAGCCAGGCGGCGATGGTGTCGGGGTGGGCGGCGGCGTCGATGAAGTGGCGCACCGCGATCAGGCGCAGTCCTGGGTTGTCGCCGTCCTCGGTGCGGCGGATGAGGTCGCGGCACAGTCCGGTGAGGGTGGTGAGGGCGGCGGGGCGGGCGGCCGGGGGCAGGTA
Organism: Streptomyces sp. PTL18; assembly: GCF_059510295.1. Taxonomy (NCBI): domain Bacteria; kingdom Bacillati; phylum Actinomycetota; class Actinomycetes; order Kitasatosporales; family Streptomycetaceae; genus Streptomyces; species Streptomyces sp. PTL18. Next base: position 399,077 of record NZ_JCAJZO010000006.1, on the reverse strand, counting down.
GCGGTCGGCGATGTGGCCGGAGGCGAAGGCGAGGACGCCGTCGACGAGGGCCAGGTCGGTTTCGTGCGGCAGGTGGGTGCGGGCGGTGTCGAGGTAGGTGGTGGCGGGCAGTCGGCCGTCGCGGACGGCGTCGCGCAGGGCGTTCCACACGACGGCGCGGCTGAGTGGCTGGGGCAGCCCGGCGAGGGCGCTCCGGACGGTTTCGAAGGACTCGGCGTCGAAGCGGACCTTGGCGTAGGTGAGGTCGCCGTCGTTGAGCAGGAGGAGGTCGGGGCGCTTGCCGAGGGGTTGGGGGGCGGTCTGCGGGACGTCGAGGTCGAGTCGTTCGCGCAGGGCGAGGGTGCCGTGGTCGGCGATGTGGCGGTCGTAGAGGCCGACGCTGATGCGGTGCGGGCGGCTGCCGTCGTGCTCGACGGTGAGCGTGTAGGTGCCGTCGTCGGTCCGGGTGAGGTGCGGGGTGAGGGTGTCGACGCCGGTGGTGCCCAGCCAGGCGTCGGCCCAGGCGTGCACGTCACGGGCGGTGGCGCCGGCCAGGGAGTCGATGAAGTCGGCGAGGGTGGCGTTGCCGAAGCGGTGGCGGGCGAAGTGGGTGTTGATGCCGGCGAGGAAGTCCTTCTCCCCGAGCCAGGCCACCAGTTGCCGCAGCGCGGAGGCGCCCTTGGCGTAGGAGATGCCGTCGAAGTTGAGGAGCGCGGAGGCGGTGTCGTCGACCGCTTCGGGGGCGACGGGGTGGGTGGAGGGGCGCTGGTCGGCGTCGTATCCCCAGGCCTTCCGGACGACACCGAAGTCGGTCCAGGTGTCGGTGAAGCGGGTGGCTTCGGTGAGGGTCTGGTAGCCCATGTACTCGGCGAACGACTCGTTCAGCCAGATGTCGTCCCACCAGCGCAGGGTGACGAGGTCACCGAACCACATGTGGGCCATCTCGTGGGCGATGACCATGGCGCGGGTCTGGCGCTGGGTGTCGGTGACGGCGGAGCGGTAGACGAACTCGTCGCGGAAGGTGACCAGGCCGGGGTTCTCCATGGCGCCGGCGTTGAACTCGGGGACGAACGCCTGGTCGTAGGAGTCGAAGGGGTAGGGCTCCTCGAACTTCTCGTGGTAGCGGTCGAAGCACTGGCGGGTGATCTCCAGCAGTTCGTCCGCGTCGCTGTCGAGGTGGGGGGCGAGGGAGCGGCGGCAGTGGAGGCCGAAGGGCAGCCCGCGGTGCTCGGTGGTGACGGAGTGCCAGGGGCCGGCGGCGACGGCGACCAGGTAGGTGGAGATGAGGGGGGTGGTGGCGGCGTGCCACAGGCCGTCGCCGTCGTGGGTGGTGATGCCGTTGGCGAGGACGCTCCAGCCCTGGGGTGCTTTGACGGTCAGGTCGAAGACGGCCTTGAGGTCGGGCTGGTCGAAGGCGGCGAAGACGCGTTGGACGTCGTCCAGGAACAGTTGGGTGTAGACGTAGGTCTCGCCGTCGGTGGGGTCGGTGAAGCGGTGCATGCCCTCGCCGGTGCGGGAGTAGCGCATGACGGCCTCGATGCGCAGTTCGTGCCGGCCGGCGGTGAGGTCCTTCAGGGGCAGCCGGTTCTCGACGAGGGTGGCGGGGTCGAGGGGGTGTCCGTCCAGGGTGGCGGAGCGCAGCTCGGCGGGCTTGAGTTCGACGAAGGTGTCCCCGGCCGCGCGGGCGGTGAAGCCGATGACGGTACGGGAGTCGAAGGTCTCGTCGTCGCCGGTCAGGTCCAGGGAGATCGCGTAGCGGTGGACGTCGAGGAGCCGGGCACGGGTCTGCGCTTCGTCGCGCGTCAGTACGGACATGGGGGACATGCTGCCTGATGCCGCCGATCGGTCACAGGGGCGGTCCGGTACACACCCTATGTCCGTCCGTCGTCGCGTGCGCTGGTGGGTGCGCGGGGCGGCTCCGGGGCGTGGTCGTCGCGCTGTCCCGGAAGGCGGGGCTCCGGGTGTGGCAGGGCGCGCGCCGGGAGTGTGGAGCCTTCCTTGAGGCGGGCGCGCAGGGCGCGGACCTCCTGTTCCAGGGTCCGGGAGCGCTGGTGGGCGTTGTAGAGGTAGCGGACCTTGGTGCGCAGGGCCCAGGGGTCGACAGGCTTGGTCACGAGGTCGGCGACACCGAGTGCGAAGGCGGCGGAGGTGAGTTCGGCGTCGATGCCGAAGCCGGTGAGGAGGATGATCGGGATGTGCTGGGTCTGCTCCACGCGCCGCATGTAGCGCACGACGTCGAGTCCACTGACCTTGGGCATGCGCACATCCAGGAGCAGGAGGCCGACCCGGCCGCGCAGGACTTCCTTGAGTGCGGCGTCGCCGTTGGTCGCGCGGGTCACGCGGTAGCCCAGGGGGGCGAGGGCGCTTTCCAGCGCGTACAGCGTGTCCACATGGTCGTCGACGATGAGAATCCTGGCATCAGACGGCATGGCCCGAGGTCCCCTCGCTTGGGCAACCAGCTTATGCCGGAACCGTCTTACCGCGCGCACCTTTGACCGGACAACGAGCCTTTCGGCCGATTCGGAAGGCGTACACGTGAACGACGGGCGTTCGATCGATCGAGCATGCGTCCACCGACCGTCGTCCGTTCGGGATGGGCCCGGCAGCCGTGCACCGGATTGCGTCCGTGCGCCCGACCGGTGCGCCCGGCCCGTCCGGCACGTTCCGCTACGGCGGGGCGCGTCCACCCACGGGCGCGGTGCGGGAGGCGTGGCCGGCGCGGGGTCACTCGGTGGGGGTCTCCGTCGCCGACGTGGTGTCCTCGGCGATGCGCTCGTGGTGGCGGATGACCTCGGCGATGATGAAGTTGAGCAGTTTCTCGGCGAACGCGGGATCGAGTTTCGCGCTCTCGGCGAGCCGGCGCAGCCGGGCGATCTGAGCGGCCTCCCGGCCCGGGTCGGCGGGGGGCAACTGGTGCGCGGCCTTGAGGTGGCCGACCTGCTGGGTGCACTTGAAGCGCTCGGCGAGCATGTGGACGACGGCGGCGTCGATGTTGTCGATGCTGTCGCGCAGCCGGGCCAGTTCGGCGCGGACGGCCGGGTCGACGTCTGAGGCGGTGCTGTGGCGGGTGGTCATGGGCGACCACCCTACGGTGCGCGCGCCTGCCTGATCTTCGGCGTCCGCAGTGCGGATCGCTCCCCTCCGTGCGGCGTGCGCGCCATCGTCCGCCCAGGGCACACCATCCGGGTGGCAGGGCGCACCACCCCGGTGGCAGGGCGCCGCGCGTACGCCCCGCCACCGACCGCGAACGCGCCTACAGTGGAAGCACAGCCGGCGTCTCCAGGGGGTGCGGACGTGGCGAACGGCGGACCGGTCGAGCACGGCTTTCCACATCTGGACACGGTGCGGACGGCCATCACCGCGCTGTACAGGCGGCTCTCGTACGACACCATCCGCACCTTCGCGACCAGCGTGCTCCCCGGCGACGTGGCCTTCTCCGAGCAGGACGACCTGCACCTGGGCGCACAGCGGGTGGCGCGCGAGCTGGTGCGGCACTACCGGCTGCCGGACGCCCGGATGATCGTCAGCTTCCGTGAGATGACGCACGCGGCGAACGTCGAACTCGCCGCGGGCCCGGAGTACTTCGTGGAGCTCAACGACCGCTTCCGCACCCATCGCCGGGACATCGGCGCGGCTCTCGCGCACGAGGTGATGCATGTCTATCTGCACCGTCTCGGCCTGTCCTTCCCCGGCACGCGCGACAACGAGATCCTCACCGACACGGCGGCGACCTACCTGGGCGCGGGCTGGCTGCTGCTGGACGCCTTCCGCGAGGACGGGGTGTCGTCGCAGAAGCTCGGCTACCTCACGCCGGAGGAGTTCGGCTACGTCCTCGCCAAGCGGGCGCTGCTGTTCGGGGAGGACCCGGCGGTGTGGTTCACCAGCCCGCAGGCGTACTCGGCGTACACGAAGGGCATGGCGCGGGCCCGCCGCGACGAGCAGCAGCCGCCGCTGACGGCGGCCGGCTGGGCGGGCCGCCGACGCTACGCCAGGGACCGCCGTTCCGCCCAGGACCACCTGGTCGTCGGCCCGCACGCGGGCGTGCCGTACTCCTTCACCCCGGCGGGCCGCGACTCCCTGGGTGTCTGCTTCCCGTGCCCGACCTGCCACCAGCGGATCCGGGTGCCGGTGCGGGGGCGGGTGCGGGCGCGCTGCGGGCTGTGCCGCACCGTACTGGAGTGCGACACATGAGGTGCCGGCGTCTGCCCGAGCGACCGGAGTGCGGCCTGTGAGGGGTTCGACGGCGGCACGGAGGTGGCAGAGAACACCTCATATGTCTTTGCGCCCGCGCCCTCGCGGAGCGAGGGTCGAGGCATGAACACGCACGAGCCGCCGGGGCTGTTCGCGGCGGTGTACGCAGGGGACGAGGACGCGGTCCTACGGCTGCTGCGCACGGGTACGAGCCCCGAGTCGACGGATGAGGACGGCCAGACGGCGCTGTATCTGGCGGCGGTGAGCGACGCGCCGGGCGTCGCACGGCTGCTGCTGGCGGCGGGCGCCGACCCCGACCGTCTCAGCGCGGGCGCCGACGCCCCCCTGTGCGGCGCCGCCTGCGGGGGGCACACCGAGGTCGTACGGGCGCTGCTGGCGGCCGGAGCGGATCCGGATCTGGAGGAGGGGTACGGGTTCCGGGCGCTGACATGGGCGGTGCAGCGGGGCCACGCCGAGGTCGTCCGGCGGCTGCTCGCGGCCGGCGCGAACCCGGACCTGCCCGGCCCCACCGGGGAGCCTCCGCTGGTGGCGGCCGCCCGCCGCGGCTCCCCCGCCTGCGTACGGGCCCTGCTGGACCACGGCGCGCGGGCTCGACGGGAAGCCCTCTGCGAGGCGCGGCGCTGGCTGGCGCTGGACGTCGCGGCGGAGCTCCGCGCGGGGCTCGAGGCGGCGTACGGCCCGGGGCACGAGTACGTCACGCGGCGCTGGGAGCAGGAGCCCGGCACGGTGACCGTCGAGGTCCGCCTGGTGCGCGACGGCCGGCCGGCGGCGGGGAACGACCAGCAGACGGGACACCGCCTGATCGTGGGCCTGCTGGAGGCGGGACCCAGCGCCCTCACCGGGTGAGGCGCACAAGTGGGGGACGCGGGCCTCACGGCCCGCACCCCCACCGCTCCCGTGGCGCTCACGGCTCCTGGGACACTCGCTGCCCCTGCGTCGCCCAGCCCTCGTGCGCGGCCACCGCCCGCCGGGGCAGCGCCGTGCACAGCGCCGCACACACCACGAACGCGCCCGTGACCCACGGCATCGCTCGGGTCAGCGCCCGTGTCGGCCCCTGCGAGAGATGCTCGAAGAACACGGTGCCGACCACGGCCGCCCCGAGCGCACCGCCGAACTGCTGGGCCGTGGCGCACGACCGGGGACTGCTCGCGGCGTCCCCGGAAGGCGTCAGACCCGTTCGATGACCGTCACGTTGGCCTGGCCGCCGCCCTCGCACATCGTCTGCAGGCCCAGGCGGCCACCGGTGCGCTCGAGTTCGTTCAGGAGGGTGGTCATCAGCTTGGCCCCCGTGGCCCCCAGGGGATGACCCAGGGCGATGGCGCCACCGTTGACGTTGACCTTCTCCGGGTCGGCGCCGGTCTCCTTCAGCCAGGCGAGGACGACCGGGGCGAACGCCTCGTTGATGCGGCCCTCGTCGAGGGCGCGCACCGCCCGCCGGTGCGAGCGGAGGGCGTACTCCTCCTGTTCGCGGCGGGTGATGCCCCACTCGGCCGCGATCATCTCGGCGCCGACGAACTGGTTGACCGGCTGGTCGCCGTAGCGGGCCCGCCAGCCCTCACTGCCCGCGAACGGCCCCTCGGTCAGGCCGAGCGGTTCGGCGGCCTGACGGAAGGCGAAGGCGATCGGGATCTGCGACATGCTCTGCACGCCGCCCGCCACCACCAGGTCCTGGGTTCCGGACATGACGGCCTGCGCCGCGAAGTGCACGGCCTGCTGGGAGGAGCCGCACTGCCTGTCGACGGTCACGCCGGGCACCTCCTGCGGCAGCCCGGCGGCCAGCCAGCAGGTGCGGGCGATGTCCCCGGCCTGTGGCCCGACGGTGTCCAGGCAACCGAGGACGACATCCTCCACGGCTGCCGGGTCCACACCCGAGCGCTCCATGAGGGCTTTCAGGACGTGTGCGCCCAGATCGGCCGGATGGACCCGGCTGAGCCCGCCCCGGCGCCGGCCGACGGGGGTGCGGACCGCTTCGACGATGTAGGCCTCGGCCATGGTCGGCTCCTTGACTGCGGTGCACGGCTAGGTGCGCACGGCGATCCCGTCGAGCACCATCGACAGGTACTGCCGGGCGATCTCCTGCGGGCTGTGCCGTCCACCGGGCCGGTACCAGGAGGCGGCGACCCACACGGTGTCGCGCACGAACCGGTACGTGAGCCGGACGTCGAGGTCGGACCGGAAGACCCGGTCGGCGACCCCGCGCTCCAGGGTGGACAGCCAGGCCTGCTCGAACCTGCGCTGCGACTCGGCGAGGAACGCGAACCGTTCCTGCGCCGCGAGCTGCCTGGACTCCTTCTGGTAGATCGCGACGGCGGCGCGGTGCCGGTCGATCTCCCGGAAGGACTCGGTGACCAGCGCCTCGAGCGTCTCGCGAGGGCCCAGGCCGGCGTCCAGGACGGTGTCGTAGCCGGCCCAGAGCTCGTCGAGGAAGGTGCGCAGGATCTCCTCCAGCATCGACTCCTTGGAGTCGAAGTGGTAATAGAGGCTGCCCGCGAGCATCCCGGCGTGGTCGGCGATCGTGCGAACGGTGGTGGCGTTGTAGCCCTGCTCGGCGAAGACCTCGGCGGCGGTGTCGAGGAGCTCGCGGCGACGGGCGGGCGCGGCGGTCGCCTGGGGCTTCTTGTCGGTCGGCTTGGTCGGCACGGATCCATTGTGTTCCGGGGGGCGGGTCCGCCGCACCGCTCCAGGGGTGCCGGTTGCCGACGGCGACGACCTCTCCGGTCAGGTAGGGCGAACAGCCGGACGCCAGTGGGAGATCATGTCGGCTCAGGCCACGATGCCCCGTTCCCGCGCCGCCGCAAGCCACTGCGGGAACTCGGCGACCAGGCGGTCGTACAGCTCCGCGTCGGGCACCGTCCGCGGGTCCTCACCGGCGTGGAAGAACCCGGCATTGTCGACGACCCGCTTCCCGGGCACCGCCAGCTCGTCGAGCCTGCGCAGGAACTCGAACTGCTTGCTCCCCGGATCCCCGAAGCCTATGAACTGCCAGAACATGGGCAGCTCGGCGGCCTTGCACAGGTACCGTTCCGCGGCAGCTCTGTCGGTGGGGCCGCCGTCGGTCTGGAAGACGACGAGCGCGGGGTCCCCGGAGCCGCTGTCGAGGTAGTGGTCGATGACGGCGTCCATCGCCACGTGATAGGCGGTCCTGCCCATGTGCCCGAGCCCGGCGACGATCCGGTCGATGCGACCGCGGTGGTCGGCGAGGGAGATGTCGGTGACGGCGTCGATGTCCGTGGACAAAGTTCTACGTATGGTCCCCCTGAGAGGACACCACCAGGAGGGGACATGACCACGACGGCCAGGGAGTACCTGCGCGTCTCGAAGGGCAAGGGGCGCGTTGCCCGCAGCATCACCGACCAGCACCGGGACAACATCAACGCCGAGAAGGAGCACGGCCCGTGGGAATGGGGTGAGGCGTACGCCGACACGGGCAGTGCATCGAAGTTCGCCCGGAAGACACGGGATGACTTCGACCGGCTCATGGCCGATCTGGAGTCCAAGGAATTCGGCGACCCGGGGACCGTGCTCGTTCTGTGGGAGATCTCCCGTCTCGCCCGTGAGACCGGTAAGGGCGTGGCCCTGGTGGACGCCGCCGAGTTGGGCGGATACCTGATCCACGTCACCAGCCTTGACCGCACCTTCAACCCCCAGAACTACGGGGACCGCCACAGCCTGATCTCCGGCATCAACGATGCCGAGAAAGAGGCCAGGCTGTTGTCCGTCCGTACGCTGCGCGGTGTGAACTCCGCGTTGGATGAGGGCAGGCCGCACGGGAAGACCCCGTTCGGGTACGCCAGGGACTACGAACTCATTGACGGCCGTCCACGGCCCGTGAGGCAGTACCCGAACCCCGAAGAGGCACCGCTGGTACAGGAACTGTTCCGGCGCGTCCTGGGGACGCCTGAGAAGGCGCCTGAGTCCATCCGGGCGGTGGCCATGGATTGGGAGCGGCGCGGCATTGTCAGCCGCGAGAATGGGGCCACGTTCTCACCGCAGAACCTGCGCCAGATGCTCATGCGTAAGGCGTACATCGGGGTCCGTGTCCACGGTGGCAGTGAGCGCCCTGGTAACTGGCAACCAATCATCGAGCCGGAGACCTTCGAGGCCGTACAGCGGTTGCTCGCCGATCCGTCACGGAAGACGCACACCACGACCAGCGTGCGCCACGTCCTCACCGGCACGCTGCGCTGCGACCTCTGCGGTGGACGCATGGGGGTCCGTAAAGGCAGCAACCGCCAGATCCGCCCGGTGTACGCCTGCTACGCGTACGGGCATCTGCGGATCGATAAGGCGGAGACGGACGCCATCCTGATCGGAGACACGGAACACCCCGGCGTGATCCTGGACTATCTGTCCGACGAGAACCTGATTGCCGAACTGTCCGGCAGCAGCGACGACACCGAGTTGTCCGCCGTGCGCGCCGACATCGCCACGGCGCGCACCACCCTGGAGGCGTTCGAGACGGAGGACCCGGAGACTCCGGCGGAGGCGCGCATCATCGCCCGGAAGATCTCCACCTTGGAGTCCACCATCAGGGAGTTGCAGGAGCGCGAGAGGACCCTCACAGCGCCCAATCCCCTGGCGTCCATGTTCGAGGTGGGGCCGGGCGCTGCGGAGCGCTGGGAGGCCACGGAGGTCACCGCGCAACGCGCTATCGCAGCCCTGCTGTTCGCCCCTGGCGTAATTGGACAGCCTCACGTTCGGCGAGTCGAGGACAGTGAGTCAGAGTCGGTTATGGACAGGCTCCGGTTCGTAAAATCCGAGGACTGACCAGCCAGGATGCCCGTCTTCTAGTGGGCACGCCTTAGGTAAAGAGACAGCACAACTCAAAAGTAAAGGCACCACAGAACGGCCGTGGGGCGGGTGGAACCCCCCTCATGGCCGTTCTTTCTGCCCGATACATTTGGTACTGCCGTTGGGAAAGGAGAGTCCCCGGCCGTAACGACGCGGTGTCGTTGCGTCGGCCTGCTCTCCTGAAGGAATGGCAATGCACTGTGCCCCAGTGCCATCCGATCTGATCGGACCCAATCGCGCGGCGGAGATACTTCGTATCGGTCGCACCACGGTCTACCGCATGATCGAGCGCGGCGAACTGACCGGATACAAGGTCACGTCCGGACTCACCCGAGTGTCTGAGGCAGAGGTGCGCGCGCACATTGACGTGACCACCCCGACGGCCCTGGACCTTTACGTCCGGCGCGTTGTCGACAACGCCCCCGCGCTTACCCCAGAGCACCGCGAAAAGCTGCTCTCTCTGCTCGCACCTGCGCCTTCACAGGATCAGGCTGCGTGAACCATCACCACCCGATGAAAGGCACAACCATGTCTGAAACAGAACCCGAATGGGTCGCACGGCTCGAAGAAAAGATCGACCGACTCTTGGGGGCGTTGGTCGACTGCGTCTTCGAGGACAACACCGAGGACGAGACAACTGACTGACCAATGAGAAACCGCCCCGGGTCAGGTACACCGGGGCGATCTCAATCACCACCCGATGAAAGCAGCATGACATGACGACGTAGCGCATAGGGACCGGCCGGAGGAGAGGAGCCCCGCCTAGTGCGGGGTCTGACGTCCCAGTCCCAAAACCGCAACCGCCCCGGAGAGGGAGAGGAATCCCACCGGGGCGGTCACACCAAAAGGAGTTACCTCCAGCATGGCACATGCTTTGCCTCTTCCGTCCTCTCCAGAGGCGGAGCCGGACTTCCTTGGATGGGCTCTCTTCTACGCCCAGCAAGGCTGGTCAGTTTTCCCGCTGCGCCCCCTCTCGAAGGTTCCTGCCACCGCCCACGGCTTCAAGGACGCGACCACCGACCCGGAGGTCATCTCCGCATGGTGGACCCAGACCCCGAACGCCAACATCGGCATTGCTACGGGGATCTCGGGCGCGCTCGTGGTGGACGTGGACACCAAAGCCGGGAAGGTGGGCGCGAAGACCTACGCCGAGTTGGTCTCGGAGTTCGGCGAGTTCCCCGAGACCTTCACCGTGCAGACCCACTCGGGCGGGTGGCATCACTACTTCCTGATGCCGGAGCCACGGCTCGGGAACACGACCGGCACCATAAAGGCCGGACTCGGGCCGGACATCGACACCCGGGGGGATGGCGGATACGTCGTGGCCCCGCCCTCCGTGGTGGAGGACAACGGCGTACGCGGTCAGTACCGGGTCACCGTGCAGGCTCCGCCCGCAGAACTCCCGGCATGGGTTGCCGACAAACTGACCCCTCGAAAGCCCTACGCGCGCCCAGGACGGCCGAGTGCGGTCCCGGAGGACCGGACGGCCGTGGACACCCCAGAAGGCTTCCAGGGGACCCCTGAGGGGCTGCGTAAGCGCGTTGCTGTCCTACTTCAGGAGATCCGAGATCTCCCGGTAGGCGGTCCAGCCACGCAGCCGGTCAACGACCGCGCCTTGTGGCTCGGGCATTTCGTGCCCCGCTATCTCCATGAGGACGAGATCCGTGCGCAGTTGTGTGCGGCCGTGGAGTCCTGGAAGGACGGCCACGAGAAAGGGTTCAAGGCCATCGATACAGGGCTCAGTGACGGCATAGCCCACCCACGGGAATGGCAGGAGCGGCGCACGCGACGGACTGCGCCCCGCACTAGCGATCAATTCGAGGACTCGTTCCTTGCGGAGTCCGTGGTGTCCGACGTTCTGGCCGGTATATACCGCTTTGTTCCAGGGCTCGAATGGAAAGCTTGGACCGGCAAAGTCTGGCGTCAGTGCGACGAGTTGGAGGTGGCCGAACAGGTCCGACAGTGGGCAGTCCGGCAATACCAGGGCGCTTTGAATCAGGAGCGCCAGGAGCCGGGCAGTGTCCCCATGGAGGTCATCACCGGATGGCGACGGGCATTGAGGGCCGACAAACAGACCACCATCCTGAAGATGACTCGGGGTTTTGAGGGCGTGTTCACCACGCCTGAAGAACTCGACCGCGACCACGACAAGCTGAACGCTCAAAACGGCGTGGTGGACCTCATCACGGGTGAACTGCTGCCGCATGACCCGGACTTCCTCATGACAAAGGTGGCGGGCGCGGAGTACCGCCCTGGCTATCGGCACCCGGACTGGGACAAGGCATTGGAAGCCGTGCCGGGGGACATCCGCGATTGGCTTCAACTCCGGCAGGGACAGGCGGCCACCGGGCATACACCGCCGGATGACCTACTCGTTGTCTTCCAGGGTTCGGGTGAGAACGGGAAGACGACCGAAAACGCGGCCGTTGCAAAAGCCCTGGGTGACTACTTCACGTTGCTCTCAGACCGTGTGCTGATGGCAGATCCATCAGCACATCCCACCGAACTCATGGATCTGATGGGCGTGCGTTTCGCCGTCCTGGAAGAAACGCCGGAGGCACGCAGGCTGGACACGCAGCGTCTCAAGCGCACGGTAGGTACGCCGCAGATCAAAGCCAGGCGGATGCGTCAGGACCCGGTGACGTACACCGCCACGCACGCCATGTTCATCTCTACGAACTTCCGGCCGGAGATCACAGAGACCGACCACGGGTCATGGCGCCGCCTTGCACTGGCCACATTCCCCTACCGCTTCCGTAAGCCTGGGGAAGAGTTGTTGAGCCCGGATGACCGGCATGGAGACCCGGGGCTCAGGGCTCGATGTGAAAACGACCCTGACGTGCGTGCGGCGGTACTCACCTGGCTGGTCGAGGGTGCGCAGCGCTGGTATGCGGCCGACAAGGTAATGCCACCGCTTCCCGAACGGGTTGAGGCCGACACCTTTGAGTGGCGCAAGGAATCGGATATGGCGCTCGCGTTCATCACCGAGCAGTTGGTGTTCGACCCGGACCGGCATGTCCGTGCCTCCGATCTCCTGGAGGAGTTGAACCGGTGGTTGGCTGAGAAGCGGATGAATGCGTGGAATGCCAAGACCGTGGCAACGCGGCTCGGAGGACACGACGAGTTCCGCCGCCGGGGCGTGGTCAACAAGCCGGTGAAGGCGAGCGAGAAGATCTCGGAGCCCGTCCGCGAGCCCGGGTTCTTCGAGCCGTACAAGCCCCGTCCGTCGACCTACAAAGCATGGGTCGGTGTCCGCTTCCGCACGGCCACGGACGATGTGGAAGAAGCCATCCAGGACACCGGAGAGGAGCCTCCGGTTACCGCAGTTACCGCAGCGGTTGTTCCTCCTTACGAGACCTCGTTTGCCCAGAGTTACAACCCTTCCGGTAACTACGGTAACTGCCCTGGTCAGAGCCAGTCCCCGACTCCGATTCGGCGCGCTGGCCGTCCGTTCGTACCCCCGGGCGGCAATGACGCGCCGCCCGCCGCATAGCCCTAAGGAGACCCGTGACTCACATCGACCGCCGCGCGATGGACGCGGCGTACACCACGGCCCTTGAGCAGTTCTGGGCCACTCACCCGATGCCGGAGCCCATGGAATTCCCGTGCCCGCAGTGCTCCGCTCCGGCCGGGGACCCGTGCGTCATGAACAACGGCAGGACAGCCCCTCACGCCTCCCGTGCCGTCCGGGCGATACGGGCCGCTATCAAGTGGGCCAGGGATGGAGAACGGGCCGCAGAGGCGGCCGTAGAAGCGCTGCACGAGTCCGAGCTGTAACCCGCCGCATAAGAACTGTGGCCACCCCCGGATGCCTGCCAGGGGTGGCCACCAATCCCATTCCGAGTGGTTGGAAGAAGGAGGAGGTGATCGTATGTCGCCCATACCCGTGATCGCCATGTGCGGTCTCACACGGCCACGCCGTGAGGACAGCCCTTGTCTGCGAAAGCCAGGGCATCGAGGACATCACCGGGACCGGTTCGGTATCCAGTGGCCGAACAGGGAGCGGCGAACAAAGCGTCAGCCCTATGTCCGGCCAGGCCTTGACCGATTCCCTGGGCAGCCTGGCCGGTATCTCCCGCCGCACAAGCGGGAGCCTGTTCTCGCGAATGCCGAATAAGGCCAGGTCACCCCGATCGCCGGCTCGGGGGATCCATTTCCTCGGTACTGTCGTTCCCGACGGGATCGCCCGGCCCCCGTCCAAAGAAGTCCGGAGTGGAACTCATCCCCTGTGTCCCGGGGGATGGCGACCTGAAAGGGGACCTGCCGTGGACTATGGCATGGGCTACAACTACGGCAGCGGCGACGGCTACGACGCCGACGAGTACGAAGTAGAAGAGCAGCCCCCGCAGCGCCAACGGCGCGACGGACGGGGCCTTAGGCAGTACGCGCAGAGCGTCGCCAAGGAAAACGCAGACTTGAAGGAAAGGCTGCGAGAGCTGGAGGAAGCGAACCGCGATTTGCTGGCCACTGGCCCGCAGTCACCGGGGTACGCCCCTCAGAACGGCCAGCAGCCAGGTGGATATGCACATCCGCGCTCGCCGATGCTCACTCCGGAAGAGCAGATGCAGATGCAGCGGATGCAAGAAATGGGCGTTGTGGGCGTCGCCCCGCCCATGGGCTCTGATCGCGAGCAGGCCGCCCGGATCAACGCGGCTCAGAGTCCGCAGGAACTCATGGAGTATCTGCGGAGCCAGGGCAACACGAACGGCACCCAGAACTACCAGGGAATGGGGTACTGATGGACGCGAACATCCGAGCAGTCCCGGGCACCGACCTTTCCGGTGATCCTGGCCACGAGGGCGGCTCTCAGCCCATGAACGCGCTCAAGGGTGGCTGCGCTGCGGCCTACACCCAGCAGCCGCTCAGCGGGGCGAACACGGGCGCACAGCGCCCCGGACCGAACGCCACGGACTCCGAGTCTCCCGACTCCGGGTTCATGGGCGGTTCCATGCAGACCTACTCCGGGCCGACGGCCGGAATCTGAGCATGCGTCTGTGAGGCGTGCATTCACGCTGAGGATCGTTCAGGCGTCATGACCTACCGGCGCGAATGAGGCCCGACAGGCGCAGAGAAAATCCCCCGGGTGACGGACCGGGGGATTTCTCTTTATTTATGCCTTCAGAGGCTGCATTTCCCTTGAAATTGAAGGGAATGGGTCAGTTCTTTGGGACATGCGCGCGGAAGGGTGATGACTACTCCCCTCCTCCCCGTTCATCCCCCGCACACTCCCCCGCGCGCAGCGCTCCCCCTACGGCTCTTGTTGCCCTTCCTGGTCTTTCGGGTAGAGCCTGCGCCATTCGGCGTCCCGCTGTGCGGCACGCTGGCGCAGGGTGCGGATGTCTTCTTCGGTGGCCTTGATGCTGGCGCGTGCCTGGCCGATCAGCCACATGGCGACCATTCCGGCGATGAACTCGGTCACGTACCCGCCAGATTCTCGTAGTGGTCGCACAGGGCGTTGACGGAGCGGGCCAGTTTCCTTGCCACGGCCAGCCGTACGGCCGGGGTTGCCTCGGTCCATCCCAGGCGCAGCCGCATTCGCGCTTCTCCTGAGCACGCCATGGCGCATGCCCTGGGAACGTCGTCCGCCGGTAGAGGCCTGGCCATGTTCTCGACTTCGGGGATGAGAAGTTGGAGGTGTCCGCGCAGCAGCGCGTTCAGCGTCTCCAGTTCCTCCGGTTCGGGTGCCGGGAACTCCGGGTCGATCAGGCGCAGTGCGCGACAGCGCATTTCGGCCACGTCCGGCGGGCGTGGGTCCGCCTGTTCGATCTGGGGTGGCATGGCGGTAGGTTTCGACATGTCGGCACTCCTCGGGTGTCGGCCACGCCCCGGGAGCCCTGATCCGACTCGCCGGGGTCCTTTCGGCTCCCACGGTATCTGGGTGTACTACCCCCTGCTACCCCCCATGGGTAGCTATGGCAGGACTAGGGCAGTCACCTAACGTCCCGGATCATGAGCGCTATCGACCGTGAGGGACCCGTTCCGCCGTACCGGCAGATCGCCGATGACCTTCGTCGGCAGATCAAGGACGGCACCATCCCCATGGGTCGTCGCATTCCGAGCATCGTGGAGATGGAGGCCACCTACGGGGTGGCCCGAGACACGCTGCGCAAGGCCGTTCAGGTGCTCAAGGACGAAGGACTCGTGGAGACCGTCACCGGTATGGGGATCTTCGTCCGCCAGCCGCCGGAGTAGAGCCCCGACTCGTTGACCACGTACTTGTTGGGGTTGCCGCGCTTACCCTCGTTTGAAACGACGGTATTCCGTTCGTCCTGGTCACCGACCCTGAGAGGTCTGGCGCGCATGTGAGGGGTGGGTTCAGCCCAGCCCAGCAGCCCCGGTTTAACACCCCCGGGTCAGAGCCGGCGGCTCAGCCCTCTGACCTGCGAGGATGCGCGCCAGCGGCGCGGCGGGGACGTTTGCGCTCGCGTTGCTCGCCTGTGGCGCAGGCTCGGCGCAGTCCGCTGGCCTGCGGGTTCGTCTACATGTACGGACTGTGCGGCGTTGCTGGGCAACGAGGCGCAAAGCATGGCAACGATTGACCCACGGAAAAGTCACGGCCAGGCAATGCCGGGATGCCTGCGCCGTGCATGCATGGCCAGTGAAACAGCGGTGCCGTGCTGGCCGCGCGTTCAGCGCGTGCATCTCTTCCAAGGGCAAGATCACCTGCGTGATCACGGGCATCGGAGTGACCTACGGGATGCCACACATGGAGAGCCTTGAGCGTGGCCGTGCTGGCACGGCTCCGGCGGGGCCAGTGCTGGCCGCCCAGGGCAGCTCTGCCAGTCTCCGGCGGACCGGCCGGACGGCCGGAGCGGGGCGCCCTGTCGGCCGTCTCAGGGGCGCCCAGAGGGGCGAGTGTTTGCAGTCAGCAAATCCAGCGTGATCCGCATGACTATGCAGCGCTGTGACCTGCGGTGATGTCCGGACCATGATCACGGGCTCTGGTCACCGAACGTGCTACCTCATGTGGAACGTTGTCCGTGGAGAAGAAGAAGACCGGCACGCTGCCGTCGTCGTCGAGGTGTGCGGACAGCCCGAGCACGCGTTCGGCGAGCGCCTGCACGCTGCCGTCCTTGTAGTACGGCCGCATGGAGCCGGAGTGGTCGACGACCAGATAGACGGCGGCCCGCTGACCCCCGAGCCCGTGCTTGCGCAGCGAGACGCCGGCGGTTTTGTAGAGGCTGACCAGCGCGGGCGCGGTCTGCTCCACCTTGGTCAGGCTGATCGCTGCCATGCGGCTCCCTTTCGGTGCGGGCGGGCAGGCCGAGGCTACGTCACCCCAGCCCCGCGTTCCCTCCACTCACCGGCATTCGCTACCTTGTTCGCCGCCGTCCCCACCGGCTCGTTCCCGTCCCTTCCCGTCCAGGAGCCGGTCGTGCAGCCCGAGTCCGCCCTCACCGCCTGCTACCGCCACCCCAAGGTGGAGTCCCACGTCCGGTGCACGCGCTGCGACCGGTACATCTGCCCGGACTGCATGCGCGAGGCCGCCGTCGGGCACCAGTGCGTGGAGTGCGTCAAGGAGGGCGCGCGGTCGGTGCGCCAGGCTCGCACGGCGTTCGGCGGCCGGATCGCCACGGCACCGGTCGTGACGTACGTCCTGATCGGCCTCAACGTCCTGGCCTACCTGGGCGAGTTGGTGCGCCCGGCCATCGTGGACCGGTTCGCCATGCTGGGCGCCGGTCTCGTGGGTCCGGACGGCGGCCACTACCTGTGGACGCACCCCTGTCCGCCCGGGCTGCACGCCGAGGGACTCGTCGGCGGACAGTGGGAGCGGCTGCTGACCGGCGCGTTCCTGCACGTGCCGGCCACCGAGGCGACGTTCGGGGTCCTGCACATCGTGATGAACATGGTCGCGCTGTGGAACATCGGCCGGGTCGTGGAGGCACAGCTGGGCCGCATCCGCTACATCACGCTCTACCTGCTGTCGGCCCTCGGCGGCTCGGTCCTCGTGCTGCTGATCGCCCCGGACACCCCGACGATCGGCGCGTCCGGCGCCATCTTCGGTCTGGGCGCCGCCTACTACGTGATGGCCCGCCGACTGGGCGCCGACATGAGCATCGTCAACCGCTCCATGGCGGGCCTGCTGCTGTGGCTGCTGATCTCCGCGGGCCTCACGTCCTGGCAGGCGCACCTCGGCGGCCTGCTGACGGGCGGTCCGGTGACGGCGGCGTACGCGTACGTGCCCCGGGGCCCGCGCCGCGGTCTGCTCCAGGCGGCGGCGTGCGCGGGGGTCCTGGTGCTGCTGGTGCTGCTGACCGCGGGCAAGGTCACTGAGCTGACCGGCTGACAGGTGAGCCGGCACGGCCGGTGAGCACCCAGGCGTCGGCTGCCGGAGGGCGGGCAAGCGACGGCGCCTGCCAGTCGTCCGGTCGGGGACAGGTGGCAGGCGCCGTCTGTGTTCCGTACGCCGTTGTACGGGACGAATATGAGTGACCGTCAGGTCATCTGTCGTCGCGGGGACGTCAGACCATCAGCGCCCGGTCCGTCGGACGGATCGGGGCAGGCAGGTCGCTGGCGCCGGTGAGGTAGCGGTCGACGCCGCGGGCTGCCGAGCGGCCCTCGGCGATCGCCCAGACGATCAGCGACTGGCCGCGGCCCGCGTCACCGGCCACGAACACACCCGGCACGTTGGTCCGGAAGTCGGCGTCGCGCGCGATGCTGCCGCGCTCGTCCAGCTCCAGGCCGAGCTGCTCGACCAGGCCGTTCTGCTGGTCGGTGCCGGTGAAGCCCATGGCGAGGGTGACCAGCTGGGCGGGGATCCTGCGCTCGGTGCCCGGCTTCGGCGTCAGCCTGCCGTCGATGAACTCGACCTCGGTCAGGTGCAGCCACTGCACGTTGCCGTCCTCGTCGCCCTCGAAGTGGGTCGTCGAGACGGAGTAGACCCGCTCGCCGCCCTCCTCGTGCGCGGAGGTGACCTTGTACAGCATCGGGAAGGTCGGCCACGGCTGGTTCACCGGGTGCCGCTCGTCGTTCGGACGGGGCATGATCTCCAGCTGCGTGACGGAGGCCGCGCCCTGCCGGTGGGCGGTGCCCACACAGTCCGCGCCCGTGTCACCGCCGCCGATGACGACGACGTGCTTGCCCTCGGCAGAGATCGGGGCGGTGACGTAGTCGCCCTCCTGGACCTTGTTGGCCAGCGGCAGGTACTCCATCGCCTGATGGACGCCCTTGAGCTCGCGGCCGGGGACCGGCAGCTCGCGGGCGGTGGTGGCGCCCGCGGCGATCACGATCGCGTCGTAGCGCTTGCGCAGGTCCGACGCCTTCAGGTCGCGGCCGATCTCGATGCCGGTACGGAAGCGGGTGCCCTCCGCGCGCATCTGCTCGATACGGCGGTTGATGTGCCGCTTCTCCATCTTGAACTCGGGGATGCCGTAGCGGAGCAGGCCGCCGACGCGGTCCGCGCGCTCGTACACGGCCACCGTGTGGCCGGCCCGGGTCAGCTGCTGGGCGGCGGCCAGACCGGCGGGACCGGAGCCGATGACCGCGACCGTCTTGCCCGACAGGCGCTCGGGGGCCTGCGGCTTGACGTCCCCGCTGTCCCACGCCTTGTCGATGATCGAGACCTCGACGTTCTTGATGGTGACCGGCGGCTGGTTGATGCCGAGCACACACGCCGACTCGCACGGAGCGGGGCACAGGCGGCCGGTGAACTCCGGGAAGTTGTTCGTGGCGTGCAGCCGCTCGGAGGCGGCCGTCCAGTCCTCGCGGTAGGCGTAGTCGTTCCACTCGGGGATGAGGTTCCCGAGCGGACAGCCGTTGTGGCAGAACGGGATGCCGCAGTCCATGCACCGGCTGGCCTGCTTGCTGATGATCGGCAGCAGGGAGCCGGGGACGTAGACCTCGTTCCAGTCCTTGACGCGCTCCTGGACGGGGCGGGACTCGGCGACCTCGCGGCCGTGGTTCAGGAAGCCCTTGGGATCAGCCATTGGTCGCCGCCTCCATCATCTTCTCGTGGGTCTCGGTCTCGGTCAGACCGGCTCGCTCGGCGGCGTCCTTGGCGGCGAGCACTGCCTTGTACGTGCTGGGAATGATCTTGCTGAAGCGGGTCACGGCGGTGTCCCACTCGGCGAGGAGCTTCTCGGCCACGGTCGAGCCGGTCTCCTCCTGGTGGCGGCGCACCACGTCGTGCAGCCACTGCTCGTCGCCGTCGTCCAGGGCCTCGATGGCGCCGAGGTTGCCGGCGTTGACGTTGTCGCGGTTCAGATCGATGACGTACGCGACACCGCCCGACATGCCGGCCGCGAAGTTGCGGCCCGTCTCGCCGAGGACCACCGCGCGACCGCCGGTCATGTACTCGCAGCCGTGGTCGCCCACACCCTCCGCGACGACCAGCGCACCGGAGTTGCGGACGCAGAACCGCTCGCCGACCTTGCCGCGCAGGAACATCTCACCGCTGGTCGCGCCGTAGGCGAGCGTGTTGCCCGCGATGACGCTGTACTCGGCGAGGTGGTCGGCCGCACGGTCCGGGCGGACGACGACCCGGCCGCCGGACAGGCCCTTGCCGACGTAGTCGTTGGCGTCGCCCTCCAGTCGCAGGGTCACACCGCGCGGCACGAAGGCGCCGAAGGACTGGCCCGCGGAACCGGTGAAGGTGATGTCGATCGTGTCGTCGGGCAGGCCCGCGCCGCCGAACTTCTTCGTCACCTCGTGGCCGAGCATGGTGCCGACCGTGCGGTTGATGTTGCGGATCGCGACCTGGGCGCGCACCGGCTGGGCGTCGGCCTGGGAGTCCGCGTTCAGGGCGTCGGCGGCCAGCTTGATCAGCTCGTTGTCGAGCGCCTTCTCCAGGCCGTGGTCCTGCGCGATGACCTGGTGGCGCACCGCGCCCTCGGCCAGCTCGGGCACGTGGAACAGCGGCTCCAGGTCCAGGCCCTGCGCCTTCCAGTGGTTCACCGCGCGGGTCACGTCGAGGACCTCGGCGTGGCCGACGGCCTCCTCGATGGAGCGGAAGCCCAGCTCGGCGAGCAGTTCGCGGACCTCCTCGGCGATGAACTGGAAGAAGTTCACGACGAACTCGGCCTTGCCGGAGAACCGCTCGCGCAGCACCGGGTTCTGCGTGGCGATGCCGACCGGGCAGGTGTCCAGGTGGCAGACGCGCATCATGACGCAGCCGGAGACGACGAGCGGCGCGGTCGCGAAACCGAACTCCTCGGCGCCGAGCAGCGCGGCGATGACCACGTCACGGCCGGTCTTCAGCTGGCCGTCGGTCTGCACGACGATGCGGTCGCGCAGGCCGTTGAGCAGCAGGGTCTGCTGGGTCTCGGCCAGGCCGAGCTCCCAGGGACCGCCGGCGTGCTTCAGCGACGTCAGCGGGGAGGCACCCGTACCGCCGTCGTGACCGGAGATCAGGACGACGTCCGCGTGCGCCTTGGAGACACCCGCGGCGACCGTACCGACGCCGACCTCGGAGACCAGCTTCACGTGGATGCGGGCCTGCGGGTTGGCGTTCTTCAGATCGTGGATCAGCTGCGCCAGGTCCTCGATGGAGTAGATGTCGTGGTGCGGCGGCGGGGAGATGAGCCCCACGCCCGGCGTCGAGTGCCGGGTCTTCGCCACCCACGGGTACACCTTGTGGCCGGGCAGCTGGCCGCCCTCGCCGGGCTTGGCGCCCTGGGCCATCTTGATCTGGATGTCGTCCGCGTTGACCAGGTACTCGGAGGTCACGCCGAAGCGGCCGGAGGCGACCTGCTTGATCGCCGAGCGGCGCGCCGGGTCGTACAGGCGCTCCGGGTCCTCGCCGCCCTCACCGGTGTTGGACTTGCCGCCCAGCTGGTTCATGGCGATGGCGAGGGTCTCGTGCGCCTCCCGGGAGATGGAGCCGTACGACATGGCACCCGTGGAGAACCGCTTGACGATCGACGAGACCGGCTCGACCTCCTCGATCGGGATCGGCTTCCGGTCCGACGTGAAGCCGAACAGGCCGCGCAGCGTCATCAGGCGCTCGGACTGCTCGTTCACACGGGCCGTGTACTTCTTGAAGACGTCGTAGCGGCCGGTGCGCGTGGAGTGCTGGAGACGGAAGACGGTCTCCGGGTCGAACAGGTGCGGCTCGCCCTCGCGACGCCACTGGTACTCGCCGCCGATCTCCAGCGCGCGGTGCGCGGGAGCGATGCCGGAGGCCGGGTAGGCCTTGGCGTGGCGGGCGGCGACCTCCTTGGCGATGACGTCGATGCCGACGCCGCCGATCTTGGTGGCGGTGCCGCTGAAGTAGTTGCCGACGAAGGCTTCGTCGAGACCGACGGCCTCGAAGACCTGGGCACCTCGGTAGGAGGCGACGGTGGAGATGCCCATCTTGGACATGACCTTCAGGACGCCCTTGCCGAGGGCGTGGATGAGGTTGCGGAGGGCCTTCTCGGGCTCGACTCCGGGCAGGAACGTCCCCGCACGGACCAGGTCCTCGACGGACTCCATCGCCAGGTACGGGTTGACGGCGGCGGCGCCGTAACCGATGAGCAGGGCGACGTGGTGGACCTCGCGGACGTCGCCGGCCTCGACCAGCAGGCCCACCTGGGTGCGCTGCTTGGTGCGGATGAGGTGGTGGTGGACGGCCGCGGTGAGCAGCAGCGACGGGATCGGCGCGTGCTCGGCGTCCGAGTGGCGGTCGGACAGGACGATCAGGCGGGCACCGTTGTCGATGGCGGCGTCGGCCTCGGCGCAGATCTCCTCGAGGCGCGCGGCGAGGGCGTCACCGCCGCCGTGCACCCGGTAGAGCCCGGAGAGGGTGGCGGCCTTGAAGCCGGGCATGTCGCCGTCTGCGTTGATGTGGATGAGCTTGGCCAGCTCGTCGTTGTCGATCACAGGGAAGGGCAGGGTGACGCTCCGGCACGACGCGGCGGTCGGCTCCAGGAGGTTGCCCTCGGGACCCAGCGACGAGCGCAGCGAGGTGACCAGCTCCTCGCGGATCGCGTCCAGCGGCGGGTTGGTGACCTGGGCGAACAGCTGGGTGAAGTAGTCGAAGAGCAGACGCGGACGCTCGGAGAGCGCGGCGATCGGCGAGTCGGTGCCCATGGAGCCGATCGGCTCGGCGCCGGTCTTGGCCATCGGCGCGAGGATCACGCGCAGCTCTTCCTCGGTGTAGCCGAAGGTCTGCTGGCGGCGGGTGACCGAGGCGTGGGTGTGCACGATGTGCTCGCGCTCGGGCAGGTCGCCCAGCTCGATCTCGCCGGCCTCCAGCCACTCGGCGTAGGGCTGCTCGGCGGCGAGGGCCGCCTTGATCTCGTCGTCCTCGATGATGCGGTGCTCGGCGGTGTCGACGAGGAACATGCGGCCCGGCTGCAGGCGGCCCTTGCGGACGACCTTGGCGGGGTCGATGTCGAGGACGCCGACCTCGGAGCCGAGGACGACCAGGCCGTCGTCGGTCACCCAGTAGCGGCCGGGGCGCAGGCCGTTGCGGTCGAGCACGGCGCCGACCTGGGTGCCGTCGGTGAAGGTGACGCAGGCCGGGCCGTCCCAGGGCTCCATCATCGTGGAGTGGAACTGGTAGAAGGCGCGCCGGGCCGGGTCCATGGAGTCGTGGTTCTCCCACGCCTCGGGAATCATCATCAGCACGGAGTGCGGCAGGGAGCGGCCGCCGAGGTGGAGCAGCTCGAGCACCTCGTCGAAGGAGGCCGAGTCGGAGGCGTCCGGGGTGCAGATCGGGAAGATCCGCTCCAGCTTCTCCTGCGGTCCGAACAGGTCGGAGATCAGCTGCGACTCGCGGGCGCGCATCCAGTTGCGGTTGCCCTTGACCGTGTTGATCTCGCCGTTGTGCGCGACGAAGCGGTACGGGTGGGCGAGCGGCCAGCTCGGGAAGGTGTTCGTGGAGAACCGCGAGTGGACCAGCGCGACGGCCGTGGCGAAGCGGCGGTCGGACAGGTCCGGGAAGAAGGGCTCGAGCTGGCCGGTGGTCAGCATGCCCTTGTAGACGATCGTGCGCGCGGAGAGCGACGGGAAGTACACGCCGACCTCACGTTCGGCGCGCTTGCGCAGGACGAACGCGTTGCGGTCGAGGTCGATGCCCTTGCTCCCGCCGTCCGTCACGAACAGCTGGCGGAAGACGGGCATCGTGGAGCGGGCGGTGGCACCGAGCAGCTCGGGCGCGACCGGCACTTCGCGCCAGCCGAGGACGGTCATACCCTCCTCAGCGGCGATCGACTCGATCTGCGAGGCGGCCCCGTCGGCGCCGTCCTCGGGCAGGAACGCGATGCCGACGGCGTAGGCACCCGCCTCGGGCAGCTCGAATCCGGCCACCTCACGGAAGAAGGCGTCGGGCACCTGGGAGAGGATGCCGGCGCCGTCACCCGAGTCGGGCTCGGAGCCGGTGGCACCGCGGTGTTCCAGGTTGCGCAGCACCGTGAGCGCCTGCTCGACCAGCGCGTGGCTCGCCTCGCCGGTGAGGGTGGCCACGAAGCCGACGCCACAGGCGTCGTGCTCGTTGCGGGGGTCGTACATACCCTGCGCAGCAGGGCGAGCATCCATGAAGGACCAGTTCTGGCCATTCGCGGAGTGCTGGGACGGCTGGCGCGGCGTACGCATCGGCTCTCCCGTCGTCGTCATGTGGCATATGCAGGTGCCGAGGGACGACGTTGGCCCTCTGCGAAGAGTGCAAAATTTCGTGCAGGTTACATGATGGAGCGGTTCTCGGGAACCGGGATACACCGTTCCAACATGCGGACATCGCCGGGGCGTGGCGCGGTTTCACGCACGGCGATGGAAGTGGAGGGGGCGCAAGCGGACAGATCAGTGTCCGTCGACCCGGAGCGGAGGGCAACATCGCCCACCGTGAGGGGGTGCGGAGCAGGCGTCATTGCCCGCGGCGCTTACGGCTCATGCCCGCTGTTCAAGCATGCGAAACCGTCGAGTAACAACTATTTATGCGGTCCCTCGCATAACTAGCCCGCCCTATCGTACGGCCGTACCGAACAAAGTGCCCAGGACGTACGTCACACCGGCCGCGGCACCGCCGAGGGCGAGCTGCCTGAGCCCGCTGTACCACCAGCTGCGGGCGGTCACCCTGGCCACGACCGCGCCGCAGGCGAACAGGCCGACGAGGGCGAGAAGGACGGCGGGCCACAGGGCGTGGGCGCCGAGCAGATAGGGCAGGAGAGGCAGCAGGGCGCCGAGCGCGAAGGACCCGAAGCTGGAGACGGCGGCCACCACAGGGGAGGGCAGGTCGCCCGGGTCGATGCCGAGCTCCTCGCGGGCGTGTATCTCCAGAGCCTGCTCGGGATCACGGGAGAGCTGCCTGGCGACCTCACGCGCGAGGGCGGGCTCGACCCCGCGCGCCTCGTACAGCGCGGCCAGCTCCTCCTCCTCGTCCTGCGGGTGCTTCCTGAGCTCCCGCCGCTCGACGTCGAGCTCGGCCTCGACGAGCTCACGCTGCGAGGCGACGGAGGTGTACTCGCCGGCGGCCATGGAGAAGGCCCCGGCGGCCAGACCCGCGAGTCCGGTGATGATGATGGTCTGCTGGCTGACGGACCCGCCGGCGACACCCGTCATCAGGGCCAGGTTGGAGACGAGCCCGTCCATCGCGCCGAAGACGGCCGGGCGCAGCCAGCCACCGTTGACGTCACGGTGGGTGTGGTTGTCCCGGTGCGCCTCGTGCAGCGTCGCTTCGATCTCGATGATGGCCATGAGGGGTCCCCCCAGGAAGCTTAGGCAAAGCTAAGTTTGGACACGTTCTATCTTTCGACAAACAGAGAACTTACGCGGTGCATTTCCTTCCCGCCAGCAAGGGAAGGCTGGGCTAACCTGCACTTTTGCCTCCACGCGCTCATCCGTGACGATGACTGCTCACATGCCGGACGGGTGATGCTGAGGTCGGCGAGGCTCCGCGGCACGGTTCCGCGGGGACAGATCCGCACAGGGGGTGCCCGGAGAGGAGAGGCACCGTATGGCCATCGCCTGCAGTCCCCCGGTACCGGCGCCCGATGACGCCGCCGGTCCCCGGCAACGGGAACGGGCGCGCGGCGCGTTGCTCGGCCTCGCCGTCGGGGACGCGCTGGGGGCGCCCGCCGAGAATCTGGAGCCGTCCGAGATCAGGGCCCGCTGGGGCCGCGTCACGGGGTTCGTCGCCCCGAAGCCGTGCGGCACGGACGACACCGAGTACGCCATCTTCTCGGGGCTGCTGCTGGCCCGGCACGGCTCGGCGCTCACCGTGGCCCAGGTGGAGGCGGCCTGGCACGAGGGGATCGTGGACCGGGGCGAGGGGCCGCTGCGGGGAGCGGGCTTCAGCGAGCGCGGAACGCTGGAGAACCTGCGCCGGGGCCTTGCCGCCCCCGTCTCGGCGCAGCACCGGCACGCCTGGAGCGACGGGCTCGCCATGCGTGCGGCGCCCTTCGGGGTCTTCGCCGCGGGATGCCCGGCGGAGGCGGCGCGGCTGGCGGCGATCGACGGCTCGGTGAGCCATCAGGGCGAGGGCATCCACGGCGGCCGGGCGGTCGCGGCCGGTGTCGCGGCGGCGATGGCCGGGGCATCGCCGGGCGCCGTGGTGGCCTCGGCCCTCGCGGTCGTCCCCGAGGACTCGTGGACCGCCCGCTCGCTGCGCCGCGCTGTCGCCGAGGCCCGCCGGGGCGCCCGGGCGGTCCGCTCCGCGGTGGTGATCGACGGATACCCCTGGACGGACCTCGCGCCCGAGGCGGTCGCCCTGGCGTTCGGCGCATACGTGGCGGCGGACGGCGACTTCCGGGAGTCGGTGCTCACCGCGGTCAACATGGGCCGCGACGCCGACACCACGGCGGCGGTCGCGGGCGCCCTGGCGGGCGCGACCCGCGGGGTCTCGGCGATCCCCCGGGAGTGGGCGACGGCGATCGGTCCGGCACAGGGCCGCTGCCTGCCCTCCGTACAGGGGCACCACGTCCTGGAGGTGGCCGACCTGCTGACGCCGGGGGACGTGAGGAAGTGCGGGGCGGGGGGCACGGAGGTCCGGGCGGCGCGGCCCGGCGTGGAGGGCGACGGGAACGTACGACGTGACGGCGGAAGAGGCGGACGGCACGACGGCACGGAAGCCGGACGGCGTGGCGCACGGGCGCGGCCCGGCGCGGTGGCGTACGGCCGGACGGAGGGAGAGCCGTGAGCGGGGCGCGGCGGGTCGAGGGGCTGCTGCTCGGGCTCGCCGTCGGTGACGCCGCCGGGTGGCCCGCCGCCCGGCACCGGGCCGCACGGATGCCCGAGTGGACCCGGCGGCTGACCCGGGAGCTGGACGCCTTCGCCGAGCAGAACGCGACCACCACCCTGCCCGTGCCGATCGCCCTCAACCAGTCGCCGGAGCCCCTGCGGCTCGGACCGTCGGACGACGCCGAGTGGGCGGCCTTCGCGGCCGAGGCCGTACTGCGCGCCGATGCCGCCGGCGCGCTCGTCGGTCTCGACCGGCAGCGCGGGCTGCGTGCCGCCCTCGACCGGTCCTGGAACGCCCTCGCCGCCGAGGTCGCCGCCGCGGCCGACCGCACCCCCGAGGGCGAGTCCGCCGTCATGCCGTTGCGCGCCCGCATCTCCGTCCGCGCCGGCCTCGGCAACCTCTCCACCGGGCTGCGCCCGCCCGCCACCGGTCACGACAACCCGCACTACTTCGACGACGCGGCCTGCCTGCGAGCCTGCGGGCTCGCCGTGGCCCATCCCGGCGAGCCCGAACCCGCAGCCGAGCTGGCCGAGTTCGACGCCCGTTACACCCAGGACGGCGACGGGGTGCACGGCGCCCGCGCGATGGCAGCCGCCCTCTCCCTCGCCCTGTCCGGGGAGACGCTCGACATCTGTGTGAGGGCCGCGCTGGCCGAGCTCCCCGAGTCCACCGAGATCGGCCGCAACGCCCGGCACGCGCTGAAGCTGACCCACGACGCCGAGGGCGCCTTCTGCGTCGTCCCCCTGCTGGAGCATCAGATCGTCGACCACGTCTACAGCTACGGCGTCGCCGCCGCGGAGACCGTCCCGGTCGCCCTCGCCCTCGCGACGGCGGCCCAGGGGCGCATCGCGGAGGCCGTGCCCGCCGCCGCCTGCCTGTCGCGGGTGGCCGACTCCGCCCCCGCCCTCACGGGCGCCCTCACCGGAGCGCTCGGCGGCGGCGCGGCGATCCCACCGCCCTGGCGGGACGCCTGCCGCACCCTCGCGGGCTGCGCACTGCCCCACCTGACCGGCACGGACCTCGTACACCTCGCCGAACTCCTGGAGACGACGGAACTGCCCGCTCGCGGTGGATGATTCGGGCATGACGCCCACTCCTGACGAGACGGTCCCTCTGGACGAGCGCATCACCGGCGCCCTGGTCGGCGCAGCCGTCGGCGATGCGCTCGGCGGTCCTGTCGAGGGCCACTCCCCCGAGCAGATCGTCGAACGGCACAGCGGCCGGGTGCGCGGGATCGTCGGCCCCTGGCACGGTGACGCCTGGCGCACGGCCCGGCCCCTCGCCCCGTACCACAAGGGCGACGGCCATGTCACCGACGACACGTTGATGACACACGCGCTGGTACGGGTGTACGCGGCCGTCCGTGACCATCTCGACGCGTACGCGATCGCCGAGCACCTGGTCCCGGACCTGATGACGAACCCGCGCTGGATCCCGGAGCTGGAGGCGGAGGCACTCCCGCTGCACCGCGTCTTCCTGGCCGAGAAGTGGCTCGTGACACGGCTTCACCACGCCCATGCGGACCCGCGCGAGGCGGGCGTCGGCAACATCGTCAACTGCGGCGCCGCGATGTACATGGCGCCGGTCGGCCTGGTCAACGCGGCCAACCCCGAGGGCGCGTACGCCGAGGCCCTGGACATCGCGGGCGCCCACCAGTCGTCGTACGGCAGGGAGGCGGCCGGGGTGCTCGCGGCGGCGGTGGCGGCGGCCTGCGCACCGGGCGCGACACCGGACTCGGTCGTGGCGGCGTGCCTGTCGCTGGCCAAGGACGGGACGCGCGCCGCGATCGAGACGGTCTGCGAGACGGCCTCCCGCTACCCCGACTTCGAGTCTGCGCTCAGGCCGCTGCGGGAGGCGGTGGCGCCGTACGACACCGTCGGCCCCGACTACCGCACCCCGTCTCTGGGTGCCCGCCGCCCGTCCCGGCTGCACTCGATCGAGGAACTCCCGGTGGCGCTCGGCATGATGGTCGTGGCGCGCGGGGACTACCGTCACGCGGTGCTCGGCTCGGTGAACTACGGCCGGGACTGCGACTCCATCGCCACGATGGCGGGCGCGATCACGGGCGCGCTGGGCTCACCGGTCCCGTCCGACTGGGCGAAGGCGGTGGCCGAGGCGAGCCGCCTGGACCTGCGGGCCCCGGCCCGGACGCTGACGGAGGTCACCCGGGACGTCTTCGCCCGGGACCTGTGCCGTCGACGCTGCCACGAGGCGGCGTTCGCCGCGCTGGGGGGCTCCAGGTGCTCCGACTGACCTGGGTCCAGCCGGAGGACCTCCTCGGCCACGAACTCCGCCAGGCGGAACAGGACGGCCGGGAGCCGTCGGCGATCGCCGCGAGATGGAGGGCGGCGGGCGGCCCTCCGGCCCCCCTGACCGCCGGCGCGTCACCGGTACCGGCGTCCCCGTACCTGCGCCTGCTGGCCGAGGACCTGCTGGACGAACTGGCGGACCTGCCGAGCAGCTTGAGCGAGCACGAGCCGACGGAACTGTCGCGGATCAGGCGGCTGTGCCGCAGCTGGCCCCCTCCCCCGTCCGGAGGCCGTCGCGGCCCCCGGGCGACCCCCGCGGAGGCGCGCTTCGAAGCCGCCTGGCTCGGCCGGGCCGCCGGCTGCCTCCTGGGCAAACCGGTGGAGAGACTCCCCCTCGACGGCATCCGCCGACTCGCGAACGCCACCGGCAACTGGCCCCTGAACACCTGGTTCACAGCTCGAGGAGTCCCCGCGGAACTGGCGGCGAGGTACCCGTGGAACCGCCGCTCCGCGACCACCTCCCTCGACGAGAACATCGACGGCATGCCCGAGGACGACGACCTCAACTACCCGCTGCTGAACCTCCTGTTGCTGGAGCGCCACGGCAGGCACTTCACCACCACCGACGTCGCCCGCCTTTGGCTCGACGAACTCCCCGCCGCCCGCACCTTCACCGCCGAGCGCGTCGCCTACCGCAACCTCCTCTCCGGCATCGAACCCCCGCGCACCGCCCGCCACCGCAACCCCTTCCGCGAATGGATCGGCGCCCTCATCCGCGCCGACGCCCACGGCTGGACGAACCCCGGCGACCCGGCCGCCGCGGCCGAACAGGCGCACCGCGACGCCACCCTCACCCACACCGGGAACGGCGTCTACGCGGCGATGTTCACCGCGGCCGCCATCGCCGAGGCGGCCACCGGCGCCCACGACGTCCGCCACTGCCTGCGTACCGGCCTCGCCGTCGTCCCACCCGCCTCCCGTCTCGCCCGCGCCGTCCGCCACGCGGTCCGACTGGCCGAATCCACGGCCGACTTCGACGCGGTGGTCGACGCGCTGCACGCCGCCCACCGCACCTGCCACTGGGTCCACGCCGTTCCCAACACCGCCCTGATCGCCGCGGCCCTCACCCACGCCGACGGCGACTTCACCGGGTCCATCTGCCGTGCGGTGTCCGGGGGGTGGGACACCGATTCGAACGGCGCGACGGCCGGGAGCATCGCCGGACTGCTGGCCGGGCACCCCGGCGCGCTCCCAGACCGCTGGACCGCCCCGCTCAAGAACCGGCTCGCCACGTCCGTCGGCGTCTTCAACGGCGTCGGCTTCGACACCCTGGCCCACCTCACGCACCGCCTGGCCCACCTGGAGGCCCACCACTCATGACCACTCCCCTCGCCGGCCTCCGCGTCCTCGACCTCGCGACCCTCTTCGCCGGTCCCCTCGCCGCGACCCTCCTCGGTGACTTCGGAGCCGAGGTCATCAAGGTGGAGCACCCGGCCCGGCCCGACCCGTCCCGCGGCCACGGCCCGACGAAGCACGGCGTGGGGCTGTGGTGGAAACTGCTCGGCCGCAACAAGCGCACGATGACACTCGACCTGTCCAAGCCGGGTGGCCGTACGACCCTGCTGCGGCTCGCCGCGACCTCCGACGTGATCGTCGAGAACTTCCGCCCGGGGACCCTGGAGAAGTGGGACCTGGGCTGGGAGGAGCTGTCCGCCGCGAACCCCCGCCTCGTGCTCGCGCGGGTGACCGCGTTCGGCCAGTTCGGCCCGTACGCGCACCGTCCCGGCTTCGGCACGCTCGCGGAGGCGATGAGCGGGTTCGCGGCGATCACCGGGGAGCCGGACGGGCCGCCGACGCTCCCGCCGTTCGGGCTGGCCGACTCGATCACGGCCCTGGCGACGGCGTACGCGGTGATGACGGCCCTGGCGGCCCGGGAGCGCACCGGGGCGGGCCAGGTGGTGGACATGGCGATCATCGAGCCGATCCTCACGGTCCTCGGCCCGCAGCCGATCTGGTACGACCAGTTGGGCCACGTCCAGGGGCGCACCGGCAACCGCTCCCAGAACAACGCCCCGCGCAACACCTACCGCACCGCGGACGGCGGCTGGGTCGCCGTCTCGGCCTCCGCCACGTCCGTCGCCGAGCGGGTGATGCGCCTGGTCGGCCGCCCGGAGCTGATCGAGGAGCCGTGGTTCGCGACGGGCGAGGAGCGGGCCCGGCACGCGGAGGTGCTCGACGACGCCGTCGGCGGGTGGATCGCCCGCCGCACCCGCGCGGAGGTGCTGAAGGCGTTCGAGGACGCGGAGGCGGCGGTGGCGCCGGTGCAGGACGTTCGGGAGGTGATGACCGACCCGCAGTACGCGGCGCTGGGCACGATCACCACGGTCCCGGACGATCCGGAGCTGGGCCGGCTGCGGATGCAGAACGTCCTGTTCCGGCTCTCCGCCACGCCGGGCGCGATCCGCTGGGCCGGCCGTCCGCACGGCGCGGACACGCGGGCGGTCCTGACCGAGCTGGGCCTGACGGCCGCCGAGGTCGCCGCACTCCGGGCGGAGGGTGTCCTGTGACCCCGCTCACCCTGCTGTACGCGCCCGGAGACCGTCCGGAGGTGGTGGGCAAGGCGCTCACCGCCGGGGCGGACGTGGTGCTGGTCGACCTGGAGGACGCGGTCGCCCCGGACCGCAAGGCGTACGCGCGGTCCGCCACCGCGGAACGGCTCGCGCAGCGCCCGCCGGTACCGGTCCTTGTCCGGGTGAACGCGCTGGACAGCCCCTGGGGCGAGGCGGACCTGACGGCGCTCGCGGCGCTGGTGGGCCTTGCGGGTCTGCGCCTGCCGAAGGTGACGTCGCCCTCGGACGTCGTCCGCGTCGCGCGGCGTGCCGTCCGGGCCGACGGGACGGTCGTCCCCCTGCACGCCCTTCTGGAGACGGCCCTGGGGGTGGAGCGCGCGTTCGCGATCGCGTCCGCGCATCCGGCCGTGCGGGGCATCGCGCTGGGCGAGTCGGACCTCCGGGCCGACCTGGGCGTGCGGGAGGACGCAGGGCTCGACTGGTCGCGGGCGCGGGTGGTGGTGGCGGCCCGGGCCGCCGCGCTGCCGCCGCCGGCACAGTCGATCTACCCGGACACACGGGACCTGGAGGGGCTGGCGGTGTCCTGCGCGCACGGCCGCCGCCTGGGCTTCCTGGGCCGGGCGGCGATCCATCCCCGCCAGCTCCCGATCATCGAACGCGCCTACGCACCGACTCCGGAGGAGATCACCCGGGCGGAGGAGACCCTCAAGGCCGCCGCCCTGGACCAGGGCGCCCAGGCCCTCCCCGACGGCCGCTTCATCGACACGGCGGTGGTGCGAGAGGCGCACAGAACCCTGTCGTTGGCCCGCCGCAGGCGCTGAGCGCCGGACACGCGCGGGGGCGCCGTGCCCGGCGAGGACGGCGCCCCGGACAGCGTACGAACGCCCGTCAGCCCTTCGGGGCCGACTCGGCCTCGTCCCCGGAGGTCTCCGCGGTCGCCTTGGCCTCCGCCGTCCCCGTGGCCTGCGGAACTGTCGCCTTCTCGTCCTCCGGCTCCGGCTCGCCCTTCTTCTCCGGCTCCGCAGCCGAGTCGGCGTCCGCCTCGGCCTCGCCGCCGGAAGCGCCCGGCTCGACCACTGCCTCCCGGCCCGGCCGGACCCGCGACGACACGATGATGTACGTCACCGCCAGCAGGAACACCAGCATCGCGGTCCAGTCGTTCAGCCTGAGGCCCAGGATGTGGTGCGCGTCGTCGACCCGCATGTACTCGATCCAGCCGCGGCCCGCGCAGTAGGCGGCCACGTAGAGCGCGAACGCGCGCCCGTGTCCCAGCTTGAAGCGGCGGTCGGCCCAGATCACCAGGAACCCGACCCCGACGCACCACAGCGACTCGTACAGGAACGTCGGGTGGTAGTACCCCGGCACCCGCCCGTCCGTCGACGACGTGATGTGCAGCGCCCACGGCACGTCCGTCGGCCGCCCGTACAGCTCCTGGTTGAACCAGTTGCCCCAGCGTCCGATGGCCTGTGCGAAGGCGATGCCGGGCGCGACGGCGTCCGCGTACGAGGGAAGCGTGATGCCCCGGCGGCGGCAGCCGATCCACGCGCCGACCGCTCCCAGCGCGACCGCGCCCCAGATGCCGAGCCCGCCCTGCCAGACCTTGAAGGCGTCCACCCAGTCACGGCCCTCGCTGAAGTACAGCTCGTAGTCCGTGATCACGTGGTAGAGCCGCCCGCCGACCAGGCCGAACGGCACGGCCCAGACCGCGATGTCGGCCACCGTGCCCGCCCGGCCGCCCCGGGCGAGCCAGCGTTTGTTGCCGAGCCACACGGCTACGAAGACACCGATGATGATGCAGAAGGCGTAGCCGCGCAGCGGAATGGGGCCGAGGTACAGCACCCCGCGCGACGGGCTGGGAATGTAGGCAAGTTCCATGGCAGGAACGACGCTACCCTGCCGGACACGCAGCGTGGCAACCCACCCGGCTACGGGTCCATAACGTACGACTCCCCCGGCCTAGTGCCGCATCAGCGGACCGGGGGCGTCGCAGGCCCCCGGGGACCTCAGGACTTGTTGGCGGCCTCCACCATCTGCTTCAGCTTGGCCGGTGTCATCGTGCGGTCCTCGAGGAGGTTCTTGCCGCCGAGAAGCACCGTCGGCGTGCCGGTGAAGCGGGCGTTCTGGAAGGCGGTGTTCGACTTCACCACCCAGCTGTCGTGCGTGCCGTCCTTGACGCACTTCCGGAAGGACGGGCTGTCGAGGCCGTCGACCTTGCCTGCCAGCTCGATCAGCTTGTCCTTGTCCGCGTAGGTGTCCTGCGTCTCCTTCGGCTGGTTGTCGTACAGCACGTCGTGGTAGGCCGAGAACTTTCCGGCGTCCTGCGCACACGCCGCCGCGTTGGCCGCGGTGCGGGAGCCGCTGCCGCGCAGGTTTCCGTCGATCAGCGTGACCAGGTGGTACTCGACTCGGAGCTGCCCGGCGTCGACCAGCTGGTGGATCGTCGGGCGGTAGATGGTCTCGAAGGCCCGGCAGGCCGGGCAGCGGAAGTCCTCCCACACCGTGAGGGTCGACTTGGCGGAGTCCTTGCCGACGGGGATCGCGAGGGCGTCCTTGCCCGTCGCCCCGGAGGGTGCGATGGCGGGGCCCGAGGCGCCGCTCTTGCCGCTCTTGCCGGCGTTCGCCGCGAGGACGCCCACCACCGTCGCCAGCGCCAGGACACAGACGACCGAGGCACCCACGATCAGCGCGCGTCGGCGCTTGTCCGCGGCCCTCTGCTTCTGTCGCTCGACCGCCAGCCGCTCGCGGGCGGTGCGCTTTCCTTCACGGTTCTTCTCGCTCACGTCCGGCAGAACGAACCGGGGAGGCGCAGCGCGCCTCCCCGGTCCCAGGTCCACTCGTACGAGTGAGTTCGGTGAGCCGTCCGTCCCGGCGGGCTCATGCGTTGCCGCGTACGCCCTCGGCCAGCTCTCCAG
This sequence comes from Streptomyces sp. PTL18, assembly GCF_059510295.1. NCBI lineage: Bacteria > Bacillati > Actinomycetota > Actinomycetes > Kitasatosporales > Streptomycetaceae > Streptomyces > Streptomyces sp. PTL18. The sequence goes on along the minus strand of NZ_JCAJZO010000006.1, from coordinate 365,269 downwards.
CGAGGGTCCGCACCGCCTCCAGGGCCGCCGCCTCGTCGGGCGCGTCCAGCATCCGCTTGACGAACGCGGAGCCGACGATCACGCCGTCCGCGAAGCCGGCCACCTCGGCGGCCTGGGCGGCGCTTGAGACGCCGAGGCCGACGCAGACCGGCAGGTCGGTGGTGGCGCGGGTGCGCCGGACCAGGTCCTGGGCCTGCGCGCCGACCGTCTCGCGGGTGCCGGTGACACCCATGAGCGAGGCCGCGTAGACGAAGCCGGAGCCCGCTGCGGTGATCTCGGCGAGCCGTGCGTCCTTGCTGCTGGGCGCGACCACGAAGACGGTGGCGAGCCCGTGCTTGTCGGCGTGCTCCCGCCACAGGGCCGACTCCTGCACGGGCAGGTCCGGCAGGATGCAGCCCGCGCCGCCCGCCTCGGCGAGCTCTGCGGTGAAGCGCTCGACGCCGTAGCGGTCGATCGGGTTCCAGTACGTCATCACGAGGATCGGCTTGCCGGTCGCCTCGTGGGTCTCGCGCACCGTGCGCATCACGTCGGCGATCTTCACGCCGCCGCGCAGCGCGATGTCGTCGGCGGTCTGGATGACGGGACCGTCGAGGACGGGGTCGCTGTGCGGCAGGCCCACCTCGACCACGTCGGCGCCGCCGTCCAGGACCGCCTTGATCGCGGCGATGCCGCCGTCCACGGTCGGGAAACCGGCGGGCAGGTAGGCGATGAGCGCCGACCGGTCCTCCGCCTTCGCGGCGGCGAGGGTGTCGGACAGCAGCCGGATGTTCCCGCTCACAGGGCGTCCCCCTCGATCTCCGCGGTGTCGGTGTCGGCGTCCGCGGCGACGGACGCGTCGGTGTCGTACAGGCCGAAGTACCGGGCGGCGGTGTCCATGTCCTTGTCGCCGCGCCCGGACAGGTTGACGACGATCAGTCCCTCGCCGCCCAGCTCCCTGCCGACCTCGAGGGCCCCGGCGAGGGCGTGGGCGCTCTCGATGGCCGGGATGATGCCCTCGGTGCGGGACAGCAGGCGCAGGGCCTGCATGGCCGCGTCGTCGGTGACGGCGCGGTACTCGCCGCGGCCGCTGTCCTTCAGGTAGGAGTGCTCGGGGCCGATGCCCGGATAGTCGAGGCCGGCGGAGATCGAGTACGGCTCGGTGATCTGGCCTTCGTCGTCCTGCAGGACGTAGGACCGGGAGCCGTGCAGGATGCCGGGCTCGCCCGCGGTGAGGGTGGCGGCGTGCTCACCGGTCTCGATGCCGTGGCCGGCGGGCTCGCAGCCGATGAGGCGCACGCCCTCGTCCGGGATGAAGGCGTGGAAGAGGCCGATGGCGTTGGAGCCGCCGCCCACGCAGGCGACGGCGGCGTCCGGCAGGCGCCCGGCGCGCTCCAGGAGCTGCCGGCGGGCCTCCACGCCGATCACACGGTGGAAGTCGCGCACCATGGCCGGGAAGGGGTGGGGTCCGGCGACGGTACCGAACAGGTAGTGGGTGTGGTCCACGTTGGCGACCCAGTCGCGGAACGCCTCGTTGATGGCGTCCTTGAGGGTGCGGGAGCCCGACTTCACGGCGATGACCTCGGCGCCGAGCATGCGCATCCGCGCGACGTTGAGGGCCTGCCGCCGGGTGTCGATCTCGCCCATGTAGATGGTGCACTCGAGCCCGAACAGCGCGCAGGCCGTCGCCGTGGCCACGCCGTGCTGGCCGGCGCCGGTCTCGGCGATGACCCGGGTCTTGCCCATCCTCCTGGTGAGCAGGGCCTGCCCGAGGACGTTGTTGATCTTGTGTGATCCGGTGTGGTTGAGGTCCTCGCGCTTGAGGAACACCCGGGCGCCCCCGGCGTGCTCGGCGAACCGCGGGACCTCGGTCAGGGCACTGGGCCGGCCGGTGTAGTTGACGAGCAGGTCGTCGAGCTCGCGGGCGAACTGGGGATCGGCCTTGGCCTTCTCGTACTCGACGGCGACCTCGTCCACGGCGGCGACGAGGGCCTCCGGGATGAACTTGCCGCCGAACGCGCCGAAGTAGCCCTCGGCACTCGGGACCCGACCCTCCGGGTCGGGGATGAAGAACTGGCTGGGCATGCGGAAACCTCACGGTGAGTGTCGAAATACCTGATCGCCGTGGGGGCGGGGCTTGCCGGTCGGCCTCAGGCCGTCGGCGGCTCGTCGCGCTCACGCGGCGCAGCCGCGTGAGCGAGCACTGTCCCGCGCCCCTGGAAGGGGCGCTGCCATCGCATGCCGTTGACCTGGCCCGGCTCGTCACCGATGACGTACCGCACCCTGCGGCCGTGGACCCGGCGCGCGGGCGCGCGGCAGCCGCGGGGCCGGCAGCCGCGCGCGAGGCGGGCGTACGGGTCCCGGGCCGCCGGGGTGATCGGGAGGGTCATCGCAGCCAAGCCTAGCGAGGGATCAGCCGCGCCCGTGCCGCAGTGCCGGATGCGCGCCCGCCGCGACCAGGTCGGCGACCGCGGCCTTCGGATCGCGCCCGGTCACCAGGGACTCGCCGACGAGGACCGCGTCGGCACCCTCGTTGGCGTAGGCGATCAGGTCGTGCGGTCCGCGGACACCGGACTCCGCGACCTTGACGATCCCTTCGGGGATCTCCGGGGCGATCCGCTCGAACGTGCCGCGGTCCACCTCGAGGGTCTTGAGGTTGCGCGCGTTGACGCCGATGACCTTCGCCCCGGCGTCCACCGCCCGCTCGACCTCGTCCTCGTCGTGCACCTCGACGAGCGGGGTGAGCCCGATGGAGACCGCACGCTCGATCAGCGACTCCAGGGCCGGCTGGTCGAGGGCGGCGACGATCAGCAGCACGAGGTCGGCGCCGTACGCCCGGGCCTCCCACAGCTGGTAGGAGGTGACGATGAAGTCCTTGCGCAGCACCGGGAGGTCGACCCGGGCCCGGACGGCCTCCAGGTCGGCCAGCGAGCCGCCGAAGCGGCGCTGCTCGGTCAGGACGGAGATGACGGCCGCGCCGCCCGTCTCGTAGTCCGCGGCGAGCCCCGCCGGGTCGGCGATCGCGGCGAGCGCTCCCTTGGACGGGCTGGACCGCTTGACCTCGCAGATCACCTTGACTCCGTCACCGCGCAGGGCGGCGAGACCGTCCTTGGCCGCGGGAGCCTTCGCCGCGCGCTCCTTGAGCTCGTCGAGGCTGACGCGTGCCTGCCGCTCCGCGAGGTCGGCACGGACTCCGTCGATGATCTCGTCGAGCACACTCACGCGAGCGGCCCCCTTCCTGACGGTTGACGATGAGGTGAGGTCCGACGGGTCGGGCCTCGGTCCACCGGGGCCTCGGCAGAGGAAACCGATGGTCACTGTGATGGTATCCGGAGCATGGCCCAAGGCTCACATCCGGTGGACGCCGGTCCCACTACCTGGACATATACCCGTGATCAGGGATGCAGCCAGCCGCCGAACGGCAGGTTCCGCACCACGGTGAAGGCCAGCACGAGGGCGCCCAGGCTCCACAGCTGCACCGGCGTGAGGTCGATCCGCAGTGTCCGTCCCCGCGCCGCGCGCACCGCCCAGAGGGACCACACCACGGCGAGGACGAGCCAGCCGGCGACGGCGAGAGCGTTGTCGTGCAGCGCCGCCGGGACGTCCCCGTGCACGAGGGCGTGGGTGCTGCGCAGTCCGCCGCAGCCGGGGCAGTACACGCCGGTGCAGCGCAGCAGCGGGCAGACCGGATAGTGGCCGGGTTCATTGGGGTCCACGGCCCCGACGTAGGCGAAGGCCCCGGTGACGGCGGCGAGGATCCCCGCGGGTACCGCGAGGCGGCGGAGCACGGCTCCGCTTCCGGTGTCGCCGGGGTGCCGGGGCACGATGGGGGTTTCGGTATTCACCCCACGCATTCTGCCCGCCGGCCGCCGGGGGTGCGCGGGCACACGAGAGGCGGCTCCCGTACGCGCCGTGCGGGGCCGCCTGTCGTCCGCAGCCGGGGACCTCAGTGCTCCGTGGCCTCCGCGGCCTGGTGCGCCTGCGTCTTCGGCTGGCCGAGGCCCATCTGGCGCATGATGCCGCCGACGACGCCACCGAGGACGCAGATCGCGATGCCTGCCCAGAAGCCGACAGGCTGGGCCATCACGGTGAAGGCGCCCGCGACGCAGAAACCGATGAAGGCGATGATGACACCGGTCCAGGCGGCCGGGGTGTGACCGTGGCTGCTGCCCGCCATGACTTGCTCCTTGTTGGCTCTATGTGCGTGGGTGAGTCGAAGCTCGGCGCCCATTGTCCCGTACCCGTGCACAGGGGGTGAGCGCGGGGTCGGGCTGTCCCGTTCGGGGCCGCTGCGCCTCTCGGGCGCCGTTCGGGGCCGCTGCGCCTCTCGGGCGCCCGTTCGGGGCCGCTGGGTCTTCCGGGCGCCGTTCGACGCACCCGTCGGTCGTCGCGGCGTTCAGGCGCCGGTGGGGTCCTCGCCGCGGTCGAGGGCCTTCCACAGGTCCTCGGGGCGGTCGGGGTCGAGGGGCTTCGTGCGGCGCGGACGGGGCGTGCCGTCGCGCTCGTAGCGGCCGGACATCGCGGGCCACAGCCGGCCGTAGCGCAGGGCGAGCAGTCCGGCGAGAAGGAGCAGCGCGCCGCCCAGGGCCGCGATGTACGGCCAGGGGGAGTGCGTGAGCGCGGTCGCGGTCGCGGAGGTGTCACCGGCCGCCTGTGCCGCCTTCTCGTCGAGCGCCGAGCTGTCCGAGGCGCCGAGCAGCGCGGCGGCGACGGTGCCGGCGCCGGAGAGCGCGAGCAGCAGGGAAACGAGCAGGCGCCCGGTGCTGCGGACGGCGAAGACGGCGACGAGTGCGGCGAGGCCCACTATGGCGAGGGCCGCGGGCACACCCGTGACGTCGCTGCCCTTGGCGGTCAGCGCGTAGGCGCCGCCGGCCACCGTGACGGTCCCCGCCGACCAGCTCTGCCGGGTGGAGAGAAGCGCCACGGCCGCGCCGGCCGCCCCGCACAGCAGGGCGAGGGCGAGGCTGCGCCGGGCGGGCCGGGAGGGTACGGCGGCCTCGGAACGGGGGTGAGGTACGGCAGTCACGTACTCCACTATCGCCCGGGCCCCGGGCGAACCGTCACCCGGGTCCGTCAACCCAAGAGATCACCACGGTTTCCCCAGGGCTCCCTCAGTGGCAACCCATGCGTCACCCATTCAACGGCCAAGAGATGTCACAGCTTCAACCACCCACTTGTTGACGTGCCCAGGACATCCATAGGTTCTGCCCGCCGTCGTGCGTACCCCGCACGACCGGCTGCACCCGCGCACCCCCCACATGTCCCCCCTCTCACCCACTCGTGGAGGACGTAAGTTGCGCAGAACCCTTTCCTCTGTCGCCATGGCCTCACTGGCCACGGCTGCCCTGGCCCTGGCCGCGCCGGCCGTCCAGGCGGCATCGGCGACGTCCGCGGCACACGGCGTCACCTTCGCGCACTCCTGTGCGGCCCCGACGCAGAAGAACGTCATGGCCTGCAACGCCCTCAAGGTCACGTCGGGCACCCCGCAGTCCGCCCACGCGGAGAGCGACCTTACGGCCGCCGCCGCACCCTCCGGCTACGGCCCCGCCTCACTGCAGGCGGCCTACAACCTGCCCTCGGCAACCGGCGGATCGGGCCAGACGGTCGCGATCGTCGACGCCTACGACGACCCCAACGCCGAGGCCGACCTCGCCGTCTACCGATCCCAGTACGGCCTGTCCGCCTGCACCACGGCGAACGGCTGCTTCAAGAAGGTCGACCAGAACGGCGGGACCAACTATCCGCGCGGTGACTCCGGCTGGGCCGAGGAGATCTCCCTCGACCTGGACATGGTCAGCGCGGCCTGCCCGAACTGCAAGATCCTGCTGGTGGAGGCCGGTTCGGCGTCCATGACCAAGCTCGGGACGGCCGTGAACACCGCGGTCAGGCTGGGCGCGAAGTTCGTCAGCAACAGCTACGGCGGCAGCGAGTCCTCCAGCGACACGACGTACGACTCCTCGTACTTCAACCACCCGGGCGTCGCCATCACCGTCTCCTCCGGTGACAACGGCTACGGCGTCGAGTACCCGGCCGCGTCCAGGTACGTGACGGCGGTGGGCGGCACGTCGCTGAAGACCGCGTCGAACTCCCGCGGCTGGACCGACACGGTGTGGAGCGGCGCGGGCTCGGGTTGCTCCGCGTACGACGCCAAGCCGAGCTGGCAGACCGACAGCGGGTGTGCCAGGCGCACGGTTGCCGACGTCTCCGCGGTCGCCGACCCGAACACCGGCGTCGCGGTCTACGACAGCTACCGCTCGGCCACCGGCTGGATGGTCTTCGGCGGCACCAGCGCTTCGTCCCCGCTGATCGCGGCGACGTACGCGCTGGCGGGCGCCCCGTCCTCCGGCTCCTCCCCGGCGTCCTTCCCGTACGCCCACACCTCGTCGCTGTACGACGTGACCAGCGGCTCCAACGGCAGCTGCTCCGGTTCCTACCTGTGCACCGGCACGACCGGGTACGACGGGCCCTCCGGCCTCGGCGTCCCCAACGGCACGGCGGCCTTCACGGGCTGACCCTCACGGTGATGTGAGCCTGTTGGCCGTGTGCACCGCGCGGAGGACGGCGGCCGCCTTGTTGCGGCACTCGTTGTCCTCCGCGACCGGGTCGGAGTCGGCGACGATGCCGGCTCCGGCCTGGACGTGGGCCGTGCCGTCGCGCAGCAGGGCCGTGCGGATGGCGATGGCGGTGTCGGAGTCGCCCGCGAAGTCGAGGTAGCCGACGCAGCCGCCGTACAACCCGCGCCGGGACGGCTCGAGCTCGTCGATGATCTGCATGGCGCGGGGCTTGGGGGCACCGGAGAGGGTGCCCGCCGGGAAGCAGGCGGTGAGGACGTCGAAGGACGTGCGCCCGGCCGCGACCCGTCCGGTGACCGTCGAGACGATGTGCATCACGTGGGAGTACCGCTCGATCGACATGAAGTCGACGACCTCCACCGAGCCGGGCTCGCACACCCGGCCCAGGTCGTTGCGCCCCAGGTCGACGAGCATCAGGTGCTCGGCGCGCTCCTTGGGGTCGGCGAGCAGCTCCTCGGCGAGAGCCTGGTCCTCCTGCGGGGTGGCGCCGCGGTGCCGGGTGCCGGCGATGGGGTGGACCATGGCCCGGCCGTCCTCGACCTTCACCAGCGCCTCGGGGGACGACCCGACGACGTCGAAGCCCTCGAAGCGGAACAGGTACATGTACGGCGAGGGATTGGTGGCCCTGAGCACCCGGTAGACGTCCAGCGCGCTCGCCGTGCACGGCGTCTCGAAGCGCTGCGAGGGGACGACCTGGAAGGCCTCGCCCGCGCGGATGCGCTCCTTGATGTCCTCGACCGCCTCCTGGAAGTCCTCGCCGCCCCACCGGGCGGTGTACTCGGGCAGTTCGGAGGGCGGCAGGGCGGCGGGGGGCTGGGCGACCGCCCGCGTGAGGTCGGCCTCCATGGCGTCGAGACGGGCCACGGCGTCCGCGTACGCCTCGTCGACGCCGGTGTCGAGGTCGTTGTGGTTGATGGCGTTGGCGATGAGCAGGACCGAGCCCTCCCAGTGGTCCATGACCGCGAGGTCGCTGGTGAGGAGCATGGTCAGCTCGGGCAGCCTCAGGTCGTCCCGCTCGCCGGGGCCGATCTTCTCCAGGCGGCGCACGATGTCGTAGCCCAGATAGCCGACCATGCCGCCGGTGAAGGGCGGCAGGCCCAGGTCGTGGGCGAGGTCGCGGGGGGTGTGAAGGGCCTCGACGGTGGCCCTCAGGGCGGCCAGCGGGTCGCCGTCCGTGGGGACGCCGACGGGCGGGGTGCCGAGCCAGTGGGCTTGGCCGCCCCGCTCGGTCAGGGTGCCGGCCGAGCGGACGCCCACGAAGGAGTAGCGGGACCATTGGTACGCGGCGCGGCCGTTCTCCGCGGACTCCAGCAGGAAGGTGCCGGGGCGCTCGGCGGCGAGTTTGCGGTAGAGCGCGACCGGGGTGTCGCCGTCGGCGAGGAGCTTGCGCGTGACCGGGATGACGCGGCGGTCGGTGGCCAGCTTGCGGAACGTCTCGAGGTCCATGGCGGCCGACCTTACTGATCCGCGGCCGGTGGGCCGGAGGGGGCGTCCTTGAGCAGCACGTCCGCGTCGAAGCAGGTGCGGTCGCCGGTGTGGCAGGCGGCGCCGACCTGGTCGACCCTGACCAGCACGGCGTCGGCGTCGCAGTCGAGCGCGACCGACCTCACGTGCTGCACATGGCCGGAGGTGTCGCCCTTGACCCAGTACTCCCGGCGGCTGCGCGACCAGTAGGTGCAGCGGCCGGTGGTGAGGGTGCGGTGCAGCGCCTCGTCGTCCATCCAGCCGAGCATGAGCACCTCACCGGTGTCGTACTGCTGGGCGATGGCGGGGAGCAGCCCGTCGGCGCTGCGCTTGAGGCGCGCGGCGATCTCGGGGTCCAGGCCGCTGGGCCTTGAGGGATCAGGCGTGCTGGTCATGCGGACCATTGTGCCGCGCCACGCCGACATCCCCGGTCACCGTCCGCTGGGCGGACCGTCGCCCCGGTCGTACGCTGACTGCATGTCGACCCATGCCAAGCGTGAACGACTCCTCCTCGCCGACCTGTTGGAGGCCACGGGCCCCGCCGCGCCCACGCTGTGCGAGGGCTGGAGGACCCGTGACCTCGCCGCCCACCTGGTGGTGCGCGAACGCCGCCCGGACGCCGCCGGAGGCGTGCTGATCAAACAGCTCGCACCACGCCTGGAGAAGGTGATGGACGAGTACGCCGCGAAGCCGTACGAGGAGCTGATCCAGCTGATCCGTACCGGCCCGCCGCGCTTCTCGCTCTTCTCCCTGAAACAGATCGACGAGGCGGCCAACACGGTCGAGTTCTACGTCCACACGGAGGACGTGCGCCGGGCGCAGCCCGACTGGGCGCCGCGCGAGCTGGACCCGGTCTTCCAGGACGCCCTGTGGTCCCGCCTGGAGCGCACGGCCCGCCTGACCGGACGCGGCGCCCCGACGGGCCTGGTCCTGCGCCGCCCGAACGGCCAGACGGCGGTCGCCCACCGTGGCACCCCGGTGGTGACGATCACCGGCGAGCCCTCGGAACTGCTGATGTTCGCACTGGGCCGGCAGCGGGTGGCGGACGTGGAAATGGAGGGCGAGAAGGAGGCGATCACGAAGCTGCAGGAGACGAAGCAGCTGGGGATCTGAGGGAGCCTGCAGCTTCCGCGTCCGGCTTTCGATCCGGCTTTCGCGTCTGCCCGCGAGGAAGCCCCGGCCACCTCATGGCGACCGGGGCCCGGGTCCAGCGTGGCCTCACCTTGGGCGCGGCCTCACCTCACGGGATGCCCCGCCTCCCGCAGCGTCTGCTTCACCTCTCCGATCCGCAGGTCACCGAAGTGGAACACCGACGCCGCCAGCACCGCGTCCGCGCCCGCCGCGACGGCCGGGGGGAAGTGGCCCAGTGCGCCCGCGCCGCCGGAGGCGATCAGCGGGACCGTGACGTGCTTGCGGACGGCCGCGATCATCTCCAGGTCGTAGCCGTCCTTGGTGCCGTCCGCGTCCATCGAGTTCAGCAGGATCTCGCCCGCGCCCAGCTCCGCCGCACGGTGCGCCCACTCGATCGCGTCGATGCCGGTGCCGCGGCGGCCGCCGTGGGTCGTCACCTCGAAGGAACCCGACTCGGTGCGGCGCGCGTCCACCGAGAGCACCAGGACCTGGCGGCCGAAGCGCTCCGCGATCTCCCGGATCAGGTCCGGGCGGGCGATCGCCGCCGTGTTGACGCCGACCTTGTCGGCGCCCGCCCGCAGCAGCTTGTCCACGTCCTCGGCGGTGCGGACGCCGCCGCCGACCGTCAGCGGGATGAACACCTGCTCGGCGGTGCGGCGCACCACGTCGTACGTCGTCTCCCGGTTGCCCGAGGAGGCGGTGATGTCCAGGAACGTCAGCTCGTCGGCGCCCTCGGCGTCGTACACCTTCGCCATCTCGACGGGGTCGCCGGCGTCGCGCAGGTTCTGGAAGTTGACACCTTTGACGACCCGGCCGTTGTCCACGTCCAGGCAGGGGATGACTCGGACCGCCAGGGTCATGAATCCACGGCTCCTCTTGCTTCTTCTAGCCTCTGACGGCTTCCAGTTCCACTTCGACCAGGATGCGCGGGTCGACGAAACCCCCGACCACCAGCAGGGTCGTCACCGGACGCACCTGGTCGAACAGCTCCTTGTGAGCCCGGCCCACCTCGTCGACGTCGCGCTGGTGGGTCAGGAACATCCGGGTCCGGACCACCGACTCGGGGCCGAGACCGAACTCGGCGATCGCCTCCAGCGCACTGGTGAACGCCACCTTCGCCTGCTCGTACGGGTCGCCCTCCCCGTACAGCACGGTGCCCTTGAAGGACGTCGTGCCGCCCACCAGGACGCGGTCCCCCGCCGCGACGGCACGCGCGAAACCGAAGGACTCCTCCCAGGGACTTCCGCTCTGCACACGCCGTACGGCTTCCGACGTCATGACGACACAACCTCCAGGGCCTCTTCCAGGGTGAACGCCTTCGCGTACAGGGCCTTCCCGACGATCGCGCCCTCAACCCCCACTGGGACGAGGCCGGCGATCGCCCGCAGGTCGTCCAGGGACGACACGCCGCCGGAGGCGACGACCGGGCGGTCCGTCGCCGCGCAGACGTTGCGCAGCAGCTCCAGGTTCGGGCCCTGCAGCGTGCCGTCCTTCGCGATGTCCGTGACCACGTACCGCGCGCAGCCCTCCTTGTCGAGGCGCTCCAGCGTCTCGTAGAGGTCGCCGCCGTCGCGGGTCCAGCCGCGGCCTCGCAGGGTGGTGCCGCGGACGTCCAGACCCACGGCGATCTTGTCGCCGTGCTCGGCGATGACCTCGGCGACCCACTCCGGGGCCTCCAGGGCGGCCGTGCCGAGGTTCACGCGGGTGCAGCCGGTGGCCAGGGCGGCGGCCAGGGTGCCGTCGTCGCGGATGCCGCCGGACAGCTCCACCTTGATGTCCATGGCCTGGGTGACCTCGGCGATCACCGCGCGGTTGTCACCGGTGCCGAACGCGGCGTCCAGGTCGACCAGGTGCAGCCACTCGGCGCCCGCCCGCTGCCAGGCGAGGGCGGCCTCCAGCGGGGAGCCGTAGGAGGTCTCCGTGCCGGACTCGCCGTGCACGAGGCGGACGGCCTGGCCGTCGCGGACGTCGACGGCGGGGAGGAGTTCGAGCTTGGCCATGGTCTACAGGGTTCCGATCCAGTTGGTGAGCAGCTGCGCGCCGGCGTCGCCGGACTTCTCGGGGTGGAACTGCGTGGCCCACAGGGCGCCGTTCTCCACGGCCGCGACGAACGGCTTGCCGTGCGTCGACCAGGTCACCTTGGGGGCGCTCATCGCCGGGTTGTGCGTCTGGAGCTGCCAGTCATGGACGGCGTAGGAGTGCACGAAGTAGAAGCGCGCGTCCGCGTCCAGGCCGGCGAACAGCTCGGAGTCGGCCGGTGCCTCGACGGTGTTCCAGCCCATGTGGGGCACGACGTCCGCCTGGAGCGGTTCGACCCGGCCCGGCCACTCGGCGAGGCCCTCGGTCTGGACGCCGTGCTCGATGCCGAGGCCGAAGAGGATCTGCATGCCGACGCAGATGCCCATCACGGGGCGCCCGCCGGCCAGCCGGCGGTCGATGATCCAGTCGCCACGCGCCTCCTTCAGGCCCTGCATGCAGGCGGCGAAGGCGCCGACGCCGGGCACCAGCAGGCCGTCGGCGTTCATGGCACGGTCGAAATCGCGGGTGATCTCCACGTCGGCGCCCGCGCGGGCGAGCGCACGCTCGGCGGAGCGGACGTTGCCGAAGCCGTAGTCGAAGACCACGACGTTCTTGGCGGTGCTCAATTCCACACCTCCAGACGCATGACGCCCGCGACGAGACACAGTGCCGCGGCGATGGACAGCAGCACGATCAGGCTCCTGGGCATCTTCTGCTTGACGAAGGAGATGATCCCACCGACGAGGAACAGGCCGACGACGATCAGCAGGGTCGAGGTGCCGTTCATGGCCTACAGCGCGCCCTTCGTGGACGGGAGGATGCCGGCCGCGCGCGGGTCGCGCTCGCTCGCGTAGCGCAGGGCCCGGGCCAGCGCCTTGAACTGGCACTCCACGATGTGGTGGGCGTTGCGCCCGTAGGGCACGTGCACGTGCAGCGCTATCTGGGCCTGGGCGACGAAGGACTCCAGGATGTGCCGGGTCATCGTGGTGTCGTACTCGCCGATCATCGGCGCCATGTTCTCGGGCTCGGTGTGCACCAGGTAGGGGCGGCCGGAGAGGTCGACGGTGACCTGGGCGAGGGACTCGTCCAGCGGGACCGTGCAGTTGCCGAAGCGGTAGATGCCCACCTTGTCGCCGAGGGCCTGCTTGAAGGCGGCACCGAGCGCGAGGGCGGTGTCCTCGATGGTGTGGTGCGAGTCGATGTGCAGGTCGCCGTCGGTCTTCACGGTCAGGTCGAACAGACCGTGCCGGCCGAGCTGGTCGAGCATGTGGTCGTAGAAGCCGACTCCCGTGGCGATGTCGGTCCTGCCGGTGCCGTCGAGGTCGATCTCGACGAGGACCGAGGTCTCCTTGGTGGTGCGCTCCACGCGCCCGACGCGGCTCATGCGCTCTGCTCCTTCGGGGGTGTGGGGATGTCCCCCACCACGTTCAGTGGTTCACGGACCGCGTCGAGGAACGCGTCGTTCTCCTCCGGGGTCCCGGCGGTGACCCGCAGCCACCCCGGTACGCCGTTGTCCCGGACCAGGACGCCCCGCTCCAGGATCCTCCGCCAGGCCTCGTGCGCGTCGGGGAAGCGCCCGAACTGCACGAAGTTGGCGTCGGACTCGGTGACGTCGTAGCCGATGGCCCGCAGTTCGGCGACCAGCCGGTCCCGTTCCGACTTCAGCTGCTCGACGTACTTCAGCAGGGTGTCGGTGTGCTCAAGGGCGGCCAGGGCGGTCGCCTGGGTGATCGCCGAGAGGTGGTACGGCAGCCGGACGAGCTGGACGGCGTCCACGACCGCCGGGTGCGCGGCGAGGTAGCCGAGGCGCAGGCCGGCGGCGCCGAAAGCCTTCGACATGGTGCGCGAGACGACGAGATTCGGCCGACCTTCGAGCAGCGGCAGCAGCGACGCGCCATGGCTGAACTCGATGTACGCCTCGTCGACGATCACCATGGACGGCTTGGCCGCCTGCGCGGCCTCGTACAGGGCGAGGACCGTCTCGGGCGGCACCGCGTTGCCCGTCGGGTTGTTGGGGGTGGTGACGAAGACGACGTCCGGCCGGTGCTCGGCGATCGCCTTCTCGGCGGCCGGGAGGTCGATCGTGAAGTCCTCGTTGCGGGGGCCGGAGATCCAGCCGGTGCCGGTGCCGCGTGCGATGAGCGCGTGCATCGAGTACGACGGCTCGAAGCCGATCGCGGTGCGCCCGGGGCCGCCGAAGGTCTGCAGGAGCTGCTGGATGACCTCGTTGGAGCCGTTGGCCGCCCAGACGTTCTCGAGGCCGACGTGGTGTCCGCCGGTCTTCGTCAGGTACTCGGCGAGCCGCGTGCGCAGTTCGACCGCGTCGCGGTCCGGGTAGCGGTTCAGGCCGCGGGCGGCCTCGCGTACGCGCTCGGTGATCCGTTCGACGAGCGGCTCGGGCAGCGGGTACGGGTTCTCGTTGGTGTTCAGCCGTACGGGCACGTCGAGCTGGGGGGCGCCATAGGGGCTCTTGCCGCGCAACTCGTCCCGGACGGGAAGATCGTCGATTCTGAGGCTCACTTGCTCTCGGGCACCTTCCAACCGAACCTTGCCTTGATCGCCGCGCCGTGCGCCGGGAGGTCCTCCGCCTCCGCCAGCGTGACCACGTGGTGCGCGACCTCGGCGAGCGCGTCCTTCGTGTAGTCGACGACGTGGATTCCGCGCAGGAAGGACTGGACGGACAGGCCGGAGGAGTGGCAGGCGCAGCCCCCGGTCGGGAGCACGTGGTTGGACCCGGCCGCGTAGTCGCCGAGGGAGACCGGCGCCCAGGGGCCGACGAAGACGGCACCCGCGTTCTTGACGCGGTCCGCCACCGCGGCGGCGTCGGCGGTCTGGATCTCCAGGTGCTCGGCTCCGTACGCGTCCACGACGCGCAGCCCCTCGTCGATGCCGTCGACCAGCACGATCGCCGACTGCTTGCCGGCCAGAGCCGGCCGGATCCGGTCCTCGACATGCCTGGTGGCGGCGACCTGAGGCTCCAGCTCCTTCTCCACGGCGTCCGCGAGCTCGACGGAGTCGGTGACGAGGACGGCGGCCGCCAGCGGGTCGTGCTCGGCCTGGCTGATCAGGTCGGAGGCCACGTGCACCGGGTCCGCGGTGGAGTCCGCGAGGATCGCGATCTCGGTGGGGCCGGCCTCGGTGTCGATGCCGATCCTTCCGGTGAAGTAGCGCTTGGCGGCGGCGACCCAGATGTTGCCGGGGCCGGTGACCATGTTCGCGGGCGGGCAGGACTCGGTGCCGTACGCGAACATCGCGACGGCGGTCGCTCCGCCGGCCGCGTACACCTCGTCGACGCCCAGCAGGGCGCAGGCGGCGAGGATCGTCGGGTGCGGCAGGCCGTCGAACTCGGCCTGGGCGGGGGAAGCGAGGGCGATCGACCCGACACCGGCCTCCTGGGCCGGGACGACGTTCATGATCACGGACGACGGGTAGACGGACCGGCCGCCGGGCGCGTACAGGCCCACGCGCTCCACCGGCACCCACTTCTCGGTCACCGTGCCACCGGGCACGACCCGGGTGGTGTGCGTGCTGCGGCGCTGCTCGCGGTGGACGAGACGGGCGCGGCGGATGGACTCCTCCAGGGCCGCGCGCACGGCCGGGTCGAGCTGCTCCAGGGCGTCCTTCAGAGCCTGGGCGGGGACCCGGACCGACGTGAGGCGGACTCCGTCGAACTTCTCGGCGAAGTCGATCAGCGCCGCGTCGCCACGATGATGCACGGCTTCGCAGATCGGACGCACCTTCTCCAGGGCGGCCGCTACGTCGAAGTCGGCTCGGGGCAGCAGGTCGCGCAGGGCGGGGCCCTCCGGGAGGGCGTCGCCGCGCAGATCGATTCGGGAGATCACAGCCCCAATTCTCGCAGACGGCACCGCCGGGCCGGACGGCCGTATCAATGGCTGATACAGGGCGTGGGCGGGCGGACGGCTCGGTGGCGGGCCGGTCGGCCGCGGGTGAACGGGACGCATCGGTGGACGACACGGCGTGTCGCGGCGGAGCCCGGCGCGCGGTGAGGGCCGCGGGGCCAGGTGGCCTGATTCGGTGGGTGGGGGCCGTGAGGCGGAAGATCCCCTTCACCTTCAGCGTTCGGCCCGTCACACAGCGGGCATGAACGGTCGTACGAAACCCGCGAGTAGCCGAGGGGGGAAGGAAGCGTCGTGACCGAGGGTGCCGGCCTCCGTGTCGAGGACGTGCCGGACGGGCTGACCGCCACGGAGGCCGGAATGTGGCAGGCCTTCCGCAACGGCAGCGAGTACGACCTGCGCGACGGGGACCCCGCCGTGGACGATCCGCACGGCGGCCACCCGTGGGGGCCCGAGCGCAGCGTGCGGGCCCGGATCGTTGCCTGGCTGCTCCTCGACGGCCCGCCCGCGCTCGCGGGGCGGGTCTCGTCGCTGAAGCTGACCGGCGTGCGGATCACGGACGCGCTGGATCTCGCGGGCGGCACGGTCGTGCCGTACCTGGAGCTGAAGGGCTGCCGGTTCGAGAAGGAGGTCCTGCTGCCGGAGGCCCGTTTCACGACCGTGCGGTTCGTGGACTGCTCGGTGCCGCGTCTGGAGGCGGCGCGTGTGCACACGGAGGGCGACCTGCATCTGGCGCGCTGCCGGTTCCAGGGTGGTGTGCGGCTCACGGACGCGCACATCGGCACCGACCTGATGCTCAACCAGGCCGTCGTCCACCGGGACCGGCGGGGCCGCTCCATCTCCGCGGACGGACTGAGCGTCGGTCAGGACCTGCAGGCCGAGATGCTGGAGTCGTACGGGGAGTTCAGCATGCGCAGCGCCAAGGTCGGTGTCTCGCTGAGCCTGCGCGGCGCCCGGCTGGCCAACCCTTACTCCCGGCTGGCCCTCAACGCCCCGCAGCTGACGGTGGAGCGCACCCTGTACCTCACCCCTGCGGGCGTCGGCAATCCGCTGCAGAGCAGCGGCACCACCCCCGCCCGGGGCACCCGGGTGCAGCGCTTCGAGTGCCGGGGCGGGATCCGGCTGGACGACGGGCGGTTCGGGGACGCGGTCGACCTGGACCGGGCCCGGTTCGTCCTCGACGACGACCAGGAGCTGTCGCTGCGCCGGGTCCAGACGCCCGAGCTGCGTTTCCTGGGCGATCGGCCCGAGCGGGGCAAGGTGATCCTCTCGGGTGCCCGGATCGTGAACCTGGTGGACCGGTGGACGAGCTGGCCGGGACTCGGCGATCTCCACATGGGCGGTTTCGCCTACGAGAACCTCGTGCCGCAGGACGCCTTCCCGCTCGCCCGGCGTCTGGAGTGGGTGGCCGCGGCGACCGCGGAGTACAACCCGGAGCCGTACGAGCGGCTCGCATCCGTGCTGCGCAACTCCGGTGAGGACGAGGACGCGCGCGAGGTGCTGCTCGCCAAGCAGCGGCGCCGCCGCGAGACACTGCCGCTCGCGGCCAAGCTGTGGGGGTACGTGCAGGACTGGACGGTCGCCTACGGTTACCGGCCCGGCCGCGCCGCGGTGTGGATGGCGGTGCTGTGGGCGGCGGCGTCGATCGCGTTCTCGCACGCGAGTCATCCGCCGGTCGACAAGGAGGGGCATCCGGCGTGGAACCCCTCCCTGTTCGCCCTGGACCTGCTGCTGCCGGTCATCGATCTGGGCCAGGCGGGCCAGTGGCAGCTGAGCGCGGCCTGGCAGTGGGTGTCGACGGGGGTGATCCTGCTCGGCTGGATACTGGCGACGACGGTCGCGGCGGGAGCGACGAGGCTCCTGAGACGCAACTGATCCTGTTGACATACGGTGCTGCTGTTTCCTGGCGGGCCCACCGTGGCCGAAGAGACCGCACATAGAGGTCCATCACCGTGGAAACAGCCGCTTTTTACTCTTTCTTGGATCTCCCCGGTACAACCAAACGCGGGTTACGCATTCGTGCTGGCGCGCCGCCGACCTGCGGCTTTTCAATGGTCGGCACCATGGCACTGCTCCGACCCTTCACCCGTACGCCACGGATGGCTCGCACCTCCCCCCGCCTCACAGACGGGCTGCCCGCCGACGACGAGGTCCTTCTCGACGCGCCCGACGACCGTCTGGCGCCCGCCCTGGTCGCGGCGGGCCGCGGCGAGTTCGGCCCGGCGGCCCGACTGCTCGCGGCCACCCGGGAGGCCGCCGAGTGGGAGGACCGCGACCGGTATGTGACACGGCTCGCCGCCTTCGCCCGCTCGCGCGACGAATGGCTCACGGACTGGCAGAACGCCGCCCCGCACGATCCCGACGCCACTGTGGTCGGGGCACAGCTGGCGGTGGCCCGCACCTGGGAGTCGCCGGCCCGCGTCGAACTCCTCCACCGAATCTCCCCCCTGGTCGCCGCGGCGATCGAGAGCGATCCCCGCGACCCGGTGGCGTGGCGGTTGGCGCTCGACCACGCACGCGGCGCGCAGGCCCGCCAGACCGAGTACGAGCGGCTGTGGGCCGAGGCCGTACGGCGCTCGCCCCACCACTACGGCTGTCATGTCGCGGCCCTGCAGTACCTGTCGGCCGCGTGCAGCGCCCAGTGGGGAAGGACCCCGCACACCCCCGGCGACTCGCACTGGGAGTGCTTCGACTTCGCCGAGACGGCCGCGCAGGACGCCCCGCCGGGCTCCCTGGTGCAGGCGCTGCCCGTGCGCGCCGCCTTCAAGTACCTGACGGAGGGCGACGGGGTGGTCGTGGCCCGGGGACGGCTGGACGCGGCGGCGGACCGGGCGATCGCGCTGTCGTCGCGGTTCGCGGCCGCCGACCCGTGGCCCGCGGAGATCCGCAATCTCCTCGTCTTCGTCCTGGTCCGGCTGGAGCGCTGGCGGGACGCGCTCACGCAACTGCGCATGACCGGCCCGTACGCCACGTCGTTTCCCTGGGACCGGTTCTGCGAGGACCCGCTGGGCCGGTTCCTGGAGGTGCGGGAAGCGGTACGACGGGCGGTGGTGTCGCCGGTTCCGGCGCACGCGCCGGAGCGGCTTCTGCCGCCCGGCCCTCCCCCCGGCAGGCACCTGATCGGGCACCTGAACGACCACAGCGGCCACACGCCCTGCTGCGACCATTAGGCTTTCGGGTCGTGACCACCGTCCGGCTCCCGCTCTTCCCGCTGAACTCGGTGCTGTTCCCGGGGCTCGTGCTCCCGCTGAACATCTTCGAGGAGCGCTATCGCGCCCTGATGCGCGACCTGTTGAAGATCCCCGAGGACGAACCGCGCCGGTTCGCCGTCGTCGCCATCCGCGACGGCCACGAGGTGGCGCCGAGCGCGCCGGGCATGCCGGACCCCACGGCCCTGCCCGAGCGCGGGCCCACGGCCGGCTTCGGGGCCGACCCGGCCAAGGCGTTCCACGCGGTGGGCTGTATCGCGGACGCGGCCACGATCCGGGAGCGGGCCGACGGCTCGTTCGAGGTCCTGGCGACCGGCACGACCCGCGTCCGCCTGCTCTCGGTGGACGCCTCCGGTCAGTATCTGACCGCCGAGCTGGAGGAGCTGCCGGAGGAGCAGGGCGACGAGGCGGGCGCACTGGCCGAAGGGGTGCTGAGGGCGTTCCGGCAGTACCAGAAGCGGCTGGCGGGCGCCCGGGAGAGGTCCCTGTCGGCGGGCGCCGACCTGCCGGACGAACCGGCTGTGGTGTCGTACCTGGTGGCGGCCGCGGTGATGCTGGACACGCCGACGAAGCAGCGGCTGCTGCAGGCGCCCGACACCGCCTCCCGCCTGCGCGACGAACTGAAACTGCTGCGCGCGGAGACGGCCATCATCCGTAACCTGCCGTCGTTGCCGGCGACGGAGCTGACGCGGACGCCGACAAGTCTGAACTGACGCGCGAACGCCTTTGGGGACGGGAACGGGAGCGGGCACGGCCGGATGGCGAAGAAATCGAAGAAGCAGCAGCCGGGCGGCACACCGGCGACGGTGGCCCTGACGGCGGCCGGGGTGGAGTTCACGGTCCACGCCTACGACCACGACCCGTCCCACCCGTCCTACGGCGAGGAGGCAGCCGAGGCGATGGGGGTCTCCCCCGCCCGGGTGTTCAAGACGCTGGTGGCCGACGTGGACGGGGCACTCGTGGTCGGGGTGGTCCCGGTGGCGGGTTCCCTCGACCTGAAGGCGCTGGCCACGGCGGTGGGCGGCAAGCGGGCGGCGATGGCGGACCCGCTGCTCGCGGAGCGTACGACGGGCTACGTACGGGGCGGCATCTCCCCCCTCGGTCAGCGCAGGAGGCTCCGCACCGTGCTCGACGAGTCGGCGGCGTCGCACACCACGATCTGTGTCTCCGCGGGGCGCCGGGGCCTGGAGGTGGAGCTGTCCCCCGAGGACCTGGCCAAGCTCACGGAGGCGACGCTGGCACCGATCGCCCGTGCCTGACCACTCGACGTACGGCGTTTCCTCGGCTAGTACGGAAACATGTCGAAGAGGACACGCAAGCGCAAATGGCGCATGAAGAAGGGTCACGCCAACCACGGCCACCGGCCGGCGTGACCACCGCCCACGACCCCGACGCCGGGCAGGCCAGATCCAGCCCGTCCGGCGATCGAGGAGGGGGCCGAAGGCCGACAGCGGGCGTCTGCGGCGCAGCCCCGGCGACGGGCACAGCAGGGGCGGCGGGGGCGAGACCGCCACGGCACGCCCCTGACCGCTACGCCTACGGCCCCGACCGCTGGACGGCTGCGCCCGGGCCCTGACGGCTACGCCTGCGGGGCAGCCACCCCGTAGGGGTCCGGATCCCGCGGGGCGAACAGCGCCGTCAGCCCCAGGTGCACCACCAGCGCAGCCACCGACCACGCCAGCAACGCCCCCTTGGCCCCGAGCTTCAGCGGCGCGGAGAACGTCACTCCCCTGCCCACGTGCCGGGCGTGCGCGATCACGTTGGACGTGGGTCCCAGCCAGACCCCCAGGCGCCACGCGAGCAGCGATCCCAGCAGTCCGCCCACACAGAGCGCCACCACGAGCGGCACCCCGCCCCGCTTGCGCACCAGGAAGACCACCAGCGCGCTGAGCACGCCGAAGCCGGCCGCGAGCAGCGTGAACGTCCCGTCCACCCCGATCGCCTGTTCCCCCTCGCTGTCCTTCAGATAGACGACCCAGCCGTTGTCGACCCGGTCCCCGACCAGCGGCACGTGCGGCGCCAGCCACCACCACAGCACCCCGAGCAACGCCCCGGCGAGGGCGACGCCCACCGTGATCACGGCGGCCTCGCACACCTCGGTCTTCATCGCGGGCCCGTCCGCCCCGTACACGGCCGTGGCACCGTGCGGCGCGGGCCCCATCCCCACGGGCTCGGACACGGCGTGCCAGGCCTCGTGCGAAGACTGCGGGGACTGTTCGTGCGGGGGCGGGGGCGGAGTCAACGGAGCGGTCACCTTCACATCCTGCCAGGCGTGGCTGTCAGCCGCGTCACCGGACGGCCGCCCGGCGGTACGCCCAGGTCGCCATGGCCAGCGAGGCCACCCCGACGGCGGCGCACACGCCCAGGTCGCCGAGGACGAACGCCCAGTCCGGATGCCCGCCGAAGGTCCGCGCAAACGCCTCCACGCCGTACGTCGAGGGCAGCAGGTCCCGTACGACCTGAATGGCCTCCGGCATCCGATGCGCCGGCAGCACGCCCAGCAGCAGCGCCGCCGACATGCCCAACTGCCCGAGCAGTGTGGCCAGTTCGGGCCGTGGCGCGAGCAGTCCGAGGGCGGCGCCGAGCCCGGACAGCGCGGCGCCGGCCAGCGGGATCACCGCGGCGAGGACCCACAGGTGGGCGAGCGGCAGCCCGAACAGCACGCACCCGAAGACGGCGGTCACGAGGGTCCCGGGCACGGTGAAGGAGGCGTACGCCGCCGCGGCGCCCAGCACCACCGCGGCGGCCGGCACCGGCAGCGTGGCGTAGTGGTCGAGCCCGCCGCTGCCGCGCAGCTGTCCGAAGTACTGGGCGAGCAGGTTCAGTCCCACGTACGCGACCACGAGCACGGACGACCCGGCGACCACGGACCACGCGTCGCTCCCGCCGCCGCTCACCACCCCGCGCATCATGATCATGATGCCGATCGACTGGAACGTCGCCACGAACAGCAGTGGAATCCGCGCGACCCGGGCCCGCGACAGCTGGGCCCGGTAGACGGCGGCGAGCGACGGCCACAGCCGTGCCCGCGGCCCGAGGGCGGCGCCGTCCACGGCGCCGTCGTCCGTCGCCCGGGCGCCGGGCAGGACCCCGGCGGGTACGACACTCACCTCGCGCTGCTCCTCTTCGTTCTCCCCAGGGTTCCCCTGACGTTCGTCCCCAAGCCCGTGAAGTTCCCCTCGCAACTCCATACGGACACGACGCCCCTCACGCTCATGCCTTCACCAGCCCTTGGCCGCTGCCGCCGAGGGTCAGGTAGACATCCTCCAGGCTGGGTGCGGCCAGGGTGAAGTCGTCGAGGGCGGCGAAGGCGGCGCCCCCGGTGACGGTGGCGACGGCCGCGCGCGCCTCCTCGGGACCCATCCGCAGCGACCAGCGGCGCCCGGACTCCACGGCGCGGGTGCGCAGCGCGGCGACCTCGGGCACGTCCAGGGGGGCCCGCTCGCGCCAGACGAGTTCGACGCGGACCTCGCCGGCGACGCGCTCCTTGAGCCCGGCCGGGGTGTCGCAGGCGATGATCCGGCCCCGGTCGAGGACGGCGACCCGGTCGAGGACGGTCTCCGCCTCGATGACGTTGTGGGTGACCAGCACCACGGTCGTCCCGCGCGCGGCCCGCCGCCGGTCCACGGCGGCCCACACGGCGCGGCGGGCGACCGGGTCCATGCCGGTGGTCGGCTCGTCGAGCACCAGCAGCGGACGCTCCCCCACCAGTGCGGCGGCGAAGCAGGCGAGCCGGCGCTGGCCGCCGGACAGCTTCTTCAGCGGCCTGGAAGCGATCGGTGCGAGCCCGAGCTCGTCGAGCACGGCGTCCCGCTCGTCGCGGGCCTGCCGAAGGTCGAGCCCGCGCAGCCGTCCGGTGGTCTCGGCGGCGAGTGAGACGGTCAGCTCGTCGAGGGCGGTGGACTCCTGGCCGAGGTAGGCGAGGATGCGGGCGGCCCGCTCGGGGTGACGCACGATGTCGTGTCCCATGATCTCGACGCTGCCGCTGTCGGGCCGCATCAGCCCGGTGAGCTGGCGTACGAGGGTGGACTTGCCGGCGCCGTTCGGCCCGAGCAGTCCGAAGATCTCACCGCGCCGGATGTCCAGCCGTACGTCGTCGGTGGCCCGTACCTCGGGCGTCCCGGGCGCGCCGCGCCGCCCCCGCACCGCCGGGTAGGTCTTGGTCAGCCCGCGCACGGCGCACACGACGTCGTCACTGTGCCGTGGTGCCGTTGCGCTGCGCTTGCTCACAAAGGACGAGGGTAAAGGGTGCCGCCCGCCGAACGGTTCCCGGGGCCCGCACAGGCCGCGGTCCCGAGCGGCGTTCTCATTCGCCGGGGGGCGTCTCCGCCGCCGTGCGCTGGTCGATCTCCCGCCAGAAGCCAGCCCGGATCGCATACCGGTCGTGTTCGTCGATCTGGTCGTCCTTGTGGGCGAGCAGGCCGAAGCGGGCCGCGTACCGCAGCAGCTCACCGTCGATGCGGTGCGGCACCCGCGGATACATGGTCGACAGTTTCTGCAGGTGGGAGGGGTCGGCGAGGCGGGAGATCCACCGCCGGGCGAAGACCTGCCCCACCTCGTAGGGGTCGCCGCCGACCGTGGTGATGTCCTCCTCCCGGTCGGCCCACCGCTGCTCGGCGGTCGTCAGCAGCGCCAGCGTCGGCAGCGAGGCGGCCTCCGGCGACTCGGCCGCGACGGGCCGGTCCACCCAGCCCTTGTCGGACGACCAGCGCAGCGTCGCCCCGGCGGGCTGCTGCGCGGTCTGCGACGTCCGCAGCGCCGCGAGGTCCTTCGGGGTCGGTACGCCCTTGGTGACCGGCACCCGCTCCTGCGCGCCGTTGCGCGAGGCGACCGCCGGGACGTGGTCCTGCTCCGCGGCGGGCCGCTCCGCGGCGGCGGTGAGGGCCGACTCGGGCAGGGGCGCGGAAAGGATCGCGGCGATCTCCGGACGGGGCGCGGGCGGCGGCGCGCACACCCCGCCCAGCTCCTTGGGTCGCACGGCCCGGGTGATCCACGCCCGGTCGAGCACGCGTCGCTCGTCGGCCTCGGCGACCAGGTCCTCGGACTGGTTGTAGTCGCCGTCCGCGGCCTGCACGGCCCACAGGTGCACGGCGACCCCGTGCTCCTTGGCTGCCATCATGCCCGGCAGCAGGTCTCCGTCGCCGGTGACGAGCACGATGTCCGAGCAGGCGCGGTTGCGGGCCAGCTCGGTCAGCTCGGCGTGCATCGCGGCGTCGACGCCCTTCTGCGCCCACCGCCCGTCGCTGCGGGTCAGCGCGCCGAGGCGCACGGTGACCCGGGGCATCACCCGCAGTCGGCGGTGCTCCGGCTGGGGTACGCGGTCCGGTGCGCCGTCGAACCAGTAGATGCGCAGCAGTGGCCGCCCGGTGTCGTCCTCGGCGCGTTCTCGCAGTCCCTGGATGAGGGCGGCGTGGTCGACGGTGATCCGGGACCTCGAGGGTTCCCCGGCGAGGAGGCTGGCGGCAGCCCCGAGCAGATACCCGGCGTCCACCAGGACGATGCAGCGGTCCACGCGATCCACCCTCTTTCCGGGAGGTTTGCTTCGGGCTTGCTTCGAGTCTGCCCGACGGCGGTGAGGTTAACGGCCCGAACTCGATCTTCGGCGTGGCGTATCGGGGGGCCGGCTCGCGAAGGACGGTGTCACGCAGGGTAATTGTCCGACATGCGATTGATGTCAGCGTGTGTGAATCTGGTCGCGGCCCTGGCCCCTAGTCCCCCACAGGAGGCATCACCATGGCCAAGAACAAGAACCGCAAGCAAGCCGGCCCGCAGAACCGCTCCCCCAAGGCCGAGCAGGCGCAGGAGCACACCCAGCGGCCCGCGGCGGAGGCGCACGCGTCTCCGATGGCGCAGGCGCCGGGCAGCCCGGCGGACGCCACCCGTAAGAAGCAGAAGAGCTTCGGCCACAACTGACGCCCGCCCGAGGACTGGTGCCGAGGCCCGCGCGCGAGGGCCGACGCGCAAAAAGGGGCGCGCCCGTCATCGGGTGCGCCCCTTGTCGGCTGTGTGGCGCCGGGTGATCAGCCCGCCGCCGGGTGATCACCCGGCCAGGCAGGACGGGCCGAGCAGGACCTTGAGGTCGCCGTAGAGCGCGGGATCCGGCTTGACCCGGTGGCGGTCCAGGCGCAGGACCGTCGTCTTGCGCGGTCCCTGGAGCTTGATCCGCACCTCGCTGTCGCCCTTGTGCTGGCTGAGGATCTCGCCCAGGCGGCTCACCATCGGCGGGGTGACCCGCGTGGCCGGGATGGTGAGCACCACGGGCGCGTTGGCGCCCGCGTTGGACAGGTCCGGAACCATCAGTTCCATCGCGACCAGCCGCGGCACGTCCTCGCGCTTGTCGAGGCGGCCCTTGACGAACACCACGGCGTCCTCGACGAGTTGGGTGGACACCAGCTGGTAGGTCGCCGGGAAGAACATGCACTCGATGGAGCCCGCGAGGTCCTCGACCGTGGCGATCGCCCACGCGTTGCCCTGCTTGGTCATCTTGCGCTGCAGGCCCGAGATGATGCCGCCGATGGTGACGACCGCTCCGTCCGCGTGCTCGCCGCCGGTGAGCTGGGCGATGCCCGCGTCCGCCTTGTCGGACAGCACGTGCTCGAGGCCGAACAGCGGGTGGTCGGAGACGTACAGACCGAGCATCTCCCGCTCCTGGGCGAGCAGATAGGTCTTGTCCCACTCCTCGTCGGTGAAGGTGACGTCGAGGCCGAACCCGGGCTCGCTGCTCTCCTCCTCCATCCCGCCGAAGAGGTCGAACTGGCCTTCGGCCTCCTTGCGCTTGACCGCGACCACGTTGTCGATCATCGGCTCGTACTGCGCCATCAGGCCCTTGCGGGTGTGGCCGAGGGAGTCGAAGGCGCCGGCCTTGATGAGCGATTCCGTCGTCCGCTTGTTGCAGACGACCGCCTCGACCTTGTCCAGGTAGTCCGGGAAGGACGTGTACTTCCCCTTGGCCTTGCGGCAACGGATGACCGACTCGACGACGTTCGCGCCGACGTTGCGCACGGCGGAGAGGCCGAAGAGGATCACGTCGTCGCCCTGCGCGGCGAAGTTGGACTCGGACTCGTTGACGTTCGGCGGGAGCACCCGGATGCCCATGCGACGGCACTCGTTCAGATAGACGGCCGACTTGTCCTTGTCGTCCTTCACCGAGGTGAGGAGCGCGGCCATGTACTCGGCGGGGTGGTTCGCCTTCAGGTACGCGGTCCAGTAGGAGACCAGGCCGTACGCGGCCGAGTGCGCCTTGTTGAACGCGTAGCCGGCGAACGGGACCAGCACGTCCCACAGAGCCTGGATCGCCTCGTCGCTGTAGCCGTTCTTGCGGGCGCCCGCCTGGAAGATGACGAAGTTCTTCTCCAGCTCCTCGGGCTTCTTCTTGCCCATCACGCGGCGGAGGATGTCGGCCTCGCCGAGCGAGTAGCCGGCGATGATCTGGGCGGCCTTCTGCACCTGCTCCTGGTAGACGATCAGGCCGTAGGTGACGTCCAGGACCTCCTTGAGCGGCTCCTCCAGCTCGGGGTGGATCGGCGTGATCTCCTGCTGCCCGTTCTTGCGCAGCGCGTAGTTGGTGTGGGAGTTCATGCCCATCGGGCCCGGGCGGTACAGGGCCGACACGGCGGAGATGTCTTCGAAGTTGTCGGGCTTCATCAGCCGCAGCAGCGAGCGCATGGGGCCGCCGTCGAACTGGAAGACGCCGAGGGTGTCGCCGCGCTGGAGCAGCTCGAAGGTCGTGGGGTCGTCGAGCGGGAGGCTCAGGAGATCGATGTCGATCCCCTTGTTGGCCTTCACCATCTTGACGGCGTCGTCCATGATCGTGAGGTTGCGCAGGCCCAGGAAGTCCATCTTCAGCAGGCCGAGCGACTCACAGCTCGGGTAGTCCCACTGGGTGATGGTCACGCCGTCGGTGTGCCTCACCCAGACGGGGACGTGCTCGGTGATGGTCTCGCTGGACATGATCACACCGGCCGCGTGCACGCCCATCTGCCGCACCAGGCCCTCCACGCCGCGTGCGGTGTCGATGACCTTCTTCACGTCCGGCTCGTTCTCGTACATCGACCGGACCTCGCCCGCCTCCGAGTAGCGGGGATGGCTCGGGTCGGTGATGCCGGACAGCGGGATGCCCTTGCCGAGGACGTCCGCGGGCATGGCCTTGGTGATGCGGTCGCCCATCGCATACGGGTAGCCCAGCACGCGCGCGGAGTCCTTGATCGCGTTCTTGGCCTTGATGGTGCCGTAGGTGCCGATCATGGCGACCTTGTCGGCGCCGTACTTCTCCGTCACGTACCGGATCACCTCGACGCGCCGGCGCTCGTCGAAGTCGATGTCGACGTCGGGCATCGAGATGCGCTCGGGGTTGAGGAACCGCTCGAAGATCAGACCGTGCGGGATGGGGTCGAGGTCGGTGATGCCGAGGGCGTAGGCGACGATCGAGCCCGCGGCGGAGCCTCGGCCGGGGCCGACCGCGATGCCCTGGCGCTTGGCCCACATGATGAAGTCGGCGACCACGAGGAAGTAGCCCGGGAACCCCATCTGGATGATGACGTCCATCTCGTACTCGGCCTGCTTCTGGCGGTCCTCGGGGACACCGCCCGGGTAGCGGCGCTCCATGCCGCGGCGGACCTCCTCCTGGAACCAGGTGACCTCGGTGTACCCCTCGGGGATGTCGAACTTCGGCATGAGGTCGCGCTTGAGGAACATCCCTTCGGTGTCGACCATCTCCGCGATCAGCCGGGTGTTCTCGCAGCCCTCCTGCCAGGCGTCCGAGGAGTCGATGGCGTACATCTCCTCGGTGGACTTCAGGTAGTAGCCGGTGCCGTCGAACTTGAAGCGGTCCGGGTCGGAGAGGTTCTTGCCCGTCTGGATGCACAGCAGGGCGTCGTGGGCGGAGGCCTCGTGCGCGTACGTGTAGTGCGAGTCGTTGGTGACAAGCGGCGGGATGCCGAGTTTCCTGCCGATCTCCAGCAGGCCGTCGCGGACCCGGCGCTCGATCTCGATGCCGTGGTCCATCAGCTCCAGGAAGTACTTGTCCTTGCCGAAGATGTCCTGGTAGTCGGCGGCGGCCTTCAGTGCCTCGTCGAAGTGGCCGAGGCGCAGCCGGGTCTGCACCTCGCCCGAGGGGCAGCCGGTGGAGGCCACGATGCCCTCGGACCACTGCGCGATGGTCTCCTTGTCCATGCGGGGCCACTTCTGCAGCCAGCCCTCGGCGTACGCGTCGGAGGACAGGCGGAAGATGTTGTGCAGGCCGGTCCTGTTCACCGCCCACATCGTCTTGTGGGTGTAACCGCCGGAGCCGGAGATGTCGTCCCTCTTCTGGTGCGGCTGACCCCAGAGGATCTTGCGCTTGTTGCGCCGGGACTCGGGGGCGACGTACGCCTCGATCCCGATGATCGGGGTGATTCCGGCCTTCTTCGCGGAGTGGAAGAAGTCGTACGCCCCGTGGAGGTTGCCGTGGTCGGACATGGCGATGTGGGTCATGCCCATCTCGTTGCACGCGTTGAACATGTCCTTCAGCCGCGCGGCACCGTCCAGCAGCGAGTACTGGGTGTGGACGTGCAGGTGCGTGAACGGCGGCTTGGACACGGTTCGGGCCTCCAATATGCAAGTGTGGCGCGCAGCGCCTCGTTCAGGGGCGGTGGTCCGGCGACGGGCGGGCGTACGTCGACAGGGGCCCCACCGGCCTCGGACAGTCTGGGGGACAGCGTCGAAGTCTATGCCTCGGCACTGACACTCCGCGGGCCGCGGCGCGTACCTTCATGCGGAGAAAACGTGGGCACTCCCCCACCCCGCCGGTCGTTGGCGGGAGGGAATGTGGGGGAAGATCAGCCCTCGAAGATCACGCACCATCCGTCTCAGGAGGCACCCAGCGATGTCGGTTCCGCAGCTCAGCGCCGAGCAACGCGGTGAGGAGATCCTCGCCGTCTTCGACACCGCCTTCGGCGAGCTGCTCGCCGCCGACCCCGCCGCGTTCCGCGTGAAGTTCCGCAAGATGGCGGCCTCCGCGTTCGCGTTCTACCGGGGCACGGCGTGCCTCTTCTACCACGACCTGGACGCGGACAAGCGCGGCGGCCCGTACCTGGACGACCGCACCTCGCGGGTGTGGATCCACGGTGACCTGCACGCCGAGAACTTCGGCACCTACATGGACGCCACGGGCCGCCTGATCTTCAACGTGAACGACTTCGACGAGGCGTACGTCGGCCCCTTCACCTGGGACCTGAAGCGCTTCGCCGCGTCCATGGCGCTGATCGGGTACGCCAAGGCGCTCAGCGACGACCAGATCACCGAGCTGGTGCGCATCTACGCCGCGGCCTACCGCGAGCGCGTCCACGCCCTGGCCACGGGTGCCAAGAGCGACGAGGTGCCGCCCTTCACCCTGGACACCGCCCAGGGCCCGCTGCTGGACGCGCTGCGCGACGCCCGCTCGCTGACCCGTTTCGGTCTGCTGGACTCGATGACCGAGATCCGTGACTTCGAGCGCCGCTTCGCACCGGGCGGCGGCTCCGTCGAGCTGGACGCGGCCACCCGCTACAAGGTGCTCGCGGCCTTCGACGGCTATCTGGAGACGCTGCCGGAGACGTCCCTGGCCCGCCCGGACTCCTACCGCGTGAAGGACGTCGTGGGCCGCCGCGGCATCGGCATCGGCTCGGCCGGCCTGCCGTCGTACAACATCCTCCTCGAGGGCCACAGCGACGCCCTGGAGAACGACGTCGTGATCTACATCAAGCAGGCCCAGACCCCGGCCGTCTCCCGGCACATCACGGACCCGGTGATCCGCGAGTACTTCCGGCACGAGGGTCACCGCACGGTGATCTCCCAGCGCGCCCTGCAGGCGCACGCCGACCCGTGGCTGGGCTGGACCGAACTGGACGGCGCGGGCCAGCTGGTCGCCGAGGTGTCGCCGTACGCGGTGGACCTGGACTGGGGCGACATCGACGACCCGGAGGAGATCGCCTCGGTCGTCGCCGACCTGGGCCGCGCCACGGCCGCCATGCACGCGGCGGCGGACGACACCTCCGGCGAGTCCCTGGTGCCGTTCTCCACGGAGCGGGCCATCGACGCGGCCATCGCCGCCGACGAGGACGGCTTCGAGGGCCTGCTGGTGGACTTCGCGCACACCTACGGAGCACGCACGCGTGCGGACCACCAGATCTTCCTGGACCTCTTCCGCAACGGCCGCATTCCGGGTCTGTGACGGGACGGGCCCGGCACGGCAAACCTTTAGTGGTCTCTTACCGGACCGCATGACACACTCTCCACTGCTATGGACATATCCGGGACCCGCCTCAGAGCCGTACGCGCGGCGCTGTTCACGACACTGGTCGTGACCCTCAGCACCGCGTCGCACGTGCTGCTGTCCGAGGTCCCCCTGCCGGCGGGGACGGTGGCCGCCACAGCCGCCGCCGTCTTCGTCGTCGCGTACGCGCTGGCAGGCCGTGAGCGCGGCTTCGGAAAGATCGCCGCGCTGCTGGTGCCGCTGGAGCTGACCGCGGACACGGTCTTCACCACAGGCCAGCACGCCTGCTACGGCAGGGCGGGCGGCCCGGTCACCGGCCCGCTGCGCTCGGTGGGCCTGGACGTGCTGTGCAGCGGCGGCGGCGTGGGCACCCCGCTCAGCCGGGTCACCGGCACCGGCAGCGACCGGATCGCGGCGCTCCTGGCGCACGCCGACCCGGCGACCGCCTGGCTGCTGCTCGCCGCCCATGTGAGCGTGGGGCTGCTGGCCGCCGCCTGGCTGCGCCGCGGCGAGCGGGCGCTGGTCCAGTTGCTCGGCGCGGTCGCCGCGACCACGTTCCGGCCGCTGCTGCTCGCGGTCGCCGCGGTGACGGTACGGCTCGCGCCGGCCCGTCGGGTGCCGCGCCCCGCGCCCCGGATCGTCGCCCTGCGCACCCGCCTGTTCGTGCACTCCCCGGGACGGCGTGGACCGCCGTGCTCTCTCGCCCTGATCTGAGCGAGACCCCCGAGCACGACCAGTCCACCCTTTCGACTCCGCGCACGACAGTGCGCGTCCCACAGGAGATTCACCCATGAGCCAGCGGAACAGCCAGGCTGCGAAGACGGCGGCCCGTGAGCGGCTGCGCGCCGAGCGCGAGCGGCAGGCCAAGCGCGACAAGGTCAAGCGGCAGCTGATCGTCGCCGGGTCGGTCGTCGCCGTGCTCGCCATCGCAGGCGGCGTCGGCTACGCCGTCGTGCAGAACAACAAGCCCAGCCACTGGGAGGCCGCGAAGAGCGACAAGCTCGTCGCGCCGGCGAACACCTCCGGTCCGAACGGCACCACCGTGGTCGTCGGCAGGAGCAGCGCCAAGAAGACCCTGGTCATGTACGAGGACCCGCGCTGCCCGATCTGCGCCCAGTTCGAGCAGACGGTCGGTTCGACCGTCAAGAAGGACCTCGACGAGGGCAAGTTCAAGATCCAGTACGTCGGTGCCACGTTCATCGACACCAACACCCAGGGCGAGGGCTCCAAGAACGCCCTGAGCGCCCTGGGCGCCGCGCTGAACGTCAGCCCCGAGGCGTTCCTGGAGTACAAGACCGCGCTGTACTCGGCGAAGTGGCACCCGGAGGAGACCGAGGACAAGTTCAAGGACGACAGCTACCTGATCAAGGTCGCGGACTCCGTCCCCGCCCTGAAGGGCAACGCGGCGTTCCAGAAGGCCGTGAAGGACGGCACCTACGACAAGTGGGCGCTGGACATGTCCGACGTCTTCAACAAGAGCGGGGTCCAGGGCACGCCGACCCTGAAGATGGACGGCAAGAAGCTGACCGGTCCGGACGGGCAGAACGCGCCGATGACCGTGGCCGATTTCACCACGGCGATCGACAACGCGCTGAAGGCGTGACGGTCCCACTCCACGGGAGGACCCGAGCGGTCCGGTAGAAGAAGAGCGGGCGAACTTTCCGAGTTCGCCCGCTCTTTGCGCGTACTGGTCAGTAGTGTGCTCGGCCGTGACCAGTCGACACAGATCATCCGAGAGCAGCAACTCCCTTTCCCCGCGCCGTCGTACGGTCGTCAAGGCCGCGGCGGCGACGGCCGTTCTGGGCGCCCCGCTCGCCGCCGCCCTTCCCGCCCGGGCCGCCGTCGGCACACCGGCCTTCCTGCACGGCGTGGCCTCCGGCGACCCGCTGCCCGACGGCATCCTGCTGTGGACCCGGGTGACGCCCACCGAGGAGGCGACTCCGGGTTCCGGGCTCGGTCCCGACACCGAGGTGAACTGGGTGCTCGCCAAGGACAAGGCGTTCACGGCCGTCGTCGCCAAGGGGTCCGTCACCGCGACCGCCGCCTCCGACCACACCGTGAAGGCCGACGTCCGGGGGCTCGAACCGGCCACGGACTACTGGTTCCGCTTCGACGCGGGCGGCACCGGCTCCCCCGTCGCCCGCACCCGCACCGCGCCGGCCGCCGACGCCGCCGTGCCGGGCCTGCGCTTCGGCGTGGTCTCCTGCGCCAACTGGGAGGCCGGCTACTTCGCCGCGTACCGGCATCTGGCCGCCCGCAACGACCTGGACGCCTGGCTGCACCTGGGCGACTACATCTACGAGTACAAGACCGGCGAGTACGCGGCCCGCGGCACGGTGGTGCGCCCGCACGCCCCGGCGAACGAGATCATCACGCTCGTCGACTACCGTGTCCGGCACGCGAAGTACAAGACGGACCCCGACCTGCAGGCCCTGCACGCCAAGGCGCCGGTCGTCGCGATCTGGGACGACCACGAGTTCGCCGACAACGCCTGGTCGGGCGGCGCGGTCAACCACACCGAGGGCGCCGAGGGCACCTGGACGGCCCGCAAGGCGGCGGCGAAGCAGGCGTACTTCGAGTGGATGCCGGTCCGCCCGGCGATCGAGGGCACCACCTACCGCCGGTTGCGCTTCGGCAGGCTCGCCGACCTCTCCCTGCTCGACCTGCGCTCGTTCCGCTCACAGCAGGCGTCCACGGGCAGCGGTTCCGTCGACGACCCGGACCGTACGATCACGGGCCGCGCCCAGCTCGACTGGCTGAAGGCGGGCCTCAAGGCGTCCGACACCACCTGGCGGCTGGTCGGCAACTCCGTGATGATCGCGCCGTTCGTCATCGGCTCGCTCTCCGCGGACCTGCTGAAGCCGCTCGCCAAGCTCCTCGGACTGCCGCAGGAGGGCATCGCCGTCAACACCGACCAGTGGGACGGCTACACCGACGACCGCCGTGAACTCCTCGCCCATCTACGGGACAACGCGATCCGGAACACCGTGTTCCTGACCGGTGACATCCATATGGCGTGGGCCAACGACGTCCCCGTCGACGCGGGCACCTACCCGCTCTCCCCCTCCGCCGCCACCGAGTTCGTGGTCACCTCGGTCACCTCCGACAACCTCGACGACATCGTCAAGGTCCCCGAGGGCACCGTCTCGGCGGTGGCCGCGCCGGTCATCCGCGTGGCCAACCGGCATGTGCACTGGGTGGACACCGACCGCCACGGCTACGGCGTACTGGACATCACCGTCGAGCGTGCGCAGATGGACTACTACGTCCTGTCCGACCGTACGCAGGCGAGCGCCACCTCCTCCTGGGAGCGGTCCTACCGCACGCTCAGCGGTACACAGAAGGTCGAGCGGACGTACGACCCCGTGTAGCCCCCGTAGCGCCTCCGGCCCCTCACGAGGACGGCTCCAGGCTGTCCAGGAAGCCGAGCGCCACCCGCCAGGTGGCCTCGGCCGCCTCCTCGTCGTAGTCCGGCAGGTCCGGGTCGGTGTAGAGGTGGCCCGCGCCGGCGTAACGGTAGATCTCCACGTCCGCGCCCGCCCTGCCCAGCTGCAGATACCAGGCACTGAGCCAGTCGTCCGTCTCGAACGGGTCCGGCTCGGCGACGTGCAGCTGGACCGGCAGCGCGTCCACCGAGGCGTTCGCGGCGATGTCCGAGGTGCCGTGGAGCAGCAGCAGCCCGCGCGCCTTGTGGTCGCCGAGCGCCAGGGTCTGCGCGGTGGCGGCGCCAAGTGAGAAGCCCGCGTACACGAGCCCTCGCTCCGAGTAGGGGGCGGCGGCCAGGACGGCCCTCTTGAGCAGCTCTTCCTTCCCGATCTCGTCCTTGTGGGCCATGCCCTCCTCGACCGTCTCGAAGGTGCGGCCGTCGAACAGGTCGGGTGTCCACACCTCGTGCCCGGCGGAGCGGAGCCGGTCGGCCGCGGCCTGCACGGCCGGCCGCAGCCCGTACGTCGAGTGGAAGAGCATGATGTTCATGAGGCCATGGTGCCGGCCGGGACGGACAACGCCGTACGTGTCCGAGCGCCCGGGTGTTCTTGGCCACAGGTTCAGGCGAGCCCCAGTGGTTACGTTCCAGGGATGGAGAACGTACTGCGCCCGGTGATCGTCGTCGGCGGCACGGTCGGACTCACCCTGCTCATCGGGTGGGGCACGGACGTCCTGCTGCGCAAGGCGAACGCCCGGCACCCCGAGACGCCCCTGTGGGGGCTGCTGCGCCGCGGCCGCATCCCTTACCAGCTCGTGCTGTGCGTGGCCCTGCTGAGGGGCTCCTACGGCCAGGTGACGGTCCTCCGGGCCCATCAGGTCGGCATCGGCCGGACGCTCACCCTGGTGCTGATCGGTTCCGCGGCCTGGCTGGTGATCCGCATCGCGGCGGCCGTGGTCGACACGACGTACAGCCGCTACGCCCGCGCCCACCACGACCCGGCCCGGGTCCGGCGCGTGCGCACCCAGGTCACGCTGATCATGCGGGTGGTGTACGCGATCGTCGGGGTGGTGGCGGTCGGCGCGATGCTGCTGACGTTCCCGGCGATGCGGGCGGCCGGCACCTCCCTGCTGGCCTCGGCCGGCATCCTCGGCGTCGTCGCCGGTGTAGCCGCGCAGTCCACGCTCTCCAACCTCTTCGCCGGGCTGCAGATCGCGTTCGGCGACATGGTGCGGCTCGGCGACACGGTGGTCGTGGACGGCGAGTGGGGAACGGTCGAGGAGATCACCCTGACGTTCCTGACCGTGCGCACCTGGGACGAGCGGCGGATCACCATGCCGGTGTCCTACTTCACCTCCAAGCCCTTCGAGAACTGGTCGCGCGGCAGCGCCCAGATGACCGGCACCGTCTACTTCCACGTCGACCACACCGCGCCCGTGGAGGCGATGCGCGACAAGCTGCGCGACATCCTGCGCCACTGCCCGGCCTGGGACGGCCGTGCCTACGGCCTGCAGGTCACCGACTCCACGCCCACCACCATGCAGGTGCGGGCGCTGGTGACCGCCAAGGACGCGGACGACGTCTGGACGGTCCGGGTCACGGTGCGCGAGGAGCTCATCCGCTGGCTCTCCGAGGAGCACCCCTACGCGCTGCCGCGGGTCAACACGGCGAGCGCGATACCTCCGCCCGGCTGGAACGGCCACTCCTCGCGCGACGGACGGTTCCACAAGGCGTACGAGCAGCAGCGGGCGGGCCGGGGCTGACCTGCCCGCGTCAGCGTCCGCGTTCGGCACCGCCGTTGACCTGGATCACCTGCGCGGTGATGTGGCGGGCGCCGGGCGACGCCAGCCAGTGCAGGGTCGCCGCGACATCGCCGGGCGTACCGGCGCGGCCGGTCGACGTCTCCGCGATGCGCTGCCTGCGCCGCTCCGGCTCCATGGCGCCGCCGAAGAACTCGGTGTCCTCGATGTAGCCCGGCGCGACCACGTTCACCGTGATGCCACGCGGCCCCACCTCCCGGGCCAGATCGAAGGCGTAGGGGTGCAGGGCGGCCTTGGACCCGGCGTACGCGCCGCTGCCGGAGCCCCGGTAGGCGGCGATGGAGCTGAGGAACAGCACGCGCCCGCCGGGGGAGGCGAGCCGGTCCCGCAGGGCCTCCGTGAGCAGGGTCGCGGTCAGCACGTTCAGCCGGAAGTTGACGGTCCAGGTGTGCGCCACGGCTTCGAGCGGGTCCTCGGTGTCGGCCCTGGGCTCCAGACGTCCGCTGCCGCCCGCGTTGTTGACGAGGACGTCCACG
The DNA here is from genome assembly GCF_059510295.1 of Streptomyces sp. PTL18. Classification (NCBI taxonomy): domain Bacteria; kingdom Bacillati; phylum Actinomycetota; class Actinomycetes; order Kitasatosporales; family Streptomycetaceae; genus Streptomyces; species Streptomyces sp. PTL18. The sequence goes on along the minus strand of NZ_JCAJZO010000006.1, from coordinate 330,091 downwards.
GTGCCCAGCTCGTCGGCCACGAACCGGGCCACCCCGCGCACGGCGTGCGGATCGCTCAGGTCGGCCGCGTAGGTGAGCGCCCCGGGCACATCGGCCTTCTCCAGCACCTCCGCCCGGCGTCCGAGGAGCAGCACGCGGTCCCCGTCCGCGGCGAAGGCCCGCGCCGCCGCGAGCCCGATCCCCGTGCCACCGCCACTGATCACCACGTTGCGCGTCATGATCCGATCGTACAAAAGCCGCTTCCGGTGGGGCAGTCGTCCGCCGGGCGGGTCGCGGTCCCAAAGGCCGGTGTCAGCGCAGGCTGCGGACGTCCAGCCGGCGCAGCACCCGGTCGACGATCTCCGGGTCCGCACCGGGCTCGCTGCGCGTCGCCGGCACCTCGTGTGCCGCGCTCAGCATCTCCCCGTGGATCCTGCGCAGCCGCTTGACGCGCCGGGCCCGCTGCTCGTACGCCTCGCGCCGCTCCTCGTCCCCGAGGGCGGGGCTGATCCGGGCGCCGATGTCGAAGGCACGCCGCAGCAGCTGCTCGGACAGCTCGTCCGGCAGCTCCTCGACCTGCTCGATCTCCTTCAGCCGGCGCTTCGCCGCCTCGGGCGCGCGGACCGCCGGCACATGCTGACGCGGGTCGGGCGGCGCGACCAGGGCGCCGAGCGCCACCGCCGCGGCGACCGGCAGTCCCGGCACGACCTCGTGGGCGACGGCGGCCACGCACACGGTGGTGACGAACACCAGCGCGACGGCCAGCAGGAAGACGGGCCGCTTGTTCGCCGCGAACTGCCGCCACCACGTGCGACGCACCGCCGCGTACAGCAGCGGCGGCAGCAGCGCGGGCAGGATCAGCCCGGGCGGGATGTTGACGTTGGGCACGAAGTCGAGCAGGGCGAGCACGATCCCGAGCAGGGTCATCAGCACCGGCGCCGGCAGCCGGAGCCGGTCCCCGACCGGGACGCTCACCACGGCCCCGAGCAACAGCAGCACGAGCAGGGCCAGTTGGTCCACGGTGAGCGCTCCGGAAGGTTCGACGTTCACACAGCAGGCCTCAAGCCTGCCATTTCCCCCGTCTCACCGGTTTCTCCCGCTTCACTACAGAGAGCGCCGCATCGATCGGTGCGGTATCCCCGCGTCGGGGAACTCCGGCCCGTACGCCGAGTAGCCCAAGCGCTCGTAGAAGCCCAGCGCCTGGGTCTGCGCGTGCAGGTCCACCGCCGACAGACCACGCGCACGCGCCGCGTCCTCGATGGCCCGCACCAGCGCCGCCCCGACACCCAGCCCGCGCGCCTGCCGTGTCACGGCGAGCCGCCCGAGCGAACCCACGGACGCGTCGCCGCCGTTCTTGGCGGCGGCCGCCTCGCCGTACAGCAGCCGGCCCGCACCGAGCGGGACGCCGTCCTCCCGCACGGCCAGGACGTGCAGGGCATCGGCGTCGTAGGCGTCGTACTCGATGTCCTCGGGCACGCCCTGCTCGGCGACGAAGACCTCCTTGCGGACCGCGAAGCACGCCTCGCGGTCGGCGGGGCGCTCGGCGATCCGCACGACGTAACCGGCGTTCCCCGCGCTCATGCCCAGCTCTCCTCACGCACCTTGTCCAGCGCCTTCTGCAGGTCGGCGGGGTAGGCGCTCTCGAACTCCACCCACCGTCCGTCCGCCGGGTGCTCGAAGCCGAGCCGCACGGCGTGCAGCCACTGGCGGGTCAGGCCCAGCCGCTTGGCGAGCGTCGGGTCCGCCCCGTACGTCAGGTCGCCGACGCACGGGTGCCGATGGGCGGCCATGTGGACGCGGATCTGATGGGTGCGCCCCGTCTCCAGCTTGACGTCGAGCAGGGACGCCGAGCGGAACGCCTCGAGCAGGTCGTAGTGCGTGACGGAGGGCTTGCCGTCGGCCGTGACCGCCCACTTGTAGTCATGGGTGGGGTGGCGGCCGATGGGGGCGTCGATGGTGCCGCTGGTCGGGTCGGGGTGGCCCTGGACCAGCGTGTGGTAGCGCTTGTCGACCGTGCGCTCCTTGAACTGGCGCTTGAGCGACGTGTAGGCGTACTCCGACTTGGCCACCGCCATCAGGCCGGAGGTGCCCACGTCCAGGCGGTGCACGATGCCCTGGCGCTCGGCGGCGCCGGAGGTGGAGATCCGGTAGCCGGCCGCGGCGAGGCCGCCGATCACGGTCGGGCCGGTCCAGCCGGGGCTGGGGTGCGCGGCCACGCCGACCGGCTTGACGATCACGACCACGTCCTCGTCGTCGTGCACGATCTCCATGCCCTCGACCGGCTCGGCGACCACCTGCACCGGCGCGGGCGCCTGCGGCATCTCGACCTCGAGCCAGGCGCCGCCGTGCACCCGCTCCGACTTGCCGACCACCGCACCGTCGACCTGCACCTTGCCCGCGGCGGCCAGCTCCGCGGCTTTGGTGCGGGAGAAGCCGAACATGCGGGAGATGGCGGCGTCGACGCGCTCGCCCTCCAGGCCGTCGGGCACGGGCAGGGTACGGATCTCGGGAAGCGTGCTCACCCGTCGAGTATGCCGGACGGCTCCGTGCGCCCTGGTACGAGCCTGTGGACAACCCGGCGCCGTCAGTCCTTGTGGACGGTGCCGTCCGGGTCGAGGCCGCGGAAGGACAGCAGCACGATCAGGACGCCGCCGCAGACGATCGCGGAGTCGGCCAGGTTGAAGACGGCGAAGTGCTTGGGCGCGATGAAGTCGACCACCGCGCCCTCGAAGACGCCCGGAGAGCGGAAGATCCGGTCGGTGAGGTTGCCGAGCGCGCCGCCGAGGAGCAGACCGAGGGCGATCGCCCAGGGCAGGCTGTAGAGCTTGCGGGCGAGCCGGACGATCACCACGATCACCGCCGCCGCGATCACCGTGAAGATCACGGTGAAGGCCTCGCCGAAGCCGAAGGCCGCACCCGGGTTGCGGATCGCCTCGAGCTTCAGCCAGTCCCCGATGATCTCGATCGGCTCGTGGTGCTCCAGCTTCGCCACCACGATCAGCTTGCTGACCAGGTCGAGGGCGTACGCGAAGGCGGCAACCGCGAACAGGACCGCGATGCGGCGCCTGCCCCTCGGGCGCTCGGCGGCGCCGGAACCCGGCCCGTGGGCTCCGGAACCCTCGGCCGGGGCCCGCCCGTCGGACTGTTCCGGGCCGGCCGCCTCTGGGATGTCCGGCGTACCGATGATGCGCTCCGCCTCTGCCACGTGAATCCCTCAACCTAGGTGCCCTGACGGGACGAGACTACGACACCAACGCACCGGATCACGTGTTCAGGCGGGGCTCACGGGCGGCGTTCCCGCTTCTGCTTGCATTCCACGCACAGGGTGGCGCGCGGAAAGGCCTGCATACGGGCCTTGCCGATGGGGTTGCCGCAGCTCTCGCACAGGCCGTAGGTGCCGGCGTCGAGGCGTTCCAGGGCGTGTTCGGTCTGTTCGAGCATCTCCCGGGCGTTGTGGGCGAGCGCCATCTCGTGCTCACGGGTGATGTTCTTGGTGCCGGTGTCCGCCTGGTCGTCGCCGGCACCGTCCCCGGAGTCGCGCATCAGGCCGACCAGCGCCTGTTCGGAGGCGTCGATCTCGCCGCGCAGCCGCGTGGCCTCGGACTCCAGCTCGGCGCGCGCCTCGGTCACCTCCTCGGGAGTCCACGGGGCCTCTCCGGGGCGCACCGCCAGGTCGCCGGGCTCGGCCGCGGCGATCCTCGCCTTGGGGACCGCGGTGGGGTCCGTGTCCGCCGTGGCCGTCGCAGGAGTCTTCTTCGCAACCACCGTCGTGGCTCCCGTCTGCTTCGCGGCCTCGACCTCGCTCGCCTTCTTGGCCGTGCTCTTCTTGGCCGCACTCTTCGTGGGGGTGCTTTTCGTGGTGCCGCTCTTCGCGGCGCTCTTCTCGGCAGCGGCCTTGGAAGGGGCCGCCTTGTCGGCGGCCTTCTTGGCCGCCGTCTTCTTGGCAGCGGCCTTCTTCGCTGCCGCCTTCTTCGCGACGGTGCTGGTCACCGCAGCCTCCTTGCCGGGCGCCGCCTTCTTCGCCGCCGCCTTCTCGGGAACAGTGCCGGGTGCTGCCGCCTTCCTGGCAGCGACACCCTTGGTTGCCGCCTTCTTGATGACGGACTTCTTGGCCGCCTCCTTCTCCGGGGCGGCTTTCGGGGCGGCCGCCGCCTTCTTGGCCGGTGCCGCCTTCTTCGCCGCCGCCTCCTTCTTCGCCGCCGCCTTCTTGGCCGGTGCCTCCTTCTTGGCCGGTGCCTCCTGGGCGGTGGTCTTCGCCACCGCCTTCTTCGCGGTGGTCTTCTTCGCCACCGCCTTCCTTTCGGCCGTCTTCTTCACCGCTGTCTTTTTCACAGCTGTCTTCCTCGCGGCCGCGCCGGGGCTCTCCGCCTCCTCCTCGGTGACGGCGCCGGTCACCGCGGCCTTCTTCGGGACGGACTCCTTGGCCTCCGCTCCCTTGGGCGGGGTCCTCCCGGCCGTCGCCCTGCCGGTGACGGACTTCTTCGCATCCGCCTTCCTCGAGGCGGCGCTCCTGTTCGCCGCCGTCTTCCCGGCGACGCCGCCGGTCGCCGTCGCCTTGCCGGGCGCCGACTTCGACGCCGCCCGCCGCTCGGGGTCGCCCTCCTTCCCGGGGACCTTCTTCGAGGGTGCCGCCTTCGACGCCGTCCGCCGGGCGCCGGCCCGCTCGGCGGTCGCCCTGCTGGAGGCTGTTCTCCCCCTGGTCCGCTCGCCCGTCGCGCCGGCCGTCGCCCTCACCGCGCCCGGCCCGCCCATGAGGCCGAGCCGTCCGGCCCTCCCGACCGTCCGCCCCGCCCCCGCCGCTCGGGGGATCACCCTGCCGTCCACGTCCGTGACCGCCACAGCGCCGGAGACAGCCGCACCCGTGGTTCTGCCGGACGCCGACTGCTGTACGGCGGTCTTCTTCGCCACCATGGCCGCGGCCCCTTCACATATTGTGATATTGCGCGCGAATCGTGCTGGGACGATAAATCGACTTCTGGCCCGCGGCAACGGGGCACGCCCGCGAATCGCCCGCCACGCGCGTGCCCCGCGGCGAGCCTGCATCCGTTGTGCCCAGCTCTCCGGCCGGTAATCCGCCGAGCCCCCGCTCCCCGAATCCGTCAGACCGCCGTCTCGCCATTCGGGTCACCCGCAGACCCGCCGCGCCGCCGGACCCGGAGCGGGAAAACCGGTCGGCCGCCGTCCGTGCGGCGCCGTACACTGGGCGGAGCGAAAAGCGTGGATGGGGACGAGTAGCGGCGTACGCAGCCCAGAGCGACCCGGGGACGGTGTGAGCCCGGGGGCGAGCGCGACGTGAAGATCACCCCGGAGCCGCCGGAAGAACGCCCCAGCGTGAGCCGTGAGGGGTCAGTAGAACCGGCTTCGCGATCCCAATGAGGGGGCTCACCGGCGCGTACGGCGCACCGGGGGCCAAGGAGGGTGGTACCGCGGGAGCGCGCCGCACACGGCGTACGGGGAATGTCCGCAATTCCCGGCTCTCGTCCCTCCGACGGAAGGCAGCACGTCCGCCGGAGGAAGATCGATGACGCAGTACCGCCAGGTGCCCGCCCAGGTCGACCTGCCCGCGCTCGAGCACGCGGTGCTCGACTTCTGGCGCGAGCAGAAGATCTTTGCCAAGAGCCTGGAGCAGTCCGAGGGCCGCCCCGAATGGGTGTTCTACGAGGGTCCGCCCACGGCCAACGGCATGCCGGGTGCCCACCACATCGAAGCCCGCGTCTTCAAGGACGTCTTCCCGCGCTTCCGCACCATGCGCGGCTACCACGTGGCCCGCAAGGCGGGCTGGGACTGCCACGGCCTCCCGGTGGAGCTGACGGTCGAGAAGGAACTCGGCTTCAGCGGCAAGCAGGACATCGAGGCGTACGGCATCGCCGAGTTCAACGCCAAGTGCCGCGAGTCCGTGCTCCGCCACACCGACGCCTTCGAAGAGCTGACGACCCGCATGGGCTACTGGGTCGACCTCAACGACGCGTACGTCACCATGGACCCGACGTACATCGAGTCCGTCTGGTGGTCGCTGAAGGAGATCTTCGACAAGGGCCTGCTGGTCCAGGACCACCGCGTCGCCCCCTGGTGCCCGCGCTGCGGCACGGGCCTGTCGGACCACGAGCTCGCGCAGGGCTACGAGACCGTCATCGACCCGTCGGTCTATGTCCGTTTCCCGCTCACCTCCGGTCCGCTGGCCGGCCAGGCCGCGCTCCTGGTGTGGACGACGACCCCCTGGACGCTGGTGTCCAACACCGCGGTCGCCGCCCACCCCGACGTCACCTACGTCGTCGCGACGGACGGCGCGGAGAAGCTCGTCGTCGCCGAGCCGCTCGTCGGCAAGGCGCTCGGCGAGGGCTGGGAGACCACCGGCCAGACCTTCACCGGCGCCGAGATGGAGCGCTGGACGTATCAGCGTCCGTTCGAGCTCGTCGAGTTCCCCCGGACCCCGGACGGCACCCACTACGTGGTCAACGCCGAGTACGTCACCACCGAGGACGGCACGGGTCTGGTCCACCAGTCCCCCGCCTTCGGTGAGGACGACCTGAAGGTGTGCCGCGCCTACGGCCTGCCGGTGGTGAACCCGGTGCGCCCCGACGGCACCTTCGAGGAGGACGTCCCGCTGGTCGGCGGCGTCTTCTTCAAGAAGGCGGACGAAAAACTCACCGCCGACCTCCAGCAGCGCGGCCTGCTCTTCAAGCACATCCCCTACGAGCACAGCTACCCGCACTGCTGGCGCTGCCACACCGCGCTCCTCTACTACGCGCAGCCGTCCTGGTACATCCGCACCACGGCGATCAAGGACCGCCTCCTCGAGGAGAACGAGAGGACCAACTGGTTCCCGGAGACGGTCAAGCACGGCCGCTACGGCGACTGGCTGAACAACAACATCGACTGGGCGCTGTCCCGCAACCGCTACTGGGGCACCCCGCTGCCGATCTGGCGCTGCGAGGACGACCACCTCACCTGTGTCGGCTCCCGCGCGGAGCTGACCGGGCTGACCGGCACCGACCAGTCCGAGCTGGACCCGCACCGTCCGTACATCGACGAGGTCACCTTCGCCTGCCCGCACGAGGGCTGCGGGAAGACCGCCACGCGCGTGCCGGAGGTCATCGACGCCTGGTACGACTCGGGCTCGATGCCGTTCGCGCAGTGGGGGTACCCCTACAAGAACAAGGAGCTGTTCGAGTCCCGGTACCCGGCGCAGTTCATCTCCGAGGCCATCGACCAGACCCGCGGCTGGTTCTACACCCTGATGGCGGTCGGCACCCTGGTGTTCGACAAGTCGTCGTACGAGAACGTGGTGTGCCTGGGCCACATCCTCGCCGAGGACGGCCGCAAGATGTCCAAGCACCTGGGCAACATCCTGCAGCCGATTCCGCTGATGGACCAGCACGGCGCGGACGCGGTCCGCTGGTTCATGGCGGCCGGCGGCTCCCCGTGGGCGGCGCGCCGCGTGGGCCACGGCACGATCCAGGAGGTGGTGCGCAAGACCCTGCTCACCTACTGGAACACGGTCGCCTTCCAGGCCCTGTACGCCCGCACCTCGGCCTGGGCGCCGAGCGGGGCCGACCCGGCCCCGGCCGACCGTCCGGTCCTGGACCGCTGGCTGCTGTCGGAGCTGCACGCGCTCACCGACCAGGTGACGCAGGCGCTGGAGGCGTACGACACCCAACGGGCCGGCAAGCTGCTGTCCGCGTTCGTCGACGACCTGTCCAACTGGTACGTCCGCCGCTCGCGCCGCCGCTTCTGGCAGGGTGACAAGGCCGCGCTGCGCACGCTGCACGAGGTCCTGGAGACGGTGACGAAGCTGATGGCGCCGATCACTCCGTTCATCACCGAGCGGGTGTGGCAGGACCTGATCGTGCCGGTGACCCCGGGCGCCCCGGAGTCGGTGCACCTGGCGTCCTGGCCGGAGGCGGACCTGTCGGCGATCGACCCGGCGCTCTCGCAGCAGATGCTGCTGGTGCGCCGGCTCGTGGAGCTGGGCCGGGCCACGCGCGCGGAGTCGGGTGTCAAGACGCGTCAGCCGCTCTCGCGTGCGCTGGTCGCGGCGGCAGGATTCGAGTCCCTGGACAAGGAGCTGCACACCCAGATCACGGAGGAGCTGAACGTCTCGTCCCTGGCGTCGCTCTCCGAGGTAGGCGGTTCCCTGGTGGACACCACGGCGAAGGCGAACTTCCGCGCGCTGGGCAAGCGGTTCGGCAAGCGCGTCCAGGACGTGGCCAAGGCCATCGCGAACGCCGATGCCGCGGCGCTGTCCCTGGCGCTGCGCGAGGGCACGGCGTCGGTGGTGGTCGACGGCGAGACCGTCACCCTCGCCCCCGACGAGGTGATCATCACCGAAACCCCGCGCGAGGGATGGTCGGTGGCGTCCGACTCGGGTGCGACGGTCGCCCTGGACCTGGAGATCACCGAGGAGCTGCGGCAGGCGGGCCTCGCCCGTGACGCGATCCGGCTGATCCAGGAGGCCCGTAAGAACAGCGGCCTGGACGTCGCCGACCGCATCGCGCTGCGCTGGACCGCGACGGACCCGGCGGTCATCGCCGCCCTGAGCGAGCACTCGGGTCTGATCGCGGACGAGGTCCTCGCCACGGACTTCGCCCAGGGCGAGGCGGACGAGGCCTACGGTGAGCCGTTCACGGACGAGGGTCTGTCCCTGGCCTTCCGCCTGCGCAAGGCGTAAGGCTCACCCGGAGGCCCGGGCCCGCCGAAAAATCTCGGTGGGCCCGGGCCTTCGGCGTTGCGTCCGCACGCACAGCCGATCGCCGCTCCGAACACGAGCGCCAAGGCTTCGCACGAAAGAGATGCCACACGAAAGGGCGGGGCCCCGGACCGAGATCCGGGGCCCCGCCCTGAACGCTGCCGACGCCTACGGCGTCTCCACGAGCCTCAGTTGTCGTCCTCGTCGATGAGGAACCCGCGCATCGGCGAGGGCGCCTGGCCCATCGGCGACGGGCCCTGCGGGCGGACCGGCGCCATCGGCTGGGTCATCGCCGGGGACATCTGCTGCTGGCCACCGTAGGACGGAGCGGACGGAGCCGGGCCGCCGCCCATCGTCTGGTTGCCGCCGTACGACGGGGCGCTCGCGCCGGCCGGGGCCATCGACGGCGCCGACGGCGACGGCAGGGAGGCCGTGGCCGGGGTGCGCGGCGGGGCCAGCGAGTCGTCGGCCTGCGTCTCCAGCTGGCGCAGCTGCGACTCCAGATACGACTTCAGGCGGGTGCGGTACTCGCGCTCGAAGCCGCGCAGGTCCTCGACCTTGCGCTCCAGCGTGGCGCGGGCGGACTCCAGGGAGCCCATCGCGACACGGTGCTTCTCCTGCGCGTCCCGCTCCAGGGCGTCCGCCTTGGCACGGGCGTCACGCTCCAGACCCTCGGCGCGGCTGCGGGCCTCGCCGACGATCTTGTTCGCCTCGGCACGGGCCTCGGCGATCGCCTGGTCGGCGGTCTGCTGCGCCAGCGAGAGGACGCGCGCGGCGCTGTCGCCGCCGGGACCCTGGCCGGGCATGCCCGGACCACCCATGGGGCCGCCCATCGGACCGCCCATGGGGCCACCCATCTGCTGCTGCATCGGGGGCTGGCCACCCATCGGCCCCTGACCCATCGGCCCCTGACCCATCGGACCCTGACCCATCGGACCCGGTCCCTGGGGACCACCCTGACCGCCGCCGGGGCCGGCCGGCAGCTGCGGGGCACCGCTCGGCAGCTGGGGCGGGCCACCCATGGGGCCGCCCATCTGCTGCTGCGGCGGGCCCGATATCCCGGCGGGAACGGGAGCCCCGGGACCGCGCATGCCCTGCTGTTGGTGCTGCGGGTTCTGGTCCTCCGGGGGTTTGCGCATGTTCTGCTGGTTCTGCGCGGCGGCACGAGTGGCGGCGGCCAGTTTGGCGCGCAGGTCCTCGTTCTCCCGGAGCAGGCGGGTCAGTTCGGCTTCGACCTCGTCGAGGAAGGCATCGACCTCGTCCTCGTCATAGCCTTCTCGGAGGCGGACGGTCGTGAACTGCTTGTTCCGAACGTCCTCGGGGGTCAGCGGCATGTCTTCACCTCAACGTAGTCATCGGCAGTCGGCAAGACCGTATCGTCCACATTCACCTCGCGAAGCTGCCCACGATCGAGATCAGGATGTAGACGATGATCATCAGTACGAAGAAGGACAGGTCGAGCGCCACGCCCCCGAGACGCAGCGGCGGGATGAACCGCCGCAGAAGCTTCAGCGGTGGATCGGTGACAGTGTAGGTGGCCTCCAGAACGACCACCATCGCCTTGCCGGGTTGCCATGAGCGGGCGAACTGGAACACGTAGTCCATGACCAGTCGGAAAATCAGCACGACGAGGAAGCACATCAGCGCGATGTAGACAACCTGTAGGAACACGCCCATGGTCCGCGCTTCCCTCTCCCCTGCTCCCGTGCCGTCTTTCCGGTGGTGCGTCTCAGCTCTGGTTGAAGAACCCGCCCTCTGCGATGCGGGCCTTGTCCTCCGCCGTGACATCGACGTTAGCAGGCGACAACAGGAACACCTTCTGCGTCACCCGCTCGATGCTGCCGTGAAGACCAAACACCAAACCGGCCGCAAAGTCGACAAGTCGCTTCGCATCTGTGTCATCCATCTCAGTCAGATTCATGATCACAGGAGTGCCCTCACGGAAGTGTTCCCCGATGGTACGGGCCTCGTTGTAGGTCCGGGGGTGAAGCGTGGTGATCCGGTACGGCTCTCGTTCGGACACGACCTTGGGCATGATCACCGGTGCGTTCTTCTCCAGACTCTGGCGTTCTTGTGTGATGGATGCCACGGGCGCGATGCGGGCGGGGCGTCCGGATTCCGCGGGCAGCGAAGCGGAGGGGGACACGGGATCGCGCGGCGCCGGCGGCTGCACCACGCGTACCGATTCGTCCCGTTGGGAATGAAGTGCCTGGTGCGTCGGCTCATGCCGCCTGCGGTCCCGCTCCGGCTCCGGATCGAGCTCGGGTTCGAAGTCGTCATCGGGGTCGAATCCCCGGCCGTCGTACCCATCGTCCTCCACGAGGCCGAGGTAGACCGCCATCTTGCGCATCGCGCCGGCCATGCTCTGAGTCCTCCGCTCTGTGGTGGATCGGCTGACGACTGCCAAGTGCCCGCGATCCACGAGGTCGTTACACCCGCCTATCAGCGGTAATGACCATATTTTCTGCTGTGGTCCGACTTCTTGGCGACGTTACCCGAGCCTGGGGCGGACTCCGAGTACCGCAGTGCCGACGCGCACATGTGTCGCCCCGGCCGCAACGGCCTCCTCGAGGTCCGCACTCATTCCTGCCGAGACCATGGTGGCAGCCGGATGTGCCCTGCGCAGGTCGGTCGACAAATCCATGAGCCGTTCGAACGCCGCCCGTTGACGCCCCGCGTACTCACCCGTGAGCGGCGCGACCGTCATCAGACCGTCCAGCCGCAATCCCGGCGCACTCGCGACGAGGTCGCCCAACTCTTCGATTCCTTCGGGTGCCACGCCTCCGCGCTCCCCCCGGCCGCCCTCCCCCGCGTCGAGCGCGACCTGGAGGAGACAGCCCACCTCGCGCCCGGCCCGTACGGCCTCCTTGGACAGGGCCGTCACCAGCTTGGAGCGATCGACGGACTGCACGATATCCGCGTAACCGACCACAGATCGCACTTTGTTGGTCTGCAACTGACCGACAAAATGCCATGTAAGCGGCAGATCCGAGCATTCCGCCGCCTTCGGGGCGGCGTCCTGGTCGCGGTTCTCGGCGACGTGCCGCACGCCGAGTTCCGAGAGAACCCGCACATCGGAGGCGGGGTAGGTCTTGGTGACCACGATCAGGGTCACCTCCTCGCGCCCCCGGCCGGCGGCCGCGCAGGCTGCGGCGATGCGTTCCTCCACTTTCGCGAGGTTCGCCGCGATTTGATCCTTACGGTCCGTCATGCCCCATCAGTCCAGCCAGACATAGCCCGCGAGCCGACCGGTGGTCCGGTCGCGGCGGTACGAGAAGTGATCGTCCGACTCCAGCGTGCACACCGGCGACTGCGCCCGGTCGCACACCCCGAGCCGGTCGAGCTGAGCGTGCACGCCGGCGGTCACGTCGACCGCGGGAGTGCCCCAGCTCGTCTCGGCGTGTGCCGCCGGTTCGACGGCGGACACCTCGGCGCGCATCGCCTCCGGCACCTCGTAGCACCGGCCGCAGACCGCCGGTCCCGTGCGGGCGACGATCCTGGAGGGGGAGGCGCCCAGTTCCGTCATCGCGCGGACGGCGGCGGGGACGACCCCGGCCACCATGCCGGGCCGGCCGGCGTGGGCGGCGGCCGCGATCCCCGCGACAGGGTCGGCGAGCAGGACGGGGGTGCAGTCGGCGGTGAGCACCGCGAGGGCGAGGCCGCGCCGGGAGGTGACGATCGCGTCCACCTCGGGCACCGGATTTTCACCCCAGGGGGCGTCCACGACGGCCACGTCGGCGCCGTGCACCTGGTTCATCCACACCACCCGGGCCGGATCCAGGCCCAGCGACTTCGCGGCCAGCTCCCGGTTGGTGCGCACGGCGCCGGGGTCGTCGCCGACCGCGCCGCCGAGATTGAGCTCCTCGTACGGAGCGGCGCTCACCCCGCCCCACCGGTCGGTGAAGGCGAAGTGCGCGCCGCTCACGGTGTCGTGCTGTCCTATCACTTGAGGAAGTCCGGCACGTCCAGTTCCTCGGCCGCGCTGTCCGAGTAGGTCCGCGACGGCGGGACCGACGGCGGGGGCACCGGGAGGTCCGCCACCGGCTCCGGCGCGGGCTCCGGGGCCTCCTTCGGCGTGACGCTGCCGAGCGAGCCGAAGGTCGGGCGGCTCTCGACGGGGCGGACCGGCTCCTCGCGCTTGGCGGAGGACGAGCCGAGGACGTTCTCCCGCTTGGCCGGGGGCTGGCCGCCGTCGAAGCCGGCGGCGATCACGGTGACCCGGACCTCGTCACCGAGGGCGTCGTCGATCACCGCACCGAAGATGATGTTGGCCTCGGGGTGCGCGGCCTCGCTCACCAGCTGGGCGGCCTCGTTGATCTCGAACAGGCCGAGGTCGGAGCCGCCGGAGATGGACAGCAGCACACCGCGGGCGCCGTCGATGGACGCCTCGAGCAGCGGCGAGGAGATCGCCATCTCGGCCGCGGCCACCGCGCGGTCGTCGCCGCGGGCGGAGCCGATGCCCATGAGGGCGGAACCGGCTTCGGACATCACGGACTTGACGTCCGCGAAGTCGAGGTTGATCAGGCCGGGCGTGGTGATGAGATCGGTGATGCCCTGGACACCGGAGAGCAGGACCTGGTCCGCGGACTTGAACGCGTCGAGGACGGAGACCTGGCGGTCCGAGATGGACAGCAGCCGGTCGTTCGGGATGACGATGAGGGTGTCGACCTCTTCGCGGAGGGCCGCGATGCCGTCCTCCGCCTGGTTCGCGCGGCGCCGTCCCTCGAAGGTGAACGGGCGCGTGACCACGCCGATGGTGAGCGCGCCGAGCGAGCGCGCGATGTTGGCCACGACGGGCGCCCCGCCGGTGCCGGTGCCGCCGCCTTCACCGGCCGTCACGAAGACCATGTCGGCCCCCTTGAGGACCTCCTCGATCTCCTCGCGGTGGTCCTCGGCGGCCTTGCGGCCGACCTCCGGGTTGGCCCCGGCGCCGAGTCCGCGCGTGAGTTCCCGGCCGACGTCCAGCTTGACGTCGGCGTCGCTCATCAACAGAGCTTGCGCGTCGGTGTTGATGGCGATGAACTCGACGCCCTTGAGACCGACCTCGATCATCCGGTTGATGGCATTGACACCACCGCCGCCGACACCGATGACCTTGATGACTGCGAGGTAGTTCTGCGGTGCTGCCACGTCGAAGGCCTCTCGCCTCGAATTACGTTGCCGTCGTCCCGCGGGTGACCCGCGGCCCGACGGCGGATGCCGAATGGGACGGTCCGAACGCCGACCCGAACCCTAACGCTGAAGTTTAGGGTTACCAGTGTGTCTGTTCCTTGGACTCTTCCGAACAGGACACTAAGTCGACAAGTGGCGCCCGTTCAACGAACACGCCGAACCTCCCGTTTTTCTTTTCACCCTATGTGATCAGCCGTAGCAGTGCCCAACCAGGGTGCTGGCCTGCGCAGATGTGCGTCAACTCCCCGATGACGCCGGAGCGGTGGGAACGCTGACGTCGAAGTGCCGCGCACCCGACGCGGCTTTCATCAGCGCGGTCAGCGCGGCGGCCTTCGCACGGCCCCTCTCGCTGCTGCCCCACATCACCGTCCGGCCGTCGCCCAGCTCCAGCGAGATGGCGTCGTAGGAACGGACCCTGACCGTCCGGATGTCCCGCTTGACCAGGGCCGGTACGTCCTGGGCCACGCGCGCGGCCTCGCGGGCCATCCGGTCGGTTCCGAATCGGCGCCAGCCCGCCGACTTCGACACCTTCAATTCCAGAGCCGGGATGCCCTTCGGAGCCTGCCGAACCGTGGCGAACCGTACGCCCTCCCTGTCCACTTCGACGAACTTTCCGCCGGTTTTGACGACCAGGACCGGAGTACGTTCGGTCACTTTCAGCTCGATTCCATGGGGCCAGGAGCGGACGGCCTCAATCGCGTCAATTCGGGGCAGTTTCCGGCGCACACGCGCCTCGATCGCGTCGGTGCCGACGGAAATCAACGGCGATCCGATCCGCACTCCGGCCGCCTCACGCACCTGGGCCGGCGTCAGCACCCGGGTGCCGGAGACGGAGACATGCCCCACGCGCAGCCACGGCGAGCCGTACAGCAACCAGAGCGAGCCGCACCCCGCCAACACCGCCGCCAGCGAAAGGATGATGAGCATACGAAGGGTGAGCAGCCGCCGGATCCGGGGCGGCCGGGGCGGGCCGGGCCGAACCTGCTTGCGCTCTCCGCGCTCGGCGGTCGTCGGTCCGGCCACGGCTCCTGCCTTCCCTCACGTGTTACTGGTGGCGCGAGGCGATCGCCTCGTACACCATGCCGACCAGCAGCTCGTCGGCGTCACGGCGGCCGAACTCGCCGGCGGAACGCGACATCTGGTACAGCCGGTGCGGGTCGGCGAGCACCGGCAGGACGTTCTGCTGGACCCACTCGGGCGTGAGTTCCGCGTCGTCGACCAGCAGTCCGCCGCCGGCCTTGACCACCGGCTGGGCGTTCAGCCGCTGTTCGCCGTTGCCGACGGGCAGCGGAACGTACGCGGCGGGCAGTCCGACGGCGGAGAGTTCGGCGACGGTCATCGCGCCCGCACGGCAGAGCATCATGTCGGCCGCGGCGTACGCGAGGTCCATCCGGTCCAGATAACTTACCGGGATGTAGGGCGGCATCCCCGGCATCTGGTGCACCTGCGGCAGTTCGTTCTTCGGGCCGACCGCGTGCAGGATCTGGATGCCGGACTGCTGGAGGTACGGGGCGACCTGCTGGACGACCTCGTTGAGCCGCCGGGCCCCCTGGGAGCCGCCGGAGACCAGCAGCGTCGGCAGGTTCGGGTCCAGTCCGAACGCGGCGCGGGCCTCGGGCCGCATGGCGGCGCGGTCCAGGGTGGCGATGGAGCGGCGCAGCGGGATGCCGATGTAGCGGGCGCCGCGCAGCTTGCTGTCGGGGGTGGAGACGGCGACCTGTGCGGCGTACCGCGAGCCGATCTTGTTGGCGAGGCCGGGGCGTGCGTTGGCCTCGTGGATGACGATCGGCACGCCGAGGCGCTTGGCGGCCAGGTAGCCGGGCAGGGCGACATAGCCGCCGAAGCCGACGACGACATCCGCCTTGGTGCGCTCGAGGATCTGCTCGGCCGCCTTGATCGTGCCCCGCAGCCGTCCGGGGACCGTGATCAGTTCGGGGGTCGGCTTGCGCGGCAGGGGGACGGCGGGGATCAGCGCGAGTTCATAGCCCCGCTCGGGGACGAGCCTGGTCTCCAGCCCGCGCTCCGTGCCCAGGGCCGTGATCCCCACGGTCGGATCCTGCCTGCGCAGGGCGTCCGCGAGGGCGAGCGCGGGCTCGATGTGGCCGGCGGTCCCCCCACCGGCGAGTACGACATGCACCGAAATTCACCGCTCTCCGGACGAACGCGCCGCCGAGGCACGCCGTCGCATCGTGTTCCATCTCCGAGGCCCCCGGTCAGACACAGAGCCTCCCGCCCGCTTTCTACCAAAGCGGGGTTGCCGCATCGCAAGCGCCGCCCGCGCAGCGGGCTCGTCGCGCGCGAAGGCGATCAGCAGCCCGATGGCGAACATGGTCGGCAGCAGGGCGGATCCCCCGTAGGAGAACAGCGGGAGCGGGACTCCGGCGATCGGCAGCAGGCCGAGCACCGCACCCATGTTGATCACGGCCTGGGCCATGATCCAGGTGGTCACGCCTCCCGCGGCGTACCTCACGAAGGGGTCCTCCGTGCGTCCGGCCACGCGGATACCCGCATAGCCTAGAGCCGCGAACAGGGCCAGTACCGACAGCGTGCCCGCGAGGCCCAGTTCCTCACCGGTCACGGCGAAGATGAAGTCCGTGTGCGCCTCGGGGAGTTGTCCCCATTTCTCCACACTGGCACCGAGTCCGGAACCGAAGATCCCGCCCGAGGCGAGAGCGTACAGGCCGTGCACACCCTGCCAGCAGATGTCGTTCGGCCCCAGATCGGTCGCGCCGATGCAGGCCAGCCGGTTCAGACGGTGCGGGCTGCTCTCGATGGCGAGGGCACCGAGCACCACGGCGATGCTCAGCACACCGGCGAACAGGCGTGTGGGCGCCCCTGCCAGCCACAGCAGCCCGAACAGGATCGCGGTCAGGATGATCGTCGTACCCATGTCGCCGCCCAGCATGATCAGCCCGAGCAGCAGGAACGCCATCGGAACGAGCGGCACCAGCATGTGCTTCCACTGCGCGAGCAGCCGCTTGTCCTGCTTGCGCGCGATCAGGTCGGCGCCCCACAGCACGAGCGCCAGCTTGCCGAACTCGCTGGGCTGGATCTGGAAGGAGCCGCCCAGCGAGATCCAGTTCTGGTTGCCGTTGACCGCCATCCCCACCCCCGGGACCTGCACCAGGACGAGCAGGAAGAGGGCACCGGCCAGGATCGGGTACGCCAGTGCCCGGTGCAGCTTCACGGGCATCCGTGAGGCGACGAGCATCAGCAGGGCCCCGATCGCGGCCGCGAGGAACTGCTTGCGGAAGAAGTACGACCCGGGCAGCGACATCTGCAGCGCGGTGATCTGGGAGGCCGAGTAGACCATCACCAGACCCAGCACCGTGATCAGCAGACTGCTGCCGAGGATGAGGTAGTAGGCGGTGAGGGGCCTGTCCCAGGCCCGCCGGGCCCGCGCCACGAGCCGGGTGAGGGCGTTGTCGCGCGGCGGCGAGGCGACGGGGGGACGCTTCGCCACGCGCGGTGGGGTACGGCTACTCGATGCCACCGCTCACCTCGTCGTCGCCGTACCGCCGGCGGACAGCCGGGGAAACACCCGTGCCCCAACAGGCGACGTGCGCCCCGTCGCGACACCCGGCACGCTCTCCCAAGCTCTTCGAGCAGGGGGACCCCCGGAGCACGCACCGGATGCCGCTCCTTGACGGGCAGACGTTGCCTGCCGGGGCACTGGCCACATATGCCTCACGCGTCCCTCCAAGGGTCCCCAAGCCACCGGCGGTGGCCGGGACCCGTCGTCAGGCGTCCGCGCCCTCACCGAGTTCGCGAACGGCCTCCGCGAACGCATCCCCACGCTTGTTGTAGTTGGCGAACATGTCCATCGAGGCGCAGGCAGGGGCCAGCAACACGGTGTCACCCGGATGCGCCAGCTTCCGCGCCTCGGTCACAGCCGCCCGCATCGCCCCAGTGTCGGTCCGTTCGAGGTCCACCACGGGTACTTCCGGCGCGTGTCGCGCGAGGGCTTCGCGGATCAGCGCCCGGTCCGCGCCGATGAGCACCACGCCCCGGAGCCGTTGCGCCGCCCCCGCGACCAGTTCGTCGAAGGTGGCGCCCTTGGCGAGCCCGCCCGCGATCCACACGATCGGCTCGTACGCCGCCAACGAGGCCCCGGCCGCATGCGTGTTGGTGGCCTTGGAGTCGTCGACGTACGCGACGCCGTCCACGTCCGCGACGTGCTCGATGCGGTGCGCGTCCGGCCGGAAGGCGCGCAGGCCGTCCCGTACGGCCGCGGCGGGCACTCCGAAGGCGCGTGCGAGGGCCGCCGCCGCAAGGGCGTTGGCGATGTTGTGCGGGGCGGGCGGGTCGACGTCGGAGACCTCCGCCAGCTCCTGCGCGTTCTTCTGCCGGTTCTCGACGAAGGCGCGGTCCACCAGGATGCCGTCCACCACGCCGAGTTGGGACGGCGCGGGCGTGCCCAGCGTGAAGCCGACGGCCCGGCAGCCCTCCTCCACGTCCGCCTCGCGCACCAGGTCCTCGGTGGCCTTGTCGGCGACGTTGTAGACGCAGGCGACCCGATTGCCCTCGTAGACACGGCCCTTGTCCCTGGCGTAGGCCTCCATCGAGCCGTGCCAGTCGAGGTGGTCGGGTGCCAGGTTCAGCACGGCGGCGGAGTGGGCGCGCAGCGAGGGCGCCCAGTGGAGCTGATAGCTCGACAACTCCACCGCCAGCACGTCGTACTCCTCCTCGCCGAGGACGACGTCGAGGAGTGAGACCCCGATGTTGCCGACGGCGGCCGTGCGCAGGCCCGCCGCCTTCAGGATGGAGGCGAGCATCTGCACGGTGGTGGTCTTGCCGTTGGTGCCGGTGACCGCGAGCCAGGGCGCGGCGTCGGGGCCGCGCAGCCGCCAGGCCAGCTCGACGTCGCCCCAGACCGGCACACCCGCCTTCTCGGCGGCGGCGAACAGCGGCTTGTCCGGCTTCCAGCCGGGCGCGGTGACGATCAACTCGGTGCCTTCGGGCAGGGTCGCGCCGTCTCCCAGCCGGACCGTGATCCCGAGCGCCGCCAGCTCCGCGGCCTGCGCCCGGGCCCGCTCGTCGTCGCCGTCGTTGACCACGGTCACGACCGCGCCGAGCCCGTGCAGCACCTTGGCCGCGGGGACACCCGAGACGCCGAGCCCCGCGACGGTGACGTGCCTGCCCTGCCAGTCGGTCACTTTTCCGCTGCCCATCCTGCGTAGAAGATGCCCAGTCCGACGACCACGCAAATACCCTGGATGATCCAGAACCTGACCACCACCAGGACCTCGGACCAGCCCTTGAGCTCGAAGTGGTGCTGGAGCGGCGCCATCCGGAAGACCCGCTTGCCGGTGAGGCGGAAGGAGCCGACCTGGATCACGACCGACATGGTGATCAGGACGAACAGACCGCCCAGCAGCGCGAGCAGCAGCTCGGTGCGGGAGCAGATGGCGAGGCCGGCGAGCGCGCCGCCCAGCGCGAGCGACCCGGTGTCGCCCATGAAGATCTTGGCGGGTGAGGTGTTCCACCACAGGAAGCCCAGGCACGAGCCCATCAGCGCCGAGGCGACGATGGCGAGGTCGAGGGGGTCGCGCACCTGGTAGCAGGCCGACGGGTTGGTCAGCGTCATGGCGTTGGCGCAGGACTCCTGGAACTGCCAGACGCCGATGAACGTGTACGCGCCGAACACGAGCACGGAGGCGCCGGTGGCCAGGCCGTCGAGACCGTCGGTGAGGTTCACGCCGTTCGACATCGCGAGGATCATGAAGAGGGCCCAGATGACGAACAGCACCGGGCCGATGGTCCAGCCGAAGTCCTGCACGAAGGAGAGCTTGGTGGAGGCCGGGGTGTTGCCGTGGCTGTCGGCGAACTGCAGCGCCAGCACCGCGAAGGCGATACCGACGATCAGCTGTCCGGCCATCTTCGCCTTGGCGCGCAGGCCGAGCGACCGACGCTTGACGATCTTGATGTAGTCGTCCAGGAAGCCGACCAGGCCCATGCCCGCCATCAGCGCGAGCACCAGCAGCCCGGAGTAGTTCGGCGAGTAGCCGGTGATCACCTTGGACAGGAAGTACGCGGCGATCGTCGACAGGATGAAGGCGATACCGCCCATGGTCGGCGTACCGCGTTTGCTGGCGTGTTCGCGCGGTCCGTCGTCGCGGATGTACTGGCCGTAGCCCTTGCGGGCCAGCAGCTTGATCAGCAGCGGCGTGCCGACCAGTGTCAGGAAGAGGCCAATGACTCCTGCGAACAGGATCTGCTTCATCATCGGGCGGCAACCTCACCCTCGGCACCGGTCTCGAGCAGCGCCTGCGCCACGCTCTCGAGCCCGACCGACCGGGACGCCTTCACGAGTACGACGTCTCCCGGGCGCAACTCGCTGCGCAACAGGTCGATCGCCGCCTGTGCGTCGGACACGTGCACCGACTCCTCACCCCACGAACCCTCGTTATATGCGCCCAGTTGCAGCCAGGACGCTTCCCTGCCCCCGACCGCGACGAGCTTGCTGACGTTGAGCCGGACGGCGAGCCGTCCGACCGCGTCGTGCTCGGCGAGCGCCTCGTCCCCGAGCTCGGCCATCTTGCCGAGCACCGCCCAGGTCCGCCGTCCTTGGCCCATGGCGGCCAGCGCGCGCAGGGCGGCCTTCATGGACTCCGGGTTGGCGTTGTAGGCGTCGTTGACGATGGTCACGCCGTCAGGGCGCTCGGTGACCTCCATCCGCCAGCGGGAGAGGGAGCCCGCCTCGGAGAGCGCGACGGCGATCTCGTCTGCGGACATGCCCAGCTCATGGGCGACGGCGGCCGCGGCGAGCGCGTTCGACACGTGGTGCTCACCGTACAGGCGCATGGTCACATCGGATGCACCGGAGGGTGTGAGAAGTCTGAAGGCGGGCTGTCCGCTGTCCGTGAGCCGCACGTTCTCGGCGCGTACGTCCGCTTCGTCGGACTCTCCGAAAAGGATCACCTTCGCCTTCGTACGGGAGGTCATGGCACGCACATACGGGTCGTCGGCGTTGAGGACCGCGATGCCGCCGGCGTCCGCGGCGGGCAGGCTCTCGACGAGCTCGCCCTTCGCCTGTGCGATCTGCTCGCGGCCGCCGAACTCGCCGATGTGGGCGGAGCCGACGTTGAGCACGACCCCGACCTTCGGCGGCGTCAGCCCGGTGAGGTAGCGGATGTGGCCGATGCCGCGGGCGCCCATCTCCAGGACCAGGAACCTGGTCTCCTCGGTGGCGCTGAGGGCGGTCAGCGGCAGTCCGATCTCGTTGTTGAGCGAGCCGGGTGTGAACACGGTCGGCGCCTTGCGCTGCAGCACCTGGGCGATCAGGTCCTTGGTACTGGTCTTGCCCGCCGAGCCGGTGAGGGCCACGAGGGTCGCCCCCAGTCGGGAGACGACGTGACGCGCGAGGGCGCCGAGGGCGGCCTGGACGTCGTCCACGACGATCGCGGGCACGCCGACGGGGCGCGACGCCAGGACGGCGGCGGCGCCCGCCTCGACGGCCGCCTGCGCGAAGTCGTGGCCGTCCACGCGTTCGCCGACGAAGGCGACGAAGAGGCAGCCGGGCCCCACCTCGCGGGAGTCCCGGACGACCGGCCCGGTGACCTGGACGGACAAGTCCGGTATGTCATGCGTCTGCCCGCCGACGGCTTCTGCGATCTCGGCGAGGGAGAGGGCGATCACAAGTTCATCCCTGGGTCTTCTGGATAGCTTCGCGAAGCACCTGGCGGTCGTCGAAGGGACGGACCACTCCGGCGATGTCCTGGCCCTGTTCGTGGCCCTTGCCCGCGACGAGCACGGTGTCCCCCGGCCGCGCGCGGGCGACGGCGGCTTCGATGGCGGCGGCCCGGTCCTCGAAGACCTGGACCTCGCCGCGCTCGTGCGCGGGCACGGACGCGGCGCCCTGGAGCATGGTGGCGAGGATCGCGAGGGGGTCCTCGGAGCGCGGGTTGTCGGAGGTCAGTACGGCGGTGTCGGCGAGCCGGGCCGCGGCGGCGCCCATCGGGCCGCGCTTGGTGGTGTCACGGTCGCCGCCGCAGCCGATGACGACGTGCAGGCTGCCCTCGGTGACCTTGCGCAGGGCGCGCAGCACCGACTCGACGGCGTCGGTCTTGTGGGCGTAGTCGACGACCGCGAGGTACGGCTGCCCGGCGTCCACGCGCTCCAGGCGCCCGGGGACGCCCGGGACGGCGGCCACTCCGTCGGCGGCGGTCTGCGGATCCAGCCCGGCCTCGGCCAGGGCGACGATCGCGGCGAGGGTGTTCGCCACGTTGAACGGGCCCGGCAGCGGCGACCTGGCGGCGATCCGCTGCTCCTTGGGACCGATCACGGTGAACGTGGAGTCCAGCGGGCCGATGTGGACGTCCTCGGCACGCCAGTCGGCGTCGGGGTGGCCCTCGGCGGAGTACGTGACGACCGGGACGCCGGCCTCCCTGGCGAGCCTGCGGCCGTACTCGTCGTCGACGTTGACCACGCCGAGCCTGCTGCGCTTCTGCGTGAACAGCTGCGCCTTCGCCCGGAAGTAGTCCTCCATGCCGGAGTGGAACTCCATGTGTTCCGGGCTGAGGTTGGTGAAGACGGCGACGTCGAACACGCAGCCGTCGACCCGGCCGAGGACCAGCGCGTGGCTGGAGACCTCCATGGCGACCGCCTCGACCCCGCGCTCGCGCATGACCGCGAACAGGGCCTGCAGGTCGGTGGCCTCGGGGGTGGTGCGCTCGGACTTGATGCGGGTCTCGCCGATGCGCATCTCGACCGTGCCGATGAGCCCGGTGGAGCGGGCCGTCTTCAGGCCGCCCTCGACGAGATAGGCGGTGGTGGTCTTGCCGGAGGTGCCGGTGATGCCGATCTGGAGCAGATCGCGGCCGGGGTGGCCGTAGATCGTGGCCGCCAGCCCGCCCATCCGTCCACGCGGGTCGTCCACCACCAGGACCGGCAGTCCGGTCACGGCGGCGCGCTCGGCGCCCGTCGGGTCGGTCAGCACGGCGACCGCGCCGAGTCCGGCGGCCTGGGTGACGAAGTCGGCACCGTGCGCTCGGGCGCCGGGCAGGGCGGCGTACAGGTCACCGGGACGGACGGCGCGCGAGTCGTGGGTGATGCCCGTGACCTCGGCGGCTCCCTCCGGCGCGGTGATACCCAGCTGGCCGGCGAGCTCCGTGAGGGGGGTGGCGGAGACGTGAACCGGCCTGGGCGGTCCCGGATATGTCACGGAAGCGCCCTTATGGGTGGTGGAGGACTGATCAGCGTGTGGCACGGCGGTGAGCGTACCGGGCACACCCCCGCAGGAGCGAAGCGAGGGCGAGGGCGGGGTGGGGTTCCCGGGGTCGGGAGTGATCGTTGTCACGAGCTGTTCCTGGTCGGTCTTTCCCGTAGTGCTTCGTAGTGCTGATCATGGCGTGAACGTGACGGGCAGGTTCGCGGGAGCGGCTCCGGTGGGCGGGACCTGGAGGGTCTTCAGGGCGAACTCCATCACCTGCTTGAAGACGGGGCCGCAGATGTCGCCGCCGAAGTAGCTGCCCTTCGTGGCGTTCTGGATCGCGCAGTAGACGGTGATGCGCGGGTTGTCCGCGGGGGCGAACCCGGCGAAGGAGGACGTGTATCCGCGGTACGTGCCGGTGGCCGGATCCACGCGGTTGGCCGTACCCGTCTTACCCGCGACGCGGTAGCCGGGAATGCGCGCCTTGTTGCCCGTTCCCTGTCCGTCGTCCACGACGGCCTCCAGCATCCGGGCGAGCGCCTTCGCCGTCCTGTCGCTGACGACCCTCGTCCTCCTGGGCTCGGGGGCCGGGGTGAAACGGCCGTCCGGACCCTTCGTGCCGCGCACCAGGGAGGGCTCGACGCGCACGCCGCCGTTGGCGATGGTCGAGTAGACGGACGCGGCCTGCAGGGCGTTGATCGACACACCCTGGCCGAAAGGAATCGTGTACTGCTGGGAGGTCGACCACTTGTCGGGCGGCGCGAGGATGCCTGCGGTCTCGCCCGGGAAGTCCAGCCCGGTGGGGCGGCCGATGCCGAATTTGCGCAGGTACGAATACAGCACCCGGTTGGCCTCCGGCTGCGTCCTGCCGAGCTGGCCGGCCGCCAGGATGGTGCCGATGTTGCTGGACTTGGCGAGGACGCCGTTGAGCGTCAGGTACCAGGTCGCGTGGTCTACGTCGTCCGCGAAGAGCCGGTCGCCGCGGTGCAGCCGGTTGGGCACGGTGACGTGGGTCAGCGGAGTCGCGGCGTTCTCCTGGAGCACGGCCGCCATGGTCATGACCTTGGCGGTGGAGCCGGGCTCGTAGGCGTCCTGCAGGGCCGCGTTGCCGAGGGCGGCCGAGTCGGCGTGCGAGAGGTCGTTGGGGTCGAAGCCGGGCGAGTTGGCGAGGGCGAGGATCTGACCGGTCCGGGCGTCCTGCACCACGACGTACCCGCGGTCGGCCTTGGACTTCTTCACCTGATCGGTGATGGCGCTCTGCGCGGCCCACTGGATGTCCCGGTCGATGGTCAGTTCGATGTCGGTGCCGGCCACGGCGGGTGTCTCGGCGGAGCCCGCGGTCGGCACCAGACGGCCGCCGGACTGGGCGTAGCGGATCTTGCCGTCCTTGCCGGCCAGCTCCTGGTTCAGCTGCTGCTCGACGCCTCCGGCGCCCTTGCCGTCGGCGTTGACCCAGCCGAGTATCCCGGCGGCGAGGTCGCCGTTGGGGTAGACACGCTTGTTGGTGGGCTCGGCGAGGACCCCGGCGAGGACGTTGGCCGTGTTCGGGTCCGTCCTCGACTTGGCGGCGAGGGTGTTCTTCAGATCCTTGATCTGGTTCCACACCTGAGGCGTCTGACGGTGGGCGAGCAGCACGTACTGGGTGTCCGGGGTCCTCAGCTTCCTGGCGACCTCGGCGGTGTCCCGGCCGATGATCGGGGCGAGCAGCGCGGCGGCCTGCTCGGGCGCGTCCGCCACCTTGGTGGCCTTGGGCGTGAAGAGCGTCGGGTCGGCCGTGATGTCGTACGCGTCCACGCTGCTCGCCAGCTCGACGCCGTTGCGGTCGGTGATGTCGCCTCGGACGGCGGCCAGGGTGCGGCCGACGTAGCGGTTCTGGTCGGCCTTGGCGGTGTACGTGCTCGCGTCCACGGCCTGCACCTGGAGCAGCCGCACGACGAAGGCGGACATCACCAGCGTCAGTGCGAGGCCGATCAGGCGCAGGCGGGGGCGGGGGCTGCCCAACCGGATGGTGCGCGCGGCGGGACGGCGGCCCGGGGTCGGGCGGCGTGCCGGGGCCGGGCGGCGTACCGGGCGGCCACCGGAGCCCGGACGGCGCCGGGCGTCGGGGCGCACGGGCCGGGCGGGGCCGGGCACGCGGCGGCGCGGCGGTTCCCTGTCGGACACTTCCGTCACCTGCCGGGGGTCGGGGAGGGGTGTACGGGCGGAGTCGGGGAGGCGGCCGTGCCGACGGCCGGAGTCGGGGACGCGGCCGTGCCGACGGCCGGAGTCGGGGACGCGGCCGTGCCGACGGCCGGAGTCGGGGACGCGGCCGTGCCGACGGCCGCCGGACGGGTGGAGCCGGACGGCGACGGCGGTGCCGCCGGGGCGGGGCCGGTGCCGAGCGCCTCGGGCGGCCGCACGGCGGCCCCGCTCGCCGTTGCCTGCTGTCCGGCGGGCCCGGGGACGCCCTTGACCGTGCCGTCGGGGCTCAGGAAGGCGGGGTCGCCGCCGGGGACCATGCCGAGTTCCCGGGCCCGGCGCTGGAGGGCGTCGGGGGCGGAGTAGGCGTCCACGTCCCGCTGGAGGGCCTGCTCCTCGTCGGTGAGGCTCTTGGTCTGCCGTTGCAGGTCGCCGAGCTGGAACGCGCCCTCGCTGAGCGCGGAGTTCAGCATGAGGAGCCCGATGAGGCCGCCGCCGAGCAGCACGACGACGAGCAGGACGAAGGGGGTACGGGCGGCCCGGCTGCCGCCGGCGGGGATCAGCCGGGCGAGCCGGGCGGCCCGGCCGCCGAGTTCGGGTTTGCCGCTCACACGTCCTCCTGCCGCGCTTTCACACCCTCCTCGCGCCTCCTGCTCACTCACCCATCCCTTTCGTGCAGCTCACTCGGTTGTCGTACGGCTCACTCGGTGCCCCGGCTCACTCGACGTCCTCACGGACGCGCTCGGCACCACGCAGACGTGCCGGGGCCGCCCGGCGGTTCTCGGCGATCTCCTCCTCGGTGGGAAGTTCGGCACCGCGGGTGAGGAGCTTGAGCCGGGGCTGGTAGCGCTCGGGAACGACCGGCAGTCCGGGGGGCGCGGTACTCGCCGCGCCCGCCGCGAACACCTGCTTGACCAGGCGGTCCTCGAGCGAGTGGTAGGAGAGGACGGCGATCCGGCCGCCGACGGCGAGCGCCCTGACGGCCGCGGGGATCGCCCGTTCCAGGACGGCGAGCTCGCCGTTGACCTCGATGCGCAGCGCCTGGAACGTGCGTTTGGCCGGGTTGCCGCCGGTCCGCTTGACCGCCTGCGGGAGCGCGTCGCGGATCAGCTCCACGAGCCGGGCGCTGTTGGTGAACGGCTCCTTCTCGCGCTCGCGCACGATCGCGGACACGATCCGCTTGGCCTGCTTCTCCTCGCCGTAGGTCCGCAGGATCCGGACGAGATCGCCGGCCGGGTAGGTGTTGAGGACCTCGGCGGCGCTGATGCCCGCCGTCTGGTCCATGCGCATGTCGAGCGGGGCGTCCTGGGCGTAGGCGAAACCGCGCTCCGCCTCGTCGAGCTGCATGGAGGAGACACCGAGGTCGAAGAGCACGCCCTGGACGCGCGGGACGCCCAGCCGGGCGAGCACGCCGGGCAGTTCGTCGTAGACCGCGTGCACCAGCGTGGCACGGTCGCCGAAGGGTGCGAGGCGATCCCCGGACAGGCGCAGCGCCTCCTTGTCCCGGTCCAGCGCGATGAGCCGGGCTTCGGGGAACCGCGTGAGCAGCGCCTCGCTGTGGCCGCCGAGACCGAGGGTGCAGTCGACGACGACGGCTCCCGGCGCGGCGAGGGCCGGGGCCAGCATGTCCAGGCACTGCCGGAGCATGACGGGCACGTGTCGACGCTCGGACAAGGGGGCCTCTCAGATCCGGCGCGGCCGCATCGCACCGCCAGGTCACCGCCCGCTCACGAGGCGGCCTGCCGGCGCCGGAAGCGTCAGCCGACCGGGAGCGGGAGGAGGCCGAACCGTACGTACGCGCCGCGCACGCGGGGAGTCATCGGGGTCCGCCGACGTCTCCGGGTGAACAGTGGGCGGGGAGAACGTCTCGCCTCCCGCTTCGCGTCACTTTAGTCCACCCTCTCGCACGGTCAATCAACGGGATGCGCGTGGCGCCACCGGCCCGCCGCGGCAGCGGTATTCGAAAGTATTCACCCGTCCGGTGGATGTTTCCCGTCGCGTGTGGGTTACCTCACAACAAGCGGCGGTGGCGTTCTTTGTCCCCTCTCACAGCAGGCCGAGATCGCCCGTGACCAGTAACGTCATGAGTATGACGACTTCCGCATCCGTACCCGCCGGTCCCGAAGGCGCCATAGTCGGCTCCGTCACCGACCGCCTCGTCGAGGCCAACCAGCGCTACGCCGCCGCGTTCACCGATCCCGGGATGGACGCCCGTCCGGTGATCGGTGTCGCCGTCGTGGCCTGCATGGACGCGCGACTCGACCTGCACGCCGCGCTCGGCCTGAAGCTGGGCGACTGCCACACCATCCGCAACGCGGGGGGCGTGGTCACCGACGACGTCATCCGCTCCCTCACCATCAGCCAGCGGGCGCTGGGCACCCGCAGCGTCGTGCTCATCCACCACACGGGCTGCGGCCTCGAGTCGCTGACCGAGGAGTTCCGGCACGAGCTGGAGATGGAGATCGGCCAGCGGCCTTCCTGGGCGGTCGAGTCGTTCCGCGACGTCGACCAGGACGTGCGCCAGTCGATGCAGCGCGTGCGCACCTCGCCGTTCCTGCTGCACACGGACGACGTGCGCGGTTTCGTGTTCGACGTGAAGACGGGCCTGCTGCGGGAGATCGACCCGGCGTAACGGCAGGTTCGGGTCCCACCCCGTACTCAACCCGCCGTCAGCAGGCCACCGGGAAAAGTCCATTCGGACAAGGATCCCGGCCCTGGTACAGCAAAATGCCCGTAAGGCCGACATGTCGCGGCCAGTTATCCACAGCCGAGTGACACGAATCGGTAACGGCGGCAAGAATGCGGGTGTGACGTCACGCGGAGCTTCTCACGCGTGGTGTTCGTGTTTCGGGGTGGGCCGGTCCGCACAGCAGAGCGTCGGCCCGGAGAAAGAACGGGCCGAGGAGGGCCGGGTGACGACCTATGACGATCGAGCGAGCCTCACTGATCTGACCGCCACTGTGGAGCGCGTCCGCAGATCGGTGGAAGGGGTGATCGAGGGCAAGCCCGAGGTCGTACGGCTTTCGCTGACCGTGCTGCTCGCCGAGGGGCACCTTCTGATCGAGGACGTCCCCGGCGTGGGCAAGACCATGCTCGCCAAGGCACTGGCCCGGTCCATCGACTGCTCCGTGCGGCGGATCCAGTTCACGCCCGACCTGCTCCCCTCGGACATCACGGGCGTGTCCATCTGGGACCAGCAGCGGCGGGACTTCGAGTTCAAGCCGGGCGCCATCTTCGCCCAGATCGTGATCGGCGACGAGATCAACCGCGCCTCGCCCAAGACCCAGTCCGCGCTCCTGGAGTCGATGGAGGAGCGGCAGGTCACCATCGACGGCCAGACGTACGAACTGCCCAGCCCGTTCATGGTGGTCGCCACCCAGAACCCGGTGGAGATGGAGGGCACCTATCCGCTGCCCGAGGCCCAGCGCGACCGCTTCATGGCCCGTGTCTCCATCGGCTACCCCAGCCCCGACGCCGAACTGCAGATGCTCGACATCCACGGCGGGGTCAGTCCCCTGGACGACCTGCAGCCGGTGGCGCACGCCCACGAGATCGTGAAGCTGGTGGAGGCCGTCCGCGGCGTCCACGTCGCCGAGACGGTCCGGCGCTACGCGGTGGACCTGGTCGCCGCCACGCGCACGCACCCCGACCTCAGACTCGGCGCCTCGCCGCGCGCCACGCTGCACCTGCTGCGCGCGGCGAAGGCCTCCGCCGCCCTGGCCGGCCGGGAGTACGCACTGCCGGACGACGTGCAGGCGCTCGCCGTGGCCGTCCTGGCCCACCGGCTGCTGCCCACCGCCCAGGCCCAGCTCAACCGCCGCACGGCGGAGCAGGTCGTGCAGGAGATCCTGCAGAGCACCCCCGTACCCGCGACGCCCCAGCAGCCGTCCGGCCTCACCGTGTCCAGCGGCTTCGGTCAGCAGCCGCCCCGGAGCCTGTGATGACCCACGGGGGGACGGCGCGCACCGCCGAGGAGGGCCGGGGCGGGCTGCGCACCGCGCTCGCCGGGCTGACCACGCGCGGCCGGTCCTTCCTGGCCGCCGGTGTGGCCGCCGGGATCTGCGCCTACGTCCTGGGCCAGGGCGCGCTGCTACGGGTCGGGCTTCTGCTGGCGGTGCTGCCCCTGGCGTGCACGACCGTGCTGTACCGCACGCGCTACCGGGTCGCGGGCAGTCGCCGCCTGTCCCCCTCGCGGGTGCCCGCAGGATCCGAGGCGCGGGTCCATCTGCGGATGGACAACGTCTCGCGGCTGCCCACCGGTCTGCTGATGCTCCAGGACCGGGTGCCCTACGTCCTCGGGCCGCGCCCGCGGTTCGTCCTGGACCGGGTGGAGGCGGGCGGCCGCCGCGAGGTGTCCTACCGCGTGCGCTCGGACCTGCGCGGCCGCTATCCGCTGGGCCCGCTCCAGCTGCGGCTGACCGACCCGTTCGGGATGTGCGAGCTGACCCGCTCCTTCTCCACCTACGACACCCTGACGGTCATCCCGCGCGTGGAGCCGCTGCCACCGGTCAGGTTCGCCGGTGAGGCGCAGGGGTACGGCGACGGGCGGCAGCGCTCGCTGGCGCTGGCCGGCGAGGACGACGTGATCCCGCGCGGGTACCGGTACGGCGACGATCTGCGCCGGGTGCACTGGCGCTCCACCGCACGCTACGGCGAGCTGATGGTGCGCCGGGAGGAACAGCCGCAGCGGGCCCGGTGCACGGTGCTGCTGGACACCCGGGCGATCGCCTTCCAGGGTGCGGGCCCGGACTCGGCCTTCGAGTGGGCGGTGACGGGCGCGGCGTCCACGCTGGTCCACATGCTCGAACGCGGCTACTCGGTAAGGCTGTTGACCGACACCGGCAGTTCGGTGCCCGGTGAGGGCGCGGACGGGTTCGCGGGCGCGAGCCAGGAGTCCGCGGACGCGGCCGGGCTGATGATGGACACACTCGCCGTGATCGACCACTCGGACGGCGCGGGTCTCTCGCGTGCCTACGACGTGCTGCGCGGCGGGAACGAGGGACTGCTGATCGCGTTCTTCGGCGATCTCGACGAGGAGCAGGCCGCGGTGGCCGCCAAGATGAGCGGGCGCAGCGGCGGTGCGCTGGCGTTCGTGCTGGACGGCGACGCCTGGGCACGCGACGCGAGCGATGTGCCGGCCGCCGGGGACCGCAGCGAAGAGCGGTTGCGGCTGCTGCGCGAGGCGGGCTGGACCGCCCTGCCCGTGCCGCGAGGCGTGTCCCTGACGGACCTGTGGCGCGAGGCGGACCGGCAGCGCACGGGCGTGGGCGCCGTGAGCGCCACGGAGGGACGGTCATGAGCGGGCGGGCACGTCTCGCACTCTGTGCAGCAGCGGCGACGCTGATGACGTCGTGCGCCCTGCTGCCGTTGGTGTCCCCGGCGACCTGGCTGTTCCAGGCGGCGGCGCTGGTTGCGGTGGTGACCGCGGTGGGCGCGGCGACCCGGCGGGTGCCGCTGGCGCGTCCGCTGACCCTCGCCTGCCAGGTGCTGGTCGCACTGATGCTGCTCACCCTGGTCTTCGCCCGGGCGCAGTCGCTCGCCGGATTCGTCCCCGGCCCCGACACCTTCCGCCACTTCGGGGAGCTGCTGCAGTCGGGCAGGGACGATGTCGGGCGGTACACGAGTCCGGCGCCGCTGACGCCCGGCATCCGGCTGATGACGGTCGGAGGAGTGCTGCTGATCGGGCTGCTGGTGGACACGCTGGCGGTCACCTTCCGCGCGGTGGCTCCGGCCGGACTGCCGCTCCTCGCGCTGTACGCGGTGGCGACGGCCCTGTCGCACGGCGGAGCCGACTGGGTGTGGTTCCTGGTGGCCGCGGGCGGCTATCTGATGCTGCTGCTGGCCGAGGGCCGGGACCGGCTCTCCCAGTGGGGGCGGGTCTTCACCGGCGGCCCGCGCGCCCGGGGCGCGGACTCCGGGGGTGTGGTGGCTCCCGTGCGCACCGGGCGGCGGATCGGCGCGGTCGCACTGGGCGTCGCCCTGGTGGTGCCGCTGGCCCTGCCCTCGCTGCGGGGCGGGCTGCTGGACGGCACCGGGGCCGGGGTGGGCGCGGGGTTCGGCGACGGCAACACGATCTCCGCGGTGAACCCGCTGGTGTCGCTGCGCGACAGCCTGAACGTGGACCAGGACCGCCAGGTCATGGCGTACCGCACCAACACGGACGACGCCCAGGACCTGTATCTGCGGATCGTCGCCCTGGACGACTTCGACGGCACCACCTGGAAGCCCGCTCAGCGGCGCATCACCTCGGTGCCGGAGACGCTCCCGACGCCGACCGGGCTCGCGGGGAGCGTGCGGCGGACCGAGATCGAGACGCGGATATCGGCGGCGGACTGGTACGCGCAGGACTGGCTGCCGATGCCGTACCCGGCGACAAGCGTGCAGATCAAGGGCAGCTGGCGGTACGAGCCGGTGGGCCGCACGCTCGTCGGCGACCACGGGCAGAACACGCGGGGCGTTCAGTACGACGTCAAGAGTCTGATCGTGCAGCCGACGGCGGAGCAGCTGGCCGAGGCACCGGACCCGCCGGCGTCGCTGAGGCGCGAGTTCACGAAGGTGCCGTCGTCGTTGCCCGCGGTGGTGGCCCGGACGGCCCGCAGGGTGACGGCGGGGGCGTCGAACCACTACGAGGAGGCGGTCAAGCTCCAGGACTACTTCGCGGTCGACGGCGGCTTCACCTACAACACACAGGTGCAGGTCGGCACCGGACCGAACGCGATCGCCCGGTTCCTGCAGGACAAGCAGGGCTTCTGCGTGCACTTCTCCTTCGCGATGGCCGCGATGGCGCGGACGCTGGGGATTCCGGCGCGGGTCGCGGTCGGCTTCACCCCGGGGTCGCCGCAGGGGGACGGTTCGATGTCGGTGGGGCTGCGGGACGCGCACGCATGGCCGGAGCTGTACTTCGAGGGCGTGGGCTGGACCCGTTTCGAGCCGACCCCGAACCGGGGGTCGACCCCGTCCTACACGCAGTCGAACACGCCGAGCGGGGACATTCCGGTGGTGCCCCGGCCGTCGCTGTCGTCGTCGACGGCGCCGTCCACCGCACCGTCCGCGAGCGAGAGCTGCTCGGCGACCCTGCGGAAGCTGGAGGGGTGCCCGAGCCCGTCCGCGCAGCTCGCGGCGGGCTCCGGGGACGGCGGTCCGCCGTGGTACCGGGTGCTGGTGTGGACCCTGCTGGGTCTGGTGCTGGTGACGGTGCCGCTGACGCCGATGTTGTGGCGGCTCAGGAGCCGTTCGGTGCGGCTGGCCTCCGCACAGCATGCTCCGTCCGCGCTGCCGCTCGCCCGCGTCCGCCGCGGGGATCGCGGCGGTGAGGGAGCCGCGGACGACGTCGGGGTGACGGTGCTGCCCGGTGAGTCCGCCTCGAACCGGGCGGCCGAGGTGGCCGTGCAACACACCCTGGCCGTGTGGCGGGAGCTCACGGACACGGCGTGGGACTACGGCATCGCGCCGGACGACGCGCTGACCCCGCGGAAGGCGGCCGAGCGGATAGTACGGCTCGGTCGGCTGGACCGCGAGACGGCCGGGGCCGTGCACCGGGTGGCGGGCGCGGTGGAGCAGGTGCTGTACGCGCCGCAGCCACGGGCCGAGACGGGTCTGGTGGACGACGTGCGGAGGCTGCGCGCCTCGCTGCGCTCGACGGCCGGCCGGCGGACCCGCCTCCGCGCGACAGTGGCCCCACCGTCGGCGATGCGCGCCGTTTGGGCGGCCGCGGACCGCTGGGCCGACCTGAGGACCCGCTGGTCGGTCCGCTGGACGGCCCTGGTGCGCCGCCCGTCGGGCCAGCAGGAGAGCTGAGGCGGAGGCGCGGCCTGCCAGCAGGGCAGGCCGCGTCGGCTCTCGGCCGGCGGTACGGTCACGGGCTTGCGGGCAGGGCGGACGGCTCCGGCGCCGTAGTCCCACAGCGACGGGTCAAGGGGCGGGCACCGCCGGGCACAGCAACAGGGGCGACCGTCCGGTCGCCCCTGTGCGTCACGTTTTTCGGCCCGGCGCCCGAGGGAGGACTGCCGCCACTGGCCCTGTTCGTCTACTGGCCCTGTTCGTCTACTGGCCCTGTTCGTCTACTGGCCCTGTTCGTCCCGTCGGCGCTGCCAGCGCTGTTCGATGCGGTCCATCATGGAGCGTCGCTGGCGCACCTGTGGGCGGATGCCCGGCGCTGCCTGCTCACCCGGCTTGGGGACCTTGCGCCAACCGGTCACCACGAGCACCGCGCAGCCCAGCATGACGAGGAATCCCACCACGCTGACCCAGATCTGCTTCGCGACCATTCCGGCCATGAGGAGCGCGATACCCACGAGGAAGCCCGCGACCGCCTGGTAGACCCGCCGCCGGGTGTACGTACGCAGCCCGCTTCCCTCAAGCGCCGACGCGAACTTGGGATCTTCGGCGTACAGCGCTCGCTCCATCTGCTCGAGCATGCGCTGCTCGTGCTCCGAGAGCGGCACGGAGTCCTCCTCATCGTGCAGTCGCCGGGGCGACCGGGGGTCCCCTTCAGGATAGGCAGGGAATCGCCCCCTTGAAACCCGCCCCTCTACGCCAATTGGCCAACCGGAATCCGCCATGCCCGTCCCGGCTCACTGAGATCTTCATTCCCCAGCGGCCGCCCCGTCATGCCGGTCGGTCTCCCCCGATCATACGGCGCCAAGCGCCCGATCGGAGGGCCTGTGGCGTACTCCATCCGCCGCCAAGCCGCTGATCAGCGGGGCGTCACGACAGGCCGCTCAGGACTCGGCGGCCCCCTTGGTTTCGCCGAGCACGTGCAGCTGCGTCGCCACGGAGTGGAACGCCGGGGCCTCGGCCGCCGCGGCCTCCAGCCCGAGGAGTGCCTCCAGGGCGCCCGGCTCGGTGTCCACCAGCACTCCGGGCACCAGGTCCGCGAAGACCCGCACGCCGTGTACCGCGCCCACACGCAGGCCCGCGTCCTCGACGAGCGCGGTGAGCTGCTGCGCGGTGAAGCGGTGCGGCACGGGATCGCTCTCGCCCCAGCGGCCGTTCGGGTCTTCGAGCGCCTGCCTGGCCTCCTTGAAGTGCCCGGCGAGGGCCCGCGCGAGCACGGCGCCGCCGAGGCCCGCGGCGAGCAGGCTGAGGACACCGTCGGGACGCAGGGCGGCGACGGCGTTGCGGACACCCTCGGCGGGGTCGTCGACGTACTCCAGGACGCCGTGGCAGAGCACCACGTCGTAGCCGCCGGGCTCGACCACGTCGAAGAGGCCGTGTGCGTCGCCCTGCACGCCCTGCACCCGGTCGGCGACACCGGCCTCGGCGGCCCGGCGCTCCAGCGCGAACAGGGCGTTCGGGCTGGGGTCGACGACAGTGACGCGGTGGCCGAGGCGGGCGACGGGCACGGCGAAGTTGCCGCTGCCGCCACCGGTGTCCAGGACGTCCAGCACATCCCGCCCCGTGGCCTTGACGCGGCGCTCGAGGGCGTCCCTGAGGACCTCCCAGACCACGGCGGTACGCAGAGAGGCGCGGGGGCGAGTGGGGTCCGACACGGCAGTTGACTCCTCGGCGCGGCGCCGCCGGTGTTCGGCGGAGCGATCGGACGGCCTTCCGGCCCGTCACCAGGGCGGAAGACTTCAGGCGCCTCCACCCTATTGCCTCCGGTCCCCGGCCCGGCCCCCTCGCCCCACCGGGATCCGTCACCCCGCGTCCGGCATCTCCCGCTCGGCTTCCCGCCGTGGCTGCGGCAGCACCGGCTGGAGTACCAGCATCCGCTCGACCAGGCGCAGGAACATCGCCACGTCCCGTATCAGGTCGTCCGCGTCCCGGGTGCCGGCCGCCCCCCGGATGCCGGCCTCGGCGCGGGCACGGCGGGGGGCGCCGGAGGCGAACAGCGCCGCCCACTCGGTGAGTTCGGGAGCGATCTCCGGGAGTACTTCCCAGGCGCTGCGGATCTTCGCGCGGCGCCGCGCGGTCGGCTCCGGGCGCCCGCGCGCGGCGAGCACGGCGGCGGCGGTACGCAGGGCGGCCAGATGGGCCGTGGCGTACCGCTCGTTCGGTGTTTCGAGGAGGGCGGCCTCCTCGAGTGCGGCGCGGGCCTGGGCGAGCAGGTCGAGAGCGGCGGGCGGGGCCGTGGCGCGGCGCAGCACGGGGTGCACGTCGCTCGCCGGGCCGGTCAGTGAGGGGGCAGGGCCGGTGCCGCGGCGCCGACGTGCGGCGGCTGCGTGGTGGCTGGCCATGACGAACCTCCTGTCGTCTGTGTGACGGCACGCCCTGATAGGGGCTGCCGTATGTGCCCATCGTGGGGTATGGCACTGACAATCCGTTCTGACCTGCTCTTTTGCTTCGCTCAGAGGTTCGGGGTAGTTTCTATACTGACCAGTCAGTACAAAAAAACTGCCCTGTGACGCGGTCCCCCGACTGGGGGCCCCGCCCAGGGGAACGAGGGGCACATGGACATGCAGAAGACGGCGCCCGGGGTCGCCGTCAGTGCCGCCGGCTTCGGGCTGAAGGGACCACGCGGCTGGGCCTTCCGGGACGTCGGCCTCGACGCGGAGCCCGGCTCGCTCATCGCCGTCGAGGGCCCCTCGGGCTCAGGCCGCACCTGTCTGCTGCTCGCGCTCACCGGGAGGATGAGGCCGAGCGAGGGACAGGCCACGGTCGACGGGCACCGGCTGCCCAAGGGGATGTCCGCCGT
The DNA here is from genome assembly GCF_059510295.1 of Streptomyces sp. PTL18. Classification (NCBI taxonomy): domain Bacteria; kingdom Bacillati; phylum Actinomycetota; class Actinomycetes; order Kitasatosporales; family Streptomycetaceae; genus Streptomyces; species Streptomyces sp. PTL18. The sequence continues at coordinate 294,289 of NZ_JCAJZO010000006.1, read as the reverse complement.
GCGCCGGATCAGCGCGCTCGCGCACGTGCCCGGCGTCACCGACCTCGACCCGGCCCTCACCGTCGGCGAGCACCTGCGCGAACGCGCCCTGCTGGAAAGCAAGTTCGGGGACTCCCTGCGCGCGTGGCTGCGCCCCAGGAGTTACCGGGCGGCCGAGGCGGCACGCCGGATCGACACCGCACTCGCCGCCGCCGGACTCGACCCGGAAGAGCTGCCCAAGGGCCGCCGGACCGCCGTACGCGACCTGGAGCGGCTCGAGGCACTGCGGCTGTCGGTGGCGCTGGCCCTGATCGGCCGGCCTCGCCTGCTCGCCGTCGACGACACCGACCTCAAGCTGTCCCCCGCCGAACGGGCCGAGGTCTGGGACCTGTTGAGGTCGCTGACCGGGGACGGGACGACCGTCCTCGCGGTGTGCACCGAGGCCCCCGAGGACGCGGTCGTGGTCCCGACGGCACCCGGCGCGCGGCACGCGCGCCAGGAAACCACCCCCGACGAGCCGACCGAATACGGCGACGACGACAAGGAGACGGCGGATGCGCTCGCCGAAACTGGCCGCGCTTGAGCTCAGGCGGTTCGGCAGGGGAAAGCTGCCGCGTGCGGCGCTGGTCGCGCTCCTGCTGCTGCCGCTGCTGTACGGCGCTCTGTACCTGTGGTCGTTCTGGGACCCGTACGGGCGGCTCGACCGCATCCCCGTGGCGCTCGTCGACGACGACAAGGGGACGACCGTGGCCGGCCGGAAGCTCACCGCGGGCGACGACCTCGCCGAGGGACTGGTCAAGAGCGACACCTTCGAGTGGCACCGGGTGAGCGCCGCCGAGGCCGGGAAGGGCCTTGAGGACGGCACCTACTACCTCTCGCTGACCATGCCGTCCGACTTCAGCGCCCGGATCGCCTCCAGCTCCGGCGACTCCCCCGACACGGGCGCCCTCCAGGTGCGGACGAACGACGCCAACAACTACATCGTCGGGCAGATCTCCAAGACGGTGTTCGCCGAGGTGCGCGCGGCCGCCTCCACCAAGGCCTCGCGGTCGTTCCTGGACCGGATCTTCATCTCGTTCTCGGACATCCACGGGGCGACGGTGAAGGCCGCCGACGGCGCCGACCGGCTCACCGGCGGGATCGGCGAGGCGGAGAAGGGCTCCAAGGACCTCGCGGACGGGCTGAACGAGGCCGAGCAGGGCAGCGGGAAGCTGGCGAGCGGCCTGAGCAGGCTCGACAAGGGGGCGGGCGACCTCCAGGACGGTGCGCAGCAGGTCGCGGACGGCACCCAGGCCCTCTCCGACCGGGTGCACGGCGCGGCCGACCAGGTGCGGCCCTTCCTGAAGAAGGACGGCCGGCAGATCGCCGACACCGCGACGCTGGTGGCCGACTCGGCGGGCGTCATCAGCGGGCACCTCGACGCGTTCGTCACCACGGCCCCCGTCGCCGAGAAGGGCACTCGGGAGGCGTCCGAGGCGCTGGACGCGGTGTACCGGAAGCGCTGTGTGACCCAGGTCCTGCCCGACCCCGCGTGCGAGGACCTGAAGAAGGCGAAGGACGCCGCGGCGGACGCGGCGCGGCTCGCCAAGGACGTGAACACCGTGGTGCGGGACTACCACGGTGACATGACCGCCATGCGGCAGGACCTGATGACCCTCCAGCGGCAGGCCCGGGCGCTCGCCGAGGCGGCACCGCACCTGTCCGACGACCTCGACGACGCGGTCTCGAAGGTGGACGCGCTCAACAAGGGCGCCGCCGAGGTCGCCAGGGGAGCCCGGACCCTGCACACCGGCCTGGGCACCGCCCGGGCCGGGGCGGCCGACCTGCACTCGGGCGTCGGCAGGCTGGAGACGGGCGCCGTCGACCTGAACGGCGGCATGTACAAGCTCGCCGACGGCTCCGGGAAGCTCGCCGGCGGACTGCACGACGGCGCGGGGAAGATCCCCGACTACGACAAGCAGGACCGTGACCGGCGCACCCAGGTCATGGCGGACCCGGTGCAACTGGCCTCGCGGGACGTGCATCACGCGCCCAATTACGGCACCGGTTTCGCACCGTACTTCATCCCGCTGTCCCTGTGGGTGGGCGCGATGGTGGCGTACATGCTGATCCCGCCGATGAACCGGCGCGCGCTCGCGGCGGGCGCCTCCCCCTGGCGGATCACACTGGCGGGCTGGCTGCCGGTGGCCGCCGTGGGCGTACTGCAGACGGCCGCCCTGATGGCCGTGCTGCACTGGGCGATCGGTCTGGAGATGACGCGGGCGGCAGGGACGATCGGGTTCCTGTTCCTGGTGGCGGCGTGCTTCGGGGCGCTCGTCCAGTGGCTCAACGCCCGCTTCGGGGCGGCCGGCCGGATCCTCGTCCTCGCCCTGCTGATGCTCCAGCTGACGTCCGCGGGCGGCACCTACCCCGTGCAGACGTCGCCGGGCTTCTTCAACGCGATCCACCCCTTCCTGCCGATGAGTTACGTGGTCGAGGCGCTGCGCAGGCTCATCACTGGTGGGGGCCTGGGGCCCGTGTGGCAGGCGTGCGCCGTGCTCACGGCGTTCACGGCGGGCGCCCTCGCGCTGACCGCCCTGTCGGCCCGGCGCAGGCAGGTGTGGACGCTCGACCGGCTGCACCCGGAGCTGAACCTGTGAGGTCCGGGACATCCCACCGTGCGGTTCCTGTGAGAATCGGGGCCATGGAACGCAGCAGCGCCGCTACGTCGGGCGGCTCGAGCCGCCGTGAGGCGACCCGGCAGAAACTCTACGAGGCGGCCGTCACCCTGATCGCGGAGCAGGGCTTCTCCGCGACCACCGTCGACGAGATCGCCGAGCGGGCCGGGGTCGCGAAGGGCACGGTCTACTACAACTTCGCGAGCAAGTCGGTCCTCTTCGAGGAACTGCTGCGGCACGGTGTGGGGCTCCTCACGGCCTCCCTCAGGGACGCGGCCGAGCACAGCGACCGGGCGGGCGGGACCGGAGTGGACGCCCTGGACGCCATGATCCGGGCCGGTCTCGCCTTCATCGCCCGCTACCCGTCCTTCACCCAGCTGTACGTGGCCGAGCTGTGGCGCACCAACCGGGCCTGGCAGTCCACGCTCATGGTGGTCCGGCAGCAGGTCATCGCGGCGATCGAGGACGTGCTGCGCGCGGGGGTGGAGAGCGGCGAGTTCAGCGACGAGATCGACGTCCCGCTGACGGCCGCCGCGCTGGTCGGCATGGTGCTGGTGGCGGCGCTGGACTGGCAGTCGTTCCAGCCGGAGCGCTCCCTGGACGACGTCCACGCGGCGCTGTCGCGGCTGATCCAGGGGCGCGTGAGCGGCGGCCGGTGGGCAAACGGCCGGTAGGGACATGGATGCAGCCGGTGGTGCGCGGCGGACGAAGGCACCGGTTCGTGGTGGCCGCGTCCTTCGCGGGCCGCCTCGAACCGGCGCTCCGTCGTGCCCCCGTGTCCCCCGTTCGATCCCCGTTCGGTCCTTCCCCCGGGTCTCCCCCTGCCTCGCTTCCGCCGGAAAACGCGCCGGCGGAAGGAGCGGTCGAGGGCGGGCGCCGTTCCGCCGCCCCGTGTCGGCGGTGCCGGAGCCGTGCCCTTTCCCGTGCCCCTACTGTCTCGCCCGCACGGGTCGGACCCCATCCGCGCAGGTACTCATCTCTCCGTCTAGGTACGGATACTCAGGCCCAAGCGCTCACCCCAGGCATGAAGGCGGCGAAAAGCGCCGGTCACGGGCCCGCGACCGGATTGTCGGCGGCGGCCGATAAGGTCGCAGTCATGGCACGGATTGCGGTGATCGGCGCCGGGATGGGCGCGATGGCGGCCGCCGCCCGGCTGGCCGTCGCGGGCCACCGGGTGGTGGTGTACGAGCGTACGGAGACGTACGGCGGTGCGGTGCGCCGTTTCTCCCGCGACGGCTTCTCCTTCGACACCGGCCCGGGCCTGCTGCCGCTGCCCGCGGTCTGGCGCGACCTGTTCGTCAAGACCGGCAAGGAGCCGCTGGAGGACTGCGTCGAACTGGTCCAGGTGGATCCGTCGTCGCGGCACGTCTTCGCCGACGGCACCGAGGTGTCCCTGCCGAACGCGTCGCGCGCGGGTGTCGTCGCGGCCCTGGACGAGGCCCTGGGCGCGGGGGCGGGCGAGCGCTGGGGCGACTTCCTGGTGCGGGCCCGCGAGGCGTGGGACCGCACCCGTCGGCCGCTGCTGGAGGAGCCGCTGTGGACCGACTGGCGGGTGCTGGCGGAGAAGGAGCCGTATCCGGCGGTGCCGCACAAGCGCCTGCTGCGCACGCGCCGGGCCGCCACCCTCGCCGAGGTCGGCGCCTGGGAGCTGCGCGACCCGCGGCTCGCAGCCCTGCTGGAGAGCCACGCCCTGGGCCACGGCCTGGATCCGCGCGCCACCCCGGCGAGCGCGGCGGTACTGCCCTACATGGAGCACGCCTTCGGCATGTGGTACGTGCGCGGTGGGATGCGGGAGCTGGCGCGCGCCGTGTACGAGCGGTGCCTGGCCCGGCGGGTGGAGTTCGTCTTCGGCGCCGAGGTCACCGGGATCGTCGAGAAGGACGGCCGGGCGGCGGGGGTGGAGCTGGCCGGCGGGGCGGTGGCCGAGGCGGATCATGTGGTGGCGGGCATGGACGCCGGGCGACTGCACCGGCTGACGGATCACCTGCTCCAGGACGAGGACGACGTACGGCACGTGCTCGACGCCGCACGGCCCGGACGATTCACGGTGCTGCTGGCGCTGCGCGGACGGCGCGAGGCGGCCGCGGCGCAGCGGACGGTGGTGCACACGCCGGACAGGAGCGCGGAGCTCGATTCGCTGTGCTCCGTCGCCGTGGACGGCCTGCGGCCCACGGTGACCGTCCTGCGCCCGGACGACCCGGCGCTGCGCCCGGACGACGGGCACGAGTCCGTGGTGCTGTCCGCGGTGGCCCCGTCCGAGGAGGAGTGGGCCGTGGCCGAGTCCGCGGAGCGCTTCGCCGATCTCATGGTCAGGGCGGCGGCGGCCGCCGTCCCGGGGCTGCGGGAGCGCCTCCTGTGGCGCGAGATACGCACGCCCGGCCACATCGAGCAGGAAACGGGCGCCGAGCGGGGGGCCGTTCCGGCTCCCGCGCTCGCAGCGGGCGCCGGACGCTTTCTGCACCCGGCCAACACCACCCGCTTCCCCGGCCTTCATCTCGTGGGCGGCTGGTCGCACCCGGGCGGCGGTCTTCCCCACGCCGGGATGTCGGGCGCCCTGGTCGCCGGACTCATCGTGGAGGGACCGGGCTTCCGGGGATCCCAGTGACGGTCCCGGGGGCCGCGGTCCCAGCCCCGGCACCGGCCGGTCAGAAGCGGTAGTGCTCGTCGTAGCCGTAGCCGTTGCCGTGCGCAGTGCCGTTGCCCTGGTAGGGGTACGACTGCTCGGGCGGGAGTTCACCACCGAGCGCGTCGGTGGTGCGCTGCTGGGGCACCCACACACCGTCGGGCGGGGTCTCGCCGTAGCTGCCGGTGGCGTACTGGTCCTGACCGTACGCCTGCTGCCCGTACTGCTGCTCGCCTCCGTACGTGTCGTACGAGCCGCCACCATAGGTCCCCGTGCCCTGGTACGGGTCGGAGTAGGCGCTGTACTGCTGGCCGCCCTCGTAGCCGTAGTGCTGCTGCTGTCCGTACCCGGAGTAGCCGTCGTAGGCGTAGGCCTGCTGCTCCTGGGGCTGCCCGACGCCGGTCTGGGCGGTGTCGGCGTAGACGCCGTAGGAGCCGGTCTCCTCGGGCAGCGGCTGCGGCTCGTAGACGGCGGTGGCCTCGGCCGCGGTCTCCGCGGGCGGGGTGGTCCCCGGGCGGGTGAAGACGTCTTCGTGGTCGTCCTCGTCGTACGCGTCGTCATGACGGTACGTTCCGGCGGCCGTCGCGGGCGTCGGCTCCTGGCCGGTGTCCTCGGGCGCCTGCTCCTGGCGCGCCTTCTCGCCCCGGCGGCGCTTGCTGCCGGTGCCCGAGCCCTCGCGCGGGCGGTTGCCGACCGCCCAGCCGGAGGCGAACCCGCGGCGGAACGACAGGGTGACGTAGGTCTGCCCGACCGCGAAGGCGGCCGCGCCCACGGCGATGACCAGCACGGAGGGGATCAGGACGCCGAACACGACACCGAGGAATCCGACGAACGCGAGCAGCCGCCAGCGCAGGCGTGCCTTGTACTGCAGCAGCACCTCACCGAGCAGCCACAGCGCGACGATGCCGAACGCGATGTAGAGGACCGTCCAGCCCATGTACGCCCCTCTCCCAGTGGCCGCTACGCAGTGTGTCGCATACGGGTGCGGCGGTCTAGGCCCGCTGCGGGTGGTGCAGGCCCAGGTTTTCGTAGATCTCCAGCGTCGCCGTGGAGTTGTTGAGTGTAATGAAGTGCAACCCGGGAACCCCCTCGGCCAGCAGCCTCGCGCAGAACTCCGTGGCGAAGTCGATGCCGATCGAGCGTACCGCCGCCGGATCGTCCTGCGCCGCGAGGATCCGCTCCTGAAGTCCGTCGGGGAGGGCGGCGTTGCTGAGCTGGGGCAGCCGCTGAAGCATCCGCACACTGGTCACGGGCATGACCTCGGGGATGACCGGGGTGTCGCAACCGGCCGCGGCGACCCGGTCGCGCAGGCGCAGATACGACTCCGGCTGGAAGAACATCTGGGTGATCGCGTAGTCGGCACCGGCCCGGCACTTGTCGACGAAGTGCGTCACGTCGGTGTCCCAGTCGCCGGAGCGGGGGTGCATCTCCGGGAAGGCGGCGACGCCCACGCAGAAGTCGCCCGACTCCTTGATGAGCCGGACGAGTTCGGCCGCGTAGGTCAGGCCTCGGGGGTGCGGCACCCACTCGCCCATGGGATCGCCGGGCGGGTCGCCGCGCACCGCGAGCATGTTGCGGATCCCGGCGTCGGCGTACTGGCCGATGATGTTGCGCAGCTCGGCGACCGAGTGGTTGACCGCGGTGAGGTGGGCGACCGGGGTGAGCGTCGTGTCGGCGACGATCTGCTCGGTCTCCTTGACCGTGCCCGCACGGGTGGAGCCGCCGGCGCCGTACGTGACGGAGACGAAGTCGGGGGCGACCGCCTCGACCCTTCGCAGCGCATTCCACAGGTTCCGCTGGCCCTGGGGCGTCTTCGGCGCCGAGAACTCGAACGAGTACGTCGTTTTGCCGGTGGCGAGGATGTCGCGCACGGTCCGTGCGCGATCAGTCCTCGTGGATGCGGTTCCGAGGGCCATAGTCGCAGGTTAGCCAGGGGGCGTCGGTCCCCCAACCGGACGGCCGGTATTTGCCCGAATTGTCGACTTGTTGTCCACCCATCGGACAATGCGGCGCAGGACCGGCCTCCGCCACGCGCCTACGCGGTGCGCAGCCGCTTGGCGAACTCGGCCGCCGCCGCGCCGGGGTCGTCCGCCTCCGTGATCGCGCGGACCACCACCACACGGCGGGCGCCCGCCTCCAGCACCTGGTCCAGGTTGCCGAGGTCGATGCCTCCGATGGCGAACCAGGGGCGGTCGGTGCCGAGCGCGGCGGTGTGGCGGACCAGACCGAGGCCGGGGGCGGGGCGACCGGGCTTGGTGGGGGTGGGCCAGCAGGGGCCGGTGCAGAAGTAGTCCACACCCTCCTGGACGGCGGCCGCCCCGGCCTCCGCCTCGGTGTGTGTGGAGCGGCCCATGAGGATGTCGTCGCCGAGGACGGCGCGGGCCGCGGGGACGGGGAGGTCGCCCTGGCCGAGGTGCAGGATGTCGGGGCGGGCGGCGTGGGCGATGTCCGCGCGGTCGTTCACCGCGAGGAGCTTGCCGTGGCGGGCGCAGGCCTCGGCGAAGACCTGCAGGTGCTCCAGCTCCTCGGCGGCCTCCAGGCCCTTGTCGCGCAGCTGCACGATGTCGACGCCCCCGGCGAGGACCGCGTCGAGGAACTCGGCGAGGTCGCCCCGGCTCTTGCGGGCGTCCGTGCACAGGTAGACGCGGGCGTCGGCGAGCCGGGCGGTGCGGGTGGTGTCGGGCACGGTGGTGCTCCCCCGTTGTCGGTGGCGTACGGGCCGCTGCCGGGCGCGGCCGGCCGGGGCCGGAGCGCTTCTCGATGGACGGCGGCCCGTACGCGGACGGTTGTTTGTGTGCGGCCTGACCGGACGGAATCGGTCCGATCTGGTCAGGTGGAGTCGGGTCGGATCGAACCACGTCTCGATCAGGCCGGATCGGATCAGACGGCAAGCGCCTGGGCGCGGCGCTTCACCTCCGTGCCGCGATTCTCGCTGAGAGCCTGCGCGGGGGTACCGGGCAGGGTCGGGTCGGGGGTGAAGAGCCACTCGATCATCTCTTCGACCGTGAAGCCGTCGTCCCGCAGCAGGGTCAGGGTGCCGGACAGGCCCTTGACCACCTTGTCCTCGTCGATGAAGGCGGCGGGGACGTGCAGCGCCTTGTTCTCGCCTCGGCGGACGGCGATGAGCTGGCCCTCCTTGACCAGCTGCCGTACGCGGGTCACCTCGACACCGAGCATTTCGGCGATGTCGGGCAGGGTGAGCCAGGCGGGGACGAGAGCATCGATCTTTGCGTCAATCTCGGTCACGGGATCAAGCGTGCCATCCGGGACCGACAGTCGGAAGCGGGGCGCCTCCGGCGGGGTTACCCGGAGCGGGTGGCCTGCCGCCGGACGGGGGGTGGCGCGGCGGGTGGGTCGTGGAGTCCGGGCCGCCGTCGAAGCCGGTCGTCGGCCCCTACGCCGTCGCCTCCTTCAGCGGACGGGACGGGTCCGACAGGAGGGCCGGGTCCATGGGGGCACCCGATTCGATCAGGCGCCGGCCTTGCGCGAGGTCCCGGGGGCGGCCCACGGCCAGCAGGGCGACCAGGCGTCCCGAGCGCAGCCAGCAGACCGTCCAGGCCGCGCCCTCGGGATCGCCGCGCCACACGGTCGTGTCGGCGGACGCGTGGTGGCCCACGTACTGGACGAACCGGCCGAACTGCTCCGACCAGAAGTACGGCACCGGGTCGTACGCCGCCGGCGTCTGCCCGACGATGTTCGCGGCGACCGTGCGCGGCCCCTGAAGGGCGTTGTCCCAGTGGTGGACGAGCAGCCGCTCCTCGTAGCGGCCCGACGGGAAGGACGCGCAGTCGCCGACCGCGTAGACGTCCGGCACGGAGGTGCGCAGATGGTCGTCGGCCTGCACCTCGCCGTGCACGCCCAGCTCGATCCCGGACCCGGCCAGCCATGCCGTGGCGGGCCGGGCCCCGATGCCCACCACCACCGCCCCGGCCGGCACCCGGGAGCCGTCGTCCAGGACCACCGCGCCCGGCTCGACGCGCTCCACGCGCGCGTGCGTGCGCAGCTCGGTCCCACTGTCCGCGTACCAGGCCGCCATCGGCGCCGCGACCGCCGCCGGCAGCGCTCCCGCGAGCGGCCGGTCCGCGGCCTCCACCACGGTCACCGCGCAGCCCGCCTCGCGGGCCGCGGTGGCGAACTCGGCACCGATCCAGCCCGCGCCCACGACCACGATGTCGTGCTGCCGGGCCAGCACCGGGCGCAGCCGCTCGGCGTCGTCCAGCGTGCGCAGCAGATGCACCCCGGGGACGCCTTCCGCACCCGGCAGCTGAACGGGCTCGGCACCGGTCGCGACGACCAGGACGTCGTACGGGACGGGTCCCCGCTCGGTGTCCAGCTCATGGTCCCCGGGCCGCAGGCCCGTCGCCTCGCGGCCCAGCTGCAGCTCGATGCCCAGCGCCTCGAAGTCGACGTCGAAGGCGGAGCCCTCGGCCTTGCCGAGCAGCACGGCCTTGGACAGCGGCGGCCTGTCGTACGGCTGGTGCGGCTCCGCGCCGACCAGTGTCACGCTGCCGGTGAAGCCCTGTTCCCGCAGGGCGACCGCGGTCTGCACCCCGGCCATGCCCGCGCCCACGACGACGACGCGCCGTGCCGTGCCGCCCCGTGCCTGCGTCTGCTCGCTCACCTGATCACCATAGACAACTGACGGATTGTCAGTCAGGGGGCGTGCTGGGTGACGTCCTGCACAGCCGTCGGGCGACCGGAGGCTGTCTTACGAGGGCGGTGCCGCGAGGGCTAGGGTTGCCACCGTAAGCACTCGCGGGAGCCCGGACGTACCGGGCTGAGAGGGCGGCTGGGACGGCCTCCGACCGTACGAACCTGATCCGGGTCATGCCGGCGAAGGGAGGGGCTGGACACCCATGTCGCGTACACCGGACGAACCGTCGGCACCGCACGCACCGCCGACCGTGCCGGACGTCCTCGTCATCGGGGGTGGGATCATCGGGCTCGTGACCGCCTGGCGGGCGGCACAGCGCGGGTTCGCCACCGCCGTGGTGGACCCGGAGCCGGGCGGCGGAGCCGCGCAGGTGGCCGCCGGAATGCTCGCCGCCGTCACCGAGCTGCACTACGGCGAGCAGACGCTGCTGGCCCTGAATCTCGCCTCCGCGCGCCGCTACCCGGACTTCGCCGCCGAGCTGACCGAGGCCACCGGCCGGGATCTCGGCTACCGCCGCTGCGGCACGCTCGCCGTCGCGCTCGACGCCGACGACCGCGCCGAGCTGCGCGAACTGCATGCGCTCCAGCAGCGCTCGGGCCTGACGTCGGAGTGGCTGAGCGGGCGCGAGTGCCGCCGCCTGGAGCCGATGCTCGCGCCGGGCGTGCGCGGGGGGCTCAGGGTCGACGGGGACCACCAGATCGACCCGCGCCGCCTGGCCGCGGCCCTGGTGACGGCCTGCGAACGTGCCGGCGTGGTCTTCCACCGGGTGTGGGCCGAGCGGCTCGCGGTCGTGCGGGGGCGGGCGGCCGGGGTCAGGACCGCCGACGGCACCGAGCTCGCGGCCGGGCAGGTCGTCCTCGCCGCGGGCAGCCTCAGCGGGCGGCTCGCCGGCGTCCCGGACGACGTGCTGCCGCCCGTGCGCCCCGTGAAGGGGCAGGTGCTGCGGCTGACCGTGCCCGAGCGGTACGCGCCGTTCCTGAGCCGTACCGTGCGGGCCGTCGTCCGCGGCGGCGCGATCTACCTGGTGCCGCGCGAGAACGGCGAACTGGTGGTGGGCGCGACCAGCGAGGAGCTGGGCTGGGACACCGCGGTCACCGCGGGCGGGGTGTACGAGCTGCTGCGGGACGCGCACGAGCTGGTGCCCGGGATCACCGAGCTGCCGCTCACCGAGACCCGGGCGGGTCTGCGGCCCGGCTCCCCGGACAACGCGCCGCTGCTCGGCCCCACGGAGCTGGACGGCCTGCTGCTGGCCACCGGGCACTACCGCAACGGCGTCCTGCTCACCCCGGTCACCGGCGACGTCATGGCGCACGTGCTCACCACCGGTGAGCTCCCTGAGGAGGCCCGCCCCTTCACGCCCCGGCGTTTCACCGCCGCCGCACTCACGGAGCAGCCCATATGAACATCTCGGTCAACGGGGAGACCCACGAGGTCGCCCCCGGTGTCGCGCTCGACGCGGTGGTGCGGAGCCTGACCGCCGCCCCCTCGGGCGTGGCCGCCGCCGTCAACGAAACCGTCGTCCCGCGCGCCCAGTGGGCGTCGACGTCCCTCTCGGAGGGTGATCGCGTCGAGGTCCTCACCGCCGTCCAAGGAGGCTGACCCATGGCTGACGATCCCTTCGTCCTCGGAGGCACGACCTACTCGTCCCGGCTGATCATGGGGACCGGTGGTGCGCCCAGCCTGGACGTGCTGGAGCGGGCGCTGACGGCGTCCGGTACGGAGCTGACGACGGTGGCGATGCGCCGCGTCGACGCCTCGGTGCACGGCTCGGTCCTGTCCGTACTCGACAAGCTGGGCATCCGGGTACTGCCGAACACCGCGGGCTGCTTCACCGCGGGCGAGGCCGTGCTCACCGCCCGCCTCGCGCGCGAGGCGCTCGGCACGGATCTGGTCAAGCTGGAGGTCATCGCCGACGAGCGGACCCTGCTGCCGGACCCGATCGAGCTGCTGGAGGCGGCCGAGACACTGGTGGACGACGGTTTCACCGTGCTGCCGTACACGAACGACGACCCGGTGCTCGCCCGCAGGCTGGAGGACGCCGGCTGCGCCGCGATCATGCCGCTCGGCTCCCCGATCGGGTCCGGGCTCGGCATCCGCAACCCGCACAACTTCCAGCTGATCGTGGAGCACGCGCGCGTGCCCGTCATCCTGGACGCGGGCGCGGGCACCGCGTCGGACGTGGCACTGGCGATGGAGCTCGGGTGCGCGGGTGTGATGCTCGCCTCGGCGGTGACGCGGGCGCAGGAGCCGGTCCTGATGGCGGAGGCCATGCGGCACGCCGTGGAGGCCGGCCGGCTCGCCCGCCGGGCGGGCCGTATCCCGCGCCGGCACTTCGCGCAGGCGTCGTCGCCGACGGAGGGCATGGCCGGGCTGGACCCGGAGCTGCCGGCGTTCTAGTGCCGCAACAGACCACGTTCGCCCCGTCGCGACGCCCGGCACGCACGCTCGCCGCGTACGTCCGGTACGAGGGCTTCCGGCCGGCACTCCCCCAAGCTCTTCGAGCAGGGGTGCCCCCGGAGCACGCACCGGACGCCGCTCCTTGACGGGCACCGCGGCCGGAGCTTGACGGGCACCGCGGCCGGAGCCGGCCAGGAGAGGGGTGCGTCACAGGTCGGCTGCAGTCGGGCCCCGGTATACCCGCCGCGGCCGGTGGGTGACAGTGCGCCCTCGTAGACTCACCAGCGTGGATACGACCCTTCAGGACCCTCTCGTCGGGCAGGTGCTCGACGGCCGCTATCGCGTCGACGCGCGGATCGCGGTCGGCGGGATGGCCACCGTCTACCGGGCCCTGGACATCCGTCTGGACCGTGTGCTCGCGCTGAAGGTGATGCACCCGACGCTGGCCGTCGACGCCTCGTTCGTCGAGCGCTTCATACGGGAGGCCAAGTCGGTGGCCCGCCTCGACCACCCGAACGTCGTGCAGATGTTCGATCAAGGCGCCGACGGGTCGTACGTCTACCTCGCCATGGAGTACGTCGCCGGCTGCACCCTCAGGGACGTGCTGCGCGAGCGCGGGGCGCTGCAGCCCCGGGCGGCCCTGGACATCCTGGAACCGGTGCTGGCCGCCCTGGGGGCCGCGCACCGCGCCGGGTTCGTGCACCGGGACATGAAGCCGGAGAACGTCCTCATAGGTGACGACGGCCGGGTGAAGGTGGCCGACTTCGGTCTCGTCCGGTCCGTCGACACCGTCACCGACACCACGGGCACCGTCCTCGGCACCGTCTCCTACCTCGCCCCGGAGCAGATAGAGCACGGCGTGGCCGACCCTCGGGTCGACGTGTACGCGTGCGGGGTCGTCCTCCACGAGATGCTGACCGGCGTCAAGCCGCACCACGGCGACTCCCCCGCCCAGGTGCTCTACCGGCACCTGAACCAGGACGTGCCGCCGCCCTCGGCGGCCGTGCCCGGGCTGTCCGTGGAACTCGACGACCTGGTCGCGTCCGCGACCGCGCGCAACCCCGAGCTGCGGCCGCCGGACGCGGTGGCGCTGCTGGGTCAGGTGCTTCGGGCCCGGGGGGCGCTGACCGACGAGCAGCTGGACGCCGTGCCGCCGGGCGCCGTCACCGCGGAACACGACAACGCCGAGGACCGCACCAGTGTGATCCCGCGCCTGCTGCCGACCCACCCCGTGGGCGAGGACCGGGGAGCCGTCCTCAACCGGACCAGCCGGCTTCCGGCCGGTCCGCCCGGGCCGCCCCGGCGCTCGGCCCGGCCCCGGCGCGGGCTGCTGGCACTGGTCCTCGCCGTGCTGGTGGTGTTCGGTGTCGGCACGGGGGTCTGGTACATCAACTCGGGCCAGTTCACCGAGGTCCCGCCGCTCCTGGCGAAGACGGAGGCCGAGGCGCGGGCCCGGCTGAGGGAGGCCGGTCTCGAGGTCAGGCAGGTCAAGCACGCCTACAGCGACACGGTGAAGCGCGGCACGGTGATCAGCACCGACCCGGCGGTGGGGGCGCGGATCCGGTCCCACGACGCGGTGACGCTGACGCTGTCGGACGGCCCCGAGACGGTGCGGGTGCCCGATCTGAAGGGCTACCGGCTGGACAAGGCGCAGGTCCGGCTGAAGAAGGACGGCCTGGTGCCGGGCATGGTCACGCAGGAGTTCAGCGAGGACGTGCCCAAGGGCTCCGTGATCGGCACGGACCCGGAGGCGGGGACCGAGCGGCACGGCGGCTCGGCGGTGGCGCTCACCGTCAGCAAGGGCAGCCCGGTGGACGTGCCCGATGTCAGAGGGGCCTCCATCGACGACGCCACGTCACAGCTGCAGCAGGCCGGCCTGCAGGTGAAGATCGCCGACACGCAGGTCACCTCGGAGTACGACGCCGGGAAGGTCGCCCGGCAGTCGCCGGACGGAGGGCAGCAGGCAGCGGCGGGCGACACGGTCACGTTGACGATCTCCAAGGGCCGGCCGATGGTCGAGGTGCCGGACGTCACCGGGCAGCACGTCGACGACGCGAAGAAGGCACTCGAGGCCGCCGGTTTCCAGGTCGAGGAGGACCGGGGACTGCTGGGCCTGTTCGGCGACACGGTGAAGAGCCAGTCGGTCAAGGGCGGGGACAGGGCGCCGAAGGGATCGACGATCACCATCAAGATCCGCTAGCGGACCGGCCGAGGACGGGCGCCCGGGAGCCCGTGACACCCTTGGGGGGTGAGCACTGAGCAGTCCCCCGGCGTCCACGGCGCCTTCGGCCCCTCCCGCAACCCGATCGGCAGCCATGTCCCGGTGGCCGGTGGGCTGAACTCCGTCGGGCTGGCCTACGCCCGCGACATCGGGGCCGAGACGGTACAGGTCTTCGTGGCCAACCCGCGCGGCTGGGCGACGCCCGGCGGCAGTCCGCGTCAGGACGAGGAGTTCCGGGCCGCTTGCACCGCCGCGTCGATCCCGGTGTACGTCCACGCGCCGTATCTGATCAACTTCGGCTCGCACACCGGGGCGACCGTGGACAGGTCGGTGGAGTCCCTCAGGCACTCGCTGCGCCGGGGCCGGGAGATCGGAGCGCGCGGCGTGGTGGTGCACACCGGCAGTGCGACCGGCGGCCGGGACCGTTCCGTGGCGCTGAGGCAGGTACGGGAGCGGATGCTGCCGCTGCTGGACGAGCTGACGCACGACGACGACCCGTGGCTGCTGCTGGAGTCGACCGCGGGCCAGGGCGCCTCACTGTGCTCCCGCACCTGGGACTTCGGTCCTTACTTCGAGGCTCTGGACGCCCACCCGAGGCTTGGCGTCTGCCTCGACACCTGCCACGTCTTCGCCGCCGGGCACGACCTGACCGGGCCGGACGGGGCGCACCGGACACTGGAGACGCTGGTGGACACCGTCGGCGAGGGCCGGCTCAAACTGATCCACGCCAACGACTCACAGGAGGCGGTCGGCGCCCACCGGGACCGTCATGCCAACATCGGCGCCGGCCATATCGGCGAGGACCCGTTCCGTGCGCTGATGACACATCCGGCCACCGAGGGCGTGCCCCTGGTCATCGAGACGCCCGGCCGCAAGGAAGGGCACGCGGCGGACGTGGAGCGGCTGAAGAAGCTGCGGGACGGCTGAACCGGGGCTTCCCCGGACCTCAGAGCTCCGGGCCGTCCCCGGGCTCCTCCTGGTACGAGTAGCGCTGCTCCTTCCACGGGTCACCGATGTTGTGGTACCCGCGTTCCTCCCAGAAGCCGCGTCGGTCGGTGGTCATGTACTCGACGCCGCGGACCCACTTGGGGCCCTTCCAGGCGTACAGGTGCGGCACGATCAGACGCAGCGGAAAGCCGTGTTCCGCGGTGAGCAGTTCGCCGTCCTTGTGCGTGGCGAAGATCGTGCTGCCGGAGGCGAAGTCGGACAGGCGCAGATTGGAGCTGAACCCGTACTCCGCCCACACCATCACATGGGTGACGGTGGGCGCGGGCGGGGCGATCTCCAGGATCGTACGGGCGGGAATGCCGCCCCATTCGGCCCCGACCATGCTGAACTTCGTCACGCAGTGCAGATCGGCCAGGACGGTGGCGTACGGCAGGGACGTGAACTCCTCGTGGTTCCAGCAGTGCTTCTCGCCGTCCGCGGTGGCGCCGAAGACCCGGAACTCCCAGCGTTCGGGGCGGAACTTGGGCACGGGACCGTAGTGCGTGACCGGCCAGCCCCGCTGCAGTCGCTGTCCCGGCGGAAGCTGTGACCGTGCCGTTTCTCCAGATTCGCGCTCCACCGGATGACCCATGACTCCATCCTGACAGACCGCGGAGGGTGCACATGACCAGCCCCATCCCAATTCGGGCACATAGGACTAAGTGTGAACTTACTGGACGCCTCTCGGTGCCGGTGCCATCATGCGGCGCAGCCCGCCGTCCCCGCCTGGAAGGAGCCCCGCCATGCAGGGCGACCCGGAGGTCATCGAATTCCTCAACGAGCAGCTCACCGCCGAGCTGACCGCGATCAACCAGTACTTCCTGCACGCGAAGATGCAGGAGAACTTCGGGTGGTACAAGCTCGCCAGGTACACGCGGCGGGAGTCGTTCGACGAGATGAAGCACGCGGAGGTGCTCACCGACCGCATCCTCCTCCTCGAGGGGCTGCCGAACTACCAGCGGCTCTTCCATGTGCGGGTGGGACAGACCGTCAGGGAGATGTTCGAGGCGGACCGGCAGATCGAGGTGGAGGCGATCGACCGGCTCAGGCGCGGGATCAGGCTGATGCGGGAGAAGGGCGACATCACCTCCGCGAACATCTTCGAGTCGATCCTCGCGGACGAGGAGCACCACATCGACTACCTGGACACCCAGCTGTACCTGCTGGAGAAGCTCGGCGAGGCGCTGTACATCTCCCAGATCATCGAGCAGCCGGAGAGCTAGGCGCGAACTAGGCGGCTTCTTCCAGCCCGGACAGCACGGGTTCGGCGACCCCGCGGCGAGGGGACGCGCCGCGTCCCAGGAGCGCCTGGATCCTGCGCACACACGACCCGCAGTCCGTGCCCGCCTTGCAGGCGGAGGCGACCTGCCGCGGGGTGCGGGCGCCGTTCTCCGCGTGCTGCCTCACCTGGTGCTCGGTGATGCCGAAGCAACTGCAGACATACACGCGGTCCACCTCCCGCCGGACTCGATAAGGCAAACCTAACCTTACCTTCCTCGTCGGAGGTGCGACAGCGGAGTGGGGCGCGGATCGTGTGATCCGCGCCCCACTCGTGCGTCGGTCCGATACTCATGCGTCGGTCCGATGCCCGTCGGCTACTGGTCCCGGTACATCTCCGCGACGAGGAACGCCAGGTCCAGCGACTGGCTGCGGTTGAGCCGCGGGTCGCACGCCGTCTCGTAGCGCTGGTGCAGGTCGTCGACGAAGATCTCGTCACCGCCGCCCACGCACTCGGTGACGTCGTCACCGGTCAGCTCCACATGGATGCCGCCCGGGTGGGTGCCGAGTCCCTTGTGGACCTCGAAGAAGCCCTTGACCTCGTCGAGCACGTCGTCGAAGCGGCGGGTCTTGTGACCGGAGGCCGCCTCGAACGTGTTGCCGTGCATCGGGTCGGTCACCCAGGCCACCACCGCGCCGGACGCCGTGACCTTCTCCACCAGCTCGGGGAGCCGGTCGCGGATCTTGTCCGCGCCCATCCGGACGATGAAGGTCAGCCGGCCCGGCTCGCGGTCGGGGTCGAGGCGGTCGACGTACCGCAGCGCCTCCTCGGCCGTCGTGGTCGGGCCGAGCTTGATGCCGATCGGGTTGCGGATCCTCGACGCGAACTCGATGTGCGCGCCGTCCAGCTGCCGGGTGCGCTCACCGATCCACACCATGTGCCCGGAGACGTCGTACAGCTGTCCGGTGCGGGAGTCGACCCTGGTCAGGGCGGACTCGTAGTCGAGCAGCAGCGCCTCGTGCGAGGAGTAGAACTCGACGGTCTTGAACTCCTCCGGGTCGGCCCCGCAGGCGTGCATGAAGTTGAGCGCGTTGTCGATCTCGCGCGCCAGTTGCTCGTAGCGCTGACCGGACGGCGACGACTTCACGAAGTCCTGGTTCCAGGCGTGCACCTGGCGCAGGTCGGCGTAGCCGCCGGTGGTGAAGGCGCGCACCAGGTTCAGTGTCGAGGCGGACGCGTGGTACATGCGCTTCAGGCGCTCCGGGTCCGGCACGCGGGCCGCCTCGGAGAACTCGAAGCCGTTGACGGAGTCGCCGCGGTAGGTCGGCAGCGTCACCCCGTCGCGGGTCTCGGTCGGCTTGGAGCGCGGCTTGGAGTACTGGCCGGCGATACGGCCGACCTTCACCACCGGTACCGAGGCGGCGTACGTGAGCACGGCGCCCATCTGGAGCAGCGTCTTGAGCTTGTTGCGGATGTGGTCGGCGGACACCGCGTCGAAGGCCTCGGCGCAGTCGCCGCCCTGGAGGAGGAACGCCTCTCCCTTGGCGACGGCCGCCATCCGGGCGCGCAGCTGGTCGCACTCGCCCGCGAAGACGAGCGGCGGATACGACTCGAGGTCCGCGATCACTGCGCGCAGAGCCTCGGGGTCGGGGTACTCGGGCTGCTGCGCCGCGGGCAGGTCTCGCCAGGTGTTGCCAGCGCTCGGGCTGGTCTTAGCGTTCACGGTCACCCCTTAAACATTACGGGGTCGTGTCCATCGCTTATCGCTGCTCTCGACTGATGAGACGGCTCGTCCCGCCCGGTGCGGGGATCGGGTCTCCCGGTGCGGGGACGCGGGTGTAGGGTGCGGGGCGTGTTCGCGCACTCGACCCAGAACCAGAACTGGTGGTGGACCGCTCGTCCGGCGGCCCACTGACTGCGCATACGCACGACTTCGCGAAGGCCGCCCGAGGGGCGGCCTTCGGCGTTTTCGCGACCGGGCCGTTCCCTCTCACCTCACCGAGAAGGACACCGCCCATGAACCTGCCCGACCTGCTGGCCGACCCCCGGCCGTTCGCCCTGCTGCGCCGCCGTACCCCGGGACGCGACCACGACACCGTGGAGGTGCTGATCGGGCCGGTCGGCCGCTGTGAACGCCTGGCCGACCTGCCCGGCGAAGCCCTCGCCCTCGTCCCGTACCGCCAGCTCCGCGAGCGCGGCTTCGACGTCCGCGACGACGGCACACCGCTGCTGGCGCTCACGCCCGAGGAGTCGTACGAGATCTCCCTGGACCGGGCGCTGGCGCAGCTGCCGCAGCACGACGTCCGGGTGGAGGACGGGGGGTTCGACGTCGCCGACGAGGAGTACGCCGGGATCGTCGGGCGGGTGCTTCAGGAGGAGATCGGCCGGGGCGAGGGCGCGAACTTCGTGATCCGGCGGACGTACGAGGGCCGGATCCCCGGGTTCGGCCGAGCCGACGCACTCGCGTTGTTCCGGCGGCTGCTGGTCGGGGAGCGGGGCGCGTACTGGACGTTCGTCGTCTGCACCGGTGACCGCACGCTGGTCGGTGCCAGCCCCGAGGTGCATGTGCGGATGTCCGGAGGAAGGGGCGAAGGCGAAGCGCTCCCGGTCGAGGGCGGTGGTGGTGGACGGGCGGGCACGGTCGTGATGAACCCGATCAGCGGCACCTACCGCTATCCCGACAGCGGCCCGACCCCCGAGGACCTGCTCCGTTTCCTCGCCGACGGCAAGGAGACCGAGGAGCTGTCGATGGTGGTCGACGAGGAGCTGAAGATGATGTGCACGGTCGGCGACATGGGCGGGGTCGTCGTCGGGCCGCGGCTGAAGGAGATGGCCCACCTCGCGCACACCGAGTACGAGCTGCGCGGGAAGTCCACGCTGGACGTGCGCGAGGTGCTGAAGGAGACGATGTTCGCGGCGACCGTCACCGGGTCCCCCGTGCAGAACGCCTGCCGTGTGATCGAGCGGCACGAGGTCGGCGGCAGGGGCTACTACGCGGGCGCGTTGGCGCTGCTCGGCCGGGACGCCGGGGGCGCGCAGACCCTCGACTCCCCCATCCTCATCCGCACCGCCGACATCGACGCGGACGGACGACTGCGGGTCCCCGTCGGCGCCACGCTCGTACGTGGTTCCGACCCGGCGGGCGAGGTCGCGGAGACCCACGCCAAGGCCGCGGGGGTGCTGGCGGCGCTCGGAGTACGGCCCGGGCGGCCGCGCGAGGAGCACGTACGGCCGCGCCTGGCGGAGGACCCGCGGGTGCGGGCGGCGCTGGACGGGCGGCGGGAACGGCTCGCGCCGTTTTGGCTGCGGATGCAGGAACGTGCCTCGGAGCTGACCGGTCACGCGTTCGTCGTGGACGGCGAGGACACGTTCACCGCGATGCTCGCGCACGTCCTGCGCTCGACCGGTCTGCAGGTGGCCGTGCGGCGGTACGACGAGCCGGGCCTCAGGGAGGCGGTGGTCGCGCACTCGGGTCCCGTGGTGCTCGGGCCGGGGCCCGGCGACCCCTCGGACCCGGCCGATCCGAAGATGCGGTTCCTGCGGGCGCTGACGGCCGAGGTCGTGCGGGGCCACCGGCACGGGGTGCTGGGTGTCTGCCTGGGCCATGAGCTGATCGCGGCCGAGCTGGGGCTCGAGATCGTCCGCAAGGAGGTTCCGTACCAGGGCGCCCAGACGGAGATCGACCTGTTCGGGCGGCGGGAGACCGTCGGCTTTTACAACAGCTTCGTGGCGCGCTGCGACGACGAGGCGGCGGCCGAGCTGGCCGCGCACGGTGTCGAGGTCAGCCGCAGCGCGACCGGCGAGGTGCACGCTCTGCGGGGGCCCGGGTTCGCGGGCGTGCAGTTCCACCCGGAGTCGGTGCTGTCGGTGGGCGGCGCCGGGGTCGTACGCGAGCTGCTGGGCGGACCGGCCGCCGCGGGCACGAGCCCGTTCGCCGAGCGGCGGCCGGCGGTGTAGGCGACGGGGAGGGCGTGGCCGGGGCGGGACCGCCCCGGCCGGGCACCTCGGGGGCGGCGTCAGCCGAAGAAGACGCCGACCTCCTGGTACAGCTTCAGGTCGACCGTCTTCAGCTTGGCGGTGGCCTCGGAGAGGGGGACGCGGACGATGTCGGTGCCGCGCAGGGCGACCATCTTCCCGTGGTCGCCGTCGCGGACGCAGTCGATGGCGTGCAGGCCGAAGCGGGTGGCGAGCCAGCGGTCGAAGGCACTGGGGGTGCCGCCGCGCTGCACGTGCCCGAGCACGGTGGTCCGGGCCTCCTTGCCGGTGCGCTTCTCGATCTCCTTCGCCAGCCACTCGCCGACGCCGGAGAGGCGGACGTGCCCGAACGAGTCCAGCGACCCGTCCTTCAGCACCATGTCCCCGTCCTTCGGCATGGCCCCCTCGGCCACCACCACGATCGGCGCGTACGACGCCTTGAACCGGGACGTCACCCACGCGCACACCTGGTCGACGTCGAAGCGCTGCTCGGGGATGAGGATGGCGTTGGCCCCGCCGGCCAGCCCCGAGTGAAGGGCGATCCAGCCCGCGTGACGGCCCATCACCTCCACCACGAGAACGCGCATGTGGGACTCCGCCGTGGTGTGCAGGCGGTCGATCGCCTCGGTCGCGATGTTGACCGCGGTGTCGAAGCCGAAGGTGTAGTCCGTGGCGGACAGGTCGTTGTCGATGGTCTTCGGCACGCCGACGACGTGGACGCCGTACTCGTCGGACAGGCGCGCCGCGACCCCGAGGGTGTCCTCGCCGCCGATCGCGACCAGCGCGTCGACCTCCTCCTTGGCGAGGTTGTCCTTGATGCGGCGGATGCCGTTCTCCTGCTTGAGGGGGTTGGTGCGCGAGGAGCCGAGGATGGTGCCGCCGCGGGGCAGGATGCCGCGTACGGCGGGGATGTCGAGCCGGACGGTGTCGCCTTCGAGGGGGCCCCGCCAGCCGTCCCGGAAGCCGACGAAGTCGTAGCCGTACTCCTGCACGCCCTTGCGCACGATGCCCCGGATGACGGCGTTGAGTCCGGGGCAGTCGCCGCCTCCGGTCAGTACTCCGACCCGCATGGAAATGTCCCTTCGCCGCGATTGGCCTGATGCGGGTCACGCTAATAGTGACCCAGGTCACTTCGGCATGGGTAGGAGGGTCAATTCCGGTGAATTGTCCGCCAGTTGATCTCTGTCAATTCACTCGAAAGCGGGTTACCACTCCGGAAGTTGACGTGGTCGGGAGGTCTGTGCGCACGCTCCGGCCGGGCCGGGAAACCCGAGGGGCCGCTCTACTCGGCGTCCAGTCCGCGCTCGATGGCGTACCGGACCAGCTCCACCCGGTTGTGCAGCTGCAGTTTGCCCAGGGTGTTCTGGACGTGGTTCTGCACGGTGCGGTGCGAGATGACCAGGCGTTCGGCGATCTGCTTGTAGCTCAGGCCCTTGGCGACCAGACGCAGCACCTCGGTCTCGCGGTCGGTCAGCCGTGGTGCCTTCGGCTCGCCGGCGCCGGCGGCGGGGGCCGGTTCGGAGGCGAGGCGGCGGTACTCGCCGAGGACCAGCCCCGCGAGGCCAGGGGTGAACACCGGGTCACCGGCCGCCGTACGGCGTACCGCGTCGATCAGCTCCCGGGTGGACGCCGACTTCAGAAGGTAGCCGGTCGCGCCCGACTTGACGGCCTCCAGCACGTCCGTGTGCTCGCCGCTGGCCGACAGCACCAGGACGCGCAGCGCCGGGTTGGCGCCGACGAGTTCCCTGCAGACCTGGACGCCGGGCTTGGCGGGCAGGTTGATGTCCAGGACGAGCACGTCGGGTGAGACCGCCTGGGCCCGGCGCACGGCCTGCTCACCGTCCCCGGCGGTGGCCACGACGTCGAACCCCGACTCGGCGAGGTCACGTGCGACGGCATCCCGCCACATGGGGTGATCGTCGACCACCATGACCCTGACCGGGGCCTGCACGCGCCCGTCCGTCGCCGTGCTGTCCTCCGTCACCGCTGCTCCGCCTTCCCCCGTGCGCCCCTGGGGTCCCGCCCGTCCCTCACGGCCTTCGGTAGCTTCAGTTCCACTTCCGTGCCCTGGCCCGGGACCGAGATCCACTCGGCCGTGCCGCCGATGTCGCGCAGACGGCCGCGGATCGACTGGGCCACACCGAGGCGTCCCTCCTCCTCGGCCCGGGCCAGACGTCCCTCCGGGATGCCGGGGCCGTCGTCCCGCACGGTCACCACGATCCCGTCCGGCTCGTCCTCGACCAGGATCCAGGCGCGGGCCCCCTCCCCCGCGTGCCGGTGGACATTGTCCAGGACGGCGCCGACAGCGGCGGCCAGTTCCCGTGCGACCGCCGGGGCGAGTGGCACCGGGCAGGCCGGTTCGGACAGCGTCACCCGGGAGCCCGCGTACGGCGCGAGCAGGGTGCGCAGGTCGACCGGGCCCGCCTCGGCGTCCGGTTCGTCGACCGCGCGCACGGCCGCGCCGAGCGCCGCGTCCTGAGACACCCGTGACGGCGGCACCAGTCCCCCGGAGACCAGGGTGCGCAGCGCCACCTCCTGCTCCCCGGCCAGCCGGCCCAGTTCGGCGGCCTCACCGCCGAGCGCGGTGCCGCGCCGCTGCACCATGGCGAGCACCTGGAGCACGCCGTCGTGGATGTCCCGGGCCAGCCGCTCCCGCTCCCGGGTGGCGGCCTCGATCTCCAGCGCGCGGGCGAGGGTGCGCTCGGAGGCGCGGGCGACCTCGACGACGTAGCCGATCGCGATGGAGGCGACCCAGACGAGGACGACGTTGTGCACCGTGTCCCGGGCCGGGGAGCCGCGTTCGATCAGGTTCGCCACGGCGACCGGGGTGGAGGCGAAGGCCGCCCAGCGCCAGCCGCCCTTGAGCGCGTACGCCAGGACCGACCCGGCGGTCCATATGGACGGCAGGGTCGGGCCGCCCGAGGCGATCCGCTCGTGCGAGTCGGCGACGGGTGTGAGCAGGATGCCGGTGAGCGCGATGGTGAGGTCGACGGCCAGGAACCACCCGGCACAGCTCGCCGCGTTCGCGACCCGGGGAAGTGTGGCCAGCGTCCACACGCTCAGTACGAGGTAGTACGCGACCGCCGGCCAGGGCCGGGTGAACGTGTCGTAGGCGGTCGCGAAGAACCCGATCGCGTACAGCATCGTCAGGACCCGGTATCCGGCCAGGGCACGCCACAGCGGCTGCTCGACGGACATCCTGATGACACGCTCGCGCTGAGCCACGTCCCCCATCCCCCCGGCCGAGTCCCGCGGACCGTGCTCTACGAGCCCGTCGTCTCCGTCTGTGCTTCCCTCTGCGCTTCCTTCTGCGCCTGCTTCTCCGCCTTGGCCGCCTCCGCGATCTGCCGCTTGGCAGCGGTCGCGTAGATGTCGACGTACTCCTGGCCGGAGAGCTTCATGATCTCGTACATGACCTCGTCGGTCACCGCGCGCAGCACGAACCGGTCGTGCTCCATGCCCTGGTAGCGGCTGAAGTCCAGCGGCCTGCCGATCCGGATCCCCGGCCGCATCAGCTTGGGGACGATCTTCCCCGGCGGCTGGATCTTCTCGGTGTCGATCATGGCGACCGGGATGACGGGCGCCCCGGTGGCGAGCGCCACCCGCGCGAGGCCGCCGGGCTTGCCCCGGTAGAGGCGGCCGTCGGGCGAACGGGTGCCCTCCGGGTAGATACCGAACAGCTCGCCGCGCTCCAGCACCTCGATGCCGCTCCTGATGGCGGCCTCGCCCGCGCCGCGCGCTCCGGAGCGGTCGACGGGAAGCTGGCCGACGCCCTTGAAGAAGGCCGCGGTGAGCCTGCCCTTCACGCCGGGCGTGGTGAAGTACTCGGCCTTCGCGATGAAGGTCACCTTGCGGTCGAGCACGGCGGGCAGGAAGAACGAGTCCGAGAAGGAGAGGTGATTGCTCGCCAGGATCGCGGGGCCCTCGGCGGGGACGTTCTCGAGGCCTTCCACCCATGGCCTGAAGGCGAGCTTCAGCGGCCCCCCGATGGATACCTTCATCGCGCCGTACAACAACCGAGTGCCTCCTGTGTCTGTAGATCAGACCTTAACGCGCCCCGCCGACAAAGGATCCGACGACCCTGGTCGGTGTCAGTGCCGTCGCGTACGGTGAAGTACCTGCAATCGACGTGCCCCGCCCCTTTTCATGAACAGGAGACCGACGTGCCGGTCCTCCCCGGAGCCGAGCCGTACCGCCACGAGGGCGGGGAGGTCGGCGTCCTCCTCTGCCACGGCTTCACCGGTTCCCCGCAGTCGCTGCGCCCCTGGGCGGAGCATCTCGCCGAGCGTGGCCTCACCGTCTCGCTGCCGCTGCTGCCCGGGCACGGCACGCGCTGGGAGGACATGCAGCTCACCGGCTGGCAGGACTGGTACGGGGAGGTGGACCGCGAGCTGCGCGCCCTGCGCCGAAGCTGCGCGCGGGTGTTCGTGGCCGGCCTGTCCATGGGAGGCGCCCTGGCCCTGAGGCTGGCCGCCAGGCACGGGGACGCCATCCGCGGCGTCGTCGTGGTCAACCCGGCGAACAAGGTGCACGGCCTGTCCGCCTACGCCCTACCGGTCGCCCGCCACCTGGTGCGGACGACGAAGGGGATCGCCAGCGACATCGCCAGACCGGGCAGCGTGGAACTGGGGTACGACCGGGTGCCGCTGCACGCGGCGCACTCTCTGCGCAACTTCTTCCGGATCGTCGACGGCGAGCTGCCGCAGGTCACCCAGCCGCTGCTGCTGATGCACAGCCCGCAGGACCACGTGGTGCCGCCGGCCGACTCGGCCCGGATCCTGAGCCGGGTCTCCTCCACCGACGTGAGGGAGATCCTGCTGGAACAGAGCTACCACGTGGCGACGTTGGACCACGATGCGGACCGGATCTTCGAGGAGAGCCACGCGTTCATCGGCCGGCTCGCGCCCAGTGTCGGCAAGGAAGGGACGGCCGCAGGTGGCTGAGCACGACTCCGACCGCGAGGACCGCGAGCCGGACGAGAAGGGTGTGCCCTTCGACGAGGAGGCCGCGTGGGCGGCGATCGTCGCGGGGTACGGTGCGGAGCCGCCGGACCCGCCGGGCACGAAGCCGTTCAAGCCGGTCGAGGACCTGGCGCTGCCCGGCTGGGAACCGAACGGCGTCACGCTCAAGGACGACGGGACGAAGGACGAACCGGCGAAGCCGCTGGGCAGCTCGGTGTCCTTCGCCCCCGGGGTCGGCCCCCGGGACTACGTGGCCCCGGAGTCGGCCGAGGACGACTTCGACGAGGACGACGAGGGCCACTTCGTGCCGCCGGAGCCGCCGCCTCTGCCCGCGGCGGACACGACGGCGAAGTTCGCGTGGCTCTCGGTGATCGGCGGCCCGGTGCTGCTTCTGCTGGCCGTGGTACTCGGCTGGCCCATGACCTGGTGGCTCGCCACGCTCGGCGTCGGCGGCTTCCTGGGCGGCTTCGTCACCCTCGTCGCCCGCATGAAGCCGAGCGACGAGGGGGACGACGACCCGGGTCGCGGCGCGGTGGTCTGATCCCCTAGGCCGCCGCCCTCACCGGCACCAGCGCGACGGACTGGACGAAATTCGTCAAGCGCGACTGGACCGGGCCGCCTCAGCAGCCCGCGAAGTGACAGCTGAGAAGTCGGTTTCCCTCGGGGGTGAGCCCCGGCATCATGGTCGTCGGTAAGTCCATACGCGAGAGGGGCGAGTGCGGCGGGTGTCTGGAGACGGGCAGGCGGATTTGACGGAGCTGTGGCAGCAGCGTTGGCCTCGTTGCCCTCCGGTTGGGTACAAGCTCCGTGACCCGTATCGGGACGTTTGGGTACGTTTTCACAGCTTGCCAGAGTCGAAGCGGTACGCGGACGACGAGAGCGAGCACACCGTCATCCTGGAGCGCTACAACACCGTCCTCGATGAGTTGTTCGCTGGTGCGGACGTGTACGTGATCACTCCGCTCTGGACGACCGAAGCCGAGGTTCCGTCATCGCAACCCGTCACGGGCTATTGGCAGAGCTTGCTGGTGGAGGACGATCCTGACCCTGAGTTCCGCACGTACTGCCACCTCTTCGCCGCCCGCCGGCCCTGGCGGCGAGGCTGCATCGACGAGTCGCTCCGAGACATCTCCGACGACAAGGTGGCGGGCGTTCTCATCACCGACACCCGGATGCAGCGCATCCATCACCCCTACGACGGTGGCGCCGACGTCTTCCTCGCCACGTCCGAGGAACGGGACCGGGCGCGCGATCGGCATGCCGACTGGCTTTCCCGTCATCCGTCGGGTCTCTGACCGGTTCGGATCACTGCTCCACTCGAAATGGTCCTCACCGCAAGTACCGGGTTGAGAGGCTCCACGAGTTCCTTGGCGGCGACGGCCACGAGGCGCGCGGGCGCATCACCGTCCAGCAGGGCGCTCACGTACTCGATGGCCTCCGCAGGCGAGAGCATCGGCAGCCTCTGGCGCAGTGTCCGCACAGCGTGCATGCGTCCGTGTGTAGCGGCGACTCCGCAGAGCGCATCGTGCAGGTCGTCTACTGCAGTGTGGACCGGCAGCCCACGTATTCGGGCCCGGTAGTCGTTCTCCCACTCCCCGGTTTTCGCGGAGACGACGCCGATCTGGTGTAGTCCCCCGTCGACGCGGTCGACCAGGTACGGCCCATTGCCGACCAGCATGTACTTCGAGTTCCGAGTGCGTGCGAACTCCTCGGACTGCCAGGAGACGATCCACACCAGCTCGTGCTCCTCGACACGGACCACAGCCAACCTCACCGCGTCCGTGCTCACAGCCCGCCATTGCTGATAGTCGCGCTCCAGCTGTCCTTCGACAGCCCGAACGGCGGCTTCTCGCTCGATCACGCGTGCAGCATCCCGTACGGGCCCGGTTTCGACCAGCGAATTCCCACGGCTCAGGGCCACGCAGAAGGGGCCAACGAACCTTCTCGCCCAGGAATACGGCAGCTGCGGAACAAGTGCTCTGCGCCAGTACCGCTCAAGACCTTGGGGTCCTGCCTGGAGTGCTTCGACGGCACGCCCGCCGACCCCGCCTCCTACATCGCTCCCCCGGCCAAGCACCTGCTGGCCGCCTGATCCGAGAGGACCACCACCCATGAGCACCGCCCCTCTCGCCGCCTTCACCGAGCCCGACCGCCCGAAGAATCTGCTGGTCCGGTTCATCACGGTCGGCGGCAGCTACGTGAGACGTCACCGGCCCCGGCGAGCACTCGGAGAAGATCGCCACCACCAAGGCGACCACTCGGTGACGTCCAGACCCGCACGCGACTGGAGCGCGTCCGCGCCGCGGCCGGCATCGCCTCGCTGGCCCTCCAGCAGATCGAGGACGACCTCAGCGCCGACGACATCGACCAGGAGGAACTCGCCGCGAGCCTGCGCGAGCTCATCGAGGACACCGACCCGCCCGGCGGGTTCATGGCCTGTGTCGCGCAGCTGCTCACCGCCGCCGCGAAACGAGCCGAGCAGATCGAGCCCGACCGTGACGGTGACGCCTCCTGTCCGCTGTACGAGGCCGCCGCCCTGATCACCGACAACGCCGGGCAGCGGCTCATCTGGGCTGCCCGCGCCCTTCACCCACAAGGAGCCAGCTGAGATGGCGAACACCAAGGCGATGAACCCGCCCCGGGGGCAGTGCACGCAGTGCTGGTACCACGCCTACGCCAGCCGTGAGGCGCACGCCGGGCTCGGTCCGCGCGAGGACTGCCCGCAGTGCGTGGACCACATGAAGAACGGCCACCCCGCCCACATGATCGTCCGCTGACGGCGCTGCGCGAAGCCGCCGCCCTGCTCACCCATCACGCCGGGCAGCGCCCATCCAAGCTGCCCGGCACGCCTCACTCCCACGGAGAATCCGCATGACCGAGCTGATCTACCCGGAGATGCCCGATACTGGTCACCCGGGCTATTGGGAGTTGCGGAATGGTCGACCTTCCTCGGTCTGGCGCGAGCTGCTTGTGTACGACTCCTGGGGTGGACGTCGACCCGCTCGGGTTAGTTGGCTTCCCCCAGGTAGCTCAGGGCTTGGCGGAAGTCGTCGAGGGCGGGCCTGAACTCGCAGGCGGCGGTGTGGAAGGTCGATCGGTCGATCAGGATCCTGGCCAGTGTTCGCGTTCCCTCTGCCGGGTCGTGCTGAGACAGCTGACGGGCCAGGCCCACTCCGTCGTCGAACAGGTAGCGCACTCGCTCCGCGAACAGATGGGTGCGGTTCTCCCAGTAGACGGCGGAGCGGATGGCGAGAAGCCGGTGGAGGCGGACCAGTTCGGCCAGATGCTGGTCCGGATCCTGGGTGGCTCGCGAAGCGAGGGCATCCACTTCCTCCCGGAGGGCATGGCGGCTGTCGAAGTAGCGCTGCTTGGCATCGGGCGACCATTGCATGGGCGCCATCCCCGAAGGCGGACGCGGTCCATCGGCGGCAGGCCGATCGCTTTCGGCGCTGGAGAAGGTCAGCAGCACCGCCCAGAACGACGCTTGATAGCCACTCCAGGACTTCCGCTCACCGGTATCGGCCAACTCCGTCAGCAAGGCGAGTGCCTCTTGCCGCACGAGGGCTGCCTGCTCGTCTCGGTCGTGAGTGTCGAGCATCTGTGCGTACCCGATGAGCGAGTAGAGATGGCAGGCCATCGGGCCGCGGTCGTTCGCGGCTTCGGCCGCTTCCATGCTGACGAGTGTCTCGAACGCGGCGAGTGCTTCGCTGGACCGGCCGGCGTCGTGGAGAGCGGCGATCCACTCCAGCAGTGACCAGGCGAGACCCCCACTGCTGGGCCCGTCGGGCAGGATCGCTGCGACCAGCTCCGTCATGGCATCGGCAGCCTCGGCATACCGGCCTTCCTCAGAAATTCCGGCAGCCCACTCGCGCAGCCCTTGGACCACGGGCTTTCCCGACAGTTCGGCCTGCGCACGGCTGATGGCGAGCATCTCGGCGCGCATGGCGAGTCCTTCGGTGCGTCGGCCCACGGCGTACAGCTCTCTCTGACACGTGTCGAGGGCCCCGTACAGAACATCCGCACGGGCAGGTTCGGCCGGATCGATGGACCGCGCCACGGCCACCGCCTCCTCGCACAGCGCGAGGCAGGCCGCGTGCTTCTTGCCGGAGCTGGTGTCGTAACTCAGACGTTGCAGCGCCCTGGCCAAGAGCGGCAGGTACGAGGCGGGGCTGACCTGGGCGAGCACCCGGTAGGCGTCGACTTCCTCGCGCGGCGTGCGGCGACCCGATGCGAGCAGCATATTCCGCGCTCGCACGATGTCGTCCTGATCGACTTTCCCCGAGTGATTCATGACGGAGATTCTGGGTGCCCCAGAGAGGGCCGAACAAGGCTCCTCACCTGTGCCGTTCCTCCTACGAAAACGAGCTCTGACCTGTCATGATGGATGTGACATCACTTTTCCTGGGCGTACTGGCAACTGCGGCTGTTCGGACTTGCGGAATTCCCGACGTGCGAAGTCCGCTGCATAGCCGAGCCTTGTGTTGCCAGCGTCGTGGGACCAGGCCACCGCACAGGTGATAGATATGCCCAGTACGTCGCTCAACACCGACGCCGGGATCTGAGCTGCAAGATCCAGCAGTGCTGTGTTGCGGCTGGCACGAGCGCGGATGCCGACCCTGTTGAGCCGTACTGTCAGGTGGCTTGCGGTCATGGCCTGTCCGGCGCGACCGCCCGGGAAGAGCCACGGACCTTGCTCGTTCTGTCCCAGGACGGCGAAAGCCTGGCGGCTTTCGGCGAGTTCCAGGAGCAATGACCCTAGCGGCTCAGGAATTTCCACTGGTCGTGACCCTATGGCCCGCGGCCACCGCACGATCTTCGTTTGTCCACACACCAACCGATGATCACGCGGTGGCCGTACCCGTTTCCGACCGGGTACGGCCACAAGATCGCGAAACCAGACTGGAGTACTAGGCGACCCCTAGGCGATGTCCGGCGCCGTCGGAGCCGCGGGGACCCGCAGGGCGGCCAGCACCGGAAGGTGGTCCGTGGCCGCGGTGAGGTCCCGCTCCGTCACACCCGGGTGGCCGAGGGGGACCCCGCAGCCGAGGACCTCGATACCGCGCGTGGCGAAGACGGCGTCGATACGGCGTGGGGGGCCGGAGCGGGTCCAGGTGTGCTCGCCGCCCCAGGGCTCGGTGGCCCAGGCGTCCTGAAGGTCGGTGGCGAGGCGCTTGAAGGTGGGCCCGTCCGGGGTCTCGTTCAGGTCGCCGCCAGCGATCGCGTGCTCGACGCCCATCCCGGCGAGCCGGTCGAGGAGCAAGCCGCCCTGTTCCTGGCGTTCGTCGTCCTGCAGGCTCAGATGGCAGCCGATGACGCCGAGCCGGGCGCCGCCGAACCGCACGACCGCGGTCGCGAAGCCGCGGCGGTGCAGGCCGGGGGTGAGGGGCAGCAGGATGTCCTCGGTGCGCTCGACGGTGGCTCGCAGCGAGCAGAGCAGGGCCGGCCCCGCGGCGGTGGCACCGCCCGAGAGAACCACGAGGCCGGAGGCCGCGGCGAGGCGGGCGAGCTTCTTGCGCCAGCGGAAGAAACGGGGGGCCTCCTGGACGAGCACGAGGTCGGGGGCGCAGGCGCGGATGACGCGCGCGAGCGCTTCGGTGTCGTCGCGCATCGACCGGATGTTGTAGCTGAGCACCCGGAGGACGGCGGAACCGTCGGTTTCGGTTCCGGAGTCGGGCAGCAGCGGGTCGGAGGTCGCCATGCGGATCAAGATACGCCGTCGGTGGCGGGGTCCCGCCGGGGTTTCCCGCCCCCGCCGCCCCTACCCGTCCCGTCACGGGCGACCCCGACGAAGCCACCAGCCGCCACCGGAACCACGAACGACACTCGACCCAAGCCCTGCCCCACTCCACCCCACCCCACCCCACACACCGACACGGGGCTCCACCCCGGACCCGGCGAAGCCACCGGCTCCCGCCGGAACGGCGGCGCCCGCCGGGCCCCTGTGGGCGCAGCGGGCGCTGCCGTGCGTGGAACGGGTCTCACATGATCGGGTCGGGCTCCCGGGCCAGGTCCGCCGCGCCCACCAGGCCGGCCTTGTTGCCCAGCTGGGCCGCGATCACGTCGGCGACCGGGCGCCAGTTGCCGCCCACCAGCCAGCGCTTGTAGGACTTGCGGATCGGGTCCAGGACCAGTTCGCCCTCGTCGGAGAGGCCGCCGCCGACGATGAACGCCGAGGGGTCGAAGAGCGACGCCAGGTCGGCGAGACCCGCGCCGGCCCAGCGGGCCAGCTCCCGATAGGAGTCCACCGCCACCGGGTCGCCCTGGCGCGCGGCCATCGAGATGTGCTTGCCCTCGATGCCGTCGGGGGTGCCGTCGCCCAGTGACAGCAGCAGCTCGGCGTTCTCCGGCGTCGCGTTCGCACGCTGCTTGGCGTAACGGACCAGCGCGCGGCCCGACGCGTACTGCTCCCAGCAGCCCTGCGACCCGCAGCCGCACAACAGCCCGTCCGGGACCATGCGGATGTGTCCGAACTCGGCGGCCACGCCGAAGTGCCCCCGGCGCAGCTTGTTGCCGATGATGATGCCGCCGCCGAGGCCGGTGCCGAGGGTGATGCAGATGACGTTGCGGTGGCCCTTGCCCGCGCCGAACTTGTACTCGCCCCACGCGGCCGCGTTCGCGTCGTTCTCGACGACCACCGGGAGGCCCACACGGGCCTCGACCTTGTCCTTCAGCGGCTCCTGGCGCCAGTCGATGTTCGGCGCGAAGTAGACCGTCGAGCGCTGACGATTGACGTATCCGGCGGCCCCGATCCCCACGCCGACGATGTCGTGACCGGCACGGGCGCCCTCGACGGCAGCGGCAATGGCGTCCACGATGGCCTCGGGCGTGCCCGGAGTCGGCACCTTGTGGGTCGAGAGAATGTTGCCTTCCTCGTCGACCACACCGGCCGCGATCTTGGTGCCGCCGATGTCGACGCCGATGGTGAGTCCCATGAATCCCTCAGTTTCGGTCGAGCCCCGCTACGGCCAACCGTACCCGAGGGGCCGCGAGGGTGGGGGACGGCTCCCTCCGGCCCCCGAGACCCCGGCCTCGCCCTGCCGGGCTGTCGGGCCGCCCGGCTAGTCGAGGTCGATGTGCTCCCCGGGGCCTTCGTCCCCGTCCCCCTGTCGGCGGGGGTCCATGTCGCCGGACGTGCGGTGGGTCCAGCGCCGCTCCTGGGCCTCGACGGCGGATCGGTAGGCCGCGAGCAGCTCCGAGCCGGCCGCGGCGAGGTGGTCGAAGACCTCCGGGTTGCGCTCGATGACCGGCTCCACCGCCGCCTTGGCCTGCTGCACGACCTGGCGGACCACCTGCTGGGCCGTGCCCGAGGCCGCCGCACCGAGCAGCGGCGCCTGCAGGCCGGACAGCTTGTCCGCGACGGCGTCGACCAGTTTCTTCAGCTCCTCGGCGGCCGAGCCGGGCGGCGGGCCGTACTGGGCCCGACGGCGGGTCCTCTCCGCGGCGAGGTCCTCGGCGCATGCTGTCGCCCAGGCGTCGGCGTCGGTCACCCGCACGTCCTCGGCCTCTTCCTGAGCGGCGTCGGAATAGGGGCGCTCTTCGCTCATGGCGGACTCCTGACTGCGGTTCGTACTCCCGACGTTACCCGAACTGAGGTGCGTGCTTCATCGCGTGAGGCCCCGGGGCTCACACCGGACTCACGAGGGGCGCGGCCACAGCTGCGGGTCCGGGGCGAAACGGATGCGCAGCTCGCCTCCGCGCAGCGCCGCCCCGGCCACGGTGCAGCGGCGCAGCGCCGACGGGAGGGGAACGATGCGGCGGAACGGCCCCGCGGTCACCACGATCTCGTCGCCTCGCCGGAAGAGGTCCAGTTCCTCGCGTATCGCTCCGGGCAGCGGAATGTGCCACACGAGCACCCCGTCCTCGGCGAGCCGGTCGGTCACGGGCCACTCGACCGGGGAGGGCGCCGGGTTGACGTCCGGGACGGCGAGAGCGGCGAGGTCGTCGGCGCCGCGCGGGTCGCGGCCGAGGTGCGGGACGCAGTGCACGGTGTACGCGCCCTGCCACTCCTGAAGGGTCTTGCGCTGCTGGGCGGCGAGATGCTCGAACCAGGCGTCGTGACCGCCGTCCGGCAGGATGCGGTTGGCGACCAGGGCCTCGGGCCGCAGGGTGCGCAGGGCGAGGCCGGTGACGGCGGTACGGACCGCGTCCGCGGCGGCCGGGCCCGGTTCGGCGACCAGCCACACACTGGTGGCCCGGTCGGCGAGGACGGCTTCGACGGCGGCCAGTTCGATGTCCCAGCGAGCGGTGGTCTCGTACAGCCACTCGGCGGGCATCGGCACGCCCGCGAGCCGGCCGAGGACGGGACGCAGGGCGCGGGCGGCCTGCCGTTCGGGGGGGAGCAGCCGGCGCAGATAGCGGCGGAGTTCCTCGGGGAGGGCGAGGAGGACGAGCGCCTGCGGCACGGGAGGAAGGTCGACGACGAGGAGGTCGTAGGACTCGGACAGGGCGGCGTCGCGCAGGGCGCGCAGCAGGGCGAGTTCCTCGGCGCCGGGCAGGGGGGTGACCTCCTCCGCGTCCAGCGGGGCGGCGCCGAGGAGGTCGAGGGCGGTGGCCGCGCGGTCCTGGAAGGCCACGAGGTCGTCGCGGAAGCGGGCGGCCGCGTCCGGGCGCCAGACGGTGAGGCCGGGCGCGGCCTCGACGGGGCGGGCGCCGGTGGGGACGCCGAGTACGGCACCGAGGGTGTCGGTGCGGTCGGCGCTGAGCACGAGGGTGCGGGCGCCCTCCCGGGCGGCGCGCAGCGCGGTGGCCGCGGCGACGGTGGTCCGGCCGGAGCCGCCGGGACCGGTGATCAGGATGGTGCGCATGATCGTGAACGGTAACGGAGAGGCACCACTGCGGCGCGACAGCAACGGGCGCGCGCCGCGCCCCTCGCCTCTCCCCCGGCTCCCCGGACGTCACCTCGGCGGCGGTTCGGGGGCCGTCGCTTCCTCCCCCGGCCCCACTGGCTACTTCTCGCCCGACTCCACCCGCGTCTTCAGCCCGGCCAGCGCCCGGTCGATGATGACCTTCTCCGCCTTGCGCTTGATCATGCCGAGCATCGGGATCTTGACGTCGACGGTCAGCCGGTAGGTCACCTCGGTGGCGCCCGCTCCGGCCGGCTTGAGCAGGTACGAGCCGTCCAGGGAGCGCAGCATCTGCGACTTGACGAGGGTCCAGGAGACCTCGTGGTCACCCGACCAGGTGTACGCGAGGGTCTGGTCGTCCTTGATGGCGCCGGCGTCCATGACGAGGCGCACCTGCTCGGCGCGGCCCTGGCCGTCGGTGGAGAGGACCTCCGCCTCCTTCACCTCGCCCGTCCAGTCCGGGTAGCGCGCGAAGTCGGCGATCACCCGCATGACGTCGGCCGGAGCCGCCTCGATCGTGATGCTCGAGCTGGTGTGTTCCGCCATCGCCGTGGCTCCTCCAGATGCGGTCCGGTGAGGGAGGGTGGTGCGCCCGTGCGCATGTGCGCACGTGTGTGCAGCGTGAAGGCTACCGCGCACACGCGGCGCCGCCACCACCCGCCTGCGCTTCGGCCGACGGGGCCGGCCACCGCCTGCCTGCGCTCGGCCGACGGGGCCGGCCCACCGCCCGCCGCGCCGGGCCGGTGGCCCGCTCACCACTCCAGCACCCAGGGCTTCCCGCTCCCCGCGAAGTGCCCCACGTTCACGCACTCCGTCGTCCCGATCCGCATCCGGCGCGCCAGCGGCTGGTGGACGTGGCCGAACAGGGAGTACCGCGGCCGGGTACGGCGGATGGCGTCGAGCAGGGCCCGGCTGCCGCGCTCGAAGCGGCGCGCCACCGTGTCGTAGACCAGTTCCGGGACCTCCGGCGGGATGTGGGTGCACAGGACGTCCACCTCCCCCACCGCCTCTATCTTGGCCGCGTACTCCTCGTCACTGATCTCGTACGGGGTCCGCATCGGGCTGCGCAGGCCGCCGCCGACGAAGCCGAAGGTCCGGCCGCCTATCTCCACACGTTCGCCGTCCAGCACCCGGGTGCCCTCGCCGGCGTACTCGGGCCACAGGGTCGGGATGTCGACATTGCCATAGGTGGCGTACGTGGGGCTGGGGAACGCGGCGAACAGCTCGGCGTACTGCCGGCGCACCGCCTTCTCGATCGCGGCGGCTCGGTCCATGCCCACCCCGGCCCACAGCTCGGCGCCGAACGCACGCGCCTCCTCGTAGCGGCGTGCCGTGCGCAGTTCCACCAGCCGTTCGGCGTTCTCCGTGCCGAACAGGTCGGCGAAGATCCCGCGGGAGCGGTCGGCGTAGTCGATGAACAGGATCAGGTCGCCCAGACAGAGGAGGGCGTCCGCGCCCTCGCCGGCCCTGGCCAGGTCACGCACGTTGCCGTGCACGTCGCTGACCACGTGGACGCGTGTCCTGCTGTTGCCGCCGGGTGTGGGTGCCATGACGATCAAGCGTAGGGCGGTGGGGCACACCTGAACAGTGGCGACGGGACCTGAGGTTACTCGCCGGTAATTCAAGGGGTGGACTACTGTGCGTCGAGGAACGCCCACACGTGTGACGCACGGAACATCTCGACCGGACCCCCTGTCGGAAAAGCCATACCGACGGGTAACGTCCGGGCCGTCCAGTCGTGCTCAGGGTTTCAACCAGTGAATCCGGGAGGAGTCCCGAGCACCTGACCGAGCCTTGGACCGCACCGTCGCAGCACACAGAGTCGTGGCGTCGGCGCCCTGTGAGGAGCAGCAGTCTTGCGCGAGTTCAGCCTTCCGGCTTTGTACGAGGTCCCTGCGGACGGCAACCTGACCGACATCGTCCGCAGAAACGCCGCGCAGCATCCCGATGTCGCCGTCATCGCCCGCAAGGTGTCGGGCGCCTGGCAGGACGTCACCGCGGTCGCCTTCCTCGCCGAGGTGCGGGCCGCGGCGAAGGGACTGATCGCCTCCGGGGTCCAGCCGGGTGACCGGGTGGGCCTGATGTCGCGGACCCGCTACGAGTGGACGCTGCTGGACTTCGCGATCTGGAGCGCGGGCGGGGTCACCGTGCCGGTGTACGAGACCAGCTCCCCGGAGCAGGTGCAGTGGATCCTCAGCGACTCGGGCGCGACCGCCTGCATCGTGGAGCAGGACACACACGCCGCGGCCGTCGAGGCGGTGCGCGAGAAGCTGCCCGCCCTCAAGCACGTCTGGCAGATCGAGGCCG
Organism: Streptomyces sp. PTL18; assembly: GCF_059510295.1. NCBI lineage: Bacteria > Bacillati > Actinomycetota > Actinomycetes > Kitasatosporales > Streptomycetaceae > Streptomyces > Streptomyces sp. PTL18. The sequence continues at coordinate 257,466 of NZ_JCAJZO010000006.1, read as the reverse complement.
GGGCCGTGGAGGAGCTGGGCCGCGTCGGGCGGGACGTCAGCGACACGGCGGTCGAGGAGCGCAGCTCCCTCGCCAAGGCCGACGATCCGGCGACCATCGTCTACACCAGCGGCACCACCGGGCGCCCCAAGGGCTGTGTGCTGACCCACCGCAACTTCTTCGCCGAGTGCGGGAACGTCGTGGAGCGGCTGCGCCCGCTGTTCCGTACCGGCGAGTGCTCGGTCCTGCTCTTCCTGCCGCTCGCCCACGTCTTCGGGCGTCTGGTCCAGATCGCGCCGATGATGGCTCCGATCAAGCTGGGCTGTGTCCCGGACATCAAGAACCTGACCGACGAACTGGCGGCGTTCCGGCCGACGTTGATTCTCGGCGTGCCGCGCGTGTTCGAGAAGGTGTACAACTCGGCGCGCGCCAAGGCCCAGGCGGACGGCAAGGGGAAGGTCTTCGACAAGGCGGCGGACACGGCGATCGCCTACAGCAAGGCGCTGGACTCGCCGTCCGGTCCGTCCCTCGGTCTGAAGATCAAGCACAAGGCGTTCGACAAGCTCGTCTACAGCAAGCTGCGCGCGGTGCTGGGCGGCCGCGGCGAGTACGCCATCTCCGGCGGCGCTCCCCTGGGCGAGCGCCTGGGCCACTTCTTCCGCGGCATCGGCTTCACGGTCCTGGAGGGCTACGGTCTGACCGAGTCCTGCGCGGCCACGGCGTTCAACCCGTGGGACCGGCAGAAGATCGGTACGGTCGGCCAGCCGCTGCCGGGCTCGGTGATCCGTATCGCGGACGACGGCGAGGTGCTGCTGCACGGCGAGCACCTGTTCAAGGGCTACTGGAACAACGAGGCGGCGACCGCGGAGGCACTGGCCGACGGCTGGTTCCACACCGGTGACATCGGCACCCTCGACGAGGACGGCTACCTCCGTATCACCGGCCGCAAGAAGGAGATCATCGTCACCGCGGGCGGCAAGAACGTGGCCCCGGCCGTGATCGAGGACCGCATCCGGGCGCACGCGCTGGTCGCGGAGTGCATGGTGGTGGGCGACGGGCGGCCGTTCGTGGGGGCGTTGATCACGATCGACGAGGAGTTCCTCACCCGCTGGGCGGCCGAGCACGGCAAGCCGGCCGGTTCCACCGCGGCGTCGCTGCGTGACGACCCGGATCTGCTCGCCGCGATCCAGGACGCGGTCGACGACGGCAACGCCGCGGTGTCGAAGGCGGAATCGGTGCGGAAGTTCCGCATTCTCTCCTCCCAGTTCACCGAGGAGTCGGGCCACCTCACGCCGTCCCTGAAGCTCAAGCGGAACGTGGTGGCGAAGGACTACGCGGAGGAGATCGAGGCCCTGTACCGGAAGTAGTCGGGCTCTCTCCCCGTCTCACGTCATGGCGCGGTGTCCTCGGCGAGGACCCGCGCCATGGTGCGTTCCGCGAGCGCGGTGATGGTGAGGAAGGGGTTGACGCCGAGGTTGCCGGGCACGAGGGATCCGTCGGTGACGTACAGCCTGGAGTAGCCCTTCACCCGGCCGTAGTCGTCCGTCGCCTCGCCGAGGACGCACCCCCCGAGCGGGTGGTACGTGAAGTCGTCGGCGAAGACCTTGCTGCTCGAGCCGAAGAGGTCGTACCGGTAGATGGTCGAGTTGGCCGCGTTGATCCGGTCGAAGAGCTTCTTGGCCATGCTCACGGAGACGGCGCTCTGGGCGGCGCTCCAGCCGAGTTTCACGCCGTCGGTCGCGGGGTCGTACGAGAACGCGGCCCGCTGAGGGTTCTTGGTGATCGCCAGATAGAGGCTGATCCAGTGCTCGAAGCCCATCGGCAGCGGGGCGATCTCGGCGAAGACGGGATTGTCGGCGTTGGCCCAGTCGTCGATGCCCATCACGGGGATGGTGGACTCGTCGGCACCGACGGTGTCCCAGACGTGGTTGGCGCGGCCGAGCATCACGTTGCCGTTGGTGCCCCAGCCGGTGCCGACACTCGCGTCGAGCGCGGGCAGGGCGCCCGTCTCCCGTGCGCGCAGAAGGAGTTCGGTGGTGCCGACGCTGCCGGCGCCGAGGAACAGGTACGTGCACGCGTAGCTCTTGGTCTCGACGACTGCGCCGGACAGATCGATCCGGTCGGCGGTCAGTACGTAGGTGCCGTCGGCGGCTGCCCGGATCTCCCTGACCCGCTCCAGGGTGTTGATGGCCACGTTGCCGGTACCGAGCGCGGCGGCGAGGTACGTCTTGTCGAGGCTGCGCTTGCCGTGGTTGTTGCCGTAGATGACCTCACCGGCCAGTGCCGACGGGGTGGCGGTGCCGGCCGCCTCCTGCTGCATGTGGGCGAAGTCGTAGACGTTCGGCACGAAGGTGGTCTTCAGGCCGGTGTTCGCGGCGGCCTTCCGGGAGGTACGGGCGAACCGGTACCACTCGGTCGACTCGAACCAGGCGGGGTCGATCGCGTTGACGCCGAGCAGGGAGCGGGCGCGCGGGAAGTACGTGCCGTACATCTCGGCGGCGTCGACGGTGGGGAACTGCTCGCTGAAGTAGGACCGGACGGGTGTGACCGCCATGCCGCCGTTGACCAGGGAGCCGCCACCGACGCCGCGGCCCACGTACACGGACATTTCGTCGAAGTGCACGCGGTCGAGGACGCCGGGGTAGGGACTGATGTCCCGGTTGACGACGTCCAGCCAGAGGAAGGTGGCGAGCGGGGCCTCGGTACGGGTGCGGAACCACATGGATCTGCGGTCCGGGTCACGGGTGGAGCAGAACACCGTGCCGTCGGGGCCGGGGGTGTCCCACAGGCGGCCCATCTCCAGGACGAGGGTGCGGATGCCGGCCCGGCCGAGGCGGAGGGCGGCCACGGCGCCGCCGTAGCCGGAGCCGACGACGATCGCCGGGGCGGATTCGACTGCGTCGGGCTCTGCGGCGTTCGCCGACTGCAGGTCGATGCGGGTGAAGCCCAGTGCGGCCGCCGTTCGGAGGGCTGTCAGGCCCAGTAATTGACGGCGCGTCAGATTTTGTGTCATGGGCGCAGCATCGGCGGATTTTCGGGTTCCGGCTAGGGTCCGGGCGCCTTCCGGGGTGCCGTGTTCTCCGGCAGGGTGACTGCGGATCGTCTGTGGTTGCTCGCGCAGTCCCCCGCGCCCCGATCCGTACGCACCCTCCCTCAGAGAAGTTCCCTGAGTCTTTCCGCCAGCAGGTCCCAGCGCCACTTCTCCTCGACCCACTGCCTGCCGCGCTCCCCCATCCTGCGGCGCAGCTCAGGGTCTCCCAGGAGGGTGATGACGCGCTCCGCCGTCTCCTCCTCCGAGCCGCCCCGGACCACCCATCCCGTCTCTCCGTCCAGGACCGCGTCCGGGGCGCCCCCCGAGTCGCCGGCGACCACCGGGAGGCCCGTCGCGGAGGCCTCCAGGTAGACGATGCCGAGGCCCTCCACGTCCAGGCCGCCCCTGCGGGTGCGGCACGGCATCGCGAAGACGTCGCCCGCCCCGTAGTGCGCGGGCAGCTGCGACCACGGGACGGCGCCGGTGAAGTGGACGGCGTCGGCGACCCCCCTCTCGTGGGCGAGCCTGCGCAGGTCCCTCTCGTAGGGACCGCTTCCGACGATCAGGAGCACCGCCTCCGGCTCCCTGGCCAGGATGCGCGGCAGCGCACGGATCAGGGTGTCCTGGCCCTTGCGCCGGACCAGGCGGGAGACGCAGACCACCACCGGGCGGTCCGTGAGCCCCAGGCGGGCCCGGATCTCGTCGCCGCCCGAGCCGGGGTGGAAGGTCTTCTCGTCGACGCCCGGCGGCAGCTGCACCATCCGTCCGGCCGCCTGGGGGGTGAGCGCGGCGGCGATGCGGGAGCGGGTGTACTCGCCGAGGTAGGTGATCGTGTCCGTGGACTCGCCTATGCGGCGCAACAGGGTCCGTGCGGCGGGCAGTTGGGCCCATCCCGCCTCGTGGCCGTGTGTGGTGGCGACCAACCGCCGCGCTCCCGCACGCCGTAGCGCCGGTGCCATCAGGCCGAGCGGTGCCGCCGCCCCGAACCACACCGAGGTGCAGCCGTGCTCCCGCAGCAGCCCCACGGCCCGCCGGGTCACGGCCGGCGTCGGCAGCAGCATCGTCGTCCGGTCCCGTACGACGGTGAAGGGCTGCTCGGCGTCGAAGGCGGCCGTCGCCTCGGCGCCCTCCCGGCCGCGCTTCCAGGTGGAGGCGTAGACGACCAGCCGGTCGGGGTCCAGGCGCAGCGCCATGTTGTGCAGGAACGCCTGGATGCCGCCGGGGCGCGGCGGAAAGTCGTTGGTCACGATGAGGGTCCTGTGCATCGTCGTCGACAGTACCGAACGGGTCGTGCGACCGTACTCACAGCGCCGTACGGCCGCGTTTGCCGCCCCTCGCCCGGCTGGGCGCGAGATCATGGCCCCTCAGCGACAGTGGCAGCGGATACGTGAGGACAGGTACTGAAGGTGGACATGGCGGGCACACGACGCATTCCGGTCTGGCTGCTCGCCGCGTGGGCTCTCACCAGAGTGGTCCTGCTGCTGTTCGTGTTCAAGGTGTGGGTCTTCCCCGGCCCGGACGTCACCAGCGACGTCTCGGTCATCTACCAGGGCTGGTACGACACCCTGCGCACCGGCAGGTTCCCGCAGGGCGACGTCACCTGGCAGTACCCGCCCGCCGCGGCGCTCGCGATCCTGTCCCCCGGGCTGCTGCCCTTCCTTGCGTACGCGCAGGCGTTCTTCGTGCTCGCCTGCGTCGCCGACCTGGCGGTGTTCGGTCTCCTGGTGTACGCGGGCCTGAGGCGCGGCAAGTCCCTGCGCGGCGCCTGGGTGTGGGTGGCGGGGGTTCCGCTGCTCGGCCCGACGGTCTACGCCCGCTACGACCTGATGGTGACGGCCGTGGCGGTCGCCGCGCTGCTCGCCGGGATGCGCCGCCCGCGTCTCATGGGAGCGCTCGCGGCGTTCGGCGCGCTGGTGAAGGTGTGGCCGGTGCTGCTGCTGGCGGGCGCCGGCAGGCGCCGGGCCTGGATGTCGGCAGCGGCGACGGCGGGCGCGCTCGCCCTGCTGTTCACCCTGACGACCCCCGGCGCCTTCTCCTTCCTGACCGCCCAGCGCGACCGGGGGACCGAGGTCGAGTCGCTGGGTTCGCTGGTGTTCCATGTGGCCCGGCACCACGGCTGGGCGGGCCGGGTGATGCTCAACTACGGCTCGGTGGAGTTCCTCGGCCCCTACGTCGACTGGGTCAGCGCGGCGGCCCTCTTCCTGACCGTGATCGCGTTCGGCTGGCTGCTGCTGTGGCGGGTGAGCGTGCGCCGACTGCCGCCGCACGCGCTCGCGGACGCCGCCTTCGTGGGGGTGCTGCTGTTCACGCTCACGAGCCGGGTGATCAGCCCGCAGTACCTGGTGTGGCTGGTCGGGCTCGCGGCCGTCTGCCTGTGCTTCCCCGGCAACCGCATGGTCCTGCCCGCCGGACTGGTCCTGGCCGCCTGCCTCGCCACGGTCCTGGAGTTCCCGGTGTACTTCGCGAACGTCGTCGCGAGCGACCGGCTGGGCGTCACCCTCCTCGCCACGCGCAACGGCCTCCTGCTGCTGGCCACGCTGATCGCGGCCAGGACCCTGTGGCGCACCACCGTCTCCCGCCCGACGCCGACGGTGCCGCCCCAGACCGCCCGCACCCAGGAGACGCTCACACCCTCCTGACCGGCGCCTCTCGGTCGACGCCGGACCGACTGCCGACCCACGCGCCACGGTCGACGCCGAACCGACTCCAGGCCCACAATCCACGATCGACGCCCGGCCGACTACCGACCCACGCGCCAGGGTCAACACCGGGCCGACTCCAGGCCCACAATCCACGCTCGACGCCCGGCCGACTCCCCACCCGCACTCCACGCTCGACGCCCGGCCGACTCCCCACCCGCACTCCACGCTCGACGCCCGGCCGAACCTTCCGCTGAATCAGCCCAGTTGCGACCTCAGATACGCCCGCCACTGCTGCGTGAACCTCTCCAGGCTCGTGCCGAGCACCGTCCTGAGGCCGTTCTCGACCGCCCCTTCCCGCCCGGCGTGGTCGCCGACCGCCCGGTAGAAGGCGTCGAGCCGGGCCTCGCCCCAGCGGCCGGCGATCATCCGGCAGGCCATCCAGCCGCTTTCGTAGGCCTGCGCCAGTTCCCCCGCGTCCCCCGAGAAGGCGAAGCCGGAGTCCTGCGGCAGCGCGGACGGGGTGTGGCCGAGGCCGACGGCGCGGGCGAGTTCGGGGGCCACCTGGGCGGGGGCCCGGCCGGTGCCGCGATAGCCGACCCAGTCGGCGTACCCCTCGGAGAGCCACAGGGGTGTGGCCGCCGTGGTGTGGCGGCGGGTGGCCACATGGGTGGTCTCGTGGGTGAGCACGACCTGTTTGCCGAAGTCGCCCAGGACGGCGTAGGCGTCCGGGTTGACGGTGATCCGGTCCGCGGGCGCCGTCCCGCTCCCGCCCACCTCACCGGTGGTGACCGCGGCTATCCCCCGGTACCGGGACGCCGGAGCGCCGAGCAGCGCCGCCATGCCCTCCAGCGACTTGGGCACCAGCACCACGACCCGGCCCGGCCAGCCGGTCCCCCACGCCCCGGTGACGGCGGGCACCGCCCGGTCCGCGAGGCGCGCGTACTCCCGTAGCGTGTCCCGCGGTTGCCCGACTCCGAGGACCAGGCTGTGCGCGCCGGTGACCGTCTCGACCGTGCCCTGGTCCCACAGTTGCCGGGCGGCCTTCCGCGCGGGCTCGTCGGAGGTCACGTACCAGCGTCCGCCGGTGCGGATCAGCCGCACTGCGCGGGCGGCGGTGACCGGTGCCCGGTCGTACCCCCTGACGCGGTAGCGCAGTTCGGCGTCGGCGGTGGCCCGGTCACCGGTCAGGTGCAGGGCGGTGAGCCGGTACGACCAGGCGGCCAGCGGGACGGTGCGCAGATTGTCGAACCCGGCGGCGCCGGCGCTGCCGGTCTGGGTCGCGAGGAACGCGGGCCGGTCACCGTCCAGGACCGCCGTCGCCCGCCGGTCGAGCACCTGCCGCACGGCGGCCGTCCCGTTCGGGGCGGGGGCGGCGCCGCAGCCGACGAGTCCGGCCAGCAGCAGGACACAGCCCGCCACGACCCTCGACGCACGTCCACGACCAGCCACCGTCCGATCGTACGTGCCGCCCGCACAGCGGTCAGGGCCTGGTGACCGAGGCGATCGGCATCATGCCGACCGGGTCGTAGCGCACCGCCGCCCCCGGATGGGGTGCGTGGATGACCTGGCCGTTGCCGACGTACATCGCCACATGGCTGGCGTCGGAGCGGTAGACCACCAGGTCCCCGGGCTGGGCCTGGGACAGCGGCACCCGGCGGCCGGCGTACCGCTGTTCCTGCGAGGTGCGCGGCAGCCCGACACCGGCTCGCGCGTACGCCCACTGCATGAGGCCCGAACAGTCGAAGCCGCCCGGCCCGTTGGCGCCCCACACATACGGGCGGCCGAGCGCGGAGCGGGCCGCGGCGACGGCTGCCGCCGCGCGGGAGTCGCCCGCCACGGCCGAGGTGAGGGCGGGCACCGCGCCGGCGTCCCGGGAGGCCCGCTGGTAGGCGGTGCGCTCCTGGTCCGGCAGGGAGTTCAGCAGCCGCTGCGCCGCGACGAGTTTCCGCTCCACGGCCTTCTTGTGCTGCGCGACCGCGTCGCGGCTCTTCTCCAGTTCCGCGAGTTCACCGGCCACCACCGCGCGCTCCCCGGCCAACCGGCGCAGCGCACCCTGGAGTTCCTTCAGCTGCCCGGCCTGGCGGGCTCCGATCCGGTCCAGCACGGCCGCCTTGTCGAGGTACTCACCGGGGTCGTCCGACAGCAGCAGCGCGAGGGAGGAGGCGAGTGAGCCGGAGCGGTACTGGGCCCCGGCGAGCGCACCCAGCGCGTCCCGCATGCTGTTGACGCGGTCCTGCTGCCGGGCGACGCGGTCCTGTGCCCGGCCCACCTCCCTGCGCAGCGCGTCGACGCGTTCCGCTGCCTTGTCGTAGGCCTCGGTGGCCTGCTCCGCCTCCTGGTACAGCCGGTCCACCGTGGCCCGGGTGTCGCGTGGCGCGGCGTCGGCCGGCACGGCGCCCAGCGTCGCAGCGGCCGCCGCCGCGGCGGACAGTACGGCGGCGGCCCTCCTCAGGGCTCGGCCGGACTCCGCGGCGCCGGCGCCCTGGCGCATACCGGATGGTGCAAGGCGGCGATGGGACCCCACGACCGGTCGCTCTCCTTCCGCTGACGAACCACCCGCCGGGCGGCGGGGGAAACGCGGCAGACAGTAGCGGGATGATCACCGCGGGTCCAAAGACGCCGAGCGGCCGACAGAGCGACGCCCCGCCGCTGACGCAGGTCATCGGCGGGGCGTGGAGTCAGCGGAGGCCGCTGGAATTCGCTCGTTCGGGGGGTGTGGGGCGGCGGCCTGAAGGAAAGCGTCAGACCCGGACGCCGAAATCGAACGGCATGTCGCTCATCGCCTCGTAGCGCACGGTGGCACCGGTGTGCGGGGCGTGCAGCACCTGGCCGTTGCCCGCGTAGATGCCGACGTGGTCCAGGTTGTAGAAGAAGACCAGGTCGCCGACCTTGAGGTCGTTGACGTTGTAGATGCGGGTGCCGACGTTGGCCTGCTCCTGCGAGGTGCGCGGGAGGGAGATACCGGCCTGGGCGTAGGACCAGCCGGTGAAACCCGAGCAGTCGAAGGAGCTGGGCCCGGTGGCGCCGTACACGTAGGGGTCGCCGATCCTGGTCTGTCCGGCCTGGAAGGCCGCGAGGGCCCGGCTGGAGGCCGCGGCGGAGGAACCGCCGAGGACGGTGCGCGCGCTGTCCCGGCTGGCGCGGGCCTGTTCGGCCTGGAGAGCCGCCCGCTGCTGTGCGGTGAGGCTGTTGAGGAGCTTCTGCGCCGCGGCGAGCCTGCTCTGGACTTCCTGCTTCTTCTTCCCCAGTTCCGTCCGGGTGGCAGCGAGGTCCTTCAGCTTGTCGGTGGCTTCCTGCCGCTCCTGGGCCAGCTCGCGCTGCTTCTCCTGGATCTTCTTCAGCGCCTCGACCTGCTGGCTGCTCAACTGGTCGAGCGTGGACGCCTTGTCGAGGAAGTCGTCCGGGTTCGAGGAGAGGAAGAGCTGGACGGAGGGGTCGATGCTGCCGGTGCGGTACTGGGCGCTGGCCATGGAGCCGATGCCGTCGCGCAGCTGGTTGAGCTCGTCCTGGCCCCGGGCGACCTTGTCCTGCAGGGTGGAGATCTCCTTCTCCAGCTTGTCCTGCTTCTCCTTGGCCCCGTCGTACTTCTCGGTGGCCTGCTCGGCCTGCTGGTACAGCGCGTCGACCTTGGCCTTGACCTCGTCCTTGCTCGGCTTGGCACTGGGGGCGGCATTGGCGGCCTGCGCACTGAACGCGACAGCAGCGGCTGCTGCGGTGGTGAGCACGGTCACACGTGCACGGCTCGGCTGCTTGGGTCGACGGTGGGACGCCACGGAAGCGAGCTCCTTCTTCTGAGTGATCACCCGCTTGGAGGTTCGAGGCCAGACCCTAGTGACCTCATCGTGATGAGTTCAAATCCTCACACCAAAAAATCCTGTCACGCAAGGCATTCTTTGCACATGACACACAGCAAGTGAGAGGACCCTGACGCTACGTTGCGCGACGACTCTCTCAATTCAGGCATTGACCCTGTACGTTGCGCTTGGCGACGTAGGCGACCTTCAGCCGATTTCAGCCACGGGAGAGACGCTTCAGGAGCACGGCAGAGGCCACCGGACGCGCTCCCGCCCTCGCGACCCCGTCGGCCACCTCACGGTCCGTGGAAGCGACGATCACCGGACGGCCCGGCGGCTCGGCACGCACCAGCTGACGGATCAACTCGTCGGCGGTGACGCCCGGCTTGGAGAACAGCACCCGCACTCCGCGCGGCGGCGCGAGCAGCACCGGGGCGGCCAGTTCGGCGCCGTCGAAGACACAGGTGACCTCGGCGCCGGTCTGCGCGGCGAGTTGGGAGAGCTGACCGAGGAGCCTCAGTCGCTGCTTCTCCAGCGGCATCTGCGGATAGCCGGTCTTGGTGACGTTGTAGCCGTCGACGACCAGATGCACCTGGGGCAGTGCGAGCAACTGGTCGAGGATCGCGGGGTCGTTTTCGGACAGCGCACGTGCGGCGATGTCCTTCGGTGTCATTCGTCCCGGTTCGACCGCGTCCACGGTCTCCGCCGGGCGTACGGAGACCGGGGGCAGCGCCAGTTCGCGGCGCAGCCCCTGGGCCGCGTCGAGCAGGGTGTCGAGCAACAGACGTACCCGCATGTCCTCGACGCTGCGCCCCTCGCGCGCCGCCCTGCGCGTGGCCTCCAGGGTGGCCTCCGCCTCGGCCAGGCGCGCCTTGAGCCGCCGGGTCTCGCTCTCGGCGGCGGAGACCTGGGCCTGGCCCTCGGCGCGCACCGCCTCGACCTCGCTCCGGACCTTGCGCAGGGCGGCCTCGCCGCGCCGGACGTCGCTGAGGGCGGCGCGCAGTTTGCGGTGGAGCGAGTCGGCTTCCTTGCGGGCCGCGTCCAGTTCCGCCCGCAGCCGCTCGGTCTCGCCGCGGGTCTGTTCACGCGCGGCCGCCAGCTCCGCGCGCAGCCGCTCCAGCTCGGCCCGGCTCTCCTCGTCGGCGCGCTCGGCGTCGGCGCGCTGGGCCTCCTCGCCGGCGGCGGCCACCAGTTTCACCCAGCCCGCCGGGCGCAGTACGTAGGCCGCGGCCGCCACGTCGAGCGGGTCCGCGGCCGGGGGTGGCGAGCCGGCGTCCAGGGCACCGGTGAGCTGCGGCTGGGCCTCTCTGAGCTTCTCGGCGACGCGCTGCCGGAACAGCGCGTCCGTCTCCACGGCCGCCGCCATGGCGTTGCCGGCGAACTTGGCGCGGCGGGTCGGGGTGAACCGGGCGTACTGCCGCAGCTGTGCGGGCAGTTCGGCGAGGGTCAGCCCGCCGAAGGCGTCGGACACGATCTGCACGACCCGGCGGCGCACACCGTCGGGCAGCGGACGGTCGAGCACCTCAGCGGTGCCGTCGACCGGCTCCCCGCCTGTGGTCTCAGCCATCCCTCACCCCATACGCCCAGCGGGGCCGCCTCCCTCAGGAGCCGGCGCCCGGCCTGTCCACGAGCTCCACCTGGTCGACCGCGTTGCACCAGCGGCACCGCACCGACTCGATGGTCTCACTGACCACCTCGCGCTCCTCGACCTTCGGCTCCCCTGCCAGATCGAGGTGCACGTACTCGACGACCTTCGCGGAACGGGTCACGTCGAAACGGGTGAGGTTTCCGCAGAGCGCGCAGCGCCAGCGGGTCGTCTCCGTCGGCAGGGGAACCGTCATCGTGGCTGCTCTTCCTTCTTCCAGTCTCCGTGATGCGCCAGTTTCCCTGGAGCGTGTGGCTCGTAACCCTACGGCCTGGCGAGTACCCGCCGCCCGCCCGTTCCACGGCGGCGAGGCACTCTGTGCCGATCGGTCCGCTTACGCCATGCTCTGTGCCATGATCAGCACCTGGAGCAGGGCGGTCGTGGGAGCGCTGCGCGGACAGTCGGCGCCGGTGACGTACGGGCTGATCGTCCTGTGCTGCGCTCTCTTCGTCGCCGGACCGGCCGCCGGACTGAGTCCGGCCTACGGGAGCGGGGACGCGCTGCTCGCCGCGCAGCGGGCCTACTTCGCCCGCTGGGGGGTGGTGCCGGCGGAGTTGTTCGGCGGGGCGCCACGGGCGGCGCTGACGCCCGCGACCGCGCTGTTCGTGCACGGCAGCTGGGTGCATCTGCTGGGGAACATGCTCTTCCTCTACGTCTTCGGGGCCATGGCCGAGGAGCGGATGGGGCATGTGGAGTTCGCCCTGTTCTACCTGGGCTGCGGCTATCTGGCGCTGCTGGGGTACGCGGCGGCCAACGCGACCTCGGCACAGACGCTGGTCGGAGCGTCCGGGGCGATCTCCGCGGTCCTGGGTGCGTTCCTCTTCCTCTTCCCCAGGGCGCGGGTGACCAGTCTCTTTCCGTTCCTGTTCTTCCTGCCGCTGAGGTTCCCGGCCTGGGTGGTGCTGCCGTTCTGGGTGTCCCTGCAGTGGATGGCCGCGGGCCGTGCCGCCGAGGGGCCGGGGGTGGCGTATCTGGCGCACCTGGTGGGGTTCTCGCTGGGGTTCCTGTACGCGGGGGTGCGCCACGTGCGTACGAGTAGGGTGAAACCCCCAGCCGAGGCCCCCGAGGGAGAACAGCAGCCGTGATCACCGCGATCGTGCTCATCAAGACCAGCGTGGACCGGATCCCCGAGATCGCGGAGCGGATCGCCGCGCTGGATTCGGTCAGTGAGGTCTTCTCCGTGACGGGGACGTACGACCTGATCGCCATGGTGCGGGTGAAGGAGCACGAGGATCTGGCGGACGTCATCCCCGGGCGGATCAGCAAGATCCCGGGGGTCGAGGCGACGGACACCCACGTGGCGTTCCGTACGTACTCCCAGCACGACATGGAGGCGGCGTTCGCGATCGGGCTGGACTCCTGATCCGCCTGATCCGCCAGGGCTCATCCGGGCCGGGCCCGACGCCGCCCCACCGGCCCTGCGGGCTTCAGACCGCCGGGACGCAGCGGCCGTTCTCCGTGCGGTACCGCCACTTCGCGCCGTCGCTCACCAGTTCCTTCACGGCGTCGACGAAGCGCTCCACGTGCTCGTCGGGGGTGCCGGCGCCGAAGCTCACCCGGACGGCGTTGAGGGACCTCTCGCCGGGTGCGGCCTCGGGAGCGCCGCACTCGCCCTGGGCCCGGTGGTCGCTGCCGAGCAGGGTGCGCAGCAGGGGGTGCGCGCAGAACAGGCCGTCGCGGACGCCGATGCCGTACTCGGCGGAGAGCGCGGCGGCGAAGTGGGAGCTGTTCCAGCCGTCGACGACGAAGGAGATCACGCCGACGCGTGGGGCGTCGTCGCCGAAGAGGGAGAGGATCCTGACCTGGGGAACCTCGGCGAGGCCCTCCCTGACCCTGCGGATCAGGTGCTGCTCGCGGGCCACCAGGGTGTCGAAGCCGGCCTCGGCGAGGGCCTTGCAGGCGGAGGCGACGGCGTAGGCGCCGATCACGTTCGGGGAGCCGGCCTCGTGGCGGGCGGCCGTGTCGTGCCACTCCACGTCCACTCCCCCGTCCGTGCGCCGCGTGACCTTGCGGCTGGCGCCGCCGCCCGCGAGGTACGGCTCCGCCTGCCGCAGCCAGTCGGCGCGGCCGGCCAGGACGCCGGAGCCGAAGGGTGCGTAGAGCTTGTGGCCGGAGAGGGCGACCCAGTCCACGTCGAGGTCCTTGACGGACACCGGGTGGTGCGGGGCGAGCTGGGCGGCGTCCAGGACGACACGGGCGCCGTGCGCGTGGGCGGCCGCCGCCAGCTCGCGCACGGGCCACAGTTCACCGGTGACGTTGGAGGCGCCGGTGACACAGACGAGGGCCGGGCCGTGGCCCCCTTCGGCGGGCACGGTGCGGTCGGCGAGGGCGCGCTCCAGGGTCTCGACGGCCTGGCGGGGGGTGCGAGGGGCGTCGAGGTAGGTGACCTGGGCGTCCCGCCAGGGCAGCAGCGAGGCGTGGTGCTCGGTCTCGAAGACGAACACCCGGCAGCCGGCCGGGAGGGCGGCGGCGAGCAGGTTGAGCGAGTCGGTGGTGGAGCGGGTGAAGACCACCTGGTCGCCGTCGCGGCAGTCGAGGAACTCGGCGACGGTGCGGCGGGCGCTCTCGAACAGGTCGGTGGACAACTGCGAGAGGTATCCGGCACCGCGGTGCACGCTGCCGTAGTACGGGGCGTACGCCGCCACGTCGTCCCAGACCCGCTGCAGCGCCGGGGCGCTGGCCGCGTAGTCGAGGGCGGCGTAGGTGACGTCGCCGCCGGTGACGAGCGGGACGGTGACATCGCGGCCCAGAACGGGCAGCGGGGCGCAGACGGACGGGTCGACGGCAAGGGTGGAGACGGACATGGGTGCACTCCCGTGGGCAGGCGAGACCCACCGGTGCCGAGGCGCTCACGCACGAGCGCCAGAGGTGTTCACGGCACGGAGGGTGAAAAGGAAAGGAAGGGTTGCGGAGGCGGGGCTCTGCGGCCCTAACGCATTCGCTTGCTCACGGAAGGCTCCCTCGAACGACCAGGACCCCTGGTCCCACGCCTTCGAAAGCGTGCGAGGGGTCCGCGCTTGCCGCAGACCTCGCTGCCTGCGACCTGGTCTTCACCCGGGGCACCCCGCCACGGACGGAGGGTTGCCGGACAGCCGGCCGGGGCCGAATGACTGTCGCTCATGACCTGGTCAGGAAACTACGGCAGGTGATCGACCACCCGCAACTTCTGTCCGGATACCGGGACGGGGGACCCCGTCCGATGAGGTCAGCGGACCAGGTGGTGGCCCGAACGCCGCCCCCAGCGCATGCCGAACCCCACGAGGCTCGCCAGGAACACCACGATCCCGATGACCAGCAGGTAGAACAGCCCCTTCGCGACCACGCCGATGATGCCCAGGGCGACCGCCGCGAGGATCAGGAACAGGAAGACCGCCATGGTGACCACTCCCTCCGGCCCGGCAGATCAGCGGCGCGCCAGGCGGCGTCCGCGGTCGGCACCGGGCTCATAGGCCCTGTCATAGTGTTTGAAGATCTCCTCTTCCCGCTCGACCGGCAGGACGTCGTCCAGGCCGATGGACGGCGCCTTGCGCACCTGCCCTTTGGAGTGCGCCACCTGGACGTACCCGGGGCCCACGGTCGCCTCGTCGAGGGGGACGAAGACGAGCCTCTGCCGGGTCGGAATCCCGGTGCGGACGGTGGCCATGGCCGGTGTGTCGGTGGTGGTGTCGACATAGACCGCCTCGAGGGACCCGATCCTGCGGCCCTTGGTGTCGATCACGTCCTGGTTGCGCCACTCGCGGATATCGGCTGAATGGATCATGCCCAGCCTCCTTGCGGCCCGCGGGGAGAGCTGCCACCTGTCTCACTTTACTCCGGCCAGCCTGACCTGGTCTTTTCCGCGGGCGCGCACGGCGTCAGACGTTGCTGGCCGCCACCCATCGCTCCAGGGCCTGCTTGGCCGCTCCCGAGTCGATGGACGCGGCGGCCTTGTCCATGCCGGTGCGGAGCCGGTCCGCCAGCGGGCCGTCGCCCGGCTCCAGGGCGACCAGTGCGGCCGCCGAGTTGAGCAGGACCGCGTCCCTCACCGGGCCCGTCTCCCCGCCGAGGAGGCGGCGGGCGACCTCGGCGTTGTGGGACGGATCGCCGCCCCTCAGGGCCTCCACCGGCACCAGCTCGATGCCGACGTCCCGCGGGTCGAAGGTCTCCTCGGTGACCTTGCCGTCGCGGACGACCCAGACGTGGGAGGTGGCCGTCGTCGTCAGCTCGTCGAGGCCGTCGTCGCCGCGGAACACCAGGGACGAGTTGCCGCGCTCGGCGAGCACACCCGCGATCATCGGCGCCAGGCGCGGATCCGCGACGCCGACCGCCTGGGCCCTGACCTTCGCCGGGTTGGTGAGCGGGCCGAGCGCGTTGAAGACCGTCCGGATGCCCAGCTGACCGCGCGCGGCGGCGACATGGCGCAGCGCGGGGTGGAACTTCACCGCGAAACAGAAGGTGATGCCCGCCTCCTCGGCGACCTCGGCCACCCGCTGGGGTGTCAGGTCGAGGTTGACGCCCAGTTTCTCCAGGACGTCCGACGAGCCCGACGCGGACGAGGCCGCGCGGTTCCCGTGCTTGACGACCTTCGCTCCCGTGCCGGCCACCACGAGCGCCGACATCGTGGAGATGTTCACCGTCTTCGCGCCGTCACCGCCCGTGCCGACGATGTCGACCGTGGGACCCGACACCTCGATCACGTTGGCGTGCTCGTACATCGCCCGGACCACACCGGTGATCTCCTCGACCGTCTCGCCCTTGGCGCGCAGCGCCACCACGAACCCGGCGATCTGCGCGTCGGTCGCCTCGCCGCGCATGATGCGGTCCATCGCCCACGCCGTCGCGTCGGCACTCTGGTCGCGCCCCTCCAGCAGGGCGTTCAGTACCTCGGGCCAGGAACGGCCCGCCGCGGTGTCGCCTCCAGCGGGTGTCACAGCGCTCATAAGCCGCTCCTGGGTGGGTGTCCCGGACTACGGGACGCGAGTCTCGAACGGGTCCACCCTATCCAGCCGGGGGCATGGCGAAGGGCCCCGTCCGGACATCGGACGGGGCCCTTCGACTGTGGCGTGGCGTGCAGCGATCAGTGGTGGCCGTGGCCGCTCGTGATCTCCTTGTACTCCTCGACCGTGGGCTTGGCGATCTGGTTGTCATCGCCGTAGTAGGCCTTGCTCAGCTTGGCGCGGAACTTCTGCGAGCCCTTGATCTTCCGCTCGACGCCGTTCTCGTCGACCGTGGGGCCGAGCTCGACCGGCCTGTACTGCTCGTGCGCGGTGAGCGTGTGCAGCTGCTCCTGGCTGAGCGGCTCGTGGACCTCGATGAACTCACCGTGCGGCAGCCGCTTGATGATGCCCGACTCGCGGCCGTGCAGCACCTTGTCGCGGTCGCGGCGCTGCAGACCGAGGCAGATGCGCTTGGTGACGAGGAACACGACGACCGGCACCACGAAGAAGGCGACGCGGACGAACCAGGTGATCGCGTTGATCGACAGGTGGAAGTGCGTGGCCCAGATGTCGTTGCCACCGCCCAGCAGCAGCACGAAGTACCACGAGATCCACGCGGCGCCGAAGCCCGTACGGGTGGGGGCGTTGCGCGGACGGTCCAGGATGTGGTGCTCGCGCTTGTCGCCGGTGACCCAGGACTCGATGAACGGGTACACCGCGATCGCGACCAGGACCAGCGGGAAGACCATGAGCGGGATGAACACGCCCAGGACGAGCGTGTGGCCCCAGAAGCTGATCTCCCAGCCCGGCATCACACGGATCAGGCCCTCGGAGAAGCCCATGTACCAGTCGGGCTGGGCGCCCGTGGACACCTGGTCCGGCCGGTAGGGACCCATCGCCCAGATCGGGTTGATCTGGGCGATCGCCGAGACGGCGGCGATGACGCCGAAGACCAGGAAGAAGAAGCCGCCGGCCTTGGCCATGTACACCGGCAGCAGCGGCATGCCGACGACGTTGTTGTTCGTCTTGCCGGGACCCGCGAACTGCGTGTGCTTGTGGTAGATGACCAGGATCAGGTGGCCGACCACCAGGCCGAGCATGATGCCCGGAAGCAGCAGGATGTGGATCGAGTAGAACCGGGCCACGAAGTCGCCGCCCGGGAACTGCCCGCCGAAGAGGAAGAACGACAGGTACGTGCCGACGACCGGCACGGAGAGGATCGCGCCCTCCATGAAGCGGACACCGGTGCCGGAGAGCAGGTCGTCCGGGAGCGAGTAACCGGTGAAGCCGGTGAACATGCCGAGGACGAACAGCAGGAAGCCGAACAGCCAGTTGATCTCACGGGGCTTGCGGAACGCGCCGGTGAAGAACACGCGCATCATGTGCACGAACATGCCGGCGAGGAAGACCAGCGCCGCCCAGTGGTGGATCTGCCGGACCAGCAGACCGCCACGGACGTCGAAGCTGATGTGCAGCGTCGAGTTGAACGCCTCGCTCATCATCTGGCCCTGCAGCGGCACGTAACTGCCGTGGTACACCACCTCGTTCATCGACGGGTGGAAGAACAGGGTCAGGTAGACACCCGTGAGGATGAGGATGAGGAAGCTGTAGAGGCAGACCTCGCCCAACATGAACGACCAGTGGTCGGGGAAGATCTTGCGCATGTTCGACTTGGCCAGGGTGTAGATGCCCAGGCGTCCGTCGGCCCAGTCGGCGACACGCTCGCCGGCCGGTGCCCGTCCGCGCGCTGCGGACCCGTTGCTCGGTGTAGTGCTCATCCGCGCTCCCAGAATGCAGGGCCGACGGGCTGTGCGAAGTCGCCGAGCGCCTCGAGGTAACCGTCCGCGTTGACGCCGATGCGCAGCTGCGGAAGCGGGTGACCGGCCGGGCCGAAGATGACCCGGGCACCGTCGGAGAGGTCGAAAGTGGACTGGTGGCACGGGCAGAGGACGTGGTGCGTCTGCTGCTCGTACAGGGAGATGGGGCAACCGACGTGGGTGCAGATCTTCGAGTACGCCACGATGCCCTCGTGGGACCACGCGAGTTCCTGCTTGTCCTTGATGTTCTCCGGCTGCAGCCGGACGATCATCAGGGCCGCCTTGGCGATCTGGACCTGGAAGTCCTCGTCGGTCTCCTCCAAGCCCTCGGGCTTGGCGAAGGTGAGCGAACCGACCTGGACGTCCGAGGGACGCAGCGGCTGGTTCGTGTTCATGTTGACGAGGAGCTTGCCCTTGGACCACATGGTGTGGCGCAGCTTCGTCCCGGGCAGCGGACCGAGGTCGCGCAGCAGGAAGAGGCCGGAGAGCGGGAACATGGCGAGTGCGCCGAGCATCGTGGTGCGGATCAGCTTGCGGCGGCCGATCGCGGACTCCTTGGCGCCCTGCCGGAAGTCGGTCATGACCTTGGCCTTGACCTCGGGGGACGCCTCGACCGGGTGACGCTCGTCGGCGACCTCCACATCGGACATCAGGGTGCGGGCCCAGTGGACCGCGCCCGCGCCGATGGTGAACAGCGCGACGCCCAGCGTCAGGCCCAGCGCCAAGTTCATCGCCCGCGTGTGACCGATCGGGAACACGTAGACGATCTTGCTCTCCGGGATCACGATGTACGAGACCAGGAAAGCGATGGTGGCCAGCATCGACACGGTGAACAGCATGGCGACCGTGCGCTCGGAGCGCTTGGCGGCCCGCTCGTCGATGTCCTGGATGCGGGGCTCGTGGGGAGGCAGACCCGGATCGGCGAACGGGTTCTCCTCGTCCGCGACGGCTACCGCGCCGGGCTCGGTGTCCTGCTCAGCGGGCAGGTTTTCTTCGGGAATGTCGTGGCTCATGACTTCTTGGCCTTTGCGGTCCGGGCGGCGACCCATACGGCGACGACGATCAGCGCGCCGAGGCCGAAGATCCAGGCGAACAGGCCCTCGGGGACCGGGCCGAGGCCACCCAGGGTGAGGCCACCAGGGTTCACGCTCTGGTCACCGTTGACCGTCTTGAGGTACGCGATGATGTCCTTCTTGTTCTGCTGCGACAGCGTGGTGTCCGGGAAGGACGGCATGTTCTGCGGGCCGGTCAGCATGGCCTCGTAGATGTGCTTCGGGGCGACGCCGCCGAGGTTCGGCGCGTACTTGCCGTGCGTCAGCGCACCACCCTGCCCGGTGAAGTTGTGGCACTGCGCGCAGTTGGTGCGGAACAGCTCACCGCCCTTGGCGATGTCGGCACCCTCTGGGCTGTAGTCGTTCTTCGTCGGGATCGCCGGGCCGGCGCCGAGCGAGGCGACGAACGCCGCGAGCTGGTCGATCTGGGTCTGGTTGTAGACCTGCTTCTTCGCGGGCACCTGGGCGCCCTGCGAGGTCGCGGCGGGCATGCGACCGGTGCCGACCTGGAAGTCCACGGCCGCGGCGCCCACACCCACCAGGCTCGGGCCGTCGGAGCTGCCCTGACCGCTGGTGCCGTGGCAGCTGGCGCAACCGACCTCGAAGAGCTTCTTGCCCTCGTCGATGGCGAGGGACTGGGCGGTCGTATCGGCCTGCGCAGGGGTCGCGGGTGCGAACGCTGCGTACAGCCCCCCGGTGGCCGCCAGCGCGAGAAGTAGGACGACGACAGCCGCCAGCGGATGGCGTCGTCGTACGGAGAGCTTTTTCACGGATTACCCCGGTGTCAGGATCTTCTGCGTCGATGCTTCTGGGAATCGGATCGGACGGTCGCCGACTACTTGATCAGGTAGATCGTGGCGAAGAGGCCGATCCAGACGACATCGACGAAGTGCCAGTAGTAGGACACGACGATGGCGGCGGTCGCCTGCTCGTGGGTGAACCTCTTGGCCGCGTAGGTGCGGCCGAGCACCAGCAGGAATGCGATGAGACCACCCGTCACGTGCAGGCCGTGGAAGCCGGTGGTCAGGTAGAACACCGAGCCGTACGGGTCGGAGGACAGCGAGAGACCGTCCTTCTTCACCAGCTCGGTGTACTCGAAGATCTGTCCGCCGATGAAGATCGCACCCATGATGAAGGTGACGATGAACCAGCCCCGGAGCTTCTTCACGTCACCGCGTTCGGCGGCGAAGACGCCGAGCTGGCAGGTGAGGGAGGAGAGCACCAGGACCGTGGTGTTCACGGAGGAGAAGGGCACATTGAGGGAACTCGCCATCTCCTTCCAGTGAGCCGGCCCGGTCACCGATCGCAGGGTGAAGTACATCGCGAAGAGGGCCGCGAAGAACATCAGCTCGGAACTCAGCCAGATGATGGTTCCGACGCTGGTGAGGTTCGGCCGGTTGACCGACGGGTGCGCGTGCCCGGTTTCTACTGTCGTTGCTGTCGCCACGACCGACATTATGTCGGTCGCTTATCTCGCCCTCACTCCGGGGGGTGCCGTTCGGAGTGTCCGTACCGTCTGTAGTGCCCGGATGGCGCACCGAAGACGGCTGCGCGCCGGTGTCCACCCCGTGTTCCAGGGGGTAGCATCCGCACCGATGGTCCGTTCCGTACGACGACGACGTCCCGGAGGGAAGCATGCAGCCGACCGCCACGGTGCTGGTCTACAGCGACGACTCCAACACCCGCGCCCAGGTGCGGCTCGCGACCGGGCGCCGGCCGGCTCCGGACGTTCCCGAGGTGGAGTTCGTGGAGTGCGCCACGCCGGGAGCCGTGCTCAGGGAACTGGACAAGGGCGGCATCGACGTGTGCGTGCTGGACGGCGAGGCGGTGCCCATGGGCGGGATGGGCGTGTGCCGGCAGATCAAGGACGAGATCTTCGACTGCCCGCCGGTTCTGTTGCTGATCGCCCGGCCCCAGGATGCGTGGCTGGCGACGTGGAGTCGCGCGGACGCGGCGGTGGCGCTGCCGGTCGAACCGGTGGAGTTCGCCTCTGCCCTGGCTTCCCTGCTGCGACGCAAGGCCCTTCTGAGCGCCTGAGAGGGGCGCCCGCCGCTCTCAGGGCGTCTCAGACGCTCTCCGGGCTCAGCCGCGCCGTCAGCGCCGGGTTGGACGTGTCGGGGCTCAGGGCGCTGCCCTTCTGCCACTTCTTCCAGTCCACGTTCCAGTCGCCGAAGCCGTTGCCGAACGGTTCCATCTGTTTGCCGCCCGAGTTGACGACCTGGACGATGTCGCCCTGCCGGACCGTGTTGTAGAACCACCGGGCGTACGCGGTGCTCATCCCCGTGCAGCCGTGGCTGACGTTGGCGTACCCCTGGGAGCCCACGGACCAGGGCGCGGCGTGCACGTACTCGCCGCTCCAGGTGACCCGGGCCGCCCAGTAGACGTTCAGGTCGTAGGAGTCGCTGGAGCCCGCCGCGATGCCGATGGTGGTCCCGCGCATCCGTACGACGTAGCTCTTGTTCAGGATCACCTTGACGCCGTTGCGGGTCGCGTAGCCGGGCTTGCCGGTGGTGACGGGGATCTGCTTGATCGCTTCGCCGTTCTTGTAGACCGTCAGCCGGTGCGACGCCGCGTCCGTGACAGCGATGACGCTGTCCCCCATGGTCAGCTTCACGGGCTTGGTGTCGCCGCCCCAGAGGCGGTCGGCGATCTTCACCCCGGCGAGGTTGCTGTAGGCCGTGACGGTGGCGTGGGCGGGCCAGTAGTCCTTGGGGCGGTAGTGCAGTGTCTTGTCGTCCACCCAGTACCAGGAGCCCTCCACGGCGGGCACCGAGTCGACCCTGAGGGCGCGCTCGACGATGGCCCGCTGCGCCCTGTCCTTGACGGGCTGGCTGAGCGTGGCGGTGATGGGCTGCCCGACGCCGTAGGTCCCGGAGTCCGGGCCGAAGGTGACGTTCAGAACCGTCTGGGCCTTGGGGGTGCCGGTGTCGAACTCCAGGGTCTTGCGACCCGGGTTGCCGTCCTCGTCCTCCGTGCTGACCTGCACCGTGTAGTGGGTGCCCGCGGCCAGCGGTGAGGTGCTGTGCCAGCGGCTGCCGTCGGCGGAGAGCTCACCGGCGACGTAGCGCCCCCGGGAGTCCAGGGCGGTGACGTCCGTGATGCGCGCGTCCGAACCCGAGGCGGTGATCTCCAGTGGTTTGTCCGGGTCGACCTGCTTGCCGTCGCCGACCTGGGCGTTGACGTCGATGTCGTCCGCCGCGTCGTACGGCTTCGCCGCCGGGTCCCCGTCCGTCCCGCAGGCGACGAGACCCGCGCCGAGGGCGATCACCAGCAGGGTGCACCCGACGACCGTGCCGTTTTTCAAGAACGCTGTGTGGCTCATGCCCTCACGCTAGGAACGTCTGTCAAGCATGGCGCGCCGGGCAATCCGTGTGGGGGACGCCGAGCGTGGCAAAAGAGGGAGCCCGGACACTCCAGAAGGTGTGTCCGGGCTCCGGAAGAGCGGGGCTCCTGTTACTGGGTGCGGTTCTCGCCGCGGTAGTACTCGAAGACCCAGCCCCACAGGCCCAGCAGGATCAGCGGGGCCGAGAAGTACATCAGCCACCAGCCGATCGCGATCGCCAGGAAGGCGAGCGCGCCACCGACGCCGAGGGCGAGCGGCTGCCAGCTGTGCGGGCTGAAGAAGCCGATCTCACCGGCGTCGTCGGCGACGTCGGCCTCCTTGTTGTCCTGCGCTCCCGCGTCGACCCGCCGGGCCGTGAAGGCCAGGTAGTAGCCGATCATCACGCTCAGGCCGAAGGCCAGGAAGAGCGCGGTGGTGCCGGCCGGCTCCTTCGACCACACGCCGTAGACGACGGCCATGACGAGGATGAAGACGGACAGCCACAGGAACATCTTGCCCTGGATCTTCACTTGCCGGCCTCCTTGCCACCAGCGACGCCCTTGCTGCCGGCACCCGCGTACTCGAGCTGCTCGAGCGCGGCGATCTCCGGGTGGTGCAGGTCGAAGGCGGGCGATTCGGAGCGGATCCGCGGCAGCGTGAGGAAGTTGTGCCGCGGCGGCGGGCAGGAGGTCGCCCACTCCAGCGAACGGCCGTAGCCCCACGGGTCGTCGACGCCGACCGGCTTGCCGTACTTGGCCGTCTTCCACACGTTGTAGAGGAACGGCAGGATCGACAGGCCGAGCAGGAAGGAGGAGATCGTCGAGATCGTGTTCAGGGCGGTGAAGCCGTCGGCGGCGAGGTAGTCCGCGTAACGACGCGGCATGCCCTCGGCGCCCAGCCAGTGCTGCACCAGGAACGTGCCGTGGAAGCCGATGAACAGCGTCCAGAACGTGATCTTGCCGAGGCGCTCGTCGAGCATCTTGCCGGTGAACTTCGGCCACCAGAAGTGGAAGCCGGAGAACATCGCGAAGACGACGGTGCCGAAGACCACGTAGTGGAAGTGCGCCACCACGAAGTACGAGTCCGAGATGTGGAAGTCCATCGGCGGCGAGGCCAGGATGACACCGGTCAGACCACCGAACGTGAAGGTGATCAGGAAGCCGGTCGCCCAGAGCATCGGCGTCTCGAAGGAGAGCGAGCCCTTCCACATCGTTCCGATCCAGTTGAAGAACTTCACGCCGGTGGGAACGGCGATGAGGAACGTCATGAAGGAGAAGAACGGAAGCAGCACGCCGCCGGTGACGTACATGTGGTGCGCCCACACCGTCACGGACAGGCCGGCGATGGCGATGGTGGCGCCGATGAGACCCATGTAGCCGAACATCGGCTTACGGCTGAAGACCGGGATGACCTCGGAGATGATGCCGAAGAACGGTAGCGCGATGATGTACACCTCTGGATGGCCGAAGAACCAGAAGAGGTGTTGCCACAGCAGTGCGCCGCCGTTGGCCGCGTCGAAGACATGGGCACCGAACTTGCGGTCCGCCTCCAGGGCGAACAGCGCGGCCGCGAGGACCGGGAAGGCCAGCAGCACGAGCACACCGGTCAGCAGCACGTTCCACACGAAGATCGGCATGCGGAACATCGTCATGCCGGGGGCGCGCATGCAGATGATCGTGGTGATGAAGTTGACCGAGCCGAGGATCGTGCCGAAGCCGGAGAAGGCCAGACCCATGATCCACATGTCGGCGCCGACGCCCGGCGAGCGGACCGCGTCCGACAGCGGGCTGTAGGCGAACCAGCCGAAGTCGGCCGCGCCGTCCGGGGTGAGGAAGCCGCCGACCGCGATCAGCGAGCCGAACAGGTAGAGCCAGTAGGCGAACATGTTCAGCCGCGGGAACGCCACGTCGGGCGCGCCGATCTGCAGCGGCATGATCCAGTTCGCGAAGCCGGCGAACAGCGGCGTCGCGAACATCAGCAGCATGATCGTGCCGTGCATCGTGAACGCCTGGTTGAACTGCTCGTTCGACATGATCTGCAGGCCCGGACGGGCCAGCTCGGCGCGCATGAGCAGCGCCATCACGCCGCCGATCAGGAAGAACGCGAACGACGTCGTCAGATACAGCGTGCCGATCGTCTTGTGGTCGGTGGTCGTCAGCCACTTGATGACGACGTTACCGGGTCGCCTGCGCCGGACCGGCAGCTCGTTCTCGTACGACTCTGCTGCCGCGGCACCCTGGGGTTCGTTGAGGATGCTCACAGGTTGTTCGTCTCCCGGTTCTTCTCGTGGCTCGTCTGCGCGATGCCGGCGGGAATGTAACCGGTCTGCCCCTTCTTCGCGAGGTCCTTGAGGTGCTGCTCGTACGCTGCGGGCGAGACCACCTTCACGTTGAACAGCATCCGGGAGTGGTCGACGCCGCAGAGCTCGGCGCACTTGCCGCGGAAGGTGCCCTCCCGGTTGGGGGTCACCTCGAAGGCGTTGGCGTGGCCGGGGATGACGTCCTGCTTCATCAGGAACGGCAGCACCCAGAAGGAGTGGATGACGTCCCGCGAGGTGAGGATGAAGCGGACGGTCTTGCCCTTGGGGAGCCACAGCGTGGGACCGGGGTTGCCCGTCTGCGGGTTCCGCGTGGCGGGCGTACCGAAGTCGTAGACACCGCCGGCGTTCGCCGGGAAGTCGTTCTTGAACCGGTCCGGGATCGCGACCAGGTTCTTGTCGGTCTTCGCGTCGCCCGTCACCCCGTCGACGGGGGTGACGTAGTTGAAGCCCCAGCTCCACTGGTAGCCGACGACGTTGATCGTGACGTCGGGCTTCTTGGAGAGGCTGAGGAGCTTCGACTCGTCACGGGCGGTGAAGTAGAAGAGCACCGAGACGATGATGAGCGGGACCACGGTGTACAACGCCTCGATCGGCATGTTGTACCGGGTCTGCTGGGGAACCTCGACCTTGGTGCGGCTGCGCCGGTGGAACATCGCGCTCCACAGGATCAGGCCCCACACCAGCACGCCGACGGCGAGCGCGGCCGCCCAGGATCCCTGCCACAGGGAGAGGATCCGCGGAGCCTCTTCCGTGGTCGGGGTGGGCATACCAAGGCGGGGGAAGTCCTTGTATGTGCAACCGGTTGCGGTCGCCAGGACCAGGCCCGCGGTCAGTGCCTGCAGCAGCTTCCGCCGCATCGGGCGCCGCGGCGAGCGGTCGGAGCCGTTGGGACTCACGTAGCGCCTTCCCGAGAGTCTCGCCCGCGCGGTTGGCTGCGGCCTTCTCGCTGGTCGGTCGCCGCCCTGCGTCGGGCAGGGGTTTGGATGTTTATGCGGACCAAACCCTACTGGACGCGTTCCGGCGGGTTGCGGGGAGGGGTGCGGTACGCGCCGCGGGTTGCGCCGGGGCGCCTAATAGCTCGGGGGTGCGGCTTGTGTGGCGAGTGCGGTGGTTCGTTGTCGATCGCGCAGTTCCTCGCATCCCTTCCGGGCGATTAGCGTTGCCGTGTGGGTTACTTCGACGCTGCTTCCGGTGGTCCTCTTCACCCCGTTGCCCGGCAGGCTCTGCTGGCCTCGCTCGAGGAGGGGTGGGCCGATCCCGCCCGGCTGTACCGCGAGGGGCGGCGGGCGCGATTGCTGCTGGACGCGGCGCGGGAGACGGCCGCCGAGGCGGTCGGCTGCCGGCCGGACGAGCTGGTCTTCACCTCCTCCGGGACGCGGGCGGTGCACGCGGGGGTCGAGGGGGTGCTGGCGGGGCGCCGCCGGGTCGGACGTCACCTGATCGTGTCATCGGTCGAACACTCCTCGGTGCTCCATTCGGCGGAGGTGTTCGAGGCGTCGGGCGGCACGGTGACACAGGTGCCGGTCTCGCGGGCGGGCGCCGTCACCCCCGAGGAGTACGCGGAGGCGTTGCGTGCGGACACCGCACTGGCCTGTCTGCAGTCGGCCAACCACGAGGTGGGCACGGTGCAGCCGGTGGCCGGGGTGGCCGAGGTGTGCCGGGCGGCCGGGGTGCCGCTGCTGGTGGACGCGGCGCAGTCGCTGGGCTGGGGTCCGGTGGAGGCCGGCTGGTCGGTGCTGACGGCCAGTGCGCACAAATGGGGCGGGCCGTCGGGTGTCGGGCTTCTCGCGGTGCGCAAGGGGGTGCGGTTCGCGCCCCAGGGTCCCGCGGACGAGCGGGAGTCGGGGCGGGCGGCCGGGTTCGAGAACATCCCCGCGGTCGTGGCGGCGGCGGCCTCGCTGCGGGCGGTGCGGGCGGAGGCGGCCCAGGAGGCCCCGCGGCTGCGGGAGCTGACGGAGCGGATCCGGGTGCGGGTGCGGGAGCTGGTCCCCGATGTCGAGGTGGTGGGCGACCCGGTGCGCCGGCTGCCCGGGATCGTCACGTTCTCCTGTCTCTATGTCGACGGAGAGACGCTGCTGCACGAGCTGGACCGGGCGGGCTTCTCGGTCTCGTCCGGTTCGTCCTGTACGAGCAGCACCCTGACGCCGAGCCATGTGCTGAAGGCGATGGGGGTACTGAGCGGGGGCAACGTGCGGGTGTCGCTGCCGCCGGGGACACCGGCGGAGGACGTCGAACGGTTCCTCGCGGTGCTGCCGGAGGCGGTGGCGGGGGTCCGGGAGAAGCTGGGAGCGCCGTCCCCGGGGACCGCGGGGCGGGGGGACGCCCTGGTCGTCGACGCCCTCGGCAAGCGCTGCCCGATCCCGGTGATCGAGCTGGCCAAGGCCTTCCGGGACGTCCCGGTCGGCGGCACGGTCCGCGTCCTGGCGGACGACGAGGCGGCCCGCCTGGACATCCCGGCGTGGTGCGAGATGCGGGGGCAGGAGTACGTGGGTGAGGAGCCGGCGGAACGGGGTTCGGCGTACGTGGTCCGCCGGCTCTCGTAGGGGCGTGTCCGTGCCTGCCCGGCCTCAGGCCAGGTGTTCCTGGACCTCCGCGGCGGCCTCGTCCCCGTAGGCCTTGGTGAAGCGGTCCATGAAGTGGGCCCGCCGCAGCTGGTACTCCTGCGTGCCGAGCGTCTCGATGACCAGGGTCGCGAGCATGCAGCCCACCTGGGCCGCCCGCTCCAGGGTGACGCCCCACGCCAGCCCCGAGAGGAACCCCGCCCGGAAGGCGTCGCCGACCCCGGTCGGGTCCACCTTCGCCGTCTCATCGGGCACTCCCACCTCGATCGGGTCCTCGCCGACGCGCTCGATGCGCACGCCCCGGGAGCCGAGCGTGGTCACCCGATGGCCCACCCGGCCCAGGATCTCGCCGTCCGACCAGCCCGTCTTGGTCTCGATGAGCCCCTTCTCGTACTCGTTGGAGAAGAGGTAGGTCGCCCCGTCCAGCAGTATCCGGATCTCGTCGCCGTCCATACGGGCGATCTGCTGCGAGAAGTCCGCGGCGAACGGGATGGACCGGGAGCGGCACTCCTCCGTGTGGCGCAGCATCGCCTCCGGGTCGTCTGCGCCGATGACGACCAGGTCGAGGCCCCCCACCCGGTCGGCCACCGTCTTGAGCTCGATGAGCCGGGCCTCGCTCATCGCGCCGGTGTAGAAGGAGCCGATCTGGTTGTGGTCGGCGTCGGTCGTGCACACGAAGCGGGCCGTGTGCTGGGTCTCCGAGATCCGCACGGACTCGGTGTCCACCCCGTGTCGGTCCAGCCATGCCCGGTACTCGTCGAAGTCGGAGCCGGCCGCGCCGACCAGGATCGGCTTGGTGCCGAGCTGTCCCATACCGAAGGCGATGTTCGCGCCCACCCCGCCGCGGCGTACGTCGAGGCGGTCGACCAGGAAGGAGAGGGAGACCGTGTGCAGCTGGTCCGCGACGAACTGGTCGGCGAAGCGGCCGGGGAAGGTCATGAGGTGGTCGGTGGCGATGGAGCCGGTGACTGCGATACGCACGGCTAGGACACGCTCCTGGGGCGGAGGGGATGGACAGTTCACGCTACCCGGTCCACCAGCCCCTCTGAAGCAGGCAAAACTACCCGATAGTAGACCTTTCCCGGTGGGCTCGGGCCTGCCTACGGTGCCGTCATGACGAAGCTCGAGGTCCTCGGCAGCGCCCTGCCCGGCACGGAAGCGGAAGGAGACCTGGCGTCGCTGCGCGGCGACTGCGCTCGCATGGTCCCGCACTGGGCCGCCCCCGCGAAGACCGCGTCCGCGCCGGTCTCACCGTCCCTGATCCACGGGGTCAGCGTGCCGCCCGCCTCCGCCCGCCTTCTGGACGCGATGTCCGACTACGGGGACTGATCGCGGCGCCTGCCTGCAGGCGCACCCGCGAGGGAACCGCGCGCTCCCCCGCTGCGTCCCATCGCCGTCCCCCGTATGAGGGAGGCGGGATACGACCCACCGTGGCCTCTTCCGGCACGGCGGGGTCTCCTGGGACAGCGTGGACCCGAAGGAGCGATGCGGTGAACACCGAGCGACCCGACGACGCGAGCGAGACGGCGGACGTCCCCGAGGGCGGTGACGCAACCGTGCCGCGACGGCGTTCCCCGGTGGTGGTCGCCTCGGTCGCGGCGGCGGTCCTCTTGGTCGGGGGCGGCGGGGCGTACCTGGCCGCGAGCCTGTCCGGCAAAGCGGGCGGCTCCTCCGCGCCGGGCGGCGGCGGCGCTCCCCCGGCGCTGGCCCTGGACGGCTACGGCGGGGCGGGTACGCCGGGCATCGCGGCGGGCGAGCCGAACCCGTACGGCACGACGTACCGCGCGGCCGGCAAGCTGCCCGGCGGCCCCGGGTCGGCGCCGGTGTACCGGGCCAGGGGCGAGGTGACGCGGGAGGAGGTGACCCGGCTCGCCAAGGCTCTGGACGTGAGCGGCACGCCGCGGCGGGTGGGTGACTCCTGGACGGTGGGCGGCGGCAAGGACGGCGCGCAGCCGCTGCTGCGGGTGGCCGGGCAGGCACCGGGGGGGTGGACGTTCAGCCGGTACGGACCCGGATCCGACGACCTGTGCCGGAGCAGCAAGGTGTGCCCCTCCACCCGGGGCTCCGCCGCGGGCTCCCCGGTGAGCGAGGCCATGGCGGAGCGGGCCGCCGCTCCGGTGCTGAAGGCGCTCGGCCAGGACGACGCCGAGCTCGACGCGCACCAGCTCCTGGGCTCCCTGCGGGTGGTGAACGCCGATCCCGAGGTCGGCGGGCTGCCCACGCACGGCTGGTCGACCGGCATCCAGGTGGGCGGGGACGGCCGGGTGGTGGGCGGCAGCGGCAATCTGAAGGCGCCGGTCAAGGGAGCGACGTATCCCGTGCTGGACGCGAAGCGGACGCTGGAGCTGATGAACGGCGCGCCGTCCCACGGTCGCAAGGGCATCGGCGGCTGTGCCAGTCCGGTACCGGTCAAGGACCGGGACGAGAAGCCGTGCGGGGCGTCCACCGCGGCGCCGAAGCGGGCGTCGGCGACGGTGCAGGGCGCGGTGTTCGGGCTGGCCCGGCACTCCGTGGACGGCCGGGCGGCGCTGGTGCCGTCATGGCTGTTCGAGGTACGGCCGACGGGGGCCGGGGAGGGCCTCACGGTGACCTATCCGGCGATCGATCCGCAGTACCTGACCAGCCCGCAGCCGCCGGGGCAGCCGAGCGGCACGCCGGCGCCGGGCACGAGCGCTCCGGGTACGAGCGCGCCGGGCGGAACGCCGTCCCCGGCACCCACGAAGCATGACGTGAAGGTGATGGCCTACACCGCCGACGGCCGGGACCTGACCATCGCCTACGAGGGCGGGGTGTGCGCCGACTACACGGCGTCCGTGAGCGAGGGCTCCGACCGGGTGACGGTGACCGTGACCGGGACGCCCTGGCGGGGCAAGGTGTGCATCATGATCGCGAAGGTCTACCACGAGACGCTGCACCTGAAGGCGCCGCTGGGCGACCGCCAGGTGGTCGGTTCGGACGGCAGGCCGATCCCGAAGGGGACGGTGCCGGCCGACGGGGCGGGGCCCCCGCTCGCACGGTAGGAGGCCGGCTCCAGGGACGGACGAAGGCGGCGCCCCCCGGACCGGGGGTGCCGCCTTCACACGTCCGCGCCGGGCGCCGACTCAGCTGAAGGAGTCGCCGCAGGCGCAGGAGCCCGTCGCGTTCGGGTTGTCGATGGTGAAGCCCTGCTTCTCGATGGTGTCGACGAAGTCGATGGTCGCGCCGCCCAGGTACGGGGCGCTCATGCGGTCGGTGACGACCTTGACCCCGCCGAAGTCCTTCTCCACGTCGCCGTCGAGCGAACGCTCGTCGAAGAAGAGCTGGTAGCGCAGGCCGGAGCAGCCGCCGGGCTGAACCGCGACGCGCAGCGCCAGGTCGTCACGGCCTTCCTGGTCGAGCAGGGCCTTGACCTTGGCCGCGGCGGCGTCGGTCAGGATGATGCCGTCGGTGACGGTGGTGGTCTCGTCCTGTACGGACATCTACATCTCTCCCGGGTTGTACGGAGACTGCTTGCCGACGAGTGCAACCGGCCCGGCCGCGGATTCATTCCGGGCCGAGCACGCTTCCTCTCGCGTCTCGCTTCTTCTTCATGCTCGCACACGCCGCGAAACACGCCTACCGGCCTGTGGAGGGACGCGTCCCCGCAGGACCCCCGCCGGGATTCACGTCACATAGACGCAATGGCCATCGTCAAAGTGACATGAAGCGGTTATGATAGATAGCGTCAAATCGACGAAAAGGCTTGTCCAGCATGTCCCGCCGGCCCGTCCGAGGGCCGGCGAGCCGCAGAACAGAAAGGGTGCGTGTCGTGACCACCGCCCAGACCCAGGAGCTCGACGTACAGCCGACGCCCCTCGCCCTGCTGCTGCTCGGCCGTGAGGCCGACCCGAGGAGCGAACGGGGCGTCGAGTGTCCCGGCGAACTCCCCTCGCCGTCCGACCCGGACCTGGTCGAGCGCGCCCGCGCGGCCAAGGAGAAGCTGGGCGACAAGGTGTTCGTCCTCGGGCACCACTACCAGCGCGACGAGGTCATCCAGTTCGCGGACGTCACGGGCGACTCCTTCAAGCTGGCCCGGGACGCCGCCGCGCGGCCGGAGGCCGAGTACATCGTCTTCTGCGGTGTGCACTTCATGGCCGAGTCGGCGGACATCCTCACGTCGGACGACCAGAAGGTGGTCCTGCCCGACCTCGCGGCCGGCTGTTCCATGGCCGACATGGCGACCGCCGAGCAGGTCGCCGAGTGCTGGGACGCGCTGACCGAGGCGGGGATCGCCGAGCAGGTCGTCCCGGTGTCGTACATGAACTCGTCCGCGGACATCAAGGCGTTCACCGGCAAGCACGGCGGCACCATCTGCACGTCGTCGAACGCGCAGCGGGCCCTGGAGTGGGCGTTCCAGCAGGGTGAGAAGGTCCTGTTCCTGCCGGACCAGCACCTGGGCCGCAACACGGCCGTGCGGGACATGGGCATGTCCCTGGACGACTGCGTCGTCTACAACCCGCACCGGCCGAACGGCGGCCTGACGGCCGAGCAGCTGCGCGCCGCGAAGATGATCCTGTGGCGGGGCCACTGCTCGGTGCACGGCCGCTTCAGCCTGGACTCGGTGAACGACGTACGGGAGCGGATCCCGGGCGTGAACGTGCTGGTGCACCCGGAGTGCAGGCACGAGGTGGTCGCAGCCGCGGACCACGTGGGCTCCACGGAGTACATCATCAAGACCCTGGAAGCGGCTCCGGCCGGCTCGAAGTGGGCCGTGGGCACGGAGCTGAACCTGGTCCGCCGCCTGGCGAACCGTTTCGCGCCGGAGGGCAAGGAGATCGTCTTCCTCGACCGGACGGTGTGCTTCTGCTCGACGATGAACCGCATCGACCTGCCGCACCTGGTGTGGGCGCTGGAGTCCCTGGCGGAGGGGAAGCCGGTGAACCGCATCCAGGTGGACAAGGAGACGGAGGCGTTCGCGAAGCTGGCGCTGGAGCGGATGCTGGCGCTGCCGTAGCGGATTCGTCAGTACGCGGGTGAAGAGCGACGCTCAGTGTGAGCGGCGCTCTTCGCCGTTCTGGCCGCGTCCCCGGCCGCGCGTGCCGCAGCGGACGAGCCCTCTCCCACCACCAGAGGTCGTAGTGCGGCCGCCTCAGGCCGCACCCGGCGGCGGTTGCCACCGGTGCCCGGCCCGGCCCGCCGTCCACCGGCGCTTCGCCCGGTAAGGGCCCCGTCCGAGGACGGGGGGCCGGCTCACGCCGCTCGGTCGTTCCGCGAGCGATCGAGTCTGCGCGGTCGACACCAGCCGCGGTGGACCCGATCCGGTTGGCCCGGGCCCACCCGATCCGGCCGGCGGCACCGCCGGGTCAGGTCACTCCATCCGTGGACGCACCAGTCCGGACTCGTAGGCCATGACCACCAGTTGTGCCCGGTCGCGGGCGCCGAGTTTCGCCATGGCCCGGTTGACGTGCGTCTTCACCGTCAGCGGGCTGACCTCCAGGCGCTCGGCGATCTCGTCGTTGGAGTGGCCGCCGGCGACCTGCACGAGCACTTCGCGCTCCCGGCCGGTGAGCGTGCCGAGCCGGTCCGAGCGGGCCGGGTCGCGGCCGTCGTCGTCGCCCTGGGCGAGGAACCGGGCGATGAGCCCCTTGGTGGCGGCGGGCGACAGCAGTGCCTCGCCACCGTGGGCGACGCGGATGGCGTTCAGCAGCTCCTCGGGCTCGGAGCCCTTGCCGAGGAAGCCGGAGGCTCCGGCGCGCAGCGACCGCACGACGTAGTCGTCGACCTCGAAGGTCGTGAGGATGACCACCCGGACGTGGGCGAGAGCGGGATCGGCGCTGATCAGGCGGGTGGCGGCGAGGCCGTCCGTGCCGGGCATGCGGATGTCCATCAGGACGACGTCGGCGCCCCGCTCCTTGGCCAGCCGCACCGCCTCGGCGCCGTCGGACGCCTCGCCCACCACCTCCATGTCCGGCTCGGAGTCGACGAGCACCCGGAAGGCGCTGCGGAGCAGCGCCTGGTCGTCGGCGAGCAGGACCCGGATGCTCACGGGCGCTTGCTGGGTGGCGGTCACACGGTCTCCCCGGCTGCGGTCGTCGCGTGGTTCCTGACCGGCAGGATCGCATGGACCCGGAAGCCGCCTCCGTAGCGGGGGCCGGTGGTGAGGGAGCCGCCGAGAGCGGTGACGCGCTCCCGCATGCCGAGCAGGCCGTGGCCGCCGTTGCCGTCGTCGTCGCCGGGTGCGGTGTCCTCGCCCGGGCCGTCGTCGAGGACTGTGATCTCCACGTCGGGGCCCACACGGACGACGCTGACCTCGGCCTTCGCGGTGGACCCCGCGTGCTTGCGCACATTGGTGAGGGCCTCCTGGATGACGCGGTACGCGGCCAGGTCCACGGCGGCGGGCAGGGTGGTGCCGTCGTCGGCGCGGGCGACCTCGACGGGAAGGCCGGCGCTGCGGAAGGTGTCGGCGAGCTCGTCGAGGCGGGCGAGTCCAGGG
The DNA here is from genome assembly GCF_059510295.1 of Streptomyces sp. PTL18. NCBI lineage: Bacteria > Bacillati > Actinomycetota > Actinomycetes > Kitasatosporales > Streptomycetaceae > Streptomyces > Streptomyces sp. PTL18. The sequence goes on along the minus strand of NZ_JCAJZO010000006.1, from coordinate 223,936 downwards.
GCGGGCTCGGTGGGGGCCTCGGGGTCGCCGGACTGGCGCAGCAGTCCGACGGTGGCACGGAGTTCGTTCAGTGCCGAGCGGCTGGCCTCGCGGACGTGGGCGAGGGCTTCCTTGGCCTGGTCGGGCCGCTTGTCCATGACGTGGGCGGCGACTCCGGCCTGCACATTGACCAGGGCGATGTGGTGGGCGACGACGTCGTGCAGGTCACGGGCGATGCGCAGCCGCTCCTCGGCGACACGGCGGCGGGCCTCCTCCTCGCGGGTGCGCTCCGCGCGCTCGGCGCGCTCCCTGATGGCCTGCACGAAGGCGCGGCGGCTGCGCACGGCGTCGCCGGCGGCCGCGGCCATGCCGGTCCAGGCGAAGAGACCGAGGTTCTCCTGGGCGTACCACGGCAGGGGGCCGGAGAGCATGGCGGCGCCGGTGAGCACGGTCATGGTCAGCAGGCCGACGCGCCAGGTGGTGGGGCGGTCGGTGGTGGAGGCGACGGTGTAGAGGGCGACGACGGCGGACATCGCGACGGGGGCGCGCGGGTCTGCCGTGAGCAGTTCCACGAGGGAGAGGACCCCGGTGACGGCGAGGACGGCCATGGGGCTCCGCCTGCGGAGGACGAGCGCTGCCGCGGCGAGCACCATGAGGACGAGGCTGAGGGCGCCGGGAGTGTGCGGGACCCAGGTGGCGCGGTGGTCCCGGGGGGCGGCGAAGGACGTGGCCAGCATGGAGACCAGCACGCCGAGGGCCAGGACCGCGTCGAGGACGAGGGGGTGGGCGCGGGCCCGGCACCGGGTGCGCTCTAGGGTGCTCACGGGTTCACGGTACGGGGTGCCTGCGGCGGGCGGAACCGAGGCCGCCGCCCGGCCGCACGTATGGTCCGGGGGCTGCGCCCCGGACCACCGACCGGCCTGAACGGCCTCGTCCTCGAACTCCCAAAAGCCCTTCCAGCAGGGGGTACCCCCAGCGGCTGGATCTCTGCCCCGGGCCGAACCGTGCCCGTCACCCAGGGATCAGCCCGTCTCCGCTCAGCATCTCCCTGACCTCCTCCAGACTCGCGTCCGGCGACGGCAGGATCAGTTCCGACGGTTCCAGGGAGTCGTCCGGGAGCGGGGAGCCCAGACGGCGGACCTCCGCGAGCAGCGCCGCCAGGGTGCGGCGGAAGCCGGCCTCGTCGCCGTGCTGCATCTCCGCGAGCAGCTCGTCGTCCAGCTTGTTCAGCTCGGTGACGTGGGCGTCGTCCAGCCGCACCTGACCCTCACCCATGATCCGCACGATCATGTCGCCCTCCTGAAGGGGTGAGACCGGCTCACTGCTTGTCGAAGCGTGGGGTGTCCTGCGGCTGGGACTGGTTCTGACCCTGCCCGGTGCCGCCCTCGAGCGCCTGCCGCTGGTCGGAGGAGCCCCCGGCCAGCTCCGCCTTCATGCGCTGCAGCTCCAGCTCCACGTCCGTACCGCCGGAGAGCCGGTCCAGCTCGGCCTGGATGTCGTCCTTGGCCATGCCGGAGGGGTCGTCCAGGGCACCGGAGGCCAGGAGCTCGTCGATCGCGCCGGCGCGGGCCTGGAGCTGGGCCGTCTTGTCCTCGGCGCGCTGGATCGCCAGGCCGACGTCGCCCATCTCCTCGGAGATGCCGGAGAACGCCTCGCCGATCCGGGTCTGGGCCTGGGCCGCCGTGTACGTCGCCTTGATGGTCTCCTTCTTCGTGCGGAAGGCGTCCACCTTCGCCTGCAGCCGCTGGGCCGCCAGTGTCAGCTTCTCCTCCTCGCCCTGCAGGGTCTGGTGCTGGGTCTCCAGGTCCGTCACCTGCTGCTGGAGCGCCGCGCGCCGGGACAGCGCCTCGCGGGCCAGGTCCTCGCGGCCGAGCGCGAGCGCCTTGCGGCCCTGGTCCTCCAGCTTCGACGACTGCTGCTGGAGCTGGTTGAGCTGGAGCTCCAGGCGCTTGCGGGAGGTGGCCACGTCCGCCACACCACGGCGGACCTTCTGCAGCAGCTCCAGCTGCTTCTGGTACGAGTAATCGAGGGTCTCGCGCGGGTCCTCGGCCCGGTCAAGGGCCTTGTTCGCCTTCGCGCGGAAGATCATCCCCATACGCTTCATGACACCGCTCATGGGCTTCGCGCGCCCCCTTCTGACCGACTCCGGCTCACAGCTCTGCGACAGAACCCACAGTACGGGCCCTGCATCCATTACCGCACTGTTCGGGAACGGATGCGGTCATCCCCAAGGACGACTGCGTACGGTCCCGCTCCGGCGTAGGGAGTAGGTGTCCCCCGGGCTTACGTACGGGAGGACGCCGGGTTTCCCTCAGCCACCCTGTGGAAGAACGTCGGCGGTCTTCCCCTCACGGCCGCCTCGTACCCGTGGAGACGAGCGGTGTTGCCGGATCGTTCCCCGCGGGGCTGGGGTCCATGCCCGATGACCCCGTACCCTTGGGTTTCGTGTTCCGTAGCCGTGCCAAGGAAGAGAAGGCCCCGACCGCCGACAAGGCGCCGGTGACCGTCTCCAAGCAGCCCCGTGACCCGCAGGCCCCGAAGGGCAGGCCCACGCCGAAGCGCAGTGAGGCCCAGTCCCAGCGGCGCAGCGTCGCCAACACCTCGATGTCGCGCAAGGACGCCGCCAAGCGGCAGCGCGAGGAGCGCCGCGTCGCGCTGGAGAAACAGCGGCAGGCGCTGGCCGGCGGGGACGAGCGGTATCTGCCTGCGCGGGACAAGGGCCCGGTCCGCAGGTTCGCCCGCGACCACGTCGACTCCCGGCTCAACGTGGCGGAGTTCTTCCTGCCGATGGCCGTGGTCATCCTCGTGCTGAGCGTGGTGCGGGTGGGTGCGCTGCAGTCGATCGCGCTGCTGCTGTGGCTGGTCGTGATCGTGGCGATCGTCATCGACTCGATCATCTCCGCGTTCCGTCTGAGGAAGCGGCTCGCTGAGCGCTTCCCCGACCAGAACAAGCGCGGCGCGGTCGCCTACGCGCTGATGCGCTCCCTGCAGATGCGCCGGCTCCGGCTGCCGAAGCCGCAGGTCAAGCGCGGAGAGCGGCCCTGAGCACGACGGCCTTCTCCGGGGGCGCGGACGCCTGGCTGAGCAAGCTCGGCGCTCTGCGTGATGTGGTACGGCAGGAGCTGGTGGCCCGGCATCTGGACGAGCAGATAGCCGGGCGGTTCCCGGTCGGGCAGCGGCTGCGGGTGCTCGACGTGGGCATGGGCCAGGGGACGCAGGCGCTGCGCCTGGCCCGGGCGGGGCATCAGGTGACCGGGCTCGAGCAGGACGAGAAGATGATCGCCGTCGCCCGCGAGGCGCTCGCCGGTGAGCCGGAGGGCATCCGGGAGCGGATGCGGATCATCGAGGGCGACGGCCGGGACACGGGCGTGCACTTCCTGCCGGGCAGCTTCGACGTGGTGCTCTGCCACGGCGTGCTGATGTACGTGGAGGAGCCGGACGCCCTGCTGGCGGGGCTCGCCCGCGTGCTGGCTCCCGGTGGGCTGCTCTCCCTGCTGGTGCGGAACGGGGACGCGCTGGCGATGCGGCCGGGCCTGTCCGGTGACTGGCCGGGCGCGCTGGCCGCGTTCGGCACCGTGTCCTACACCAACCGGCTCGGCCTGGAGGTGCGCGCGGACCGGTTGGAGGCGTTGACCGCGACGCTGGCGGGGATCGGGGCACCGCTGCACGCCTGGTACGGGGTGCGGGTCTTCACCGACACGGCGGCGGACGACGCGGAGGTTCCCGCCGACGTCGAGACGCTGCTGGCCGTGGAGGAGCGGGCCGGCAGGACCGATCCGTACCGCGGGGTCGCGGCGTTGCTGCATCTGTGCGGGGTGCGCGGCTGAACGGGTGGCTCCGCCACAAGACCTTTCGGCAACGCGGATGGGGTCCCCCTGCTCGCAGAGCCCGGTGAGTGAGTGCCGGGCGTCGCGAGCCGGGCGCCCATGGTGTTCGGGGCTCCGAGAGCGGGGCGGTCCCGTTCGGGTGATCACCGGGGGCAGGGCCGCCGGCCCTTGGCGAGACTCGGGGCATGGACGCTTCCCGGACCCGTGCGCCGCGCCGGCTGTGCGCCGCGCTCCTCGTGTGCTGTCTGCTCCCGCTCGGCGGCTGCACCACCGGCTCCGGGAACCCGTCCCGGCGGGAGGACACGGCGGCCGGTGACCTGCAGAGCGAGTACCAGCGGGTCATCAAGGACGTGCTGCCGTCCGTCGTGCAGATCCGGACGGGCAACGCGCTCGGGTCCGGCGTGGTCTACGACGGCAGGGGACACATCGTCACCAACGCGCATGTGATCGGGCACGAACGGGTGTTCCAGGTGACCGTCGCCAACAGCGAGCGGCCGCTGACCGCCCGGCTCGTCTCCTCGTACCCGGAGCAGGACCTCGCCGTCATCCGGCTGGACAGGGTGCCGCGCGGGCTGCGGGCGGCCTCGTTCGGGGACTCGGCCAAGGTCGAGGTGGGGCAGGTCGTACTCGCCATGGGCTCCCCGCTCGGGCTGTCGTCGAGCGTGACGCAGGGGATCGTGTCGGCGACCGGACGGACCGTCAGCGAGGGCGGCGGCGACGGCGGCGGTACGGGCGCCACCATCGGGAACATGGTGCAGACCTCGGCGGCGATCAACCCGGGCAACAGCGGGGGCGCGCTGGTCGACCTCGGCAGCCGGGTCATCGGCATTCCCACGCTCGCCGCGGTCGACCCGCAGCTCGGGGGCGGTGCGGCACCCGGCATCGGGTTCGCGATCCCGGCGTCCCTGGTGAAGACGGTCGCCGACCAGATCATCAGGACCGGGCATGTCACCGACTCCGGGCGCGCGGCCCTGAACATCACGGCCCGCACGGTGGTGAACGACTCCTACCAGCCGGCCGGGGTCGCGGTGGTCGACGTCAAGAGCGGGGGCGCGGCCGACCGGGCGGGGCTGAGGGCCGGCGACGTCATCGTCGAACTCGGCGACACGCGCATCACCACGGTGACGTCCCTGGCGCAGGCACTGGCCGGTGACAGACCGGGGCAGCGGACGACGGTGACGTTCCTGCGGGACGGGCACCGGAAGAGGGTGGACGTCACCCTGGGCGAGCAGTAGGCAGACGGGCGAGGGCCGGGCCCCCGCCCCCGTGCCGGTGGACTACTGCTCGGCGTGCAGGCTCATCGGCCCGTAGACCTCCGTGCCGTCCTCGAACAACCGGACCTGGTCGGCTCCTCCGGCGAGCAGTTCCTTCCAGTGCTCCCCGATCCAGGACTCGGCGTCCCCCTGTGTGGTGAACTCCTCGGGCGCGACCGCGGGCTGGACCTCCGTTCCGTCGGCCTTCTCGAACCGCCACGTCCATGGCACCATCTACGCCTCCACGATGTGAGCACCTGCGAACCGGGGGCCGGATCTCGGTCCGGCTCGTGTGTCGAGCCTAGCCGGATGGGCAAGACCTGCGGGGACCCGGGAAAATCGGGTCCGTGGAACTCACTGTGCTCGGTACCGGTGCCCCGCTCGGACTCCCCCGGCCCGGCTGTCCCTGCGCGGCCTGCGCGCGGGCGCTCGGGCCCGCGGCGCGGGCGGCGACCTCCCTGCTCGTGGACGGGGCGCTGCTGCTCGACCTGACGCCGGGCGCGGCGTTCGCGGCCGCGCGTGCCGGGCGGTCGCTGACGGGCGTACGGCAGGTGCTGCTCACGCACCCGCACGACGGTCCCCCGGTGGAGGTGCCGGCGGGCCTGCCGCAGCCCGGGAGGGTGCCGGACGGGCGGGAGTTGGCGCTGCTGACGGGGCACCGGGTGCGGGCGCTCGCGATGGACGCGCCGGGCACGGGGTACGCGGTGACCGGCCCGGACGGGATGCGGCTGCTGTATCTGCCGCCGGGCGCGGCGCCCGCGGGGCTCGCGGGGCCGGTGGAGCCGTACGACATGGTGGTGGCCGATGTCGTGGGGCGGCCGGACGCGCTGGCGAAACTGCGGGCGGTGGGGGCGCTCGGGCCGGCCACGGACGTCGTCGCCGCCCATCTGGACCATGAGGTGCCGCCGGGCGCCGAGCTGGCGCGGCGGCTCGCGGCGGCGGGGGCGCGGGCGGTGCCGGACGGCGCGCTGCTGGCCGTCGGCGCCGCTGAGGACGTACCGGACGTCCCCCGGCGCACCCTGGTGCTGGGCGGGGCGCGGTCCGGCAAGTCGGTCGAGGCGGAGCGGCGTCTGGAGGCGTTCCCGGACGTGCTGTACGTGGCGACGGGCGGGTCGCGGGGCGGGGACACGGAGTGGGCGGCGCGGGTGGCCGCGCACCGGGAGCGGCGGCCCGGGTCCTGGCGCACCGCCGAGACCTGCGATCTCGTACCGCTGCTGAAGGAGGACGGGCCGCCGCTGCTGATCGACTGTCTGTCGCTGTGGCTGACGGACGGGATGGACGCGGTGAACGCCTGGGACGACGCGGAGTGGACGGCCGGTGGCGAGCGGGAGCTGCGGGCGCGGGTGGACGAGCTGGCGGCGGCGGTCCGTGAGACCCGGCGCACGGTCGTCGCCGTGTCGAACGAGGTGGGCTCCGGTATCGTCCCGGCGACCGCGTCCGGCCGCCGCTACCGCGACGAACTCGGCCGTCTGAACGCGGCGTTCGCGGCCGAGTGCGAGCATGTGCTGCTGGTGGTGGCCGGGCAGGCGCTGACGCTGCGCGGATGACGGACAAGGGGTGCTCTCGCGCACTCCGTGGGCGCGGGTGGCGCCTTGGCGTTCGATCTCTGCCGGTACTGTTCGGCGAATGAGCTCGCTTAATCTCGACGACTTCACCGATCTGATCGAGCGCCCCGACGGCGGGGTGCGCCGCGACGCGGAGGCGCGCCGGGAGCGTCAGATCGTTCCGCCCGGGGCCCTGGGTCGCCTGGACGACCTGGGTGAGTGGTTGGCGGCGGCGCAGTCGGCCGTGCCGGTGCGGCCGATCGAGCGGCCGCGCGCGGTGTTGTTCGCGGGCGACCACGGGGTCGCCTCGCTCGGCGTGTCGGCGCGGCCCGCGGGCGGCGCCGACCGGCTGGTGCGGGCGGTGCTTCAGGGAGCCGGCCCGGTGTCGATCCTGGCGCGGCAGCTGGACGTGCCCGTGCGGGTGGTCGACATGGCTCTCGACTGCGACCCGGAGGAGCTTCCGGCGGACGTCGTACGGCATCGGGTGCGGCGCGGCAGCGGGCGCATCGACGTCGAGGACGCCTTGACCCTTCAGGAGGCGGAGGCCGCGCTCCGGGCCGGTGTCGCGGTCGCGGACGAGGAGGCGGACGCCGGGACGGACCTGGTGGTCCTCGGCGATGTGAGCGTCGGCGGGACGACGCCGGCGGCCGTGCTGATCGCCGCGCTGTGCGGGACCGACGCCTCCGTGGTGACCGGGCGCGGAGGCCTCGCGATCGATGACCTGGCGTGGATGCGCAAGTGCGCGGCGGTCCGGGACGCGCTGCGGCGGGCCCGGCCCGTGCTCGGCGACCAGTTGCAGCTGCTGGCGGCGGTGGGCGGTGCCGATCTGGCCGCGATGACCGGTTTCCTGCTGCAGTGCGCGGTGCGCAAGACGCCGGTGATCCTGGACGGGGTCGTGTCGGCGGCGTGCGCGCTGGTGGCGCAGCGGATCGCGTTCCGGGCGCCGGACTGGTGGCTGGCGGGCCAGGACAGCGGGGAGCCGGCCCAGGCGAAGGCGCTGGACCGGATGGCCCTGGAGCCGCTGCTCGACCACGGTGTGACGGTCGGTGAGGGAGTCGGGGCCCTGCTCGCGCTGCCCTTGGTGCAGGCCGCCGCCGCCCTGGCGGCGGAGCTCCCGGAGAAGCCCGCGGAGGCCGACGGCAAGGAGTGAACCGGCCCGTTTCTGCCTTGAACCGCTCCCCCGCACGCCCCCAGGCGCCCCATATCATCGCCCTTCATGGGAGATGCCCGATTTAGCGTGGAACGGGAACGCTCGGTTCGGCCTGGGGGCGGGGGGCGGGTCTCCCGGCGGGCCGCCGCGTTCGCCGTCTGGTACCTGCGTGCCGTCACGTTCGTCAACTTCCTCTCCGCCGTCTGGGTCTCCTTCGGGCAGGACGTGCGACGGCACAACCAGGAGAACCTCTTCACGCCGTACCTGCTGACCGCGGGTTTCGCCTCCGGCGTGTTCACGATGTTCCTGGCCGTCACCATGCGGCGCCGCAAGCGGGCCGCGTGGATCCTCAACCTGGCGCTCAGCGGCCCGTTCCTGCTGCTGTTCGCGTTCGCCATGACCTTCCCGGAGATCCGGCGGTACGCCCAGAACTGGATCTCCCTGGTCCTCACCACGGCCTTCGCCGGCGCGCTCGTCGTCGGCCGGCGCGAGTTCTACGCCAAGGGCGACCGGTCCAACCCGCGGCTCGCCGCCGCCGTCGCCGCCGTCGGTCTGCTCAGCACCTCGCTGCTGGCCGCGCTCGTGGTCACCGTCACCAACACCGCGCGGGACGCCCACCGTTCGACCTTTGCGGAGCGCTGGCGCTACGGCACCCTGCGCCTGGTCTCGGTCACCGTCGACGACTCGCACTACCCGGGGATCGCCACCCCCAACTGGGTGAACGTCACCATCAACGTCTTCAGCACGCTGCTCGTCCTCGCCGTCCTGTACGCCGCCTTCCGCTCCCGGCGTGCCGTGGACCCGATCACCGAGGACGACGAGAAACGCCTGCGGGCCCTGCTCGAACGGCACGGTGAACGCGACTCCCTCGGCTACTTCGCGCTGCGCCGCGAGAAGAGCGTCATCTGGTCGCCCACCGGCAAGGCGGCCGTCGCCTACCGGGTCGTCGGCGGCGTCTCGCTCGCCTCCGGCGACCCGCTCGGCGACCCGGAGGCCTGGCCCGGCTGCATCGAGCCCTGGCTCGCCGAGGCCCGGGCGCACGGCTGGATCCCGGCCGTGATGGGTGCGAGCGAGGAGGCCGGGACCGTCTACGCGCGGCACGGGATGGACGCCCTGGAACTCGGTGACGAAGCCGTCGTGGACGTCGGCGAGTTCACCCTCGAGGGGCGGGCCATGCGCACCGTCCGCCAGGCCTGCAGCCGGGTCCGGCGCGCCGGGTATTCGGTCCGCATCCGGCGTCACGCGGACATTCCCGCCGCCGAGATGGCGTTCCTGCTGCAGAAGGCCGACGACTGGCGCGACGGGGCCACCGAACGCGGTTTCAGCATGGCGCTGGGCAGGCTCGGCGACCCGGAGGACGGGCAGTGCGTGATGCTGGAGTGCACGGACGGTGCGGGCCGGTTGCGGGCACTGCTGTCCTTCGTGCCATGGGGACCGCACGGCCTGTCCCTGGACCTGATGCGGCGCGACCGGGACTCCGACAACGGCCTGATGGAGTTCATGGTCATCGAACTGCTGCGCGGCGCCCGGGAGATCGGGATCACTCAGGTCTCGCTCAACTTCGCCATGTTCCGCTCCGTCTTCGAACGTGGTGCACGGCTCGGCGCCGGACCGGTGCTCAGGCTGTGGCGTTCGCTGCTCAGCTTCTTCTCGCGCTGGTGGCAGATCGAGTCGCTGTACCGGGCCAACGCGAAGTACCGGCCCATCTGGGAACCCAGGTTCCTGCTCTTCGAGAAGAGCGCGGACCTGCTGCGCATCGGCGTCGCCTCGGCGCGCGCCGAGGGGTTCCTGGGGGGCCTGGCGTCGGATTCCCGTCGTCCGCCCGGAGGGCGGGCCCTGCGGCGTCCGGTGCGTGCGATCGCAAGGCGCCGGAACTGCCTCGACGGGGGTCCCCCCTGCTCGAGCGGAGCCGAGAGCTCGGGGGAGGAGCCACGTGGGCGCTTCGGCGACGCGGCGTGAGGGTCCCCCCTGCTCGAAGGGCTTGGGGGCGTGCGTGCCGGGCGCCGCGGGGCGGGCGGGAATCCGGCGCCGGGCCCCGCGGCACCGGGGCTGCCGAAGTGGCTGCACCGCACGTACTTTCAGTCGCACAGGTGAGGAGCACGGGGGACGTGATGAGCGCCGGGGACGTGACGAGCGCCGGACAGATGCGGACCGCTGGATGAACGCCCTCGTCCGCCTGGTCGGCGCCGAATGGGGACCGCCGTACGTCACCGTGCGCCGGGCCCTCGCGCGACGCAGCTGGCGGGCACTGCCGATGACGCTCACGGCCGTGTGCCTCACCTCGGTCCTGCAGTTCGCGCAGAACCAGCCGTGGGGCTTTGGGTTCGTGCAGCGCATCGGGTCCGTACGGGCCGAGGAACCGCTGCACATCGCCCTGTTGCGCACCCCGCTCTCCCTGTTCGTACCGGCTCTCGACCTGCCGGTGTGGGGGGCGCTGCTGCAGATGCTGTTGGTATTCGGGACCGCCGAGGTCTGCCTGGGCCGGCGGCGCACCCTCGTCATCGCCTACACGGCGACGCTGGCCGGCACCCTGTACGCGCGCGTGGGCATCGGGCTCGGCCCGCACCATCCGCTGGGGCTGCCCGCGACGGACGCTCAGGTCGTCGACACCGGGCCGTCGGCGGCGGTGATCGGGCTGGCCCTGTTCCTGTGCTGGCGGTACGGCGCCCGCGTCACGGGAGGCGTGGTCACCGCGGCCATGGTCGTGGAGCTGCTGGTGAAGGACAACCTCGCGGGCAAGGAGCACATCGCGGCGATCGGGGCGGTGGCGTTGCTGTGCCGGGTGTCGGAGCTGCGTGAGCAGTCCCTGGCGGGTGCCTGGTTGCGTGATACCCGGGGGTGAGGCGGGATGGGGCGCCGGCCCGGCCAGCTACGCTGCCGCCGTGTCCAGGATCCCGCCCGCCCATGGTCTCCGTTTCGCCTTCGGCACCCTCACCGTGCTCCCCGTCAAGGTCACCCGGTGGGACCGGGACGCCGCGCGGGAGGGAATGCTGTGGGCGCCTCTCGCCGGAGTGGTCGTCGGGGGGATCGCCGGGCTGGTCGGGGCGGCGATGGTCACGCTGGGGGCCGGAGCCCTGCTCGCCGCCGTGGGCTGCGCCGCCGTGCCCGCCGTGCTCACCCGGGGGCTGCATCTGGACGGGCTGGCGGACACCGCCGACGGGCTCGGGAGCGGCAGGCCGGCCGAGGACGCCTTGCGGATCATGAAGCAGTCCGACATCGGACCGTTCGGTGTGATCACGCTGCTGTTCGTGCTGTCGGCCCAGGTGGCGGCGCTCGCGCAGGCGTACGGCCACTCCTGGGAGCGGGGTGCCCTCGCGGCGGTCGTCTCGGCGACGGCGGCCCGCGTGGCCCTCACCCTGGCCGCGCGCGACGGCATACCGGCCGCCCGGCCCGAGGGGCTGGGGGCCGCGGTCGCGGGCGTGGTGCCGGCGGGCGGTGCGCTGGCGGTGGGCATCGCCGTCGCCGTGGCCGCGGCGGCCGGGGGCGCTCTCCTCGGTGCGTACGACTCCGCCCGTACGGCCTTCGCGGTCGTCGTCGCCGTCGCCGTCGCCGAACTGCTGCTGCGGCACTGCGTGCGCCGCTTCGGCGGGGTCACCGGTGACGTCTTCGGCGGGCTCGCCGAGACCGCCGCGACGGCGGCGCTCGTCGTGCTGTCACTGGGCTGAGCAGGCTGCCGCCAGGTCCGGCAGGACGTACTCCGCCGAGCGCTCCGCTCGTCGAGCGCCGGCGGATCCGCACGCCGCAGGAGGCGGGCTCCGGGAGGTGCGGGACCGTGCCCGGCGGCCGTCGCGGACGCCGGGCGCCACAGAAACCGGCCACCGCGCGTAGGCTCGGGGCGGGTGTTTCCCCACCCAGGTGAAGACCGGACGAGCACAGCGATCTAGGGTCGGTTCCCGGGCCGGTCGACCCCACCCGTTCGGCCACCTGAAACTCAACTGGAAGCGAGATTTCACCACCGTGACTGCTCTCACTCTCAGCACCGCCGCCGCGGCCGGCCTGCGCGCCGACGCGATCGTGGTCGGTGTCGCGAAGGGCGCTGAAGGCCCGGTCGTCGCACCGGGCGCCGAGGCCGTGGACCAGGCGTACGACGGCAGGCTCGCCGCCATCCTGCAGACCCTGGGCGCCTCGGGCGCCGAGGGCGAGGTGACGAAGCTGCCCGCGCCCTCCGGCTTCAAGGCTCCCGTCGTGGTGGCGGTGGGCCTCGGTGCCGAGCCGGACAAGGACGAGACGTTCACCGGCGAGGCGCTGCGCCGCGCCGCCGGATCCGCGGCCCGCGCGCTCGCCGGCTCCAAGAAGGCCGCCTTCGCCCTGCCCATCACGGACGCCGCCGACGCCGGTGTCATCGGCGAGGGCGCACTGCTCGGCGCCTACTCCTTCGACACGTACAAGGAGAACGGCGGGAACGGCCGGAACGCCAAGAACGGCAAGGGCCCGCTCGCCGAGGTCGCCCTGCTCGGCGGCAAGCCCCGTGACAAGGCGTACAAGGCGGCCGTGCAGCGCGCCGTCGCCGTCGCCGAGGAGCTCAACCGCGCCCGCGACCTGATCAACACCCCGCCGAACGACCTGAACCCGGCGACCTTCGCGGCACTCGCGCAGACGGCGGCCAAGGAGCACGGCATCAAGGTGCAGGTGCTCGACGAGAAGGCACTGGCCAAGGGCGGCTACGGCGGCATCCTCGGCGTCGGCGCGGGCTCCGCCTCCGCTCCCCGCCTGGTGAAGCTGTCGTACACGCACTCCAAGGCGAGCAGGCACCTGGCCTTCGTCGGCAAGGGCATCACCTACGACTCGGGCGGCATCTCGCTGAAGCCGGCCGGTCACAACGAGACCATGAAGTGCGACATGTCCGGCGCGGCGGCGGTCTTCGCCGCGGTCGTGGCCGCCGCCCGCCTCGGTCTCGAGGCGAACGTCACCGGCTGGCTCGCCCTCGCCGAGAACATGCCGTCGGGCTCCGCGACCCGTCCCGGTGACGTGCTGCGCATGTACAGCGGCAAGACGGTCGAGGTCCTCAACACGGACGCCGAGGGCCGGCTGGTCCTCGCGGACGCGCTGTGGGCGGCCTCGGAGGAGAGCCCGGACGCGATCGTGGACGTCGCCACCCTCACCGGCGCGATGATGCTGGCGCTCGGCAGCCGCACCTTCGGGGTCATGGCGAACGACGACGCGTTCCGCACCGCGGTCCACGAGGCGGCCGAGGAGGTCGGCGAGGACTCCTGGCCGATGCCGCTGCCGGAGCACCTGCGCAAGGGCATGGACTCCCCCACGGCCGACATCGCCAACATGGGCGAGCGGATGGGTGGCGGTCTGGTCGCCGGCCTGTTCCTGCGGGAGTTCGTCGGCGAGGGCATCACCTGGGCCCACCTCGACATCGCGGGCCCGGCGTTCAACGAGCAGGCCCCGTTCGGCTACACGCCGAAGGGCGGCACGGGCTCGGCGGTGCGCACGCTGGTCCGGCTCGCGGAGCTGGCGGCCGCCGGCGACCTGGGCTGATCGCGGCACACACCGACGAGGGCGGCCCCTGGACCGGAGCGGTCGGGGGCCGCCCTCGTCAGCGCTCGGGGCGTTACGCCCTCGACGAAATCCGTACCGCCCGCCGAGGCCGCGACCCTGCGACGTGACGGATCAGACGTCTCACACACCGGCCCCGCGTCTCGGTGGCCGCCGACAAGTGCAAAGATGGGGTCTCGGCAGGACAGGGCCCCACCGAAGGGCCGAAGCATCAAGCGGCCGGACACCAGCCGCCTGCCGGTCACCGACGACCGGCGCACGGCGCACATGCATGGAGGACGTGACGTGGCGAACGACGCCAGCACCGTTTTCGACCTAGTGATCCTCGGCGGCGGTAGCGGTGGTTACGCCGCGGCCCTGCGCGGGGCGCAGCTGGGCCTGGACGTCGCCCTGATCGAGAAGGACAAGGTCGGCGGCACCTGCCTGCACCGGGGCTGCATCCCCACCAAGGCCCTGCTGCACGCGGGCGAGATCGCCGACCAGGCCCGCGAGAGCGAGCAGTTCGGTGTCAAGGCCTCCCTCGAGGGCATCGACATCGCGGGCGTGCACAAGTACAAGGACGAGGTCGTCTCGGGCCTGTACAAGGGTCTGCAGGGCCTCGTCGCCTCCCGCAAGGTGACCTACATCGAGGGTGAGGGCTACCTGTCCTCCCCGACCTCCGTCGACGTGAACGGTCAGCGCGTCCAGGGCCGCCACGTCCTGCTCGCGACCGGCTCCGTACCGAAGTCGCTGCCGGGCCTTCAGATCGACGGCAACCGCATCATCTCCTCCGACCACGCCCTCGTCCTGGACCGCGTGCCGCAGTCCGCGATCATCCTGGGCGGCGGCGTCATCGGCGTCGAGTTCGCCTCCGCGTGGAAGTCCTTCGGCTCGGACGTCACCGTCATCGAAGGCCTCAAGCACCTCGTCCCGGTCGAGGACGAGAACTCCTCCAAGCTGCTCGAGCGCGCCTTCCGCAAGCGCGGCATCAAGTTCAACCTGGGCACCTTCTTCCAGAAGGCCGAGTACACCCAGGACGGTGTCAAGGTCACCCTCGCCGACGGCAAGGAGTTCGAGGCCGAGGTCCTCCTCGTCGCCGTCGGCCGCGGCCCGGTCTCCCAGGGCCTCGGCTACGAGGAGGCCGGGGTCGCCATGGACCGCGGCTACGTCCTCGTCGACGAGTACATGCGCACCAACGTCCCGACCATCTCCGCCGTCGGCGACCTGGTCCCCACCCTCCAGCTCGCCCACGTCGGCTTCGCCGAGGGCATCCTGGTCGCGGAGCGTCTGGCCGGCCTGAAGACCGTCCCGATCGACTACGACGGCGTGCCGCGGGTGACGTACTGCCACCCGGAGGTCGCCTCCGTCGGCATCACCGAGGCCAAGGCCAAGGAGATCTACGGCGCGGACAAGGTCGTCGCCCTGAAGTACAACCTGGCGGGCAACGGCAGGAGCAAGATCCTGAAGACCGCGGGCGAGATCAAGCTCGTCCAGGTCAAGGACGGTGCCGTGGTCGGCGTCCACATGGTCGGCGACCGCATGGGCGAGCAGGTCGGCGAGGCCCAGCTGATCTACAACTGGGAGGCGCTGCCGGCCGAGGTCGCCCAGCTCATCCACGCCCACCCGACGCAGAGCGAGGCGCTCGGCGAGGCCCACCTGGCCCTGGCCGGCAAGCCGCTGCACGCGCACGACTGACCCTCGGTCGACGAACGCGACGACACAGACTTCCGCTTCCCCCGGTTCTCGACTCCGCTCGAACCGGGGGAGACCCCATCCGTAAGGAGCAACCGAAACCATGGCGGTTTCCGTAACCCTTCCGGCGCTCGGCGAGAGCGTCACCGAGGGCACTGTCACCCGCTGGCTGAAGGCCGAGGGCGAACGCGTCGAGGCCGACGAGCCGCTGCTCGAGGTCTCGACCGACAAGGTCGACACCGAGATCCCGGCGCCGGCTTCGGGCGTGCTGTCCTCCATCAGGGTCGCCGAGGACGAGACGGTCGAGGTCGGTGCCGAGCTGGCCGTCATCGACGACGGTTCCGGTGCGCCCGCGGCCGCCCCGGCCCCCGCCGCCGAGGCCGCTCCGGCTCCGGCGCCCACCGAGACGGCCGCTCCGGCCGCGCAGACCCCGGCCGCCCCCTCCACCCAGCAGGCCGCCCCGGCTCCGGCCCCGACCGCCGAGGCCACCGCCGGTGCCGGCACCGCGAAGGGCACCGAGGTGGTCCTGCCCGCGCTCGGCGAGTCCGTCACCGAGGGCACCGTCACCCGCTGGCTGAAGTCGGTCGGCGACACCGTCGAGGCCGACGAGCCGCTGCTCGAGGTCTCCACGGACAAGGTCGACACCGAGATCCCGGCGCCCACCTCCGGTGTGCTGCTCGAGATCGTCGTCGGTGAGGACGAGACCGCCGAGGTCGGCGCGAAGCTCGCCGTCATCGGCGCCCCGGGTGCCGCTCCGGCTCCGGCCGCCCCCGCCCCGGCTCCGGCGCCCGCCGCCCCGGCTCCGACCCCCGCCCCGGCTCCCGCCGCTGCCGCCCCGGCTCCGGCCCGGCCCGCGCCTCCGGCCCCCGCGCCGGCCGCGCCCGCGCCCACCCCGGCCCCGGCTGCTCCGGCCGCCGCCCAGCCGACCGACGAGGGTGCCTACGTGACCCCGCTGGTGCGCAAGCTCGCCGCCGAGAACGGCGTCGACCTGTCCACCGTCAAGGGCACCGGCGTCGGCGGCCGTATCCGCAAGCAGGACGTCATCGCCGCCGCCGAGGCCGCGAAGGCCGCAGCCCCGGCTCCGGCCGCCGCCCCGGCCGCGAAGGCCCCGGCGCTCGAGGTCTCCCCGCTGCGCGGCCAGACCATCAAGATGCCGAGGATCCGCAAGGTCATCGGTGACAACATGGTCAAGGCCCTGCACGAGCAGGCCCAGCTGTCCTCGGTGGTCGAGGTCGACGTGACCCGCCTGATGAAGCTGCGGGAGCGGGCGAAGGCCTCCTTCCAGGCACGCGAGGGCGTCAAGCTCTCCCCGATGCCGTTCTTCGTCAAGGCCGCCGCCCAGGCGCTGAAGGCCCACCCGGTCATCAACGCCCGGATCAACGAGGCCGAGGGGACCATCACCTACTTCGACACCGAGCACATCGGTATCGCGGTGGACTCCGAGAAGGGCCTGATGACCCCGGTCATCAAGAACGCCGGTGACCTCAACATCGCCGGTATCGCCAAGGCCACCGCCGATCTGGCGGGCAAGGTCCGGGCCAACAAGATCACCCCGGACGAGCTGTCCGGTGCGACCTTCACCATCTCCAACACCGGTTCGCGCGGTGCGCTGTTCGACACGATCATCGTGCCGCCGGGCCAGGTCGCGATCCTCGGCATCGGCGCCACGGTCAAGCGCCCGGCCGTCATCGAGACGGAGGAGGGCACGGTCATCGGCGTCCGCGACATGACCTACCTGACCCTCTCCTACGACCACCGCCTGGTGGACGGCGCCGACGCGGCCCGTTACCTGACGGCGGTCAAGGCGGTCCTGGAGGCGGGCGAGTTCGAGGTCGAGCTCGGCCTCTGATCCCCTCAGGGACACGGTTGTACGGTGCCCCCGTCCGGAGCTCTCCGGGCGGGGGCACCGTGTTTGCCGGATGTAAGCCTCGTCTCACCTGCGCGAAAGCGTCGGTATGCGCCCTTCCCCCGAGCCCCGTCAGCCGTATTGTCTAAACGTCAACGCCCCCGGGGGCCAGTGGGCCCCTTTCTAAGGAGCCCTTCATGACCGCGCCCGTCGTCCACTCGCTGCGCGAACAGATCCGCGAGCACATCGTGGAGGGGATCGTCAGCGGTCGCTGGAAGCCGGGCGAGCGGATCGTGGAGCGGCGGATCGCGACCGAGCTGGAGGTCAGCCAGACGCCGGTGCGCGAGGCGCTGCGGGAGCTGGAGTCGCTGCGGCTGATCGAGTCGGCGCCGAACAAGGGCGTACGGGTGCGGAACCTGACGGCGGCCGACCTGGAGGAGAGCTACCCGGTCCGGGCCGGTCTGGAGGCGATCGCGGCGGAGCTGGCGGCGCAGCGGCTGGCGGAGGACTGCTCGGCGCTGGAGCCGCACGTGGCCGCGCTCTACGAGGCGGACCGCAGGTCGGACGGTACGGCGCAGGTACGGCACACGGTCGCCTTCCACCGGGAACTGGTCCGCGCGGCCGGCAACTCGGTGCTGCTGCACACCTGGGAGGGCCTGGGCATCGAGGTCTTCACAGCCCTGTCCATCCGCTGGCTGGGCACGGTCCAGCAGTCGTACGCGGAGGAACACGAGGAACTGGTGCAGGCGTTCAAGCGCCGCGACCCGGGGATCGCCGAACTGGTGAAGGCCCACGTGCTCGGCTGCGCGCCGCGGGCGTGAGCGGGCGGACCCACCCTGAACACCCGAGCGAGTTCCCGCTCGAACGCGCTCCGACCTGCCAAAAGCTCGAGCCACAGCGTCACCCGGTGCCACCACCCACGGCACCCCGTGCCGACTTTCTCGTGATCAAGAGGTTTTGCCCCTCAACCCTTTGATCGATCATCGATCAGGGAGTTACAGTCCCCGATGGACTCTCACCAGAGCCCACGCCCTGTCCTGCCAAAGACCTGGGGCACCCCCCGGCCCTTACCGATAAGGGCACCCCCTTCGACTGAGGAAGGCGGCGACATGACCGACCCCCACGCCATCCAGCCGAGCGAGCTCGACCAGCTCCCGGACCGCGACCCGGAGGAGACCGCCGAATGGCAGGCCTCCCTGGACGCCGTCGCCGAGGCGGCCGGGCCGCACCGTGCCGCGTACCTGATGCGCCGCACGCTGGAGCGTGCCGAAGGGGCCGGCATCGCGCTGCCGAAGCTCCTCGAGACCGACTACGTCAACTCCATCCCCACCGCCGCCGAGCCGTCCGTGCCCGGTGACGAGGAGATGGAGGCCCGGATCACCGCCTGGAACCGCTGGAACGCGGCGGCCATGGTGACCCGCGGCAGCAAACACGGCGTCGGCGGCCACATCGCCACCTTCGCCTCCGCCGCCTGGCTGTACGAGACCGGCTTCAACCACTTCTTCAAGGGCAAGGAGGGCGACGGCTCGGGCGACCAGCTCTACATCCAGGGCCACGCCTCCCCCGGCATCTACGCCCGCGCCTTCCTCGACGGCCGCCTGACCGAACAGCACCTGGACAACTTCCGCCAGGAGGCCGGCGGGAACGGCCTGCCGTCCTACCCGCACCCGCGCCGCCTGCCCTGGCTGTGGGAGTTCCCGACGGTGTCGATGGGCCTCGGCCCGCTCTCCGCCATCTACCAGGCGCGCTTCAACCGCTACCTCACCAGCCGCGGCATCAAGGACGTCTCCGCCTCGCACGTGTGGGCGTTCCTCGGCGACGGCGAGATGGACGAGCCGGAGTCGACCGCGGCCCTCGCGCTCGCCGCCCGTGAGGAGCTGGACAACCTCACCTTCGTCATCAACTGCAACCTGCAGCGCCTCGACGGCCCGGTCCGCGCCAACTTCAAGATCGTGCAGGAGCTGGAGGCCCAGTTCCGCGGCGCCGGCTGGAACGTCGTCAAGACGCTGTGGGGCACCGCCTGGGACGAGCTGTTCGCGCTCGACACCACGGGCGCGCTGGTACGCCGCCTGCGCGAGGTCCCGGACGCGCAGGTCCAGACGTACCAGACCCGCGACGCCGCCTACATCCGCGAGGACTTCTTCGGCAAGGACCCCGCGCTCGCCGAGATGGCGAAGCTGCTGGGCGACGACAAGATCATCGAGTGCTTCCACTTCTCCCGCGGTGGTCACGAGGCACGCAAGGTCCACGCCGCCTACAAGGCCGCCCTGGAGCACAAGGGCGCGCCGACCGTGATCCTGGCCCAGACGGTGAAGGGCCACACCCTCGGTGAGGGTTTCGCGTCGAAGAACGCCAACCACCAGATGAAGAAGCTGACGGTGGACGAGTTCAAGGCGATGCGCGACCGCCTCGGCCTGCCGATCAAGGACGGCGACTTCGTCGACGGCGTGGTCCCCTACGGCCACCCGGGCGCCGACTCCCCCGAGGTCCGCTACCTCCAGGAGCGCCGCGCGGCCCTCGGCGGCCCGGCCCCGGCCCGCCGGGTCCACCCGGTGGCCCCGCTGCCGGCTCCCGCCGGCAAGGCCTTCGCCGCCTTCGACAAGGGCTCCGGCTCCCAGAACGTGGCCACGACCATGGCGTTCGTCCGCCTGGTCAAGGACCTGGTCCGCGACAAGGAGACGGGCAGGCGCTGGGTGCCGATCGTCCCGGACGAGGCACGCACCTTCGGCATGGAGTCGCTCTTCCCGTCCCTCGGCATCTACTCGCCCAAGGGTCAGACGTACGAGCCGGTCGACCGCGACCAGCTGATGTACTACAAGGAGGCCGAGAACGGCCAGATCCTCAACGAGGGGATCACCGAGGCCGGTTCGATGGCCGACTTCATCGCCGCATCCACGTCGTACGCGACGCACGGCGAGGCGATGATCCCGTTCTACATCTTCTACTCGATGTTCGGCTGGCAGCGCACCGCCGACCAGATGTGGCAGCTCGGCGACCAGCTCGGCCGCGGCTTCCTCGTCGGCGCGACGGCCGGCCGTACCACGCTGACCGGTGAGGGCCTGCAGCACGCGGACGGCCACTCCCCCGTCATCGCCGCGACCAACCCGGCGGCGCTGACGTACGACCCGGCGTTCGCGTACGAGATCGCGGTCATCGTCAAGGACGGTCTGCGCCGTATGTACGGCGAGGCGGCCCCGGGCGAGGACCAGAACGTCTTCTACTACCTCACCGTCTACAACGAGCCGCTGCCACAGCCCGCGAAGCCGGCCGCTCCCGGCATCGACGAGGGCATCGTCAAGGGCCTGTACCGCTTCAACACGGCGGAGTCCGCGGGCGTGACCGTTCCGGCCAACGCCCCGCGCATCCAGCTCCTCGGCTCCGGTACGGCGATCCACTGGGCGCTGAAGGCGCAGAAGCTGCTCGCCGAGGAGTGGGGCGTCGCGGCGGACGTGTGGTCGGCGACCTCCTGGACGGAGCTGCGGCGCGACGCCCTGGACGCGGACGCGGCGCTGCTGCGGGGCGAGGAGCGGGTGCCGTACGTGCGCCGGGCGCTCCAGGGTGTCGAGGGCCCGGTGCTGGCCGTCTCCGACTACATGCGCCAGGTCCCGGACCAGATCGCGCAGTGGGTGGAGCAGGACTGGTCCTCGCTGGGCGCCGACGGCTTCGGCCTCTCGGACACCCGTGAGGCGGCCCGCCGCCACTTCGGCGTCGACGCCGAGTCGATCGTGGTCGCGTCCCTGGCCCAGCTCGCGAAGCGCGGCGAGGTCAAGGCGGCGGCCGTGAAGGAGGCCCGGGAGAAGTACGGCCGGTAAGGCCCCGGGAAGTCCGGGAGGGGGTACGGCGGTCTCGCCGCACCCCCTCTCTCTTGCCATACCCCCTGTCAGTGGTCCCCGGCATGATGAACCCATGCGTGCCGCCCGTCTGATCAAAATGGTGCTGCTGCTCCAGGCCCGGCCCTCCATGACCGCCGCCGAGCTGGCGAAGGAGCTGGAGGTGTCGGAGCGGACCGTCGCCCGGGACGCCCGGGCGCTGTCGGAGGCGGGGATCCCGGTGTACGCGGACCGGGGGCGGGCCGGCGGGTACCGGCTCGTCGGCGGGTACCGCACGCGGCTGACCGGTCTCGCCCGCAGCGAGGCCGAGGCGCTCTTCCTGAGCGGCGTACCGGGCGCGCTGCGCGAGATGGGCCTTCAGGACGCGGCCTCGGCGGCCCGGCTGAAGGTGTCCGCGGCCCTCCTCCCCTCCCTGCGTGACGCGCCGCGCACGGCGGCGCAGCGGTTCCATCTGGACGCGCCCGACTGGTTCAGGGAGCCCGAGAAGCCCGCCCTGCTCCCGGCGGTCGCGGACGCCGTGTGGGACGACCGCCCCGTCACCGCCTGCTACCGGCGCGGCGAGGAAGTGGTCGAGCGCGAACTGGAGCCCCACGGGCTCGTGCTGAAGGCGGGCGTCTGGTACCTGTGCGCGCGGACCAGTGAGCCCCGGGGGCGCGCCGGTGTCGAGGGTGCGTGGGAATCCCCCCTCCCCGGGCGAAGTCGAGAGCTCGGGGAGGCGCGGAGGCCCGAGGGACCGAGCACGGTCGCGTCCCCGACACCGGCCCAAGCGCCCCGGAGCCGGGCCGTACGGGGCGAGGGGCACAGCTCCTTCCGGGTGTACCGCGTCGACCGTTTCACGGCCGTGGACGTGGGCGGGGAACACTTCGCCCGGGACGAGGAGTTCGACCTGCCGGCCTTCTGGGCGGAGCGCGCCGAGCAGTTCGCCCGGTCGCTCCTGCGGGCCGAGGTCCTGGTGCGGCTGTCCGAGGACGGCGTCCGAAGACTGCCGTACGCCGTCGGCCGCACCTCGGCGCGGGAGGCGCTGCGCGAGGCGGGCGCCCCCGACGAGCGCGGCTGGGTGACCGCGACCCTGCCCGTGGAGTCCGAGGAGGTCGCGTACACGCAGCTCACGGCGCTGGGCCCGGAGGTCGAGGTGCTGTCGCCCGAGGGGCTGCGTGCGCGTTGCGCGGGCGCCGCTCGGCGGCTCGCGGATCTCTACGGCCCCTGACGTCCCGGCGTACTCCGCGTGCGCCCCTTGCGCCGAGGGCAGATGCTGGTCCCGTGATGGACGAGACGGAGTTCTGGGACCTGGTGGACGCGAGCCGCGAGGCCGCCGAGGGCGACCCCGAGGAACAGGCCGACGTGCTCGTCGAGCGGCTGCTGACCCTTGACCCGGAGGCGGTCCTGGACTTCGCCCGGCACTTCGAGTCCCGGTTCAACCGCTCCTACCGCTGGGACCTGTGGGGTGCCGCCTGGGTGCTGCTCGACGGGGCCAGCGACGACGCGTTCGACTCCTTCCGGTGCTGGCTGATCGGCCAGGGCCGGGATGCCTTCGAGGGCGCTCTGCACGATCCCGACTCGCTCGCCGACCTGCTGGAGGACTTCGACGAGGACATCGACGGCGACGGCGAGGAACTCGGCTACGCGGCGGACGAGGCGTACGAACAGCTCACCGGCACCGAGACACCCGACCTGGGCATCCCGCCCGCGCCGGCGGAGCCGGAGGGCACATCGTTCGACCTGGAGAACGACTCCGTGCTGGCCGAGCGCTACCCGAGACTCTGGGACCGTTTCCGGTCCTAGTGCCGCAACAGGCACTGGGTCTGTTTCCCGCGCTCTTCCGTGGTCTGTCGGACCGCGCCTCGGGCCGCGCGCCTGCAGGTCGGGGCCGAGGGCGGAAAGGCCTGTGCCCGGCCGACGTCCGGGAGGCGGGGGTGCGGCGCCTGACCGGGCTTCGCCGCGTGGTGGAGCCGTGCCCTGTCGGCCTGGTCCAGCGCGGACGCCGTGGCGGCGGCCGGGGCCAGGACGACCGTGACGGCCACGCAGAGCACCGTCCACGGGTCACGCGCGGCCCCCGCCCAGGTGTCCGGCTCCGCCGTCCTCGTCTGCGTACGGCTGCTGCTCATGGTCCCGCCTCCGGTCGGCTGGTGCCGGCACCGTGGGCCGTCGGGTTCTCAGGACCCCGCGGTCGGCCTGTGGTGCTGCTGTGGACCGGGCCGCGGCGGACCGGAGCAGCGGGTCATGAGGAGCCGTCACTTCCTGCCCTGGAGGTGGGCCGCCTTCTGTCTGATCGACGGGAGCAGGGCGGCGAGGGCCGCGCCGGGGCAGTCCGTCCTGTAGCCGTCGTTGTGGCCGGCGAGGGCGGGCAGCAGGACGGCGCTGCCCGCCGGGTAGCGGCTCTGGCCGTTGCTGGAGACCAGCTTGACCTTGCTGCGCGGGTCGACGTCCGCGAGGCCCAGTTTCCAGGCGGCCAGGGCGGTGATCGCGTCGGTCATCGCCTTGGGCACGGGCACGCCCTGGGAGAAGGTGCCGATGGCGGCGATGCCCGAGGTACGGTGGTTGAAGCCCTTGGTGTGGGCGCCGGTGACGGGCCGTTCGACGCCGCCCGCGCGGCCCTCGTAGATCGTGCCGCACCGGTCGACCAGGAAGTTGTAGCCGATGTCGTCCCAGCGGCGGTAGCCGGTCTGGCCGGCGTAGAGGGCCCGGATGATGCGGGGTGTGTCGGCGCAGTCGTACTGGTTGGGCGAGGCGGTGTGGTGCACGAACACGGCGACGACCTTGTCGTCGTACCGTGGCGCCGGCCGGCTCCCGGCGCCCGCCTCCGGCTCCGCCCAGGCGGACCTCGGCAGGATGCGCGGCCTGGGTGCCGTGTGCAGGACGGCGGAGCGGGCGCCGGCGGGCCGCTGGGGCGGTACCTCGACCGGGGTCTCGGCCGCCAGGGTCCCGATCACCAGTGCGGCACCGGCGGTGAGTCCGGGCAGACAGCCGACCAGCAGCAGGACGACGCCGGAGATCCGCACCGCACGGAGCGAACGGAGCGGGCGTCTCCTGTCCCTTCGTGATCTTCGGAAGACACGCATGGACCCACTGTCCATCCCCGCCGCCGCGTCCGCGATGTGTGGTGTGCCACCCGGTGGAACCATCGTCCCGGTCCAGGACGTTTTCCCCAGTGCGCGCCGCGCGGTTCCCCCGGGCGACCGCACCGCCGGGCAGGGGTCCGGTGGTGGTCTTCCGGGTGATGCAGCGCAGGTCGACGCGCGCGGGGCCGATTTCCGGCGCCACGCGCGCGGTGCTGATCATTGGGCCCCCGCTGCGCGTACTAAGGGGTCCAAGAGAAAGGCGGCTTCGTGGACCTGCTCGACATCCTGCTGATGCTGGTCGTCCTGGCCTACGCGGCGTCCGGCTACCGGCGCGGACTGGTGGCCGGCTGTGTCTCCCTGGCCGGTTTCGTGGGCGGCGCGGTCGTCGGTGTGTGGATCCTGCCCTGGGTGATGCATCTGGTGACGCGGGGGACGACCGCGGCGACGGTGACGGCGGTGTTCACGGTGCTGGTCCCGGCGGCGATCGGCCACGAGTTGGCGGGCCGGCTCGCCATGAGGCTGCGGCGCGAGATGGACCACGGACCGCTCAGGGTGGCCGACGGGATCGGCGGGGCGGCGGCGAACTCACTGGCGGTGCTGATCGTGGCGTGGGTGGCCGCGAGCGTCCTCGGCGCCTCCTCCTCACCGCTGGTCACCGAGGCGATCCGGGACTCACGGCTGCTGGGCGCCGTGCAGAGCGTGATGCCGGACACCACCCCCACCTGGTTCTCGCGCGCGACCTCCGCGCTCACCCAGGCGGGATTCCCCCAGGTCTTCAACCCCTTCGAGAACGAGCCGACGGCCACGGTGGCCAAGCCCTCCGGGGACAACGTCACGCCGAGCGCGACGAACGCCGCCAAGCTCAGCACGGTCAAGATCGAGGGGGCCTCGGGCGTCCAGGGCCGCGAGGGCAGCGGGTTCGTGTACACGGCGCGGCATGTGATGACCAACGCCCACGTGGTGGCCGGCATCGACCACCCGACCGTGCGCGTGGGCGGCGTCGGCCCGGCATACGCCGCACGAGTGGTGCTCTTCGATCCGGACCGGGACGTGGCCGTGCTGTACGTGCCGGACCTGCGGGCGCCCGTGCTGCGCTTCGACGACAGCGCCAAGCGCGGCGACGCGGCCGTGGTCGCGGGCTATCCCCAGGACGGCGACCTGACGCTGCGGGCCGCCACGGTCGCGAACAGGATCCGGGCGACGGGCCAGAACATCTACAGCACGGACACCGTCACCCGGGAGATCTACTCCATCCGCTCGACCGTGCTGCCCGGGAACTCCGGCGGCCCGCTGCTCACCACCGACGGCGAGGTGTACGGCGTGGTGTTCGCCCGGTCCACCTCCGACCAGGAGACGGGGTACGTGCTGACGGCGGACGAGGTGGCGGGTGACGCCCGGCGCGGGGCGACCGCCACGACGCCGGTGGACACGGGTGAGCTCGTCACGTCCTGACCACCGTGGGCGTCACAGGGAGCGCCCCATGAACACGTCGTCGACGTACTCACCCTCGATCAGGAACTCCCCCGGCAGGATGCCCTCCACCACGAAGCCCTCGGACTCGTAGAGCCCCCGGGCGGGGGTGTTGTGGCCGAGGACGCGCAGGGTGATGCGGCGCGCGCCGCGGCGGCGGGCCTCGTCCTGGGCGGCCCGCAGCAACGCCCGGCCCACGCCGGCGCCGCGTGCCTCATCGGCGACGGCCAGGCCCTGGATCTGCCGGACGTGGGAGTTGCAGGGGAGCGAGGTCGGGAACCCGAGCCGGATGTAGCCGACGAGGGTGCCGCCGAGTTCCGCGACGAGGTGGTCCCTCGGCCCGAAGCGCTCGTCGTAGAAGGGCTGGTACGGCGGCCGGGGGCGGGGCTGGACGGCGTGCCGCGGGGACCAGGTCTCCCGGTCGAGCCGACCGAGCGCGTCCTCGTCGTCGAGTGTGGCGAGACGTATGTACGCAGCGGGCATGAAGGTCACTGTACGGCGGGGTACGCATGTCCTGACCGAGGTTTCAGGCGGCGCGGGACAGGATGGATTTCATGGAACTCTCAAGAATCGCCGTGGCCGGTGCCTCCGGTCTCATCGGCGGTGCCCTCATCCGGTCGCTGGTCGCGGAGGGGCACGAGGTGGTGCGCCTGGTGCGTCGCGCCGCCCGGGGCAAGGACGAGGTCCGCTGGGATCCGGAGGGGCGGTACGTCGACACGGCCGGGCTGGCCGGGTGCGACGCGGTGGTCAACCTGGCGGGGGCCGGTGTCGGCGACCACCGTTGGACGGACGCGTACAAGAAGACGCTGCGGGACAGCCGGGTGCTCGGTACGGCGGCGCTCGCGGAGGCCGTCGCCTCCATGCCCGAGCCGCCGCGTGTTCTGGTGAACGCCAGTGCGATCGGCTACTACGGCGAGACCGGGGACCGGACGGTCGACGAGGAGGCCCCGCCCGGGGACGGCTTCCTGCCCCGGTTGTGCGTGGAGTGGGAGGAGGCGACGGCCCCCGCGCGGGAGGCGGGCCTACGGACGGTGCTCCTGCGCACGGGGCTGGTGGTGGCCCGTGAGGGCGGCGCGTGGGGACGGCTGTTCCCGCTCTTCCGGGCGGGGCTCGGCGGGCGGATGGGAGACGGGCGCCAGTACTGGTCGTTCATCTCGCTGTACGACGAGGTGGCGGCGATCCGTCATCTCCTCGGCGCCGAGGGGCTGTCCGGGCCGTTCAACCTCACGGCTCCCGAACCGCTGACGAACCGTGAGATCACGGCGGCCATGGGGCGGGTGCTGCATCGGCCGACGCTCTTCCAGGTGCCCGCGCCCGCACTGCGGCTGGCGCTCGGCGAGATGGCGGGGGACGTCCTCGGCAGCGCCCGCGTGGTGCCGAGACGGCTGCTGGAGTCCGGGTTCTCGTTCACCTTCCCCGGGATCGAGGACGCGTTGCGGGCGGCGCTCCGGCAGTGATCCGACGACCCGGCGGCGGCACGAGACCTTTCGTGTTCGACCATATGCGACCGCTGTGCGACCGTGCTCTGTTGATGCGCGACTTCACTTGACCGCGCGTGGCCCTACCCTCGAGCAGAACTCGGGTATTCCTGGAGCCGGTCGCGGGCATGTCGTCCTCGCCGACCGCGCAACCTCGAGGAGGGGCACGTGTTGAAGCCCGTGAATCAGGCGGACGTCGTCATCGTGGGGGCCGGAGTGGCGGGCCTCGCTGCGGCCCACCGGTTGACCAGCGCAGGAGTGAGTACCACCGTCCTGGAGGCCGCCCACGGGGTGGGCGGCCGGATGTCGACCGAGAAGGTCGACGGCTTCCGGCTCGACCGCGTGGGACAGCTCCTGTCCACGTCGTATCCAGAACTGGGCCTGACCCCCGGGCTCGACGCGCTCATCCTGCGCCCCTTCGCACCGCGCGTCCTGGTGCACAGCGGGGGCCGCCACCGGCGTGCGGGCGCTCTCCCGGTGGCAGGGGGCGCACGGGGAGCGCTCAACGCCGTGCGAGCTCTCACCGGCGCGCCCCGTTCGGGGAGCGGAACGGCCGGCGTACGGCCGCCCGTCCGGCCGAGGGCGGCAGGATCCCCCGCCCCGCTCGGCGGTGCCGTCGACCAGGCGCGGCTCAACGCGGTACTGGCCCGGATGGCCGCGACCCCCGTGGAACGGCTGCTGGCGCGACCCGAGTTGCCCGCCGAGCGTGCGCTCGCGGCCCGTGGAATACCCGCCCGTACGGTCGAGGCCTTTCTGCGCCCGCTGCTCGCCGCGCTGTTGTGCGACCCGGAGCTGAGCATGTCGAGCCGTGCCGCGGACCTCGCGCTGCACACCTTCGCGACCGGCCGCCTGTGCATGCCGGAGGGCGGCGCGGAGGTGCTGCCCGAACTGCTGGCACAGGCGCTTCCGCCGGGCACGGTGCACACGGGCGTGCGCGCCGTCTCCATCTCCACCACCTCGGTCGCCACCGCGGAACACGGTGAATTCCGCTGCCGCGCCGTGCTGCTGGCCACCGACGCGCATGCCGCCGCCGAGTTGCTGCCCGGGCTGCGCGTGCCCGACTTCCACCCGGTCACCGTCGTCCACCACACCATGGACGAGCCCCCGCCGACCGGTGCGTCGCTGCTGCTCGACGCGGACCGCGACGGCCCGGTGGCCCACACGGCGGTGGTCAGCCTGGTGGACCCGTCCCGGGCGCCCGTGGGCCGGCCCCTGGTCTCCTCCACGGTTCTCGGCGCGCCCCCGCAGGACGTCGACGCCGCCGTGCGGGCCCATCTGTGCCGCCTGTACGGCACCTCGACGACGCGCTGGGAGACGCTCGCCGTGCACCACACCGCGCGGGCCGTCCCGGCCATGCGTCCGCCGTACGACGTACGCCGGCCGGTGCGGCTGCTGGCCGGCCTGTACGTGTGCGGCGACCACCGGGACACGGGCACGGTGCAGGGGGCCCTGCACTCGGGCCACCGGGCGGCCTCCGCGGTCCTGGCGGATCTGGGCACGGGCCCGACCGAGCTGGCGGACCCGCTGCCGCGGGCGGCCTGAGGGGAGCCGTGAGGGCCTGGGGTCAGTGCAGGGCGGCGACCTTGTCGCGGTAGCCGCGCACGGACGCGGCGTCCCGGTACGGCTCCAGGCGGCGCTCGAAGTCCCGTACGTACTCGGTCGCCCGCACCGACCGCATCTCCGCGGCCTGCGCCGCGGCCTCGGCCGCGAGCTGGCACGCCTGGTCCAGCTCGCCGAGGCCGAGCCGGGCCGTGGCGAGCACGACCCGGCAGAACAGCCGGCTGCGGGCGTAGCCGGGCGCCCGCAGCTGCAGCGAGCGCTCGGCGTGCTGGACGGCGGCCCGGTACTGCTGCAGGTCCCGGTGGCAGTGCCCGAACTCGTCGGCGAGCTGCGCCTCGTCGAAGAACCGTGCCCAGTACGGGACTTCGTCGCCGGGGCGGGCCGACTCCAGGGCCCGCTCGGCCCGTACGAGGGACGACGTGCAGGCGCGGACCTCGCCGAGCACGCCGTGCCCGCGCGCCTCCACGGCGTGCAGCAGCGCCTGCAGGACGGGGGGCGCCGAGGTACCGACACCCTGTTGCGCCACGCGCGCGAGCTGCACCGCCTCGCGGCCGTGGCCGAGGTAGACGGCCTGGCGGCTCATCGTGACCAGCACATAGGCCCCGTACATCCGGTCCCCGGCCGCCTGGGCGAGACGGAGTGCCTGGACGAAGTAGCGCTGAGCGAGCCCGTGCGCGCCGATGTCGTACGACGTCCAGCCCGCCAGCCGGGTCAGGTCGGCGGCCGCCGCGAACAGACGGCGGCCCGTCTGCTCGCCGTAGACGCCGCGGAGCATCGGCTCGGCCTCGTGTTCGAGGTAGCGCACGAGCGCCTGGCGGGCGTGGCCGCCGCCGTAGGCGTGGTCGAGGGCGCGGAACAGTTCGCCGACCGAGCGCAGGGCGGCGATGTCGCCGCCGGTGACCTTCTGGCCGGGGCCGCGCTCGGAGTGGCCGCGCTGCCGGGGCACGACGGGGCGGCCCTGGGCGGGAACGCGGGGGGCGCCCTCTCCCCGGGCGACCTTGTCGTCGGGGCGCCCGATCAGCCAGTCGCGGCTGGGAACGACGAGCCCGGCCGGCGTGAACGCGATCTTCCGCAGCTCGGCGTGACTGCCGGAGTCCTTGCGCCACAGGCCGCTGACGATGTCCACGGCCTCCTCCGGGGTGGCGGCGAACTCCAGGCCCGCGTACACCGGGGCGCAGGCGTCGAGCCCCAGGTCCTGAGCGGTGAGCCGGCGCCCGAGGCGGCGGGTGAACACCTCGGCGATCAGCGCCGGGGTCGTGCCGCGCGGCTGCTGCCCGCGCAGCCAGCGCGTCACGGACGTCTTGTCGTATCTCAGATCAAGCCCGTGTTCGAGGCCCAGCTGGTCGACGCGACGGGCGAGACCTGCGTTGGAGAACCCCGCTTCTGCGATGAGCGCGGCGAGCTGTCGGTTGGGGGTGCGCTGCGCGGGTCGTTCCGTCATCTGCGGTGCGGTCTCCTGCCTGCCCTGAATCGTCTGTGAACAGCACTTATGGCCTGGTGGACGGCGTGAATGTAGCGGAGAGTGAGCATCCGATCGCACTCTTTCGCATCCATTCATCCGATCGTGTGAGGATTGCTCGGTCGGGCTGGCGCAGCCCGGGCGACACCTTCACCCCCGGCCGGACGTACAGTGGCGTGGGCGCGTTTCGCGCCTTACGAGGCTTCTAGGGAGGCGCTTGCCGTGAGTGAGTTGCGGTTCGTCCGTATGGGGTTCGGGGCCGAAGCCGTCGACTACCAGGAGGCGTGGGACGAGCAGCGCCGGGTGCACGCCGCCCGCTTCGCGGACGAGATCCCGGACACCTGCCTGCTCCTGGAGCACCCGCCGGTCTACACGGCGGGCCGGCGCACGGCGCCCGAGGAGCGGCCCCTGGACGGCACACCGGTCATCGACGTGGACCGCGGCGGCAAGATCACCTGGCATGGCCCCGGTCAGCTCGTGGGCTACCCGATCCAGAAGCTCCCGCGCCCGGTGGACGTGGTGGCCCACGTACGGCGCCTGGAGGAGGCCCTGATCCGCACGTGTGCGGAGTTCGGCCTGGAGACGACGCGGGTGGAGGGCCGCAGCGGCGTCTGGGTCCTCGGGGACCCGGTCGACCGGCGTCCGCCCCTGGGCGGTCTTTCCCTGGACTTCGACCCGCGCCTGCACGACGAGGAGTTCGACCCTCGGCTGAACGGGCCGGAGTACGCGCCGTCCAACGCGGGGCAGCGGCGGGAGGACCGCAAGATCGCGGCGATCGGCATCCGCGTCGCCAAGGGCGTCACGATGCACGGCTTCGCGCTGAACGTGAACCCCGACAACGCGTGGTTCGACAGGATCATCCCGTGCGGGATCCGGGACGCGGGTGTCACGTCCCTGGCGAACGAGCTGGGCGGGGACGTGACGATCGGGGAGGTGCTGCCGGTGGTGGAGCGGCACCTGCGGGATGTGCTGGAGAGCGCCGAGCCCAGGCCGCGGGAGGTCGAGCGGGCGTCGGCGTGAGCCACGCCGAGGAGGTGCCGAGGGGTTGTCCCGCCGCCACCCCCGCCCCCCGTCCCGTTCCTGGGGCCCGCCGCCCTCGCCGGGGCCGAGGGGACGAGGGGGCGACAACACGGACGGGTGCACCCGGCAGGGGAATGCACCCCCGTCACCCGAGGTTGGCCTCGACGCGGGGGCCCACATACACGGGCGTACCCTGGTGTACGCCGAAGAATCGAAGCTACAGGGAGCCGACGTGTCCGCAGTCGCACCCGACGGACGCAAGATGCTGCGCCTGGAGGTCCGCAACAGCCAGACCCCCATCGAGCGCAAGCCCGAGTGGATCAAGACCCGGGCGAAAATGGGCCCCGAGTACACGAAGATGCAGAACCTCGTCAAGAGCGAGGGGCTGCACACGGTCTGCCAGGAAGCCGGCTGCCCGAACATCTACGAGTGCTGGGAGGACCGCGAGGCCACCTTCCTCATCGGCGGCGACCAGTGCACCCGCCGCTGCGACTTCTGCCAGATCGACACCGGCAGGCCCGAGGCGCTCGACCGCGACGAACCCCGCCGCGTCGGGGAGTCCGTGGTGACCATGGATCTCAACTACGCCACCATCACCGGCGTCGCCCGCGACGACCTGGAGGACGGCGGCGCCTGGCTCTACGCCGAGACCGTACGGCAGATCCACCGGCAGACGGCGGACCGCGAGGGCGGCCGGACCAAGGTCGAACTCCTCGCCCCCGACTTCAACGCGATCCCCGAACAGCTCGAGGAGGTCTTCTCCTCCCGCCCCGAGGTCTTCGCCCACAACATCGAGACCGTCCCGCGGATCTTCAAGCGCATCCGCCCCGGCTTCCGCTACGAGCGCTCCCTCAAGGTCATCACCGCCGCCCGTGACTACGGTCTGGTGACGAAGTCGAATCTGATCCTCGGCATGGGCGAGACCCGCGAGGAGGTCAGCGAGGCCCTGCGCCATCTGCACGAGGCGGGCTGCGAGCTGGTCACCATCACCCAGTATCTGCGCCCGAGCGTGCGCCACCACCCGGTCGAGCGCTGGGTCAAGCCGCACGAGTTCGTGGAACTGAAGGACGAGGCCGAGCAGATCGGCTTCTCCGGTGTCATGTCCGGCCCGCTCGTACGCTCCTCCTACCGCGCCGGGCGGCTCTACCAGATGGCCGTCGAGCAGCGCCGCTCGGCTCCGCGCCGGGGCGGCGCCCATGTCGCCGCGCAGGCCGTCTGAACCGGCCGTTACCCCGGTTCTGGCACTCCGTGCCAGTTTCCGTGTGTGAATCCGCACACAAGCGGCTACCTCCCGGTAGTGGCCTGTTGACGCGGTTCCGACCGTCCCCGCAGCTAGCGGGCACCGTCGGGGCCGCGTCCGGCTTTCGGCGCTGCGCAGCGAGGCTTCATTGGCGTTTGACCGGTCGGTCACGTGCTGGTAACACCGAACAGTGAGCCTGTTTGTACTCCACGTAACGCCAGGCCACCCGCCGCCGACCCGAGGGGGAACACCGCCATGCAGGCCGCACCCGTACGTGCCAACGCGATCCCGTCGTTCACCGATGCACTCCGTGCCATCGAGTCACTGCTCATGAGCGGCGGTCAGCGGACCGCCCGACGCAACGCCTGGACCTCCGTCCTGGAGGACCGCCGCCGCGCCAAGGACCGGGTCGAGGCCGAACGCGTCCTCGAGGCCGCGACCTCCCGCTCGTAGCAGCCGGTCCCGGTCAGCCCAGTCCGTCCCAGTCAGTCGCGCGCACGTCCCGGTCACGGCCGCGACGCGAACCGCTGACAGCAGTCCCGCGCCCCTCCCCGGCGCACCGGAGCGTCCCCACCGCTCCCCCACACCTCCGGCCGCTCCGGCCCGGCACCGCCGTCGTAGCCGCTTCCCGGGCCACGTAGACTTCGTGGCATGGCGAGGAAGGAACCTGCAGCGGACGCTGCGAACGCCGGGCGACTGAAGCAGATCGCCCTGACCTACAAGATGACCCGCAAGGCCGATCCGAAGATCGGTCTTGTACTCGCGGCTGTCGGAATCGTCACCCTCGGTGTCTTCCTCGCGATCGGTTTCTTGATCGGCCACCCCCTCTATCTCGGCATTCTGGGCCTCCTGCTCGCCTTCCTCGCGATGGCGATCGTCTTCGGACGCCGGGCCGAGCGTGCCGCCTTCGGCCAGATGGAGGGCCAGCCGGGCGCGGCGGCAGCGGTCCTGGACAACATCGGCCGCGGCTGGACCACCACCCCGGCGGTCGCGATGAACCGCAGCCAGGACGTGGTGCACCGCGCGGTCGGCAAGGCCGGCATCGTCCTGGTCGCCGAGGGCAACCCGAACCGGGTCAGGAGCCTGCTCGCCGCCGAGAAGAAGAAGATGGCGCGCATCGTCGCGGACGTACCGGTGCACGACATCGTCGTGGGCAAGGGTGAGGGCCAGGTCGAGCTGAAGAAGCTGCGCACGACGATGCTGAAGTTCCCGCGGGTGCTCACCGGTCCCCAGGTGACCGCCACGAACGACCGTCTGCGGGCCCTCGGCGACCTGATGAGCAACATGCCGCTGCCGAAGGGACCCCTGCCGAAGGGGATGCGGATGCCGCGAGGTGGCCCCAAGGGCCGTTGAGCCGGCAACCAGCCGAGATCGCGTCGATCGGCCGTCCCGTCCGGGACGGCCGATCGCGTTTCTCTCAGTTCCTGACCTCGACCGTCCCCGCCATCCGGTCGTGCAGCCCCCTGCCGTCCCGGTCCCAGACCAGGGGCGGAATGGCCAGGCACAGCAGGAACGTGCGGAGGACCGCGCGCAGCGGGGACACCCGGCCCGTGGCCAGGGTCACCACCCGCAGTCCGAAGAGGCGCTTGCCGGGGGTGCAGCCGATCGTGCCGACCGTGAGGACGCCGAGCACGAAGAAGACCAGCAGCGCCCAGTTGCTCGTCGCGGGGTCGTAGCCGTGGGTGATCAGACCGTAGGCGATCAAGACGCACAGGCCCCAGTCGACGGCGAGAGCGCCCAGACGCCGGCCGGGGCGGGCGACGGAGCCCGGCCCGTGCTCCGGCAGACCGAGTCGCTCTCCGCGGTATCCGAAGTCCGCCCCGGCGTCTTCCATGGCCGCGCGGGGACCGGAGAGCCACGATCCGATTGCTTGCCTGTTGTCCACCCGTCCACGGTATCGCTCCCGATTCGGCGACCCGGGAGGCGGGTCACGCAGGCGCGAGCTGGTTAACCTGGGAGAAACAAATGGGTCACGCCTGAGAAACCGCCCGTCCCTATGGTCGGCTGCAGCGTGTGCCACCGCACTGGCCGCACGAACGAACTACCACCCCGGCACGGACGGTCGGGAGTAGGAGGAGCTGGATGTTCCAGAACGCCGACGAGGCCAAGAAGTTCATCGCGGACGAGGACGTCAAGTTCATCGACGTCCGCTTCTGCGACCTGCCGGGCGTGATGCAGCACTTCACGGTGCCGGTCGAGGCGTTCGACCCGGACGACGAGCTCGCCTTCGACGGATCCTCGATCCGTGGCTTCCAGGCCATTCACGAGTCCGACATGGCGCTGCGCGCCGACCTGTCGACCGCACGCGTCGACCCGTTCCGCCGGGACAAGACGCTCAACATCAACTTCTTCATCCACGACCCGATCACGGGCGAGCAGTACTCCCGTGACCCGCGGAACGTGGCGAAGAAGGCCGAGGCCTACCTCGCCTCCACCGGGATCGCCGACACGGCGTACTTCGGTCCCGAGGCCGAGTTCTACGTCTTCGACAGCGTCCGCTTCGCCACCAGCGCGAACGAGTCGTTCTACCACATCGACTCCGAGGCCGGAGCCTGGAACACCGGTGCGCTGGAGGACAACCGCGGTTACAAGGTCCGCTACAAGGGCGGCTACTTCCCGGTCCCGCCGGTCGACCACTTCGCCGACCTGCGCGCGGAGATCTCCCTGGAGCTGGAGAAGGCCGGTCTGAAGGTCGAGCGGCAGCACCACGAGGTGGGCACCGCCGGCCAGGCCGAGATCAACTACAAGTTCAACACGCTGCTCGCCGCCGCGGACGACCTGCAGCTGTTCAAGTACATCGTGAAGAACGTCGCCTGGCGCAACGGCAAGACGGCGACCTTCATGCCGAAGCCGATCTTCGGTGACAACGGCTCGGGCATGCACGTGCACCAGTCCCTGTGGAGCAACGGCGACCCGCTGTTCTACGACGAGGCCGGTTACGCGGGCCTGTCGGACACCGCCCGCTACTACATCGGCGGCATCCTCAAGCACGCCCCGTCGCTGCTGGCCTTCACCAACCCGACGGTGAACTCGTACCACCGTCTGGTGCCGGGCTTCGAGGCCCCGGTGAACCTGGTGTACTCGCAGCGCAACCGCTCCGCCGCGATGCGTATCCCGATCACGGGCTCCAACCCGAAGGCCAAGCGCGTCGAGTTCCGCGCGCCCGACTCCTCCGGCAACCCGTACCTGGCCTTCTCGGCCCTGCTCCTCGCGGGCCTGGACGGCATCAAGAACAAGATCGAGCCGGCCGAGCCGATCGACAAGGACCTGTACGAGCTGGCTCCCGAGGAGCACGCGAACGTCCCGCAGGTCCCGACCTCGCTCTCGGGCGTCCTCGACTCGCTGGAGGCCGACCACGAGTTCCTCCTCCAGGGCGACGTCTTCACGTCGGACCTGATCGAGACGTGGATCGACTTCAAGCGCACGAACGAGATCGCCCCGCTCCAGCTGCGTCCGCACCCGCACGAGTTCGAGCTCTACTTCGACGTGTGAGCCGGCCGCTGCCTCAGCACTGACACGGAGCCCCGTCTCCGCCCCCGGGCGGAGACGGGGCTCCGGCGCGTGCGCCGCTGTCCTTTGCCCGGGCCCACCGGGATCCACAGCGACTCTTTGCCTGCCGTGGGGCGGTTCGGAACCGGTTCATGGGGCGGGTTGGGCGCACAATGGGGGTGGGACGAGTGCCTTACTGCGGGGTACTGCGGGGTGATGCACGATGCGGAGCCGGTTCCAGAGTGATCGGCGGCTGACCGTCCGGATGACGGTCACGCTGTTCCTGCTCGGATTGCTGTACGTGGCGTTCGTCGCCGCGTTGATCGCGTTGCTGAAGTCCTGGGTGCTGGT
Source organism: Streptomyces sp. PTL18 (assembly GCF_059510295.1). Lineage (NCBI taxonomy): Bacteria > Bacillati > Actinomycetota > Actinomycetes > Kitasatosporales > Streptomycetaceae > Streptomyces > Streptomyces sp. PTL18. Next base: position 188,205 of record NZ_JCAJZO010000006.1, on the reverse strand, counting down.
CGTCGTGATCGCGGCCGCCGCGCTGGGCGCGCAGTACTGGTTCTCGGACCGGATCGCGCTGTACGCCATGCACGGGCGGATCGTGGAGCGCGAGGAGTATCCGCAGCTGCACGGTGTGGTGGACCGGCTGTGTGCCGTGGCCGACATGCCGAAGCCGCTCGTCGCCGTCTCCGACCTGGACATGCCGAACGCGTTCGCGACCGGCCGCAACGCCGACCACGCCGTGCTGTGCGTGACCACCGGGCTGCTGAGGCGGCTGGAGCCCGACGAGCTGGAGGGCGTGCTCGCGCACGAGCTGTCGCACGTGGCGCACAAGGACGTCGCGGTGATCACGGTGGCGTCGTTCCTCGGGGTGATCGCCGGGCTGGTGGTCCGGTTCGCCTTCTACTCGGAGCTCTTCGGCGGTCGCGGCCGCAAGGACCAGAACACGATCGCCGTCTTCGGCGCCGTCATGGGGATCTCGGCACTGGTCTACGCGATCAGCTTCCTGCTGATCAGGGCCCTGTCCCGGTACCGGGAGCTGGCCGCCGACCGCGCCGCCGCGCACCTGACGGGGCGGCCCTCGGCGCTGGCGTCCGCGCTGACCAAGGTCTCCGGGGACATCGCCCGCATCCCGACGAAGGACCTGCGGACGGCGCAGGCGTTCAACGCCTTCTACTTCACCCCCGCCTTCGGTGCCGAGCCCGGCATCGCCCGCCTGTTCTCCACCCACCCGACCCTGGAGCAGCGGCTCGAGCAGCTCGCCCGTATCTCCGCGGAGCTGGGCGAGGCGGCGGCGCCGGGAAAGGCGGGCTGAGCGTCGATGGGGCTCCTGGACATCCTGCTCGGCCGCACGAAGCCGGTGGCACCAGACCTCGACCAGCTGTTCGCCCTGCCATCGGCGGCGATCACGCTGGAGGCCGCCGCCGGGTTCACCCCGACGGGGACCGGCGCGGTCTGCTTCGCCACGGTGGAGGGAGGTGCCTTCACCGAGACCAACCGCGAGGTGCAGGCGCTCCTCGACGCCGACACCGAGCGCACCGGACCACCCGTCGAGCTGCAACGGGACGACTACGGCTACTCGTGGCTGGTCTCGCGCCGCAGCCCCGGCCAGCTGTCCTCCCTCGTCAACGACCTGCACGCGGTGAACAGCGCGATGGAGGTCAACGGCTTCGGCCCGCAGCTGCTGTGCTCGGTGGCCGGCTTCCAGGACGAGCGCGGGCGTCGGCTGGGACTGGTCTACCTGTACAAGCGCGGCACCTTCTATCCGTTCGCGCCGCTCACCGGGCAGGGCGAGCGGCGCGACAACGCGCTGGAACTGCAGGTCAAGGCGGCCCTGGCCGACGATCTGCGGATCGAGCAGGACCTCGGCCGGTGGTTCCCGATCTGGGGAGCACCCGGCCTGTGACACCTGCTCCTGCCCGCTCCTCCTCCTACGTGCCGCGTTCCTGACGCCGGGCCGCCGAGGGGCGCTCGCGGCGGTAGCGGCGCTCCCACTTGGCGTGCTGGTCACGGCGCGCGCGGTACTCCTGGTAGGTGGCCGCCGAGGCCGGGGCTCCCGGCGTGCCCGCGGAGGACGAGCCGCGACCGTGGCGCGCGTAGAGGAAGACCACCGCTGTGGCGACGAGCCACCAGATGTGGTTGCCGAATCCGAAGACGACGAGGACGGCGGTTCCGGCAAGGATGATGGTGCCCATGACGCCCTCCTTCGCTTGAGTGAGTGGTTGTGCCACGAGGGTTCGACGGGGTGCCGGGGATCCGTGACCGCCGTCGATGTGTGTCCAGCGTAGGGAGGCGGTCACGCAAGGTGCATCTGCTTTTCGACCGGGGGGAGAGGGCGCGGGCGGTCCAGGGCGGTACATCGGGACTGTGGCGCGTCCTGGGACGGGGAGCAACTGGGCCGGGAGGCGTACGGGGCGATCGCGGCGGAGGCGGCCCGGCTGGGGGCGCGGCCGGCCGGCACCCGGGTGACGCCACGTTTCCGGACACCGCTGGAGAAGGAGCTGTCCCGGTAAGGCCGAAGGCCGATCGGGGTTCTGGGGGGAGCCCCCGGTCGAGGGGCACGACAACGCCGGGCGCCCGAGAACGAGAGGGCGCCCGGCGCCACGCTCAACGGCTGTACCGCATCAGCGCCCGCACCATGTGGCACGTCGTGTCCGACGGCGGCCGTATCCCGATCCGGTCCGCGGTGCTCCGTATCGTCTCGTTGTGCGCCTGGTTCGGGACGTACACCCCGGAGTCGAGCAGGGCGATCGCGAGGCGCATGGCCTTCAGGCGCCGGTTGTGGGTGACGTACCACTCGCGCGGCCGCCCCGGCGGGAGCGGTCGCTTGGCCGTCGGTGCGTACGGCAGGTCCAGCGGGACCGGCCGCCGCGCCGTCGACTGAGTGGGCTTCGGCTTGGTTGCGGCAGCGGGCACGGGCATCCTCCTGTCGCGGTCGGGGAGCCACCGGACACCCCGGCACCTCCCTCGAACACTGCTTCTATTTTACTGCCGCCCACTGACAAAAGCCCCTGGCCACAGGGTATTTGCGCCAGGACGTGACACCGGTGAGAAGCGGTGTGTCGACTACCGTGTGCGGCATGGAGATCTGGATCAACCCGGCCTGCTCGAAGTGCCGCAGCGCCCTCACCCTGCTGGATGCCGAGGGCGCCGACTACACCGTGCGCCGCTATCTGGAGGACGTGCCGACCGAGGACGAGATCCGCGAGGTCCTCGACCGGCTGAAGCTCGAACCCTGGGACATCACGCGCACCCAGGAGGCCGACGCCAAGGAACTCGGCATGAAGGACTGGCCGAAGGACGCCGCGTCCCGCGGCCGATGGGTGCGTGCGCTCGCCGAGCACCCCCGGTTGATCCAGCGGCCGATCATCACCGCCGACGACGGTACGGCCCTGGTCGGGCGCACGGAGGAGGCCGTGCGGGACGCGCTGTCCCGCTGACGCGCCTTGCCTGTGACCTACGTTACTTCGGTGAATCCTGTAAACCGCTGAGTAACTCCGTTCGGTATCTCGTACATAGCGGCGTACCCATCGCGTCCGGTCGCCGGTGACGGCGGCCGGGGACAGGAGGCGCGCATGTCGCGTAGGAGAACTCTCAGTCCCAAGAAGAAGATGGCGCTGGCGGTCACCGCCCTCGCCGTGGCCGGCAGTGGGGCCTTCGCCCTCGCCGCCACCTCGAACGCGGCGAACGTGCAGAACGCGTCGACCTCGACGGTCTGTCAGGGCCTGGCCACCGCGCTCGGCAACAACGAGTCGTTCATCGCCGCGCAGAAGGCCAACCCGGACGCCCAGTCGGCGGCGCGGATCGCCAACCGCGAGGCGGTCGTCGCCGAGATCAAGCGGAAGCAGGAGGCGTCCGGCTGCCAGGTCGGGGAGTCGATCCAGGCGGGCGGCGGCTCGGGATCGGCGCAGGCCGGCGGTGCGGCGCAGGCCGGGGGGTCGGCTCAGGACCCCCAGGCCTCGCAGGCCGCCACCACCGCGCCCGCCACGACCGCGCCCGCGAACAACACGGGAGGCGCCGGCGCCGCTGCCTCGGGCCGACAGGTCTGCAAGGGCTCCACGGTGACGCTCTCCGGTGAGGGCGGCGCCCCGGCCGCGTCCAGCAACCAGTTCCCGGCGGGGACGACCCTGAAGGTCACCAACCTGGACAACAACAAGTCCACGACGGTGAAGGTGACCTCCGTCTCCGGCAGCTGTGTGCTCCTCAACAACGCCGCCTTCGAACAGGTCCGGGAACCGGGCAAGTTCCTGATCCGCCGGGCCCTGATCGAGAAGGTGGGGTGAGGCAGGCGCCTCCAGGAACTCCAGGAGGCGGCACTCACGTGGCACGGTCCTGCTGTTCGCGGCCACGAGCAGCAGGACCGGCACGCGGGCCGAGCGCTGCGCGGCGGCGCTCGGACGCGGGCCCGTGACCGGTCCGAAGAGGGCCGGCCGTCGTCTCCTGGGGCGCGCCGCTCCGCGTGGAGCGGCGTCCGAGGCCGGCCACCGCACGGGGGGCGGTAGCCGGCCTCACGCATACCCAGCCGCGCTCGCCGACGGCGCCCGGCACAGGAGCCCCCGGTTACACGGGGTTCACATCGGAGCAATGGTCGAGAAATCGCCTGTTGACAAGCTGCCGGGCATCACCCGGCGCCCCACTGCCGCAGCGCCGCGCACCCGCACGACCTCTGCGACTGCGCTGTCGACCAGGCAGTCGAGACCACCCCCGAAGGATGTGGCCCATGGCCTTCAAGGCTGAGTACATCTGGATCGACGGCACCGAGCCGACTGCCAAGCTCCGTTCCAAGACGAAGATCCTGGCCGACGACGCCAAGGGCGAAGAGCTTCCGATCTGGGGCTTCGACGGGTCCTCCACCAACCAGGCCGAGGGCCACTCCTCGGACTGCGTGCTCAAGCCGGTCTTCTCCTGTCCCGACCCGATCCGCGGCGGCGACGACGTCCTGGTGCTGTGCGAGGTCCTCGACACGGACATGACCCCGCACCCGTCCAACACCCGTGCCGCGCTCGCCGAGGTGGCCGAGAAGTTCGCCGCCCAGGAGCCGGTCTTCGGTATCGAGCAGGAGTACACCTTCTTCGACGGCCCGCGTCCGCTCGGCTTCCCGGAGGGCGGCTTCCCGGCCCCGCAGGGCGGCTACTACTGCGGCGTCGGCGCCGACGAGATCTTCGGCCGTGAGATCGTCGAGGCGCACCTGGACAACTGCCTGAAGGCGGGCCTCGGCATCTCCGGCATCAACGCCGAGGTCATGCCGGGCCAGTGGGAGTTCCAGGTCGGCCCGCTCTCGCCGCTGGAGGTCGCCGACCAGCTGTGGATGGCCCGCTGGCTGCTGTACCGCACCGCCGAGGACTTCGGCGTCTCCGCGACCCTCGACCCCAAGCCGGTCAAGGGCGACTGGAACGGCGCCGGTGCGCACACCAACTTCTCCACCAAGGCGATGCGCGAGGGCTACGACGCGATCATCACCGCCTGCGAGTCGCTCGGTGAGGGCTCCAAGCCGCTGGACCACGTCAAGCACTACGGTGTCGGCGTCGAGGACCGTCTGACCGGTCTGCACGAGACCGCGCCGTGGAACGAGTACTCGTACGGCGTCTCCAACCGCGGCGCCTCGGTCCGCATCCCGTGGCAGGTCGAGAAGGACGGCAAGGGCTACATCGAGGACCGCCGTCCGAACGCCAACGTCGACCCGTACCTGGTGACCCGCCTCATCGTCGACACCTGCTGCACGGCGCTGGAGAAGGCCGGCCAGGTCTGACCCGCGCACCCGTACGGCTCCCGAGGGGGCGTCCACCGCGAGGTGGGCGCCCCCTCGCGCGTCGGACGACCCACGCGGAGGGTGTGGTGCCGCGGCGGCCCGACCGGCCGCGGGTGGGTCCTGAGCCGGCGGTGGAGACGAAGGTGCCGGAAGCCGGAAGGGTGTACCTGACACCACCTCCTGAGGGTGCTTCGGACGAGTGCCCTCGGCGCGTGCCTCGGCAAGACTGACCGCATGAACACCAACACGAAAGACGGCGACGTCCGGGCACGCGCCCGTGAGGTGCTGCTCGCCGCCGTACGGGGGCTCGTGCTGGCCGTGGCGGTGCTGCCCTTCTCGGTGCTGTGCTTCGTCCTGGCTCTCGTCTCCATGGCGCTGATTCCGATCGGCGTCGGCGTCGTCACGACCCCGTGGGTCCTGACCGGTGTGCGGGCCCTCGCGGACACGCGCCGGGAGCTGGCGGCGCGGTGGTGCGGGCTGCGGATACGGTCGGCGTACCGGCCGATACCCGAGGACGCCAACCCCTGGGCGCGGACGTACGCGATGCTGCGCGACCCGGCGACCTGGCGGGATCTGCGGTGGCTGCAGGTCGACATGACGGCGGGCCTGCTGACCGCGCTGCTGCCGGCGGTGCTCCTCTTCTACCCGCTGGAGGGGTTCGCCGTCGCGGCGGGGCTGTGGCGGCCGTTCTCCGGGTACGGCGGCTACTGGTACGGCTTCGTGCACGTCACCGACCAGGCCTCGGCGCTCGGCGCCGGGGCCCTGGCCACCGCGCTGCTGGCCCTCACCCCGCTCGCCCCGCGTCTGCTGACCGCCCACTTCCGGCTCACCCGGGCCGTCCTCGGCGCGAGCCAGGGCGAGTTGGCCGAGCGCGTCCGGGTACTGACCGAGACCCGGCGCGACGCCGTGGACACCTCCGCCGCCGAACTGCGCCGGATCGAGCGGGACCTGCACGACGGGGCACAGGCCCGGCTGGTGGCCATGGGCATGGACCTCGGCACCATCGAGATGCTGATGGAACGGGACCCGGCCCGGGCCAAGGAGTTGCTCGCCCGCGCCCGCCGCAACTCGGCCGAGGCCCTGGAGGAACTGCGCGACCTGGTCCGGGGCATCCATCCGCCGGTGCTGGCCGAGCGCGGACTGGGCGACGCCGTGCGGGCGCTGGCGCTGCGGCTGCCCCTGCCCGCCGAGGTCACCGTGGAGCTGCCGGGCCGCGCGGACGCGCCGGTCGAGTCGGCCGCCTACTTCGCGGTCAGCGAGGTGCTCACCAACGCCGTCAAGCACTCCGGGGCCGACCGGATCCGGGTCGACGTGCACCACACGGACGGCACTCTGCGGATCACGGTGACCGACGACGGCGAGGGGGGCGCCGCGATCGAAGCGGGTTCGGGGCTCGCCGGGGTCGAGCGGCGGCTCGGTACATTCGACGGCGTCCTCGCCGTCAGCAGCCCCGCGGGCGGTCCCACCCGGGTGACCCTGGAGATCCCGTGCGCGTTGTCCTAGCCGAGGACCTCTTCCTGCTGCGCGACGGACTGGTGCGGCTGCTGGAGGCGTTCGGCTTCGAGATCGCCGCGGCCGTCGAGTCCGGCCCCGAGCTCGCCCGCGCGCTGGCCGAACTGACGCCCGACGTCGCCGTGGTGGACGTACGCCTGCCGCCGACACACACGGACGAGGGGCTGCAGTGCGCGCTGACGGCCCGCCGGAAGCGGCCCGGGCTGCCGGTGCTGGTCCTCTCGCAGCACGTGGAGCAGCTGTACGCACGGGAGTTGCTCGCCGACGGTCACGGCGGGGTGGGCTATCTGCTGAAGGACCGGGTGTTCGACGCGGAGCAGTTCGTGGACGCCGTACGACGGGTCGCGGCGGGCGGTACGGCGATGGACCCGCAGGTGATCCAGCAACTGCTGGCGCGGCACACGGCGGACGACCGTCCGCTCGGGCGGCTGACGCCGCGTGAGCGGGAGGTGCTGGAGCTGATGGCGCAGGGCCGTTCGAACGCGGCGATCGCCGACCGGCTCGTCGTCACCGAACGGGCGATCGCGAAACACACCTCCAACATCTTCTCGAAACTGGGCCTCGAGGTTTCCGACGACGACAATCGGCGGGTTCTCGCCGTGCTCGCCTATTTGGATCACGGCCGCTGAACGAAATTCAAGGATTTGAGACCTACCCTCTTCGACTGCCCCTGAAACAGGGGCTTCTGCACCTCTTGCACCCGAATTGCCCTCAGGAACTTCCAAGTTTTTCTCCGGCCTCTGAACACCCCACCGGCCTCCTGCGTATGGGAGAGCGCCGCTTCACCCCTGTCGGGCGCCTCCGCCCCGAAAGGAAGTCAGAGGAGTTCCATGGGACGCAACACGAGAAAACGCCGTACGCCGCTGGCCACCAAGGCCATAGCCGCCTCGGCTGCCCTAGCGCTCGGTGGGGGCGGGTTGCTCTGGGCCAACTACTTCGCCTCGGCACACGAGGCGAACAACCAGGCGTGGGGAGGGAACCAGACCAAGGCCGCCAGCGCCCAGGTGGCGACGATCTCCTGCCCGGACGTCGGCCAGAAGCTGACGAACGTGCCGACCGCGGCCCGCAACGGCGTGGCCGCGGAGCTCGCGAACCTCGACAAGCAGATCACCGAGGCCTACTCCCGGCTCGCCTCCACGCGCCAGGCCCAGGCGAACGACGCGAGCTTCGTGCAGAACGCGATCGTCGGTCCCCTCAAGGACAAGCGGACCGCCACGATCGACCGGATCAGGATCGACATCCAGCGCGTCGGTGGCAGGTTCGACAGCGCGCTGTCGCAGCTCGCCGCCTGTACGACGCAGACCGCCGACCAGACCACGGGCGGGGGTCAGCAGCAGAACGGCGGCGGCCAGCAGGGCAACGCCGGACAGCAGAACGGCGGCGGCCAGCAGAACGGCGGCGGCCAGCAGGGCAACGCCGGACAGAACATCGGCGGGCAGGCCGGCAACGGCCCGGTCGCGGCCGACTTCGTCGACATCACCAAGGTCGCCCCGAACGTCCAGGGCAGGCCGCGCCGGCTCAACAACGCCTCGACCGGCTCCTTCACCACCCGCTGCGGGGTGAACGCGAACAAGGTCCGCAACACCGACAACGTGATCGTGGCGCCGGGCGTGAACAACGGCGCGCACCACACGCACGACTATGTCGGCAACCAGAAGATCAACGCGTTCTCCAACAACAACAACTTCCTGCAGGGCGGTACCAGCTGCCAGAACAGGAACGACCTGTCGGCGTACTACTGGCCGGTGCTCCGCCTCCAGGACGGCACGCAGGAGGTCGATCAGAACCAGCTCGGCGGCGGCAAGGAAGGCAACGTCGGCAAGATCCTGACTCCCGTGACGGCCGAGATCAAATACGTGGGCAGTCCGGCGAGCAAGGTCGTGGCGATGCCGCAGTTCCTGCGCATCATCACCGGTGACGCCAAGACCACCACCAACGGTCTGGCGAACGCCAACGCGCACTGGAGCTGCACCGGCTTCGAGAACAAGGTGCAGCTGACGCAGCAGTACCCGATCTGCCCGCAAGGCAGCAAGGTGGTGCGTTCGTTCGCCTTCCAGAGCTGTTGGGACGGGCAGAACATCGACAGCGCCAACCACCGCACGCACGTGGCCTTCGCCGATCCCGCGAGCGGCGTCTGCCCGAACGGTTTCAAGGCCATCCCGCAGCTGACGATGCGCCTGGTCTACGACGTCCCCGCGCCGACCATCCAGAACGGGCAGGTGAAGAACGCCTTCGCGGTGGACGGGTTCCCGGAGCAGTTGCACAAGCCGGCGACCGACCACGACGACTTCATCAGCATCACGACCGGCGGCCTGGCGAACAAGATCGCCAACTGCATCAACTCCGGCCGGAGGTGCCAGTGACACCGGTGAGCCGGTGACCCACTGAAGAAGGCCGGTGGCGGGATATCCCGTCACCGGCCTTCTTGTGTGCCCCGGGGCCGTCTTCCGGACGGCAGGTCCTGGGCTCGGCTCAGCCGGCGTGGGAGTGGTGGTCGGTCCCCACCTCCACATCGCCGCCGAGCCTGCCACGCAGCGCCTTGACCACACCGCCGTCGCCGACGGCGACCCACTTGCGGCCCACGAGGTAGTAACCGCCGTAGTCCTTGGCATCGTTGATCCACTCGCGCTGGCCGCGGTCGGTGGCGAAGGTGGCGAGCACGAACCTGCCGTCGGAGTTGGTGCAGAGGGCCTGACGGATCTCGTCGGCGTCCGTCTGGATGTCCGGCTTGCAGTTCACATCCGCCGCCAGGTCCTCCAGGCTGCCGGTCGCGGCCGCCGGCACCTTGTCCTGGGCGACGCCGGACGATCCGCCCGATCCGCCGCAGCCGGTCAGCACCAGCAGGGCGACGACGCCGCCGGCCGCCAGCCTCTCGCGCGTCCACCTCATGTGTTCCTCCGGTCCTTCGGGCCGTGCCGCTGGGAGCCCTTCCGCGAGGGACCCCGCCTTCCCTACGGCTGCGGTGCGTCCGGTGCTCAACGGCGGCACATCTGTGCGACAGTGTGCCGCCGGTACTCGGAACGCGATGGGAGGGCGAGCGATGAGCGCACCGGACTGGGAGGAGCGTCTGGCGGCCGCCTGGGAGAGCTTCGACGACTGCGCCGAGGAGGACGCCGCGGACTTCCGGGCGGTGATCGACGCCCTGGTCGCCGAACTGCCCGGGGACAGCCCGCTCGGGCCGTTCGAACAGGCCTGCGCCTGGGACTCGACGGGCCACTCGGACCGGGCGGTGCCGCTGTACCGGGAGGCGCTGGCACGCGGCCTCGACGGCTACCGCGCCCGCCGGGCCAGGATCCAGCTGGCCAGTTCGCTCAGGAACACCGGGCAGCCGGAGGAGGGGGTCAAGCTGCTGGCACCGGAACTCGACGGCCCGTCGGACGAGTTGGACGACGCGGTACGTGCCTGCCTGGCCCTGTGCCTGTCGAGCCTGGGCCGCGACCGTGAGGGCCTCGCCCTGGTCCTCGGCGCACTCGCCCCCCACCTGCCGCGCTACCAGCGGTCGATGGCGAACTACGCGCGGCTGCTGGTCGAACCCGGGGGCTGAGCCACCCGGGCGTCGGCCGGCCGTGTGGCATCCGGAGGGGCCGCGGGGTGACCAAGCCCCGTCTCGCTCGTTCTGCCGGACGTGCAGTCACAGGATGTCGCCCCGCGCCCAGCTCCGGCCTCCGGACCGGTCGTCGACGTCGAGCAGGCCGAGGCCGCGCTCGTCGAGCACTACCCCCGGCTGGTCCGGCTCGCCTATCTGGTGCTGCCGCCGGGCCTGGGCCGCACCCGGCGGGTGCTGACCGCGCACGCCCTCGCCCAGCGGGCGCTGCCCCACGGCCGTGCCTCCACGTCGGTGATCCCGGCCCAGGCGACCGGCCGCGACGGCGACCCCGGGTACTCCTACGTCCGCCTCCGGGTGCTGCGCACGGCACTGGAGGCGGGAGCGCCGCTGCGGCGCGTCGCCTGGCCGAAGCGCTCCCAGCTGCCGCCGCTGCTGCCGCAGGTGTGGGGCCTGAAGCTCTTCCCGCGTTCGGGCGGTGCCGACGAACTCGCCCTGGACCAGCGGCTGTCGGCACTCTCCGCCCCGGCCCGCGCCGCCTGCGTCCTGCGCGCCATGGAGAAGCTCTCCGCGGACGAGGTGCGCAAGGTGCTGGCCGCGGCGGGCGTCACGGACCCGGCCATCGCGGTCCGGCAGGCCGCGAAGGTGCCCGTGCAGGACGGGCTGCTGGACTCCCCCGAGTTCGACCCGTGCTCGCTCCAGGCCCGGCCCACCGACCTGATGCGGCGTCGCCGGCACGCCAAGGCGGCGCTCGCCGCGGCGGCGGCCGTCGCGGTGTGCGGGGCGCTGTTCACGCTGCCCGGCGGCGGCTGGGGCGCGGACGGCGCGGCCGCCCCCTCGGAGGCGCAGAACCCGGCCGCCCGGGCGGCCCTGGACCCGGCCCGGGTGACGACGGTGCCACCGTCCGCCTGGAAGACCTCGGCGCGCACGGACTTCTCCGTGTGGCCCGCGCGCGGCGCCCTCATCCATGACCGGGCGCTGCTGCGGCGCGCGCTCGCGGCCTGGGCGCGGCCCGGTGGTTCGGTCCGGGTCTCGGCGACCCCGGGCACCCCCTCGGGCGGCCCGCCCGGACCTCCGCGACTGCTGTACGCGGGGCAGGTCGACTCCGCGCGCGTGGTGGTCTTCTACGACGGTCTGCGCATCGTGCGCTACGCCGAACCGAAGGACGGCTCCGAGGTGGCCGCACTCGACTTCGCCCGGGTCGACGGGGCGAGCGGAGCGGAGGCGGAGGCGGTGGTCCTCGACCGGGCCGACACCAACGTCCGCTACCTGACGGCCCCCTGGGTGACCGGAGCCGCCGAGCGGGACCTCCGCAAGCCGACGGCGGGAGCGATGAACCTCGGCCTGACCGGCGGGGTGACCGCACCGCTCGCCAGTCCCGCGCAGCAGTCCGGCCCCTGCCCGTCGTGGAACGTGCTGCAGCTGACCGGCGGGTCGGGCACGCACCTGCTGACCGACCTCGGGGAGCTGGTGCCGGCGCACCTGACCGTGGGGCGGCCGGGCGCGTCGCAGGAGGCGTCCGGGGCGACGGCGCTGCGCGCGTGGGCGCCCTTCGCCTGCTCGCTGGCGGTGGTGCGGTCGCAGGGCGTGAAGTCCGTGAACGCCTGGGAGTACGCCCGGCAGGCGCTGCCGGACGCCTCGGGGGACGCGGGCTGGATGTGCACGCGGGCGGACACCTGGCGGGGTGACGGGGCCCGGGCGCAGGCGCAGTTCCACACGCCGGGCGGCGTCTACGGAGCGGTCGCGGCACAGGCCGAGGACGTTCCGGCGTGCGGTGCGAAGGATCCCCATGTGCTGGCCGGTGTGCTGTGGAAGTCGGCGAAGGGCGACTGGTATCTGCTGGCCGCCGGTGCCGACGGCACCAAGTCGATCAGGGCGACGGGCGGGGTGGACGGCTCGGCGAACGGAAAGCTGCTCACCGTGCGCGCGAAGCAGGGAGCCCAGGCGCGGTTGAAGGGGACGCTGAAGGACGGAAGGACGATCACCGGGTTGCGGTGACACGGCACGGGGCTCGCGCGCCGCGCCTGCTCGTGAGAGACCTGTGATTGAGATGTGAACAATCACTCCCGTTCGGAGCCCTGCGCGGCTGGATTCGATCGGTAAGGTGTTCGCATGACAACCGGGGTACGTCGCAGACTGGGAGTCGAGGAGCGGCGGCAGCAGTTGATCGGCGTCGCGCTCGAACTGTTCAGCCGGCGCTCCCCCGACGAGGTGTCCATCGACGAGATAGCGTCGGCCGCGGGCATCTCGCGGCCGCTGGTCTACCACTACTTTCCCGGCAAACTCAGCCTGTACGAGGCCGCGTTGACGCGCGCCTCCGAGGATCTGGCGGCCCGCTTCGTGGAACCGCAGGAGGGACCGCTGGGTGCCCGGCTGCTGCGGGTGATGCGCCGGTTCTTCGACTTCGTGGACGACCACGGCCCCGGTTTCTCCGCGCTGATGCGCGGCGGCCCGGCCGTCGGCTCCTCCCGTACCAACGCGCTCGTCGACGCGGTGCGGCAGGCCGCCTATGTCCAGATCCTTGCGCACCTGCAGGTGCCGAACCCGCCCGCCCGCCTCGAGTTGGTGATCCGCTCGTGGATCTCGCTCGTCGAGTCCACCGCACTGATCTGGCTCGACGGCCGGCGGATCCCGCGCCGGGAGCTGGAGGCCCAGCTCGTGCGCGACCTGGCGGCGCTGACGGCGGTGAGCGCCGCCTACGACGACGAGATGCGCGTGCTGCTGCGCCGTATGCTCGGTGACGAGCCGGCCGACGGGCCGTTCGGCGATCTGGTCGCCCGGCTGGTCACCCTGGCGCCCTGAGGGGCCGTCAGCTCTCGGACTTCCGGTACGAGGCGTCCAGGTCCCGCACCTCGGCGGACGCGTGCAGTGCGAGGCCTCCGGCGGGCTTCACGTACTCCCGCAGCAGTTCCAGCGCCGCCTCGGCGAGCTTCGCCTTGGTCTCGTCGGTGCGCCCGGCGAGCAGCCCGATGGTGACGTACACGATCGCGTGCCCCTCGGTGTCGGCTCCGACCGTGGTGTCCTCGGTGCGGCGGAACCGCGTCTTGCACGCCTCGATCCGCGCGGCCGCGATATCGACCACCCGGTCGTGCAGCGCCAGCGCGAACGCACGCCGGTCGAAGGCGTCCTGGAGCGGTGTGGAGTAGTCGACGGTGATCTGCGGCATGGGCACTCCTGTTCTGCGGCGGACGCCCTCACCCTAGGCCCTGCCGTCACAGCGCCTCCGCGCCGGTGCGCATCCGGGCCCCGCGCACCGCGGCCCGTACGACCGCCTGGATCTCCTCGGGTGCGGCGGGCACCGGCAGACAGGCCTCACCGCCGCAGTCCAGCCCCCGGCAGCGGACTCCGGGGCCGGCCGAGGCGGCCGAGAAGTGCACGACGGGCAGGGCGGCGGTGGGCGGTGACGACGTGAAGGAGGACGGGGCGGACCGAGAGGCTCCGGTCCGCCCCACCACGCTGGTGCCCTAGGGCGTGCCCCGGGTGAAGACCGCGACGGTACGGCCCGGAACGGCGAACGTGCCGGATTCCGCCGCGAAGGAGGCCGACTTGACGACAGGGTCCGCGCCCCCGGCCTGCACCGGGTGCAGCGCGTAATGCTGTCCGGCCAGGGCGGCGACCGTCTGCTCCTTGGCCGTCGGCGTCGCGTTGAAGACGACGACCAGGTCGCCCAGCTCCATCGTGATCACGCCGGGTGTCTCGTCCTTCCCGGAGAGCGGGAAGGAGAGGTGCGACTGCACCTGGTCGGCGGTGGCGAGGGAGAAGACGGGCTCGGTGGTCCGGATCCGCAGCAGATCCCGGTAGGCGGCCGAGGCACCGGTGATCTGCGGGCAGCCCACCTTGACGCTCGTCAGCAGCGGCCGGGCGTAGTCCCACGTGGACCGGTTGTCGGCGGCCATGGGCAGCCCGCGGCCGAAGCCGTTGCCGTCGGCGCAGTCCCAGTGGATGGCGTTGAACCAGTCGCCGCTGTCGAAGGAGTTGCGGTCCAGCGACTTCGAGCGCAGCAGGTCGGTGCCCGCCTGGGACAGGGACGGCCCCTGCGAGAGGGCGGCCGTGGCCATCGCCAGCACCTGCATCCGGGCCCGGTCCGCAGCCGGGGTGTCCTTCGGCAGCTTGTACGTCAGCGCGTCGAACAGCGACTCGTTGTCGTGCGCGTCGACGTAGGCGAGGGCGTCACCGGGCGCGTCCGCGTAGCCGGCGGGCGAGCCGCCGTAGTCGATCACCGCGCCGGTGACCTCCTTGCCGTCCGTGTCCGTGAAGTGGTACTTGGCGAGGTTGCCGGTCAGCCCCACCTTGATCAGGTCCTGGTAGTGCAGCAGCCGGGCCTTCTGCTCGGCCGGAGTGCCGTTCGCGGTGGAGGTGTTCGGGTCGGTGTACAGCCCGGACGCGAAGCCCTGGATGCCGGGGTCGGAGTCGAAGGGGCTGCCGCCGCGCACGGCGTCACGGGCGCGGTCGGAGAAGGTGGCGATGCCGGTGCCGGCCATGTTCTTCTGCGTGGCCTGCACGAACCGGGCGTCGTTCGCGACCTCCCCGAAGTTCCAGCCCTCCCCGTACAGGATGATCTTCTTGCCGTCGACGCCGTCCTTGGCGGGGGTCAGCGCGTCGAGGGCCTTCCGTACCGCCAGGATGTTGGCCTTCGGGTGGTGGCCCATGAGGTCGAAGCGGAACCCGTCGACCTTGTAGTCCCTGGCCCAGGTGACGATCGAGTCCACGACCAGCTTGCCCATCATCGCGTTCTCCGGCGCCGTGTTGGCGCAGCAGGTGCTGTTGGCCACGGAGCCGTCGGCGAGGAGCCGCTGGTAGTAGCCGGGCACGATGCGGTCGAGCACGGAGGTGTCGGCCTCACCGGCGGCCGCCGTGTGGTTGTAGACGACGTCCATGACGACCCGGAGGCCGTCCTGGTTGAGCGCCTGCACCATCCTGCGGAACTGGACCGTGCGGGCGGTGCCGTCGGGGTCGGTCGCGTACGAGCCCTCGGGGACCGTGTAGTGGTACGGGTCGTAGCCCCAGTTGTAGGCGTCCTTCGCGGCGGTCTTCGCCACGCACTCCTGCTGCTGGTCGGAGTCGGCCGGGTAGGAGGCCAGGTCGCAGTCGGGAGTGGCCTGGTCGGCCTTCCTCTCGGGGACGGTGGCGATGTCGAAGGCCGGCAGCAGGTGCACGTACGACGTGCCGGCCCTGGCCAGTGCGCGCAGATGCTTCGAGCCCTCGCTGTTCTTGTCGGTGAAGGCCAGGTAGGTGCCCCGGTCCTTGGCCGGGACGGTGTTGTCGGCCACCGAGAAGTCACGGATGTGCAGTTCCTGGATCTGCGCGTCCCTCAGCGGCACGGCCTTGGGCTTGTGCAGGTCCGACCAGCCCTTCGGGGCGAGGGACCTGTCGTTCAGGTCGACCACGAGGCTGCGCTCGGAGTTCGCGGTGAGCGCGTCCGAGTACGGGTCGGTGACCTCGTTGGTGACCACCTTGCGCACGCTGGGCGCCCACACCTTCACGACGTACCGGTAGGGCTTGCCCTTCCAGGACGCGGGACCGGTGACGGACCAGACGCCGGTGGCGCCGTTCCGGTGCATCGTCACGCGGTGTCCGTCGAGGTCCAGGCGGACGGACTGGGCTGTCGGCGCCCACACCGACAGGGTGGGCCTGCCGTGGTGGAAGACCGGGCCCAGCGCGGCCTCGGTGGCGCCGGCGTACAGGTCGTCCAGCACACCGGCGATCTGCACACCGGTCGCGGCCAGCACCGCGCCGTTCGCGGCCCGCTGGGAGGCCACGAGCTGCCCGTTCAGGGCCTCGCGCACCCGGTCCCGGTCACGCGGGTCGACGGACCAGGCGGTGTAGTCCTTGAGGTGCGGGAACTTCGCCTTCTGGGTGTCGCTGAGGGTGGTCTTCGTCAGCCGGAGCCAGCGCTCGTCGTCGCTGGTCAGCGTCCCGTCCTTGACGGTGATCGAGCCGTCGTGGGAGTACAGCAGCTGGGTGGAGGCGGCGCCCTCGGCGCCGTTCCAGGCGACGGTGTTCCGGTCGATCCAGATCGCCTTGGAGGTGGTCGGGTCGAGCGCGGCCGCGCTGCCCGCCGGCTGCGGCAGCAGGTACTTCTCCCGGCCGTTCAACAGCCACACCTCGTAGCCATCGGCCTTGAGGTCGAGGGACTGGTCGGCCGGGAGATCCTTCTCGTCGCCCTTGTGGACGATGTAGCTGAGGCTGGTGGCACCGGCGGCGAGCGGCACCTCGAAGACCGCGCCGTACGCGTCGGTCCGCACCGGCTTCAGGGGGGCGGCCCAGTCGGTGGGGTTCGCGGCACCGGTCCACACGTGCAGGCCCCAGCCGTCGTAGTCGCCGTCGGCGCGGTGGTAGTGGATGACGGCCTTGGTGTGGTCCTGCGCGGGATAGTCGGGCTTCTGCGTGAGGACGTCCGTCTTCCCCTGCTCGACCCACACCTCCCCCGTCCTGGTGACGTCGATGCTCCGGTCGGCGGAGACGTCCTTGTTGCCGTCCTTGTCGACGACCAGGAAGCCGACGTTGGAGGCGCCGGGCCTGAGCCTGACCCAGGCGAACGCGCCGTAGGCGTCGCGGCCGGTGAAGGGGTGGCTGGCGGGCCAGTTCGTGGCCTCGCCGTCGGCGATGTCGCCCCAGGCGTACAGGCCCCAGTTGCCGTAGTCGCCGTCGGTGCGCTTGTAGTGGACGATCACGTAGTCCCGGGAGGAGGCCGTGGGGACCTCCGGCGCGGGCGGGGTGCCGGTGGTGCTGCTCGCCGTGGCGCTCGCGGTGTGCCCGGCCGAGTCGACGACGACCGCCTTGTAGCGCAGGGCGGTCCCGGCGGGTACGTCCGTGCCGATGGTCTGGGTGACCTTGTAGGGGGCGTGGTCGGCGGAGCCGAGCGTCTTCCACCTGCCGTTTCCGACCTGGGCCGCGAAGACGACACGGTTCAGCCCTCCCCCGTCGACGTCGGCGGTGACCTCGACGGTGCCGGTGGCCCCGGTGGCCGGGGCCCTGAGGGTGAGGACCGGCTTCGTGGCGGGCTCGGCGAGGGTACCGGCGGCCTTGTAGACGACGGCGGTACCGGCCGGGACGGTGACGGTGAGCTTGCGGTCGCCGTCGGTGGTGAGGGTGTCCTTCGTGCCGTGGATGCCGTGGTACGCCATGTGCGCCGAGCCGGTCGCGAAGGTCGCCGTCTTCGCCTCGTCCGCGTTGTTGAGCGCGACGACGTACTCCTGGCCCGTCTTCGCGTCGGTGCGGGTGAAGGCGTAGACGCCGGCGCCGTCGGCCGCGTAGCGCTCGGTCTGGACGCCGTCGGTCAGCGCCGGGTTGGCCTCGCGCAGCTCGGCGAGAGCGGCGATCTCCTTGTAGAGCGGTGCGCTCGTGTCGTAGGAGTCGCTCGCGTGGGTGCGGTCGGTGCCGATCTCGTCGTCGTCGAGGTAGTCGGCGACCTTGGAGGCGAACATGGTCTGGCGGGCGTCCTTGTCGCCGCCGGAGCCGGTGAAGCCCTGTTCGTCGCCGTAGTAGACCACCGGGTTGCCACGGCTGAGGAACATCACCTCGTTGGCCAGGCGGTCCTTCCGGAGCAGCTCGGCGTCGGACGCCTTCGGGTTGTCCTGCTCGAGGAAGTGCCCGATGCGGCCCATGTCGTGGTTGCCGAGGAAGGTGACCTGCTCATAGGCGTTGGCCTTGTCGGTCGTGTACGTGTAGTCGTCCGCGAAGACGTCCGCGAGCTTCTGCGCGCTGCCGCCCTGGGAGGCGTAGGTGCGGACCGCGTCCTGGAAGGGGAAGTCGAGCGTCGCGTCGAGGCGGCCCTGGGTGACGTACGGCGAGGTGATGGAGGTGTCGGCCGAGTAGACCTCGCCGAACATGAAGAAGTTCTTCCGGCCGTGCGCCGCCGCGTACGTGTCGAGCGCGGTCGCCCACTGGGTCCAGAACGGCATGTCGACGTGCTTGACGGTGTCGATCCGGAAGCCGTCGACGGCGAAGTCCTTCACCCACCGCTCGTAGATCTTCTCCATGCCGTGCACGACCTCGGGACGCTCGGTCCACAGGTCGTCCAGGCCGGAGAAGTCGCCGTACGTGGTGGACTCGCCGGCGTAGGTGGAGTCGCCACGGTTGTGGTACATCGTCGGGTCGTTGAGCCAGGACGGGACCTTGATGTTGCTCGCGACCTGCGGGGTGTACGGGAAGGAGCCGGTGTCGACGGCCGGGAACTTCCTGCCGCCGGCGGCGTAGTCGGCGTCGTCGAAGGGCCGGCCGTCCTTGGTCAGATAGGGGAAGGCGCCCTTGGAGAGGTAGTCGGACGCCTTCTCCTTGTAGTTCACGACGTCGGCGGTGTGGTTGGTGATGACGTCGAAGAAGACCTTCATGCCCTTGGCGTGCGCCTTGGAGATGAGGGTCTTCAGGTCCTTGTTCGTGCCGAAGTGCGGGTCGACCTGGGTGAAGTCGGTGACCCAGTACCCGTGGTACCCGGCCGATGCGTTCGCACCCGTGCCCTGAACGGGCTGGTTCTTGAAGATCGGGGCCATCCAGATGGCGGTGGTCCCCAGGCCCTTGATGTAGTCGAGCCGGTCGGTGAGGCCCTTGAGGTCGCCGCCCTGGTAGAAGCCCTTGTCGGTGGGGTCGTAGCCGGTGGCCAGGCGTGAGCCGGTGAGTCCGCCGCGGTCGTTGGAGGGGGTCCCGTTGGCGAAACGGTCCGGCATGACGAAGTAGAACTGCTCGCGGGTGTCACCGTGCCGGGCGGGCTGCGCGGCCAGCCGGGCGTCGGAGGGGGGCGCGGGCGGGGTGGCGGCGTGCGCCGTGAGGGGCGGGAGAAGAGCGGCGGCGAGCGCGGCGACGAGGCCGGCGGCGACCCTCCTCCGGTCCGGGGTGCGGCGCGTCCCGGGCGCCGGCCATCTCGGTATCACAGGCGTGAACTCCTTGCGAATACGGCTCAGGTGGGTCCGACCCCTGCGCCGCGGGACGGCTTCGTCGCCGGGCGCCCGCGTGACCGTATCGCCGACGAAAGGTTTACAGCAAGAGGGTTGAAAGTGACAGCAAGAACTTTCATCGTCAACCTTGACGTGACCTTCTCAACACGCCCGCGTTCCCACCTGGTTGAGAGAAGAACCCCACCTTTCGGAGCCGCAGATGAACAGACGCCGAGCCCCGGGTGTCTTCCACCGCAGCGCGAGCGCCGTGGCCGCCGGCGCCCTGGCGCTCGCGGGCGCGACAGCGCTGCCCGCCGCGCCCGCACGGGCGGACGGCACCTACGCGAACGTGACCGACGGCGGGGCGACGAA
The DNA here is from genome assembly GCF_059510295.1 of Streptomyces sp. PTL18. NCBI lineage: Bacteria > Bacillati > Actinomycetota > Actinomycetes > Kitasatosporales > Streptomycetaceae > Streptomyces > Streptomyces sp. PTL18. Next base: position 168,674 of record NZ_JCAJZO010000006.1, on the reverse strand, counting down.
GACCGCCGTGTCCGGGGGCAACGCGAGCATCACGGTCCCGGCGAAGAGCGCGGTGGCGTTCCACAACGCGGACTGCACGTGCACGGTCGGCTGCACCGACACGGGCGGCGGCTCGACCCCGACGGTGAGCGCGACCGTCAACCGGAACGGCGGACGACGGGCGAAGCGTCAAGGTCTCGCACCTGCGGCGCGACCCGCGTGCCGCCCTGCACATGCAGGGCGGCGACGTGTGGTCGTTCGCCGTCGCCGAAGGCGCGGCCGAGGTCTCCGGGGTCACGACGGTTCCGGGCGACGCGGTCGGCCGGGAACTGCTGGAGACGATCCCGCAGGCCGCGAGGCCGGACGACGAAGACGCGTTCCTCGAGCAGCCGGTGGCCGAGCGCCGAGTGGTCATCCGGTTGAGGTGAACCGGCGGTACGGCACGGCGCTCGCCATCGACCGCTGGGACGTGGAGCCTCCGAACGCGGCGCGGCGCACGGCACGAGGAGTCGATGGCCTGGGGGTGACCTGACGTCAGGAAGCCGTCCACCACACGGTGGTGTCCGACGGCAGCTTCGCCTCCGCGTCCGCGATCGTCACCTCCGCGCTGGCGACCAGGACGCGCCCGTACGCCGGGATCGTCACCGCCTCACCCGTCGTGTTCGCCACGCAGACGAAGTCGCCCCGGCGGAGGGCCAGGACGCCCTCGGGGGCCTTGAGCCACTCCACCTCGTCGCCCGCGCCCAGGTCGGGGTGGGCGCGGCGGGCGGCGAGGGCCGTGCGGTACAGCTCCAGGGTGGAGTCCGGTACGCCCTGCTGGGCCTCCACGCTCAGCTCGGCCCAGTTCGCCGGCTGCGGGAGCCAGCTGCCGCCGCTGCCGAAGCCGTACGACGAGCCGGTACGCGTCCACGGGATCGGGACCCGGCAGCCGTCGCGGAAGCCGTCCTGGCCGGCGCCCCGGAAGTAGGCGGGGTCCTGGCGTACTTCGTCGGGGAGGTCCACGACATCCGGGAGGCCCAGTTCCTCGCCCTGGTAGACATACGCCGAACCCGGCAGCGCCAGCATCAGCAGGGTCGCCGCCCTCGCCCGCCTGAGGCCGAGTTCCCGGTCGCCGGCGTCGCGGATCTGGGTGCCGAGGGCGGCGTCGTGGGCGAAGCGGGTGGCGTGCCGGGTCACGTCGTGGTTGGACAGGACCCAGGTGGCGGGGGCGCCGACGGGGCGCATGGCGTCCAGGGTGCGGTCGATGACGTCGCGCAGTTCCGCCGCGTCCCAGTGGGTGCTCAGGTACTGGAAGTTGAAGGCCTGATGCAGTTCGTCCGGGCGGACGTAGTGCGCGGTGCGCTCGATCGTCGGGGTCCAGGCCTCCGCCACGAAGATTCGGTCGCCCGTGTACTCGTCGAGGATGGTGCGCCACTCGCGGTAGATCTCGTGCACACCGTCCTGGTCGAAGAACGGCATGACATCGTTGCCCAGCAGCTTGAGCTGGTCGTGGGCACCCAGGTCGGGCAGCCCCTCCGCCTTCACCAGGCCGTGGGCGACGTCGATACGGAAGCCGTCGACGCCCATGTCCAGCCAGAAGCGGAGGATGGAGCGGAACTCGTCGCCGACGGCCGGGTGGTTCCAGTTGAAGTCGGGCTGTTCGGGCGCGAACAGGTGCAGGTACCACTCGCCGGGGGTGCCGTCCGGTTCGCTGACCCGCGTCCATGCCGGGCCGCCGAAGATGGACTCCCAGTCGTTCGGCGGGAGTTCGCCGTTCCGGCCCTTGCCCGGGCGGAAGTGGTAGCGGTCCCTGAGCGGTGATCCCGGCCCCTCGGCGACCGCTCGCCTGAACCATTCGTGCTGGTCCGAGGAGTGGTTGGGGACGAGGTCGACGATGATGCGCAGGCCCAGCCCGTGGGCGTCGCGGATCAGCGCGTCCGCGTCCAGCAACGTACCGAACATGGGGTCGACGGCACGGTAGTCCGCGACGTCGTAGCCGGCGTCGGCCTGCGGTGAGGCGTAGAAGGGGCTGAGCCACACGGCGTCCACGCCGAGGTCGCGCAGATACGGGAGTCGGGAACGTACGCCCTCCAGGTCGCCCATGCCGTCGCCGTTGCTGTCGGCGAAGCTGCGCGGATAGACCTGGTAGATCACCGCGTCCCGCCACCAGTCGCGGTGGGAGGCGACGGTGGCGAGGGCGGTGTTCGGGGCCGGGTCGGCGGAGTGCTGGCTCATGGCGTCCTTGATAACGAGGTTCGGGTCATGGGCATGGGTACGGCGGTCGGGTGACGAGGCGGCCGCGGTGGCAGCGGGGTCGGATGGGCGCACCGCGGCCGCCACCCGCGCGGCACGCCGCGCGGGAGCCGGGAAGAACGTCGGGCTCAGCCCTTCGTGCCGCCCGCGGTGAGGCCGGTCACCAGGTTCTTCTGCACCAGGTAGAAGAACGCGGACACGGGTATCGCGATCAGCACCGCGGTGGCGGCCATCAGGTTGCGCTGGGCGTCGTGCTCGCTGACGAAGCTCTGCAGGCCGACGGCGAAGGTGTAGTGGGAGTCGCTCAGCATGAACGTCGAGGCGAAGGCGACCTCGCCGAACGCGGTGAGGAAGGCGTAGAACGCGGCGACCGCGAGGCCCGGCTTGGCGAGCGGCAGGATCAGCCTGACGAAGGTGCCGAAGGGGCTGAGTCCGTCGACCCGGCCCGCCTCGTCGATCTCGAAGGGGATCGTGTCGAAGTACCCCTTCAGCAGCCAGGCGCAGTAGGGCACGATCGTCGTGCTGTTGATCACGATCAGGCCGAGGTAGGTGTCGATGAGCCCCAGGTCCGACATGATCTGGTACATCGGCACGATCAGGACGGCGATCGGGAACATCTGGGTGAGCAGCAGCAGCCACATGAACTTCCGGTAGCCGGGGAAGCGCATGCGGGAGACGGCGTATCCGGTGGTGGCGGCGATCAGCACGCCGATGACCGTGGTGCCGGCGACGACGACCAGCGTGCTCTTCAGCCAGTCGAAGAAGCTGGTGTGCTGGAGGACGAACGCGTAGTTGTCCAGCGTCATCGTGTGCCAGATCTGTCCCGGGTGCAGGTAGTCGTCCTTGTCCGGACCGAGGGACAGGAAGATCAGCCAGCCGACCGGGAAGAAGGCGATCAGGCTCGCGACGATCAGCACCGTGTGCGAGGCGAGGTGCGCGAGCGGGCCGTGCTCGCCGCGCCGGCGCGCCCTGCGCCGCGGGGTGTCCGCGACGGGCCGCCCGGTCACCGCGGAGGAGGTCTCGACCGTGGTCGTACTCATTTCGGACTCCTGCCTTAGATCGCGAGCTGCTGGTCGTTGCGGTTCAGCCAGCGGCGGTAGAAGGAGGTGAAGACGATCAGGATGGCCAGCAGCAGGATGCCGTAGGTGGCGGACTGCGCGAAGTCACGCGGCTGCTGACCGAAGCCCAGGTAGTACGCCCAGGTGACGAGGATCTGGGCGTCCGGCGCCGTGTTGCCGAACAGCAGGAAGATGATGGCGAACTGGTTGAAGGTCCAGATGACGCCGAGCAGGACGACGGTGGAGCTGACGGACCTCAGTCCCGGCACGGTGACGTACCGGAAGCGCTGCCAGGCGCTCGCGCCGTCCATCTCGGCGGCCTCGTACAGCGAGGCGTCGATGGCCTGCAGCCCGCCGAGCAGCGACAGCATCATGAACGGTACACCGCACCAGGTGTTGACCATGATCGCGGCGAACCGCTGCCAGAAGGTGTCCTCCAGCCACTGCGGCTGGGGCAGGTGGAGGGCGTGCAGGGCGGCGTTGATGATGCCGCTGTCGGCGAGCATGAAGCGCCAGCCGAAGACGGTGACGAAGGTGGGCACGGCCCAGGGCAACACCAGGATCAGCCGGTAGAGGGTGCGCCCGCGGAAGTTCTTCTTGAGCAGCAGCGCGAGGCCCAGGCCGATGGTGTAGTGCAGGGTGACGCAGACGACCGTCCACACGATCGTCCAGATGAAGTGCGACCAGAAGCGGTCGTAGGACAACGGGCCGAACAGGACGTCCTTGTAGTTGCCGAGCCCGATGAACTTGTAGGTGGCGCCGATGTGGTTGACGCCGATCGTGCGGGCGCTGTTGAGGCTGTTGGCGTCGGTCAGCGTGAGGTAGAAGCCGTACACCAGCGGATAGATCACGAGCGCGCCGAGCACGACGGCGACCGGGGTGATCATCGCGTAGGCGTACCAGTGCTTCTGGTAGGCGTGTTTGATGCGCCGGCCCAGGCCGGGCCGGGGCCCGCGGTCACCGCGGCGCTTGCCGGTCGCGCGGTCGATGGCGACAGTCATGGTGCGACACCTTCGAGGGGATCAGGGGAGATCGAGGGGCGGGCCCGGGCACAGCCCGGTGGCCGCCGGATCCCTCCCCCAGGTTCCTGTGCGGAGGATCCGACGGCCACTCGGCTCACTTGCTGAAGTCGGGGACCAGCTTGGCGATCGCGAGTTCCACGTTGCTCAGGCCCTTGTCCAGCGGTTCCGAGCCGCCGGCGATCTTGGGCAGCTCGGTGTCGAGCGGGCCCCACAGGGAGCTGTACTCGGGCAGCGCCGGGCGCGGCTGGGCGGCGGGCAGGACCGCCTGGTAGCCGGCGATGCCGGGGTCGGCCTTGACCTGGGCGGTGTAGGCGTCGTCGCGCGTGGGCAGCGTGGAGTTCTTCAGGGCGATGGTCTCCTGGGACTTCGCCGAGGTCATGAAGTTGACGAACTTCAGGGCCGCTTCCTGGTGGGCCTTGTCGGAGCCGGCGTAGACCGAGAGGTTGTGGCCGCCGGTCGGGGCACCCGCCTTGCCGGTGGAGCCGGCCGGGACGGTGGCGATGCCGAGGTTGGACTTGTCCTGGAAGGCGGAGCCCTTGTAGAAGTTCGTGATCTCCCAGGGACCCTGGATGATCGAGGCCACCTTGCCGTTGACGAACGCGTCCTGGATGTGGGCGTACGCGTCGGCGGTGGTGTCGGCCTTGTGCAGGCCCTGTCCGTGGAAGAGGCTGAGCCAGGTGCCGTAGGCCTTCTTCGCGGCGGCCGAGTCCACGGTGATCTTCTTGGCGCCGGCGTCGACGGTGTCGGTGCCCTCGCCGTAGAGGAAGGTCTGGGCGTAGTAGGCCTGGGTGGAGCCCCAGTAGCCGTAGACGTTCTCCTTGGCGTCGATCTTGGCGGAGTCGGCCTTCAGCTCGTCCCACGTCTTGGGGGGCGTGGTGATGCCGGCCTTCTTGAAGAGGGCCTTGTTGTAGACGAGGGCGAGGGTGTCGGTGACCAGCGGCACGCCGTAGGTCTTGCCGTCGTACTGGGCCTGCTTGATCAGACTGGGCTGGAACTTGCTCCGGTCGGCCAGGGCCTCGGTGCCGTCCAGCGGCAGGAAGTAGCCCTTCTTGGCGAAGGCAGGGGTCCAGCCGACCTCGGACCGCAGCACGTCGGGGGCGCCCTTGGAGCCTGCGGCGGTGTCGAACTTGTTCTGCGCCTGGTCGAAGGGGACGTTGACGTACGTGACCTTGATGGTCGGGTTGGCCTTCTCGAAGTCCGCGATCAGTGCCTTGTACGTCGGCGCCTCATTGGTGGCGTTGGAGGTGTCCCACCAGGTGATGGTGACCGGGCCGTCGGACTTGCCGCCGCCGCTGTCACTTCCGCCGCAGGCCGTCGCCGCGAGGGCGAGGGACGCCACCAGCGCGGTGGCCGCTATGCCACGCCGCATGAGTTCTCCTTGAGGGTGAAAGCCCGTGTGCAGGTGACGGTCCCGTCCGCCGTCCCTGTCGACTTGCCGACTGCGCCGTTGCGGCCGCCGGGCGACGGTGAACGTAACAGCGATGCAAGCCTTGCGAAAGACCTTGCAGCAAAAAAGTGCAAGACCGCATGATGGTTACGTCGTCGTGACCTCGTCGTGAGGGGCCGTAGACCTGGATTCTGCGCTGCTGGGCGGGGTCGTGACGGGACTGCGAGCACTTGTGCAAGACTCTGCAAGGGCTTGCCACACATCACCGGCACGGGACTCATCCCGTTGCGGACCGGACGCCGAACACGACATGAGGGAGCGCGATGACGCAGCAACCCGCACCGGGCCGTTCCACCGCGCGGACCCGGCGTCCGTTTGATACACAAACGGAGGTTCGACCGGTACAGTCCGGTGCCGTGACCACACGGCTTGCCGACATCGCGGCGCAGGCGGGGGTCAGCGAGGCGACCGTCAGCCGTGTCCTGAACGGAAAGCCGGGCGTCGCGGCGACCACCCGCCAGTCCGTGCTGGCCGCCCTCGACGTGCTCGGCTACGAGCGCCCGGTCCGGCTGCGGCAGCGCAGCGAGGGCCTGGTGGGCCTGATCACCCCGGAGCTGGAGAACCCGATATTCCCCGCCCTCGCCCAGGTCATAGGCCAGGCCCTGACCCGGCAGGGGTACACGCCGGTGCTGGCGACGCAGACGCCGGGCGGTTCCACCGAGGACGAGCTGACGGAGATGCTCGTGGACCGCGGGGTCGCCGGGATCATCTACGTCTCCGGGCTCCACGCGGACACCACGGCCGACATGCAGCGCTACGAACGGCTGCGCGCCCAGGGCGTGCCGTACGTGCTGGTCGACGGGTTCTCGCCGAAGGTGCAGGCGCCGTTCATCTCCCCCGACGACCGCGCGGCGATGGCACTCGCGGTCACGCACCTGGCCTCGCTGGGGCACACCCGGATCGGGCTCGCGCTCGGGCCCAAGCGGTTCGTGCCGGTGCAGCGCAAGATCGAGGGCTTCGTGCGCACCATGCAGGAGCAGCTCGGGCTGAGCGTGGAGGACGTCGAGACCCGGCTGATCCAGCACTCCCTCTACACCCTCGAAGGCGGCCAGGCGGCGGCGTCCGCGCTGATCGACCGGGACTGCACGGCGGTGGTGTGCGCGAGCGACATGATGGCGCTCGGGGCGATACGGGCGGCTCGGCAGCGGGGGCTGGAAGTCCCCACGGACATCTCGGTGGTGGGCTTCGACGACTCGCCGCTCATCGCGTTCACGGACCCGCCGCTGACGACGATCCGCAAGCCGGTCCCCGCGATGGGACAGGCGGCGGTGCGCACGTTGCTGGAGGAGATCGGCGGCACGCCCGCGCCCCACAGTGAGTTCGTTTTCATGCCGGAGCTGGTGGTGCGCGGGTCGACGGCTTCGGCCCCCGGGGACCGGAATCGTCCCTAGTGCCGCAACAGGCGACGTCCGCCCCGTCGCGACGCCCGGCACGCTCCCCCGAGCTCTTCGAGCAGGGGGTGCCCCCAGAGCACGCACCGCACGCCGCTCCTGGACGGGCGGACGTCGCCTGCCGGCACCAGACCGGGCAGGGGTTCCGGCGCTGTTCACCAGAACGCCGGTCGGACAACAGACAGCCGGGCTCCTTCCAGGGATGATCGGCGCGGATCGGCTTTTCTGGCACACTCTGTACCTATGGGTGACAGGACCGTGACGGCGGTGGTGGGGAGCCGGGAACAGGCCGGTCCCCGGCCCGACACGAGCGCGGTGCGGGAGCGTGCGCTCACCGGCCCCCTGGGCCGGATCCGCACCCCTCGCCGCCCCCGCTTCTGGTTCGAGATCCTGCTGATCGCACTGAGTTACTGGACGTACTCACTGATCCGCAACGCCGTACCGGAGCAGAAGGCCGAGGCGCTGGGCAACGCCGACTGGGTGTGGCGGCTGGAGAACCATCTGGGCGTCGCCGTCGAGGACTCGGTCAATCACACCGTGAACGCGGTGACATGGCTGATCGTCGGGATGGACTACTACTACGCCACACTGCACTTCGTGGTGACGCTGTCCGTGCTGGTGTGGCTGTACCGCAGCCATCCGGGCCGGTACGCGGCCACCCGGCTGGCCCTGTTCGCCACGACCGGGTTGGCGCTGCTCGGCTACTACTTCTTCCCGCTGGCGCCGCCGCGCCTGATGAACGGCGGGCACTTCGTCGACACGGTGGTCGTGCACCACACGTGGGGCTCGATGGCGTCGGGCGACCTGAAGGACATGTCGAACCAGTACGCGGCGATGCCGTCGATGCACATCGGCTGGTCGCTGTGGTGCGGTCTGACGATCTTCGCGCTGTCGACGGTGCCGTGGGCGCGGGTCCTCGGGCTGCTGTACCCGGCGACGACACTGGTGGTGATCGTCGCCACGGCCAACCACTTCTGGCTGGACGCGGTGGGCGGCACGCTGTGCCTGGCGGGCGGCTTCACGGTGGCCCGCCTCTGGTACGGCGCGCTGCCGTACGAAGTGCCGCGACGGGTGGCGACGGCGGGCGAGCCCGCGCCGGTGGCGGTGCGGGCGTGACGCACCACCGTGCGGACGGGCCCTGCCGCCGCTGACGCGTCACGCCCCGTAGAACAGTGCCTCCACCACGCCCCGTGCCCGGCGTGTCGTCCGCCGGTAGTCGTCCAGCATGTCCCCGACATGGCCCGGGCCGTACCCGAGGTAGCGGCCCACGGCGGCCAGCTCACGGGCCTCGGAGGGGAACGTGTCGCCGGCGCGGCCCCGGACCAGCATCACCGCGTTGCGCACCCGGGTGGCCAGGACCCAGGCCTCGTCCAGGATCGCGGCGTCCTCCTCGGAGATCAGGTCGGCGGCGCACGCGGCGGCGAGGGCGGCGCGGGTGCGGGTGGTGCGCAGGCCCGGTACCGACCGGCCGTGCTGGAGCTGCAGCAGCTGGACCGTCCACTCCACGTCCGACAGACCGCCGCGGCCCAGCTTGGTGTGCAGGGTCTTGTCGGCGCCCCGCGGCAGCCGTTCGGACTCCATGCGGGCCTTCAGGCGCCGGATCTCGCGTACGGCGTCGTCGCCGAGCCCCTGCGCGGGGTAGCGCAGCGGGTCGATCAGCTCGATGAAGCGGCGCCCCAGGTCCTCGTTCCCGGCGACGGGCTCGGCCCGCAGCAGCGCGTGCGCCTCCCACGTCAGCGACCAGCGCCGGTAGTAGGCCTCGTACGACGTCAGGGTGCGCACCAGCGGCCCGGACCTGCCCTCGGGTCTGAGGTCGGCGTCGATGAGCAGGGGCGGGTCGGTGCTCGGGAGCTGCAGCAGCCGCCGCATCTCCGAGACCACCTTGTTCGCGGCCTCGGCCGCCTCCCGCTCGTCCACGCCCTCCTGCGGCTCGTGCACGAAGATCACGTCGGCGTCGGAGCCGTAGCCCAGCTCGTGCCCGCCGAAGCGGCCCATGCCGATGACGGCGAACCGGGTGGGCAGGGTGTCGCCCCAGCCGTCCCGTACCACCGCCCGCAGGGTGCCCGCGAGGGTCGCCGCCGTCAGGTCGGAGACCGCGCCGCCGACCAGGTCCACGAGGGCGCCCTGGTCGGGTCGGGCCGGGGTCTCCTCGGTGCCGTAGGAGCCGACGATGTCCGTGGCGGCCGTACGGAACAGCTCCCGGCGCCGTACGCCGCGCGCCACCGTGACCGCCTGCGCGGCGTTCTCGGCACGGCCCACGGCGGCGAGGATCTCCTGTTCGAGGTGCGCGCGCGAGCGGGGTTCGAGTCCGCCGCCGTCCCCGTCGCCCAGCAGGGCCACCGCCTCGGGGGCCCGCATCAGCAGGTCGGGGGCGAGCCGGCCGGCCGACAGGACGCGGGCGAGGTTCTCGGCGGCGGCGCCCTCGTCCCGCAGCAGCCGCAGGTACCAGGGGGTCTTGCCGAGCGCGTCGGAGACCTTGCGGAAGTTGAGCAGTCCCGCGTCCGGGTCCGCGGAGTCGGCGAACCAGCCGAGCAGCACGGGCAGCAGGGTGCGCTGGATGGCGGCCTTGCGGGTGACGCCGGACGCCAGCGCCTCCAGGTGGCGCAGGGCGGCGGCGGGGTCCGCGTAGCCGAGGGCGACGAGCCGCTCCCGGGCCGCGTCGGGGCTCAGCCTGGCCTCGCCGGGCGCGAGTTGGGCGACGGCGTCGAGCAGCGGCCGGTAGAAGAGCTTCTCGTGCAGCCGGCGGACGACGCCGGTGTGCCGCTTCCACTCGCGGTTCAGCTCGCCGACGGGGTCGGTGCGCAGGCCGAGGGAGCGGCCCAGGCGCCGCTGGTCGGCCTCGTCCTCGGGGACGAGGTGGGTGCGGCGCAGCCGGTAGAGCTGGATGCGGTGCTCCATGGAGCGCAGGAAGCGGTAGGCGTCGTCGAGCTGGGCGGCGTCGGCACGGCCGACGTAGCCGCCGGCGGCGAGGGCCTTGAGCGCGTCGAGGGTGGTGCCGCTGCGCAGCGAGGTGTCGGACCGTCCGTGCACCAACTGCAGCAGCTGGACGGCGAATTCGACGTCCCTGAGGCCGCCCGGACCGAGCTTCAGCTCACGCTCGACCTCCCCCGCGGGGATGTTCTCGACGACCCGGCGGCGCATCTTCTGCACGTCGGCGACGAAGTTCTCCCGCTCGGCGGCCTGCCAGACGAGCGGGGAGAGGGTGGCGATGTACTGCTCGCCCAGATCGGGGTCGCCGGCCACCGGGCGCGCCTTGAGCAGGGCCTGGAACTCCCAGGTCTTGGCCCAGCGCTGGTAGTAGGCGAGGTGGCTGGTCAGGGTGCGCACCAGCGGACCGTTTCTGCCCTCGGGGCGCAGATTGGCGTCCACCGGCCAGATGCTGCCCTCGACGGTCGCCTCGGAGCAGATCCGCATCATGTGCGAGGCCAGCCGGGTGGCGGCCTGCAGGGCCTTGCGCTCGTCGGCGCCGCTCACGGCCTCGCCGACGAAGATGACGTCGACGTCGGAGACGTAGTTGAGCTCGTGGCCGCCGCACTTGCCCATCCCGATCACCGCGAGCCGGCACAGCGCGGCGTCGCCGGGGGCGGTGGCGCGGGCGATGCCGAGGGCGGCGCGCAGGGTGGCGGTGGCGAGGTCGGCCAGCTCGGCGGCGGCCTGGGCGACGTCGGTGGTGCCGCAGACGTCGCGCGCGGCGATCGACAGCAGGCAGCGGCGGTAGGCGACGCGGAGGGAGACGGGGTCGCCGGCCGCGGCGAGCTGCCGCTCGAACTCCTCCACCCCGGGGTGGAGGTCGTGCGGCTCGTAGTTCACCAGGGCGTGCCAGTCGCCGGGGTGGCGGGCGAGGTGGTCGGCGAGCGCCACGGAGGCGCCGAGGACACCGAGCAGCCGGTCGCGCAGGGGCTTGGCCGAGATCAGGGTGTCGAGGAGCTCGCGGCGGGCGGTGGGGGTGGGTTGCGCCTCCAGCAGCCGGACGAGGCCGCCCAGCGCCAGATCGGGGTCGGCGGTGGCGCCCAGGGCGTCGAGCAGGACGGGGTCGGACCTTATCGGCGCCAGCTCGACGCTCTCCAGCAGCCGCTCGGCCGCGGAGGGGTCGGTGAAACCGTGTCGCAGCAGTCGGGTGAAGGTGCTGCTTCTGCGCCCCTGGGGCACGGTCATCCCTCGGCCTCCCGAGCATCGAGATCAAGGTCCTGCCGCTCTGAGCGTAACCGGAGACGGGGACGGGAGCGCCGGGGTGGTGCCCTCCGGTGCTCGCGGGGAGCGGGCGCACCACCGGTACGTCGCGCGCGACAGCGCCCCCGAGGCCCGTCCCGCGGACGTCGGTCCGGTGGCCCACGAGGGCTCACCGCCGCCCGGCGGCGTGCTCGGCGCGGGGTCCGCCGCGCGGTTGCGCGCCGCGACAAGGAGCAGCCCGCCGCAAGGCGGCCGTCACCGGACAGGCCCGCAGGGTCGTTCAGGGTCTGCGGCCTCGGAAGGTGCGGCGCAGGTCGCTCACCCAGGCGTCGGGGTTCTCCCAGGGGATGAAGTGGCCGCCGTGGTCGTGGGCGTTGACGTTGACGTGGTTGAACCAGTCGGCCGGCGGGCCGGTCCTGAACGCCCGGACGCGCTCGGCGGCGGTGCGGACGCCGGGCGGGTTCTCGTACGTGACGAAGGTGAGGCCGACGGGAGCCTGCACGACCGGGGTGCGGTCGTGGGCGGGGACCCAGGGGTAGCGGTTGGCGTTGGCGTAGTAACGCATCGACGTGGCGATGGAGTTGTTCACCCAGTAGATCGTGGCGTGGGTGAGCAGGTCGTCCTTGGTGAAGACGGACTCGAGGTCGCCGCCGTTGTCGCTCCAGGCGTTCCAGCGCTCCAGCAGCCAGGCGAGCAGTCCGGCGGGTGAGTCGCTGAGCGCGTGGGCCAGGGTGGCGCCGTCGAGCATGTGCACGGCGAGGTGGGACGCCCAGCGGTGGTCCAGCTCGATGATGCGGGCGCGGACGTCGGCGGGCTGGTCGTCGGTGAGGGGCCGGTTCCGGGCGAAGTCCCAGGCGCGGGGGCCGGTGAAGAAGTCGAGCGGCAGCCCGGAGCCGATGTGGATGCCGTACAGCTCGTCGGCGTACTTGTGGCCGAGCTGACTGGAGACGATCCCGCCGATGTCGCAGCCCCCGGCGGCGTACTTCTCGTATCCCAGGGTCTCGGTCATCAGGGTGTGCCAGAGGTCGGAGACCTTCCAGAAGTTGACGTCCGGAAAGCCGGTGAGCGGGCCGGGGAAACCGAAGCCGGGCAGGGACGGCACGATGACGTCGAAGGCGTCGGCGGGGTCACCGCCGAACGCGGCCGGGTCGGCGAGCGGGTCGATCACCTTCGACCAGTGCCAGAACGTCCACGGCCAGCCGTGGGTGAGGATCAACGGGATCGGACGGGGACCTCGGCCGGGCTTGCGCATGAAGTGCACCGGGACACCGGCGACGCTCACCCGGTAGTGCTCGTGGACGTTGATGGCGGCCTCGGCCTCGCGCCAGTCGTAGCCGTCCCGCCAGTAGGCGACCAGCTCACGAAGACAGCTGTCGGGGACGCCGTAGGACCAGTCCCCGTTCCCCTCGTCCAGCGGCGGACGGGTCAGTGCGAGACGGGCGCGCAGGTCATCGAGGACCTCGTCGGGCACATGGATCGGTGTGGGCTCCAGGGGGAAGGCGTGCGGGATGGTCATGCCGTGCCTCCTTACGGGACGGGGGAAGCGGTGCCGACGGCCTGCCGGGCGGGGTGAGAAACCGACGAAACGGGTCTCGGCAGATGAGGGACGTCACCGCAGGGGCCTGTTTCCGGTTTCCATGATCCTTGTGAGACACCGCACAGCCGGGTCGGACGCCGCAACAGGCCCCGGCACGTGAGCCATCTCACGGGTGAGGGCCTGTCTTCGTCGTCCGGTGGCGCCGGAGCCGGGCCGAAGATCCGCCGCTGCTTCGACGGAGCGGCGGACGCCTGGTGGCGGAAGCGGCAGCCAAGTGGCGCACCCGGCTCCGGAACCCGCCACCGGGCCCCGTACGACGTCGGCAGGGTTCCCTACCGGGCCGAGCCGCCGACAGCCATGCCCGGCAGGCCTCCGGTTTCGTGCCGGCCGCCGTGGCACGCGAGAAGTCCTCCCGGACGCGGACGTACGCAGGAACCTCCTCGAACCCGCTCCGGCGGCCGGGGACGAGATCCGCGCGGATGCGCAGGCCGCCGGGCGGCGGTGGCGAGGTGTCAGTCGCCCGGCCGGAGCCCCGGCGCCGGCGTGAAGGCATGCCGCAACTGGTGCGGCACCTCCTCCCCCAGCAGCCGCCGCATCGTCTCCGCCGCGCGGACCGCCGCGTCGGCGCAGCAGTTGTTGAACAGGACGTGCACCTGCTCCGTCCGCTCGGCCAGGTCCCGCACCCGCGGCACCCACTCCGCCAGCTCACCCGCGGTGTACGTGTGCCGGTAGGCGTCCTCCTTGGACCCGGTGCCCCAGTGCGGGCTGCGCCCGTGGAAGCGGACGACGGCGAGGCGCCGCGCCGTGACCGGCACGACGGGCGGCACCGAGACCGGCAGTCCCTGCGCGGTGTCCACGGCGACCGCGGTGGCGTCCAGATCCGCGAGCAGTGCGGCGGTGGCCGGGCCCCTCTTCCCCCGCCACCACTCCGGGTGCCGGAACTCCACGGCGAACGGCCAGTCCCGGGCCCGTTCACGGCACGCCCGCACGAACGCCTCGGAGCGTGCGCCGGGAGCAAGGGACGGCGGGAACTGGAACAGCACCGTCCCGAGCCGTCCGGCCCACCGCAGCGGCTCCAGCGCCTCGGCGAAGCGCGCCCACAACTCGTCGAGCAGCCCCGCGTCACCGCCGTCCGGATCGGGGGCGCGCCGGCGGGCCAGGGCCGACCGGAGGTCGGCGGGCAGCGCCTCCGGCCGCGTCGGATGCCCCGTCAGCAGCGAGAACGCCTTGACGTCGAAGACGAAGCCGTCCGGTGTGCGCTCCGCCCACAGGCGGCTGGTGCGTTCGCCGGGCAGCGCGTAGTACGAGAAGTCAGCCTCCACCAGGGGAAACCGCTCGGCGTAGAACCGCAGCCGCCCCTCCGCATCGCGCCGCCCCCGCGGATACCAGCCGCTCGTCACCAGCGCCCGGTCCGTCCAGGAACACGTCCCCACCAGGATGTCGCCCATGGGCGCCGTATACCCGGGGACGCGCGGCCATTCCGGTAGTTCCGAAGCGGCAGCGAATCTCCGCCTCCTTCATCCGCCCGGTCGTGGGGCGTGGGATCCGCCCGGTCGTGGGGCGTGGGGCGTGGCGCGCAAGCGCCTTGGCGCGGGCATGCTCTGGCCGCGCTGCTCACCTCGCCCCTCCCCTGCCGGAGGTCGAAGTGGCCGGCAGTTCCCTGTACCGCCGTACCCGCGCCACCTCGGCGTCCGGGTCGACCTGCCGGAAGGAGACGACCGCGTCGGCCTTCGCCGACACGTTGTCCCGGTGCCTTCCATGGCACTCCCCTCACCGACGCGTTCTTCCGTCCGGTGCAGGACAACGGGGAGGGCACCGTAGGGGGCCGTCGGATGCGGCCGGGGCGTCAGGGAAACGTGCAGGAGACCCGGTCCCCACCTCGTCGACCCTGTGGCCCGGCTGACCGGGCCTCCAGCGCGCCTGGAGCGGGGCCGGGCAACGTGGGGGCAGTCGGGCCGCCGGAGTCGGGTGGCCGTTGTCACAGAGGGGAGACGCCGTGTCCCAGGCGGTCAGGAATACCTACGCGCAGGTCTCCGGTGAGGTCTACGCCGAGGTCCGGACGTTCTACGCATGGCAGATGCGCCGGGTCGACGCGCTCGACATCGAGGGGTTCGCCGCCACGTTCACCGAGGACGGGGAGGTCGTGCACGCGGGCGGGGCCGTGCAGCGCGGGCGGGAGGAGATGCTCGCGGGGATGCGGGCCGCGCTGCCGCGCTACCGCGACATCGCGGTACGGCACTGGTTCGACCACGTGCTGATCGAGTCGGACCCGGCCGACGAGGACACCCTGCACGTGTCGTACTACTCGCTCGTCACCCGGACCGACCGCGAGGGCAACGTCGCCTTCGAGCCGACCTTCACCGTCGAGGACGAGCTGGTGCGCCGGGGCGGCGCCCTCTACACCAGGCGCCGGGTCATCCACCGCGACACCCCGGTGGAGTCGCCCGTGCACGCCGGCTGAGCCCGGGGGGCCACACACGGGGATGCACCGGTCGCACATCGACCGGTGCATCCCCGTTGTGCTGTCCGGGTGGCTCAGGCGTGGCAGGCGGGCAGGCCGCCGAGGAAGGCGACCATCTCCTTGAAGGACGCCACGACGTCGAGCCGGGCACCCGGGGTCAGGCCCTGCTGCTCGGCGTAGGCCCGGTGCAGATTGCCCACCAGCCGCTCGGCGTCGACCAGACCGGCGAACTCGCCGAGGTCGGCACGCTCCGCGGCCTGGAGCGGGGTCAGGCCGTCGCGCAGGCCGTCCGCGGCCAGAGCCTCCAGCAGCCGCAGATACGCCTCCGTGAAGTCCAGCAACTCAGGTCCACCGACGGGCCCGTGGCCCGGGACCACGGTGCGCGCGCCCAGCGCGCGCAGCCGCCGCAGCGCCCGGAGCGAACCGGTGACCGAGCCCATCAGGACGTACGGCGTGACACCCGACCACACGACGTCGCCGGTGAACAGCACCGCCCGCTCGGGGACCCACACGACCACATCGTTCGCGGTGTGTGCGGGGCCCACATGGAGCAGTTCGGCCCGCAGACCGCCCGTGTGCAGCGTCAGCGTGTCGTCGAAGGTGAGCGAGGGCAGGGTCAGCGGTGTCTCGCCCCACTCCACCTCGGGCCACAGCCCCCGCAGATGCAGACCCGCCTCCGCGCTGTCCGCGCGGGTCCCGGCGTGGGCGACGACCAGCGCCCGGGGCGTGAACTGGCCGTTGCCGAAGGTGTGGTCGCCGTGGAAGTGGGTGTTGACCACGAAGTCCACGCCGCCGGGCGCGACCCGTTCGACGGCCTCGCGCAGCCGCCGGGTACGGGCCTCGGTGGCCGCCGTGTCGACGAGGACCGCGACGTCCTCGCCGACCACCAGCCCCGCGTTGTTCACGCACCATCCGCCGCCCGGCTGCACGTACGCGTAGACCCCCTCCGCCACCCGCTCGAGCGACGGCGGTGCCTGCACCGGAGCGCTCATGCCGCCCTGTCCCGGTCCACGGCGGCCGGCGCGGCAGCGGCGACCTGCGCGTACCCGCCGCGGTGGAAGACGAGCGGCTGCGCCTCGCCGGGCCTGTTCCGCACGGCGACCACCCGGCCGATGAGCAGCACGTGGTCGCCGGCCTCGTGCTCGTCGTGCAGTTCGCACTCGAAGTACGCCTCGGCCGAGGGGAGCACGGCGTGGCCGAGCACTCCCTCGACCGCGCCGAGGCGCGCCATCGCGGCCCGGCCCGCCGGTCGGTCCGGACGACAGAACTCCTGGGCGAGGTCGCGTTGCGGCTCGCTGAGCACGTTCACGGCGAAGCCCCCGCCGCGCACGATCTTCGGACGCATCCGGCCGTCCGCCTTGACCGAGACCAGTAGCAGCATCGGATCGAGGGACACGGAGGTCAGACTGTTGAGGGTCATGACGATGGTGTCGTCGCCGCTGCCCCGCGTGAGCAGGGTGACCCCGGTGGGGAAGCGGCCCATCGCGGCCCGGAAGGCGGCGACGTCGGTTTCGGGTTCGGCGAGCAGCGTGCCACCGGTGTCGGTCATCGGTCGGGCTCCGTCTCTCGTAGCGGGGTCGGCGGCGGTCGGTTGAGGGATCAGTAGTTGCCCAGACCGCCGCAGACGTTGAGCGCCTGGGCGGTGATGGAGGCGGCGGTGTCCGAGGCGAGATAGCCGACCAGACCGGCCACCTCCTCGGGCGTGGAGTAGCGGCCCAGCGGGATCTTCGAGTTGAACTTCTCGAGCATCTCCTGCTCGCTGACGCCGTAGTGGTCGGCGTAGCCCTGGCGGACCCGCTGTGCCATCGGGGTCTCGACATAGCCGGGGCACACCGCGTTCACCGTGATGCCGGTCTTCGCCAGTTCCTTGCCCACGGCCTTGGTGAAGCCGACGACACCGTGCTTGGAGGCCGAGTACGGCGCGGCCAGCTCGACACCCTGCTTGCCGCCGGTGGAAGCGATGTTGATGATGCGGCCCCAGTCGCCGTCCCGCATCCGCCCGGTGCTCAGCACCTCGCGGGTCACCCGGAACGTACCGTTCAGGTTGGTGTCGATCACGTCGAGCCACAGGGCGTCCGGCAGCTCCGCGGTGACGCCGCCGCCGCCCCGGCCCGCGTTGTTGACGAGGATGTCGATCCGCCCGTACGCGGCCACCGCCGCCTCGACGGCGGCCTTGACCTGCTCACCGGAGGTGACGTCGCAGACCGCACCGGAGACCTCCAGGCCCTCCTCGCGCAGTCGCTTCACCACCGCGGTGACGCTTTCCTCGGCACGCGCCACCCCGAACACCGAGGCCCCCTGCCGGGCCAGCAGTTCGGTCACGGCCAGCCCGATCCCGCTGGTCGCGCCGGTGACGAAGGCCACCCGTCGTCCCGCTTCTGTCATCGTGCTCTCCCGAGAGGTCGTGGGGCCGGAACGGGACGACGGTGACCGGGGGGCCTCGACATGCGCTGGAGTTGCGCTGGTGGTGCCGCGATCCGCCGTCTTGCGTCCGCGGTGCCGGCCCTGGCTGGTCGCGCGGTTCCCCGCGCTCCTTCCGGGGCGCTGCGGCGCACGCTCCGGCAGGAGGCGAGCGGGGGCCTAGGCCCGCACGCCAGCGTGAGCGGACCTGTGCAGCCGCTGACGAGGAGGACCCGTGCCCGAACAGACGCAGACCATCCCCGATGTACGGAAGTCGGTGACCGTCGACGCCGGCCCCGAGGACTGCTTCCGGGTGTTCACCGAACGGCCGGCGGACTGGTGGCCGCCGTCCCACGTGCTGGTCAGGAAGGAGCGCGCCGGGCTCGCCTTCGACCCGGGTGTCGGTGGCCGGTACTACGAGTGGGACGTGGAGGGCACCGAGATCGCCTGGGGCCGGGTCCTGGAGTGGGAGCCGGGCCGCCGGCTCGTCATGACCTGGCGCATCGACGGCAACTGGCAGTCCATCCCGGACGACGAACGGGCCAGCGAGATCGAGGTCGACTTCGAGCCCGTCGACGCCACGCACACCAAGGTGTCGCTCGCGCACGTCAAGCTGCACAAGCACGGCGAGGGCGCCGAGCGGATCTTCCGCGCCCTGGACGGCCCGAGCCCGGGCGAAACCCTGGAGCGCTTCGCGCAGGCCGTCGCGCGCGGCGTCTGACCCGTCTCGTCACGACAGGAGGACACAGGCATGGGACACGACTCCGGCAACGGAACAGGACTGCTCCCCGCCGCCGACAAGCTGCGTCTGCTCGCGGCCGAGCACGCCCCCGAGGCGGACCGGCAGCGGGCGCTCGCGCCGGCGGTGACCGAGGCGCTGACCGCGGCCGGCTTCGCCCGGCACTTCGTGGCCGGGCGGTGGGGCGGCAGCGAGGGCACGTTCGGTGAGCTGACCCGCGCGGTCCTCACCGTCGGCGAGGGCTGTGCGGCCACCGCGTGGTGCGCGTCCCTGGCCGCGTACTCGGCGCGGTTCGCCGCCCATCTGCCCGCCGAGGGGCACCGGGCGCTGTGGGGCGAGAGCCCGGACACGGTCATCGCCACGGGGCTCATGCCGGCCGGGCGGGCCCGGCCGGCCGACGGCGGCTGGCGGCTCGCGGGCCGCTGGGCCTACGTCAGCGGCATCGACTTCGCCGACTGGGCGCTGCTGTGCGCGGCGGTGCCCACGCCCGACGGTGACGG
This sequence comes from Streptomyces sp. PTL18, assembly GCF_059510295.1. NCBI lineage: Bacteria > Bacillati > Actinomycetota > Actinomycetes > Kitasatosporales > Streptomycetaceae > Streptomyces > Streptomyces sp. PTL18. Next base: position 149,738 of record NZ_JCAJZO010000006.1, on the reverse strand, counting down.
GCCGGCCGAGCTGCGGTTCTTCGCGCTGCCCCAGGGTGCGTTCAGCGTCGAGCGGACCTGGGACAGCGTCGGTATGCGGGCCACCGGCAGCCACACCGTCGTCGTGGACGACGTCCTCGTACCCGGTCATCTGTCGTTCGCCCGCGCCGACATGCTCAGCGGGCGCAACGCCACCTCCGAGGTGCCCGGACACAACGTGCCGTTCCAGGCCGTCGGCGGGCTGACCTTCATCGCGCCCGTGGCGGGTGCCGCCGCCGGTGCGCTGCAGGCGGCGGGCGGGCTGCTGACCGGGCGCAAGCGCACCGTCACCGCCGAGACCGGGCTGGTACGGGCCTCGGGGTGCGTCGACGCGGCCCGGCACCTCGTCGAGCAGAACGCCGAGGTACTCGACACGCGCGCCTTCACACCCGAGCTGATGGCGCGCAACGAGCGCAACGCCACCTTCTCCGCCGAACTCCTGCGGCGCGCCCTGGACCTGCTGGTCCGGACCACGGGCACCGGCGGCCTCGGGGAGACGCACGCCCTGCAGCGGATATGGCGGGACGTCACCTCGGCCACCAGCCATGTCGCCCTGCAGTACGACACCGCGGCCCGCAAGAACTGGTCCACGGTGCTGCTCGGCCCCGCCGACGCCTGAGGTTCCCCGGCGCCGCACCGGCTCCAGTTCCAGCCGACTTGGTCTCCATCACCCGTTCCTACGGTGGTGGAGACCTTGGCGGCTACAGCGAAGGAGTCATGGTGACTGCCCTTCAGGAAACCGATGTGTACCCCCTGCCCGGTTCGTCGTACCGGGGGCCGGCACCCCGCTACGCGGAGCTGCGCCAGACCCGGCCGGTGGTCAAGGTGCGCACCGCGGGCGGGGTGGACGCCTGGCTGGTGACCCGCTACCAGGACGTGCGGGAGCTGTCCGCCGACCCCCGGCTGAGCCGGGCCATGGCCTGCGGCGAGGGCGCCCCCCGGATCGGCGGCACCATGCACACCACCCCGGAGATGATCATCTCGCTCGACTCGCCCGAGCACTCCCGGCTGCGCAAGCTGGTGGCCGGAGCCTTCACGATGCGCCGGATCGAGCGCATGCGGGACAACGTGCAGAAGGTCTGCGACGAACTGCTCGACGGCATCCAGGCCCGCGGCGGCACCGCCGACCTGGTGCAGGAGTTCGCGGTGCCGCTGCCGCTGACCGTCATCGGTGAGCTGCTGGGTGTGCCGGCCGAGGACCTGCGGACCTTCGAGAAGTGGGCCCGTGCCTTCGCCACCGTCGACGAGCGGGCCGGAGGCAAGGAGTCCCTCGACGGGCTCGCCAAGCTCAGCGAGTACATCGTCGGCCTCATCGCCGAGAAGCGGGCCGCCCCCACCGACGACATGCTCTCCGAGCTGATCGCCGCCCGCGACAACGACGACCGGCTCAGCGAGCAGGAGCTGGTCACCTTCGGCTTCACGCTCATCGGCGCGGGCTTCGACACCACCGCCAACCAGCTGGCCAACTCGGTTCTCGCGCTGCTGGTCGACGCCCGCGACAAATGGGAGTGGCTGCGCGAGGACCACTCCCGCATCCCGGTGGCCGTCGAGGAACTCCTGCGGCACGTCAACCTGTTCGCCACCGACACCTCCGGGTTCCCGCGGATCGCGGCCGAGGACATCGAGGTCGGCGGCGTGACCATCCGCAAGGGCGACGCGGTGCTGCTCGCCCTGGCCTCCGCCAACCGGGACGAGGCCGTCTTCACCGAACCGGACCGGCTCGACCTGGCCCGTGAGCACAACCCGCACATCTCCTTCGGCCACGGCCTGCACTACTGCCTGGGCAAGCACCTGGGCCGCATGGAGCTGGTGATCGCCATCGAGGGTCTGGTGTCCCGCTTCCCCGACCTGCGCCTGGCGGTGCCGGAGTCCGAACTTCCGTGGCACGTGGGCGAGATCAACCACACGCTGACCAGCCTGCCGGTGGTCTGGGGGGACTGAACGCGGCCGCCCCGCGGACAGCGCACAGGAGCCGGTCCCGGAACCCGTCAGGGTTCCGGGACCGGCTCTTCGGCTACGACGGTCAGCTCGCGGCGGAGCCGGCGTCCTTGACCGGGCCCATCACCGCGAACCGCGCTCCCTGGTCGTCGGCGACGAGGGCGGAGCGCCCGAACGGGCTGTCCGACGGCTCACGGCTCACGCTGCCGCCGAGCTCCAGCACCTTCGCCACCGTCTCGTCGGTGTCGGCCACCGAGAAGTAGACGAGGGCGTGCGCGGGGACCTCGGCCGGGACGGACTCGCCCATCTGCAGGCGCCCGGCGACCGGCTGCGGGTTGCCCTGCTGGAACCACAGCTTGAAGTCGAAGGGACCCTCGGAGATCTGCTGGCCGGTGAAGCCGAACACGGTCTCGTAGAACGGGTCGACGGCGGCCTTGTCCCGGGTGTAGATCTCCGGCCAGAAGAACGAGCCGGGCACCCCCTGGACGTCGAACCCCGCACGCGTGCCCGGCTGCCAGGCACCGAAGTGCGCCCCGCCCGGGTCGGTCGCCACCAGCAGGGTCCCGGCGTCGCCGATCGCGGTCGGCTCCACCACGACCTTGCCGCCGGCCTCCCCGATGCGCCGGGCCAGGTCCTGCGCGTCCGGGGTGGCGAAGTACAGGTTCCAGGCGGCGGGGGCACCGCCCTGTGCGGACGCGAGGGCGGCGACGTTCCTGCCGTCCTTCAGCGCCGGCGTGTAGAAGCCGAACCGCTCGTCACCCGGCTCGAAGGTCCAGCCGAGGAGCGCACCGTAGAAGCGTCGCGCGGCGTCCAGGTCGGGGACGCTGACGTCGACCCAGCACGGGGATCCGGCGGCGAATGCGGTCATGTCTGCCTCATTTCGTTGCAGCGGGGGGTATATGGGCGTGGTCATGGCGCACGCTAGGGGCGTGCGCTCGAGCGGCGGACGAGAACGGCCCGCGCCCGGCTCGAGGGGGAGCAGCCGGGCGCGGGCCGTGGTTCCGGTGGGCCGCGCGAGGGTCAGGGCACCCGGGTGCCGCGCGCGCTGACCGTGATCGGGCCGAGGCGGGCACCGGTCTTCTCGACGACGGTGAACGCCACGGCGGTCGTGGTGAAGGTGTCGCCGCGGACCCGGCCCTGGTGCACCGCGTACACGGTGCCCGGGTAGGTGCCGCCGCCGTCGGCCACGTCGGGTCCGCCGTGGGTGATGGAGAACGCGAACGCCCCGTCGGGCCGTGCCGTCCAGTACCCGGTGCCCGGGTACTGGGGCTTGCCGTCCGGGCCGGGCGCGCCGTCCGTGGTCAGCGTGTGGTCCGCGGCGAAGGTGAAGTGCGAGGTCGAGGTCACCGCGTCCGGCCCGGTGCCGATGGTGACGGCGGTGGTCCAGGTGCCCACCGGGGACACCGCCGGGGAGCTCTCGTCGGCGGACGCGGTGGAGACGGCCCCGGTGAGTACCGCGGCCACCACGACGAGCCACAGGCCGAGGGCTCGCAGGGTGGCGCGGCGGGGCCGTACAGGAGCGGTCGTGCGGGTGTCAGACATGGGGGGAACCTCTCGACGTGGGGGCGGAGTCCGACCGGGTCTGCCGCGCCGGCCCGCGCGGCGTGGGTCACTGGGTGGTGGCGTCGGACACCTTGACGGCCTGTGCGCTGACCGAGATCGGGCCCTGCGTGGTCCCGTCCTGCTGGGTGGTGAAGGCGTAGGCGTGGGAGCTGAACCGGGTGCCGTGACGGCTGAGGTGCCCGATGTGCTCGGCCTGCACGGCACCGAGGTAGGCGCCGTCCGGACGGCCGTTGTGGCTGATGTACATCGCTATGTCGCCGCGGTCGTCCTCGTTCCAGAAGCCGTGGGCGACGTAGGCGGGCACGCCGTCGCTGTCCTTCGGGCCCTCCGCCGACAGCCGGTGGTCCGGGGAGAACACGAAGCGCGGGGTGGTGACCGCCGCGCCGCCGTCCGGCGTGGTGACGGACACGGTGAGGTCCCAGGTGCCCACCAGGCAGTCGGCGCCGGGAGCCGCGCCGCTGGGCGCCGCCGACAGGGCCAGCGACCCGGCGATCGCGGCGGACACGGTCAGCGACGCCAGCAGGGTGCGGCGGGATCTCGGGGTGCGGCGGGTACGGGTGGCCATGGTCGGTCTGGTCTCGGACATGTGGGGACAGCCTCTCTCGTGGTGGTGCCGGTTGCGGGTGCTCCGGCCGGTGGGCGGGGTCATGCGGGCACCGGGGCCGGTGAACCGGGTTTCATGACGAAGGACTTGAGGTCGAAACCGGTGGTGCGGGCCTCGGCGGGGGAGGGACCGGTGCCCGACGCCAGCAGGCGGCGGGCGATGGCGTGGTCCGCGGGCCTGCCGACCGACTCGACGCCGGTCAGCCGGCCCTGGCGGAAACAGAGCACGGAGAAACGGGCCCCGTCGGGATCGCCGAGGGTCACCGTCTCGTCGTGCCCCGCGGTCAGTCCGGCCATCTGCAGCCGCAGCGCGTACTGCTCGGACCAGAACCAGGGGACCGCGGTGTACGGCGCGGACTCGCCGCAGATCGCGGCGGCCACGCACCGGGCCTGGTCCGATGCGTTCTGCACCGACTCCAGGCGAATGTGGCGCCCTTGCCGGGCGCTGGGGAAACGGGCGCAGTCGCCGATCGCGTACACGGACCGGTCGTCCGTGCGCAGCCACCGGTCGACGATGACGCCGTCACCGACGAGGAGTCCGGCCTCGGCGGCGAGCCGGGTCTCGGGCAGCGCGCCGACACCGGCGATCACAAGGTCCGCGGGCAGCCGCCGGCCGTCCAGCAGCTGCACCCCCGCGACCTCGCCCGCGGGTGTTCCGCGCAGGGCCGTGACCTCCGCGCCGAGCAGCAGCCGTACTCCCTGCCGCCCGTGCCTGCCGGCCAGCCAGGTGGACATCTGCGGGGTGAGCGCGCGGGCGAGGACGCGGCGCTGCGCCTCCACCACCGTGACGTCGTGACCCAGGCCGCGTGCGGTCGCGGCCGTCTCCAGTCCGACGAACCCGGCGCCGAGCACGACGACCTGCCGGGGCGGCCCGGAGAGCAGACCGCGCAGCGCCTCCGCGTCGGCGAGCGTGCGCAGCGTCCGTACACCGGACAGGTCCATGCCCGGAACGGGCAGGGTGCGTGGCCGGGAACCGGTGGCGAGGACCAGCTTGTCGTAGCGGAGCGTGCCGCCCGAGGCCAGCCGGACGCGCTGCACGTCCACGTCGATGCGCTCCGCACGGTCTCCGCAGACCAGGGCGATGTCCTGGGCGGTGAAGAACGACTCGGTGCGCAGCGTCAGTTCGTCGCGGCCGGTGGCGCCGGTGAGAAACCCCTTGGACAGCGGCGGCCGCTGGTACGGCGGCACCGGCTCCTCGCCGACCAGGGTGACCGGTCCGCCGTAGCCCTTGGCGCGCAGCGCGGCCGCCGTCTCCAGGCCGCCCTGCCCGGCGCCGATGACGACGACCCCCCGGGCGGCCATCAGCTCTGCGCCTCGGGCAGGTGCACCACGAGCCCGTCCAGCTCCTCGGTGACCGGCAGCTGGCAGCTGAGCCGGCTGTTCTCCCGGCGGGGGCAGGCCGTGCCGTACAGCACGTCGTCCTCCACGGAGTCCATCGCCGGCAGCGGCACGGTGCTGTTCTCGTCGACGTAGACGTGGCAGGTGCCGCACTGCGCGGAGCCGCCGCACTGCGCCTCGATGCCGTCGATGTTGTTGAGCTTCGCGCCGCGCATGACCGTGTTGGGTGCCTGGACGTCGACGACGGTGGCGGTGCCGTTCGGATGCAGATAGGTGATCTTGGCCATGGCGCTCTCCTCGGGGAATGTCGTCCGGCCCTGCGGCGGTAGGGGATCCGGTCTGCGGCGGCAGCGGATCCGCCCCGCTCACGTACGGAGGGGGACTGTGGGCGCCGGGTCTTGAGACGCCCTTGAGCGCTCCTCAGGCGGATGGCCGGATCCGTACGGCTCGCCGCGCAGGCGGGTGGGCGGATGCGCCGGACTCGCCGGGCACGCGGGCGACCGGGCCACGCGCCTCGCTCGACGCTCGGGCGACCGGGGCCACGCGGCTCGCTCGGCGCTCGGGTGGCCGGGTCCGCTCGGCTCGACCCGGCCGCGATCGGCTGTCCACCGCACCGCCGCAGCGTGCCCGCATGACCGCTTCGACCGTGCGCCCCGCCGCGACGCCCGTCCGCACCGGGCCGCGGCTCGGGCTCGTCCTCGCCGCCTGCTGCCTGGGCCAGTTCATGAACGTGCTCGACGCCTCGGTGGTCAACGTGGCGCTGCCCGCCATCGCCCGGGACCTGCACTTCGACCGGCACCACCTGCAGCTGGTCAACAACGCCTACACCGTCGTCGTGTGCGGCTTCCTGCTGCTCGGCGGCAGACTCGCCGACCTGTTCGGGCAGCGCAGGATCTTCCTCGCCGGTGTCGGCCTGTTCACGCTCGCCAGCGCCGTCGGCGGGGCGGCGCACAGCCCCGCGACCCTGATCCCGGCCCGCGCCTTCCAGGGCCTGGGCGCGGCCGTCATGGCGCCCGCCACGCTGACCGTGCTCGGTACGACGTTCACCCGGCCGGAGGCACGGGCGAAGGCCTTCGGCTGGTGGAGCGGGGTGTCCGGGGCGGCGGGGGCGGTCGGGGTGCTGGCCGGCGGGGCGATCACCGAGTGGCTGTCCTGGCGCTGGACCCTGCTGATCAACGTGCCCATCGGGCTGGTCCTGTTCGCGACCGTCCACTGGGTCGTGCCACGCGGACCGCGCCGCGACGGGCCGCGCCCCCGCCTCGACGTCCCCGGTGCCGTCACCGTCACGCTCGGACTGATGGCGGTGGTCTGCGCGGTCGCCGAGGCGAGCACCTACGGCTGGACGTCGGCGGCCGTCCTCGGCCCGCTCGTCGGCGGGACCGCGCTGCTCGTGCTGTTCGCGCTGATCCAGGCGCGGTTCGCCCGGCATCCGCTGGTGCCGCTCGGCGTCTTCCGGATCCGCTCGGTGGCCGCCGCCAACCTGGTCGCCTTCTTCGGCGTCGCGGCGCTGTTCAGCACCTTCTACTTCTTCACACTGCTGCTCCAGCAGGTCCTCGGCTACAGCCCCGTACGCACCGGTCTGAGCTACCTGCCGCTGTCGGTGGGCATCGCCCTCGGCGGCTGGGGTGTCTCCGGGCTCGTCCCGCGCACCGGGCCGCGGCCCGTGCTGCTGGCCGGGCTGTCGCTGTCCTGCCTCGGCCTGCTGTGGCTGGCGCGGGCGGACGCGGACGCCGGCTACGTCACGGACCTCCTGGGACCCGTCCTGCTGCTCGGCTTCGGCATGGGCGCGGTGCTCAACGCGACGACGAACGCCGCCACCGCGGGCCTGCCCGCCCACCAGGCGGGCCTGGGCTCCGGGCTGCTCAACAGCACGCGCCAACTCGGCAGCGCCCTCGGTCTGGTGACGCTGGCCGCGCTGTCGGCCCACCGTGTCGACCAGGCGTCGTCCCCCGGCCCGGTGCCCTCCCCCGGCGCCCTCGCCTCCGGCTACGACCTCGCCCTGACCGGCGCCGCCGTCTTCGCGGCCCTCGGCCTCCTCGCCGCGCTGGCGGTGCCGGGGCGCAGGGCCGTGTAGACATGCGGCCTTGCCGCGCGCGAGCGACCAGCCGTCCAGAGCGTCTCGAGCCGCTGAGGGGAGGCTGAACCTCCTGACAGAACGGAGGTTCGCGGTGCTCACCGACTTCTACGCCCAGCGACCGCAGTGGTCGCCGGACCCCGACGACGAGCTGCTCGAACACGCGACGATCCAGGTGCCGCGCGACTACGCGGACCCGGGCGGCGAACGGATCGAGATCGCCCTCAGCCGCCGCCGCGCGACGGCGCCGACGCGGCGCCGGGGCATCCTCCTCGGGGTGAACGGAGGCCCCGGCGGCGACTGGGGTGCCGGCCGTCGGCTGCCCGACGAGTACGCCGGTACGCCGCTGCACGAGGTGTACGACCTGATCGGCTTCGACCCGCGCGGCACCGGCGCGTCCACCAACCTGCTCGCCGAGGTGACCGTGCCGAAGGCGCCGTTCGACTCCCGCCCGCCCGACGCGCTGTTCGAGCAGCTCGCCGAGGACATGCGGCTGCGCGAGGAGGCCTGCGCCCGCGCGGGCGGCGAGCTGCGCCGCCACATCAGCACCCCCAACACCGCCCGCGACATGGACGTGATCCGCGGCGTCCTCGGCGAGGAGAGGCTGAACTTCGTCGGATACGCCTACGGGGCCTACGTCGGAGCCGTGTACGGCACCCTGTTCCCCGCCCACCTCGACCGCAGCGTCCTCGACTCGTGCGTCCACCCCGACTGGACCTGGCGCGAGCAGTTCCTGTGGCAGGGCGACGCGGTGCGGCGCAATGTCGAGCGGTGGGCGGAGTGGACGGCCGCACGTCATCTGCACTTCGGCCTGGGCGACACCCCCGAGAAGGTGTTCGCCCGGGTGGAGGACGTCGTCGTACGCCTGGACGGCCTCGGGCAGGGTCCGCACCTGCGCACCCTGTTCGACGGCGCCGTCGGCAACCGCGCGGCCGACCGCGGCCAGTGGGCCGAACTCGGCAGGCTGGCCGGTGAGCTGGGCAAGGCCGCCACCGCGGGTGACACCGAGGCCTGCCGGCGGCTGCTGCAGGAGCAGGGCACCTGGCGCCCCGACGACAGCGAGGGCTCGCTGCGCTGCGGTGTCCTGGAGGCCATCACGCTGGAGCACGCCTGGCCCGCCGACCTGGAGGTCTACTACCAGGACATGCGGGAGTTCCGGGAGCGCTACCCGTACGGTTACGGCGTGCTGCGCGCGCAGCCCTGGGTGGGCGCCTTCCGCGCCTTCCAGCCCGCCGAGCCCCCCGTCGTGCCGGTCCGCGACGGCTACCCGGTGGGCCTGGTGGTACAGGCCGACGGCGACCCGATGGACCACTACGCGGGCGGCGTGGCGATGGCGGAACGCCTCGGCCACCATCTGCTCACCGTCGAGGACTCCGGCGAGCACGAGGTGTACGTGCTCGGCGGCAACCGGAACGTCGACGCCGTCGTCCACCGCTACCTCGTCGACGGCGAGCTGCCGGCACCCCGCGCGACCTGCCCGGGCCGCACCCCGCGTCCGGACATCGCCGCCGACCGCCACTGACGCCGGCATCACAGGACACGAAGCGAGGAGCCCGGTACCGAATGCGGTACCGGGCCCCTGGTCGTCGGGGAGGGGGAAGGCCTCACCAGGTGACGGGCAGCTCCCACAGGCCGTAGATGACGGCGCCCTCCTTGCGCGGGATCTCCAGGAACGGCTTGGCCAGCTTCAGCGTCGGGATGCGCTGGAACAGCTTGCTCCACACGATCTCCAGCTCGAGGCGGGCCAGGTCCGCGCCGATGCAGTGGTGCACGCCGTGCCCGAAGCCCAGGTGCTTGCGGCTGCCGCGGGTGATGTCCAGCTTCTGCGGCTCGGGGAAGACCTCCGGGTCGCGGTTGGCAGCGAGCCCCAGGCAGAGGATGCCGTCGCCCTTGCGGATGACATGGCCGCCGATCTCGATGTCCTCCAGCGCGACGCGCGGTACGGCCGTGTCGCCGATGGTCGCGTAGCGCACCAGCTCCTCGACGGCCGGCTTCACCAGGGACGGGTCGGAAAGGAGCAGCTCCAGCTGGTCGGGGTTCTCCAGCAGGCACGCCGTGCCCAGCGAGATCTGGCTGGCGGTGGTCTCGTGGCCGCCGTTCATCAGCAGCCGCACCATGTTGAACAGGTCCCGGTCGGTGTACTCCTCGCCGGACTCCGCGTAGTCGGCCATGGCCCGGCTCAGCAGGTCCTCGCCCGGCTTGCGCCGCTTGAGCTGGATCAGTTCCCGGATGTAGGCGTTGACCTCGACGATGGCGGCCTGCCGTTCCTCGGTGGTGCTGTGCCCGCCGAGCAGGGCCGTGCCGTGCTTGATGAAGAAGTCGTGCTGGTCCTGCGGGATGCCGAGCAGCTCGCAGATCACCGTCATGGGAACGGCGAGGGAGAACACCCGGTGGAAGTCCGCCGGGGGCTGAAGGGCCAGGAGCTTGTCGAGGTGGTCGTCGACGATCTCCTCGACGCGCGGGCGCAGGCGCTGCACCTGGCGGTTGGTGAACGTCAGCGCCGCCTTGCGCCGGGTGGAGCTGTGATCCTTGCCGTCGTAGCCGATGAACGACGTCTCCGTGCGGTACTCCGGCGGCGCGATGAAGTAGAACGGGAAGTTGGCGTGCTTGCGGGAGGCGCTGACCCGCGGATCGGTGAGCAGCGTCTTGATCGTCTGGTAGCCCGTCACCGTCCATATGCGCAGGCCCGATCCGGTCAGGGTGACCTGCGAGACGTCCTTTTCGATCATCTCCGCGTACTCGGCGGGAGGCGTGAACGGGCAGGTGCGCGCGTACGGGAACGTCTTGGCCTCGGCGGCCTCTGCCGATGTGTCCGCCTCGGTGGCACTGGTGGTCACGGTGGGTCCTTTCGGAAGGATCGGAAGGAGTGGATGCCGGGGGTGCCTGGGGAGCGCCCGGGAGGTGCCTGTGCCCGCGGGGCCCTAACGGGCGGTGATGTCCAGACCGCCGTCGACCGTGATGATCTGGCCGGTGACCAGCTCGTTCGCGGGGTCCGCAAGCCAGGTGATCCACTGGGCGACGTCCTCGGGCTCGCCGATCCGGCCCAGCGGGACGGTGGCGGCGACGCCGGCGAACAGGCCCTCGACCTGCTCCGGGCCGAGGCCGTTGGCCGCGTAGGCCTCGGTGCGTACGAAGCCCGGGGCGACGGCGTTGACGCGGATGCCGCGCGGGGCGAGCTCGGCGGCCCAGCTTCGGGTGAAGCTGTGCACGGCCGCCTTGCTCGCCGAGTAGACGGAGCTGTCCGGGCCCGGGGTGTGCCCGCCCCGGCTGGAGACCAGGACGATCCGGCCGCCGGAGGGGCGCAGCTGGGGCAGCAGATGGCCGGTGAGCAGCAGGGGGCCGAGGACGTTGGTCTCGACGACGTCCCGGGCGGTGGCCGCGTCGAGCGCCGCCAGCGGGCTGAAGCGGAAGATCCCCGCGTTGTGCACCAGCACGTCCAGCACGCCGCCGTGCTCGCCCACCGCGTCCGCCACGGCCTGGGCGCCCGCCTCGGTGGTGACGTCCGCGCCCACCGGCACGATCGCCTCGTGCAGAGCGGAGACCTCGGCGAGCCGCTCCTTGCGCCGTCCGGTGATGATCACGGTGCGTGCGCCGAGTTCCGCGAACGACAGCGCGGCGGCACGGCCGATACCGGTGCCGCCTCCCGTGACGACGACGGTCTGCTCCGCAAAGGGCTGGTCCGGCATGGCGGTTCCCTCTCTACTTCGGTCCGAGGGAACCAGTACAGCGGGTGCGTCTTGGGCGGCGGTCGAGCCCGGGGAGAGCAGATGCCGCCGGTCACAGGGCGGATGGGGCGTCAGACCCAGCGGATCCCGGGGTTCGTGAGCTCCGGTGCCGCGAAGGCCAACAGGGCGCGGCCCTCGCGTTCCACGGCCGTACGGTCCCGGCGTGCGAGGGCACGCCCCAGCGGCTCGACGACCAGGGCGCCGTCCTCGATCCGCCACAGTGCCCGTACGAAACCGTCCACGAGCACCGTCGACCTGATCAGCCCGTTGCGGGTGAAGACCAGGCGCCGCTGCTCCTCGGTGAGGATGCGGCTGCGGTCGGCGTGGGCGAGCAGGACGTTGTCGAACTCCGGCAGGAACCGCACCGGCGCGGGCGTCGTGGGATCGGGCAGCGGCGCGTCGGGGACGTCGTACAGGTCGGCCCCGTTCTCGTCCTGGAACACCCGCAGGCCGGGCCGCAGCCGCTTGACGACCGCGCCGATCCGGGTCAGCCCGGACCAGGCCTGGATGTCCTTGACGGTGGCCGGTCCGAAGGCGGCCAGATACCGCCGCACCAGGGTGTCCGGCGCGGTGTCGGTCCCCAGGGGCCGGCCCAGCCAGGCCTCGGCGGTGCCGTGCACGGCCTGCCCGCTCTCGCCCCACAGCCCGCGCGGCGGCAGCTGCACCAGCGGCACGCGGGCGCGGACGACGTTGGCCAGGGCGAACGGCTCGTGCTGCGGCCAGCGTTCGGCGAGCAGCGCGCCGAGGCCGCCCAGCGTGAGCCGCTCGGCATCGGAGAGCTTGCGTCCGCAGGCGCTGACCTCGTCGAGGTCGAGGCCCTCCAGCCGGCGGCCGAAGGCGCCGGTCAGCTGCCGGTCCAGGACGCTCTGCAGCACCGGCCGCAGGGCCAGGCAGTCCCGTGCCGTGACCAGGTGGATGGTGCCGCGCAGCAGCGCGACACGCACGGCCTCACGCCTCCGGATCAGCTCCGCGAGATCCTCGGCCACGAAGCCGGCCAGCCGGGTCCACAGTCCGATGTACGGCGGCTCGGGAGCCTGCGCCTGCATGCCGACCAGATGCTCCAGGACGGCGGAGGCGGACCCCGGCCGCCGTTCGAGCAGCAGCTGCCGCGCCAGCAGCGCCCTGTTCAGCGCGCGCCGATCCAGTACGGTCATCCCGCCTCCGCCTCTCCCCCGCGACCGGGGCCCTGCTCAGGACAGTTTCACCACGACGGTGCCGCTGTACTTGCGTTCCAGCAGCGCCACGAAGGTCTCGGGCAGTACATCCACCCCGCCCTCGACGACAGTGTGCGGGAAGACGATCCGGCCCTCCCGCAGCCAGGCGCCGAACTGGGCGTTCCACTCCTCGATCTGGTGGGGCGTGTGCAGCGTCGCGAAGCCGCGCAGCGTCAGCGACTTGGTGATGGCCGACATCAGGGCGAGCCGGGGCCGGCCGCCGTCGTCCGTACCGTGCTGCCCGGCCAGCGCGCCGCACAGCGCGAACCGGGCGCCGGACGCCGCGACCTGGACCGCCGCCTCGAACTGCTCACCGCCGACGTTGTCGAAGACGACGTTCAGCCCGTCCGGGGCCAGCTCTGCGAGCTGCTCGGCCACCGGGCCGTCGTGGTAGTCGAACGCGGCGTCGAAGCCCAGGTCGCCCACCAGGAAGTCGATCTTCTCCTTGGAGCCGGTGCTGCCGATGACCTTCGCCGCGCCCCTCAGTTTGGCGATCTGTCCGGCCAGCGCACCGACCCCGTTGGTGGCGCCGGACACGAACACCACATCGCCCTCGCCGACCTCGGCGGTGCCGACCATGCCGTGCCAGGCGGTCGGCCCCTGGGAGAGGAAGTACTCCGGCCCCGGCAGCAGGGAGCGGTCCCGCTTGAAGAACTCGTGGGCGGTGCCGACGGCGTACTCGCGCCATCCGTTGAAATGCTCGACGAGATCGCCGACGGCGAGCAGCGGGCTGTGCGACCTGACCACCGTGCCGACCGTGCGGCCCCACATGGCCACGCCCGGCTGGAATACCGGGATCGGCAGCTTGGTGTCCGGGTTCATCTGGTCCCGGGCGACCGAGCCCAGCGTCATCCAGTCGTTGCGCACGACGACCTGTCCCTCGCCGGGCTCGCCGAGCGGCGACTCGCCGGGCTCGAAGTGCTCCAGGGTGACGGGTCCTTCGGGATAGGCGGCGAGCCGGATCTCGCGGCTCGTCGCGGGCAGGTGCTCGGTGGTCATGGGGGCTCCCTGGGGATACGGGTCAGGAGTGTCAGGGGGTTGCGGATCAGGAGTGCAGATGCAGGGGAAGGGCCAGCGGGTTGTGGTTCACGTCGCCGAGTCGCCAGGTCAGGTCCTGTTCCGCTACGGCGAGCCGGGCGCCGGGGAAGCGGCGGGTCAGCTCCTCCAGCGCCACGGCCAGTTCGAGGCGGGCCAGTGGGGCGCCGAGGCAGCGGTGGATGCCGTGGCCGAACGCCAGATGCTCGGGGCCGCCGCGACGCAGGTCGACGCGGTCGGGGCGCTCGAACACCGTCTCGTCCCGGTTGCCGGAGGGGAAGGCGAGGAAGACCGCGTCGCCTTCCGGGATGGTGACGCCGCCGACGGCCACGTCCTCGGTGGCGATCCTCGGCAGCCCCGAGGTGTCGTTGCCGTTCAGATTGACCGTGCGCAGCAGTTCCTCCACGGCGGGCGGGATGTCCTCCGGGTGCTCTGCGAGGTGTCGCCAGGCCTCGGCGTGGTCGGCCAGCAGGGTCAGCGTGAAGTTGGCGATCTGGCCTGCGGAGGAGTCGAAGCCGGCACCCAGGAGGGTGAAGCCGAGGGCGACCAGTTCGTCGTAGGAGAGCCTGTCGTCCGCGGACGGTCCGTCATGGCCGGTCCGTGCGCCGATGAGTGCCGAGAGCACGTCGTCGCCGGGAGTCCGCTGCTTCGCTGCCACCAGCCCCGCGATGTACTCGCCCAGCCTCTTCCCGCCCTGTGCGCTCTCCTCAGGAGGTGCCGACACGTCGGCGAACTGGCGTACCCAGGTGTGGAACCGGTCCCGGTCCGCCTCGGGCACGCCGAGGAGTTCGCAGATCACGGTCATGGCGAGCGGTGCTGCGAAGGAGCCGACCAGGTCCACGGGGCCGCCCGTCGCCTCCGCCTCGCCTTCCATGGCGTTCAGCAGCCGGCCCGCCAGCTCCCGTACGCGGGGGCGCATCGCCTCGATCCGCTGCGCCGAGAACGCCTGCTCGGCCAGGGTGCGCAGCCGGGTGTGGTCCGGTGGATCGACAGAGATGATCATGCCTGGCGGCGCCTGGAAGAGTCCGCTGAAGACCGGGGCCCCGGGTGCGTAGGCGGCGGCGCGGCTGAGCCGGGGCTCCTCGAGCGCGGCCTTGATGTCGGCGTACCGGGTGACCAGCCAGGCATGGCCACCGCCCTGCCACGCCACCCGCACGACCGGCCGCTCGGCGCGCAGCCGGGCGAACAACGGGGCCGGGCCCCGGTAACTCGACCCGGGGAACGGGAAGGGGGGCAGCTCCTCGGTGGAGTGCGCGTCCGGCACGGTGATGGCTCCTCGGTGGACGGCGCCCCGACAGGGGCGCGGGGAACTGCACGGCAGGCCACGACGCAGCCGCACACGCGCGACGGCCCATCGCGGCGGTGCAAAAGGGGCGTTCAGCGCAGCAGGCGGAAGAAGGAGCGGAGTTCGTCCACAAGAAGCGACGGCTGCTCCAACGCCGGAAAGTGCCCGCCCCGCTCGTGGTCGGTCCAGCGCCGCAGATCCGTGAAACGCCCCTCGCACCAGGCCCGCGGCATCCGCGCATCCTTCGGGAACACGGAGAGCGCCGCAGGCACGTGTACGGGAGCAAGCGCCATCTTGTTGTGACTCTCCCAGTAGATGCGCGCCGACGACGCGCCGGTGCGGCAGAGCCACGCCAGGGTCACGCAGTCCAGCAGCGTGTCGCGCGGGATCACCTTCTCCAGGTCGCCGTCGTGGTCGCTCCACGCCCAGTACTTCTCGGCCATCCAGGCCAGCTGGGCGACGGGGGAGTCGGTGAGGCCGTATCCGAGGGTCTGCGGCCGGGTCGCCTGGATCACCGAGTAGCCGCCCTCGTTCTGCTGGAACTCCTTGAGCGCGGCGAGACCGGCCAGGTCCCTGTCGTCCAGGGCGACCTGCTCCTGCGGCGGCCTGGCGAACGGCATGGCCAGGTGGATGCCCACCAGGTGGGCGGCGTCCGTCTCGCCGAGTACGCCGGTGAGGAAGGAGCCCCAGTCGACGCCATGGGCCGCGTAGCGGTCGTAGCCGAGCCGGGCCATCAGCCCGGCCCAGGCCGCGGCCGTACGCTCGATGGTCCAGCCGGGGGCGGACGGCTTGTCGCTGAAGGCGAAGCCGGGCAGTGACGGGCAGACCACGTGGAAGGCGTCGGCCGGGTCCTCGGGGTGGGTCAGGGGCCGGATCAGGTCGAGGAACTCCACGACCGAGCCGGGCCAGCCGTGGCTGATCAGCAGCGGCAGGGCGTCCGGGTGCGGGGAGCGCACGTGGAGGAAGTGCACGCCCAGGCCGTCGATCTCGGTGCGGAACTGGGGCAGTGCGTTCAGTCGTGCCTCGGTCGGCCGCCAGTCGTACGCGGTCCGCCAGTGCTCGGCCAGCTCCTTCAGGTACGCCAGCGGCACGCCCTGCGACCAGTCGTCCACCGTCTCCGGCTCGGGCCAGCGGGTGCGGGCCAGGCGGTCCCTGAGGTCGGTGAGGTCCGCCTCGTCGAATGCCACGTGGAACGGCGTGACGTCCCTGCTCATCGCTGGGCCTCCCGGGTCGGCTACGTGCTGGTGTCCCGCGGAGGCTACGGGCGCGGGCTCGAGCGCGGCTGGAACGTGCGACACCTGCGGTGGCCCGTCGCGGCGATGTCCGCGGCGGCACCCTTGCGGTCCGTTGTGGCTGGTGTCGCGTCTGCGGCGGACGGGGGACCCGGTGCCGCGCCGGGGTCCG
Source organism: Streptomyces sp. PTL18 (assembly GCF_059510295.1). Lineage (NCBI taxonomy): Bacteria > Bacillati > Actinomycetota > Actinomycetes > Kitasatosporales > Streptomycetaceae > Streptomyces > Streptomyces sp. PTL18. The sequence continues at coordinate 133,541 of NZ_JCAJZO010000006.1, read as the reverse complement.
CCCTCGGTCCGGCCGGCCGCTTCTCGCAGGGGTGCGCCGGGTTTTCGCCGGCCGCTGCGGGCGGACACCCCCCGGCACGTCCCCTCCCCCGTCGTGCGCGGCCGCCGCACCGGTTCGAGTGCGGCGCGAGTGCCCCTGGGGCGGAGTTCCAGGGGCCGCTTGCAGCGTGCCCACTCCGACGAGGAGGAGCCGCAGATGGCGACAGGCACCGGACCGTTGAACGGCCTGCGGGTGGTGGAGCTCGCGGCGATCGGGCCCGCCCCGTTCGCCTGCATGATCTTCGCGGACCTGGGGGCCGACGTGCTGCGGATCGACCGGGTCGACGGCGCCCGGTCGTTCGCGGACTGGCACGGAGAACTCGACCGCGGGCGCCGGTCGGTGGAGCTGGACCTCAAGGACCCGGGCGACGCCGACTGGCTGCTGCGGCAGCTGGAGCAGTCGGACGTCCTGGTGGAGGGTTTCAGACCGGGCGTGGCCGAGCGGCTCGGTATCGGACCGGAGGTCTGCCTGGGGCGCAATCCCCGACTGGTGTACGGCCGGATGACCGGCTGGGGCCAGGAGGGGCCGCTCGCCCGTACCCCCGGTCATGACATCAACTACCTGGCGTTGACGGGCGCGTTGCATGCCATCGGAGAGGCCGGTGGGCCTCCTGTGCCGCCGGTCAATCTGCTGGGTGATTTCGCGGGTGGCGCGATGTTCCTGGTCGCGGGAGTGCTGGCCGCGCTGTACGAGCGGCAGGCCTCCGGCCGGGGGCAGGTCGTGGACGCCGCGATCGTGGACGGGGCCGGCGCGATGCTCGGCATGCTGACCGCGATGGCCGACAGCGGTCAGTGGCGGCATGAACGCGGGGTCAATCTGCTCGACGGCGGCGCGCCCTTCTACACCTGTTATGAGTGCGCCGACGGCGGCCATGTCGCCGTCGGCGCACTGGAGGAACGGTTCTACCGGGCACTGCTGGAGGGCCTGGAGCTGGATCCCGAGCGGTTGCCCGACCGGAGTGATCCGGTCAACTGGCCTTCGCTGCGGCGGGTGTTCGCCCGCCGGTTCCTCACCAGGAGCCGGGACGACTGGGCCCGTCGCTTCGAGGAGACGGAAGCGTGTGTGACGCCGGTCCTGAGCGTCGCGGAGGCTGCCGCGCACCCCCACCACCAGGCCAGAGGCAGTGGGCCCGCCACCCCGGCGCCGCGGTTCAGCAGGACTCGAGCGGAATTCCACTGACCGCGGTCATCCTGCCCGGTGGGCGGCAGGTTTGCCCGCCATCGCCCGTAACCCCACACGCATCCCCCAAACAACCCCCCAAGTAATAGGAGAGGCCACATCATGGCTATTTCGTCCGAACAGGCTCCGTCCGTCGAGACGGAGGTGGACAGCAGGACGACGGGCGCGGATCCGACGGCGGGGGACAGGCCGCTGGATCCCCGGCGCTGGGCAGCCCTGCTGGTGCTGCTCGTCTCCGCCTTCCTGGATCTGCTGGACGGCACGATCGCCAATGTGGCGGCGCCCTCCATGCAGCGGGAGCTGGGCGCCGGGTACTCGGCCATCCAGTGGGTTCTGGTGGGCTACCAGCTCGCCTTCGCCCTGACCCTGATCCTCGGTGGCCGGCTCGGCGACATCTACGGCCGCAAGAGGATGTTCCTCATCGGCGTCGGCGGATTCACCCTGTGCTCGCTCGCCGCCGGCATCGCCCAGGAGCCGTGGCAGCTGGTCGTCGCGCGGGTGCTCCAGGGTGCCTCGTCCGGTGTCATGGTGCCCCAGGTGCTGTCGATCATCCACGTCACCTTCAACGACAAGGAACGCGGCACCGCCTTCGCCCTGCACGGCCTGGTCGGTGGTCTCGCCGCGACGCTCGGTCTGGCCCTCGGCGGCCTGCTGGTCGAGTGGAACCTGTTCGGTCTCGACTGGCGTCTGGTGTTCCTGGTCAACGTGCCCGTCGGCCTGGTGGGCCTGGTGTACGGAGCCAAGGTCATCACCGAGTCCAAGGCGCCGCACGCGCTCCGGCTGGACATCCGTGGCGTGGTGCTGCTGACCATCGGCTTCGTGATGCTGGTCTTCCCGCTGCTGCAGGGCCGTGAGATGGGCTGGCCCACGCTGGGCTTCGTCTCCATGGGGGCCTCGGTGCTGGTGCTCCTCGGCTTCGTCGCCTGGCAGCGTGAGAAGTCCCGCCGGGACAACTCGCCGCTGGTGGAGCTGGGTCTGTTCCGCACCCGCAGCTACTCGGCCGGCCTGGGCGTGAACCTGATCTTCTATGCGGGCATGGGCATGTTCACCATCGGGTGGACGCTGTACATGCAGGTCGGTCAGGGCTGGTCCCCGATGCGGGCCGGTCTGACCAGCCTCCCGTTCTGCATCGGCGCCTTCCTCACGGCCACCTCGTCCGTGATGATCCTGGTGCCCAAGTTCGGCCGCAAGGCGATGCAGATCGGTGCCGTGGTGCTGATGATCGGCCTCGGTACGTACGTCTGGGTGGCCGGCAAGTACGGCCACGACGTCACCTCCTGGAAGATCGCGATCCCGCTGTTCCTTGTCGGCCTCGGCTTCGGCACGGTGGCCACGCCGCTGCCGCTGATCGTCACCTCCGAGGTGCCGCACGAGCACGCGGGTTCGGCCTCCGGTGTGGTCAACACCAACACCCAGCTCGGCTTCGCCATCGGCGGTGCCCTGATCAGCGTGGTCTTCTTCGGCGGCATCGTCGGCAACACCACCGGCAACGTCGATCACCAGCTGCCGCAGCTGCGCAAGGAGCTGGTGGCGAGCGTCCGGGTCACCCCGGGTGAGGCCGACAGCATCGCCACGGCCTACCGGACCTGCGCCATCGACCGGGCAAGCGAGAAGGACGCCTCCCTCGTGCCCGCCAGCTGCACCGTGCAGCCGCTGCGCGACCCGAAGGTGGCCCAGGTCGTCGGCAAGTACGGCAAGGAGCAGGTCGGCGACTCCTTCGCCGACAGCTTCCAGACGCTGCTCAAGGCCTTCATCGGGGTCACCGCCGCGGTGTTCCTGCTGATGTTCGCCCTGCCCAAGCGCCTGCGCCAGGAGCAGCCGGCGGGTGAGCCCGAGCCCGCCCCGGCCTCCTGACAGCGCCCGGGACGACACCGTAGGGGCCGGACGGCATACAGCCGCCCGGCCCCTTTGCCTATGCCTCGCGGCAGCGCGCCCCTCAGGAGCGCGGGGCTGCATCGATGTGCGGCCTTGCCGTGTGGGCGCGGCCGGCCCCCCACGAACGCGCAGCCGCCGGACAACCGGACGCGGCACCGCCCACGGCGTTCCACCTCGGCTCCGGCCCCCTTCGAGCCACCGGCCCGACTCTTGGCCCAAGCCGGCGCAGCGAAGTGCAGGCCGACAGGAAGGGAGGGGCGATGGCGCAACAGAGCGGCTTCCAGCTCTACGACACGACCCTGCGCGACGGAACCCAGATGGCGGGCCTTGCTCTCACCGTCGACGACAAGCTCGCCATTGCGCGCAGTCTGGACGCCCTGGGCGTGGGATTCATCGAGGGCGGCTGGCCCGGCGCGGTACCGAAGGACACCGAGTTCTTCCGCAGGGCGCGCACCGAACTCGACCTCGGGAACGCCCTGCTGACGGCCTTCGGCGCCACCCGCAGGCCTGATGTCTCCGTCGCTCGGGACCCGCAGGTGCGGGCGCTGCTCCAGGCCGAGACACCCGTGGTGACGCTCGTCGCCAAGAGTCACACCGGGCATGTGGACCGGGCCCTGCGCACCACGCTCGCCGAGAACCTCGCCATGATCCGGTCCACCGTGCAGCACCTGGTGTTCGCCGGACGCCGGGTGTTCCTGGACGCCGAGCACTACTTCGACGGATACGTCACCAACCGCGAGTACGCCCTGGAAGTGGTGCGCACCGCCGCGGAGGCCGGCGCGGAGACGGTCGTGCTGTGCGACACCAACGGCGGTTCGCTGCCGGAGGAGGTGAAGGCGGTCGTCGCCGACACCATCGCCATGACCGGCGCCGCCATCGGCATCCACTGTCACGACGACACCGGCTGCGCGGTCGCCAACACCATGGCCGCGGTGGACGCGGGCGCCGTGCACGCCCAGGGCACCGCCCACGGGTACGGCGAACGCTGCGGCAACGCCAACCTGTTCACCGTCATGGCGAACCTCGTCCTCAAACGGGGCCGTGAGGTGATTCCGCTGGAGCGGCTCGCTGAGCTGGAGCCCACCGGCCGGGCCATCGCCGAGGTCAGCGGGATCCCCGGGGTGCCCGCCGCTCCCTACGTCGGCGCGGCGGCCTTCACCCACAAGGCGGGCCTGCACGCCTCGGCACTGCGCGTCGACCCCGGCCTGTACCAGCACATCGACCCGTCCCGGGTCGGCAACACCATGCGCGTCCTGGTCTCCGACATGGGCGGACGGTCCTCCGTCGAGCTGAAGGCCCGTGAGCTGGGCTACGACGCGGATGCCGGCTCCGAGGCGGTGGGCCGGACCGCGGCCCGGGTCAAGGAGCTGGAGAGCCGTGGCTACAGCTTCGAGTCCGCCGACGCCTCCTTCGCGCTGCTGCTGCGTGCGGAGCTGGCCGGGGACACCCCGCCGGAGCCGATCGGCGTGGAGTCCTGGCAGGTGGCCCTGGACGGGGACGGCGGCGGTGCGCGGGCCTCGATGCTGGTGCGTGTCGCGGGGGCGCCGTGCACCGCCACCGGCCTCGGCCGGGAGCCCGTGCACGCCCTGGACGCGGCCCTGCACCAGGCCCTGGACCCGGTCTTCCCCGAGCTGGCCGGGCTGCGCCTGACCGGGCACACGGTCCGGGAACTCGCCGGGGACCGTACGACGCCGCCCTCGGTGCGGGTCCTGCTGTCGTTCCGGTGCGGCGAGCGCCACTGGGGCACCGTCGGCGTGGACCGGCATGCGGCGGGGGCGGCCCTGACGGCCCTGCTGGACGCCGTCCACTACGTCCTGTCCGACGCGCCGGAGCGGCGCGAGGACACCGAGAGCCTGGTGACCGCACCGGGCGGCTGACCTCTTCGAACCCTCTGGAGCGGCTGTGCGTGTGGAAGACATCTACCTGCGGGGGACCGCCGTACGTCTCCCGTCCCGATTGCGCATCGACGACGCCGTGGCCGCGGGCGAGTGCCCGGCCGGCCTCGTCGCCGCCACCGGCGCCGTCTCGGTGGCGTACTCCCCGGACGAGTCCGCCGCCGAGATGGCGGCGCACGCCGCCCGGACGGCACTGACCCGTGCGGGCAGCGCCCCGGCCGACGTCGACCTGGTGCTGCACGCGGACACCTACCACCAGGGCCAGGACCTGTGGCCCGTGGCCTCGTACATCCAGCGCGAAGCGCTCGGCAACAACTGCCCCGCCCTGGAGATCCGGCAGATGTCGAACGGGGGACTCGCGGCCCTCGACCTGGCCGCCGCCTACCTCACGGCCGGCCACGGCCACGGCGACGCGCTGCTCACCTGCGCCGACCGCTTCTGCACCCCGGGCATCGACCGCTGGCAGACCGATCCCGGCACGCCCTACGCCGACGGCGCCTCCGCCCTGGTGCTGTCCCGGCGCGGCGGCTTCGCCCGGCTTCTCTCCGTCGCCCTGCACGCCGACGCTTCGCTGGAGCCCCTGCACCGCGGTGACGAGCCGTTCACCAGGGCCCCGTTCAGCAGCCGGATCCCCGTCGACTTCGAGGAGGCCAAACGCGCCTTCGTCGGCCGGGTGGGGATGTCGTACGCCATCACCCGGGCGCACGCCGGGCAGCGGACCGTGCTCAAGCAGGCGCTCGCCGACGCCGGCATGGACCTCGGCGACGCCCGCTGGGTGGTGCTCCCGCACTTCGGGCGGCGTCGGCTGCGGTCCATCTACTACAAGCCATTCGGCATCGAACCGGACCGCACGACCTGGGAGTTCAGCCGGACCGTCGGTCATCTCGGCGCCGGCGACCAGTTCGCGAGCCTCGACCATCTGCTGGTCTCCGGCAGGGCCGGCCCCGGGGACCGCTGCGTACTCGTGAGTGTCGGCGCGGGCTACAGCTGGGGCTGCGCCGTCGTGGAGATCACCGAACGCCCCCACTGGGACCTGGGCGGCGAAGAGGGTCCCGACCGGTCCTGAAGCCGTACCCGGCCCGATGTGGCCGGTCTCCACCCGCCGTCGAGGTGCGCTCGAGGCGGCTGTGCCACTCTGCTGATCGCCGTCCCCGACGGCACGATTCGAAGGAAGGACCCGCCGTGGCGACGACCGTTACGAGCGAGACACCGGACACCGCCCCCGTCACCGGCACACATCTGACGGAACACTCCGTCACCGTGGCGGCGTCGCCGCAGGCCTGCTACGCGCTGGTGGCCGACGTGGCCTCCTGGCCCCAGGTCTTCGGCCCCACCGTGCACGTCGAGGTGCTCGAGGAGAGCCGGGACGAGACGGGCGCCGGCGAGCAGCTGCTGCGCATCTGGGCGATCGCCAACGAGCAGGTGCGCACCTGGACCTCGCGCCGCACCCTCGATCCGCACTCCCGTACGGTCACTTTCCGCCAGGTGGTCTCGGCGGCCCCCGTCGCCTCGATGGGCGGCACCTGGCGCATCGAGCCCCTGGAGGGCGGCACGACCCGGGTGGTGCTGCTGCACGACTACCGTGCGGTCCGGGACGACCCGGAGGCCGAGCAGCTCATCGAGCGCGCCGTCGACCGCAACAGCGTCGCCGAACTCGCCGCCCTGAAGAACGCGGCGGAACTCGGCGAGTCCGCCGACGAACTCGAGTTCACCTTCAGCGACTCGGTGACGGTCGCCGGGGCAGCCGGCGACGTGTACGCCTTCCTGGACCGCGCCGACCTGTGGCCCGAGCGGCTGCCCCATGTGGCGCGGCTCGCCCTCACCGAGGACGAACCGGGCATCCAGCACATGGACATGGACACCCGCAGTCCCGACGGGTCCCTGCACAACACCACCTCGGTCCGGGTGTGCTTCGAGGACCGCAAGGAGATCGTGTACAAGCAGTTGCGGGTACCGGTGGCCATGCGGGTGCACACCGGACGCTGGACCATCGAACCGTCGGGTGACGGGGACACCCTCACCGTCACCTCCTGGCACACGGTGGTGCTCGACCCCGAAGGCGTGTGCTCCGCGCTCGGCCCCGACGCCACGCTCGCCGAGGCCCGGGCGCTGGTCCGCAAGGCCCTGGGTACCAACAGCTCGACCACCTTGCGCCACGCCAAGCAATTCGCGGAGGACGTGCATGCCGGGACGTGATCTCACCGAACCCGTCACCATCATCAACCGTTTCGAGGTCAAGGGCGACACCGACAGGTTCGAGCGGCTGTTCAGGGAACACTCCCAGTTCCTGCGCCGGCGCACCGACTTCGACTTCCTGGTGACCGTACGCCTGGCCGACCATCCGCACGTGTACGTCCACCTGGGGCACTGGCGCACCCTGCGCGCCTTCCGCGAGACCGTGCACGACGAGACGTTCCTGGGCCATGTCGAGCGACTGGAACCGCTCGTCGAGACGGAGGTCGACCAGGCCGTCAGCGTCGGCCGGGTGCTGCGGGACGACGCGCGCCCCGGCACCGAGAGCGTGGTCCTGCTGCGCGCCCGGGTCGGCGGGGACTGGCGGGCCTTCGAGCGGCGGTTCACCGACCTCACCGACCGCCTCGGCGAGGCGGACGGATTCGGCGGCGTCGACCTGCTGCGCTCCCTGCTGCGACCCTCGCTCTACACCGGCGTGCTGTGGTGGCGGGACGCCGAGTCGCTGGAGCGGGCCCTGGACAGCGAGCCGGCCCAGGCCGCCCGGCAGGAGCTGGAACGCAGTGCCGAGGTCGTGCTGGAGCGGACCCGGCACGTGGCCTACGAACGTGTGATCGACTGATCCATCCCGGGGCGTGCGGGCCCCAGCGGTGACCGAGCCGAGGACTCCCTGGGTCCTCGGCTCGGTCGCGTTCAGGACGCGAGGGCGGCTCTAGCTGCTGCATGCACGCTGGTGCCATGACCGACGAGACGCACATCACCGTGGTGCGCGGTCGACCCGACGCCGCCGAACTGGCCGCGGTCACCGCCGTGTTGCTCGCCCTGTCCCGCCGTGACCGGGAGCCGGACCAGGAGGCGAAGGCGGCGTACGCGGACTGGACCGTCCGACACGCGGGTCACCGGGTGCCGTCCTGGCCGGGGAGATGACCGGCGGACCACGACCACCTGTCGCTCCGGCGTACGAGAGCGGCATCACGACACGAAAGGGGAGCGCGTTGACCGGCCACCGGACATTCACCGACATGGTGCGGAGCAGAGTCGCCGAGTCACCCGACCGTGAGGCGCTGATCCTCCTCACCGAGCGGGACGGAGCGCTGCGGCCCGAGACGCTCTCCTACGCCGAACTGGACCGGGCCGCCCGTACGGTGGCCGCCCGGATCGGACGCCATGCGGCCCCCGGCGAACGGGTCCTCCTCCTGCACGAGTCGGCCCGGCTGTTCGGCATCGGCTTCCTCGCTTGCCTCTACGCGGGCGTGATCGCGGTGCCCGCCGCGCCCCTCGGCGCCCTCGGCCGGCCCGAGGAACGCATCGCGGGCATCGTCAAGGACTCCGGCGCCGGCTGTGTGCTCACCTCGATCGCGGAGGCCCTCGACGTCACCCAGATGCTGGCCCGCACCGGACACGGGCGCGTCACCTGCATCCCCACGGACGCGGACGTGACGGACACGGCGAACCGCGACGAGCCGTGGCAGCCGCCGCGCCGGGAACCCGACGACGTGGCGTTCCTGCAGTACACCTCCGGTTCGACCCGCGAGCCCCGGGGGGTGATCGTGACGCACCGCGCGCTGCTCGCCAACCACCGCGCGATCCACGCGGCGCTCGGCACCGTACCGGGTGGCAGGATCGGCGGCTGGCTGCCGCTGCACCACGACATGGGCCTGATCGGCCAGTTGCTGCACGCCCTGTGGCTCGGCGGAACCGCTGTCCTGCTCTCCCCGGTCGCCTTCGTCAAGCGCCCGGCGCACTGGCTCGAGACCATCTCGCGCTACGGCCTCACCGTCAGTGGCGCCCCCGACTTCGCCTACGACCTGTGTGTGCGCCGCGTCAACGACAGCCAGCTCGCCGGACTCGACCTCTCGGGCTGGCAGGTCGCCGTCAGCGGCGGCGAACCGGTCAGCTCCCCCACCATGCGGGCCTTCGCCGAACGGTTCGCCGCCGCGGGCCTGCGCGCCGAGGCGCTCGTGCCCGCCTACGGCCTGGCCGAGGCGACGCTGCTCGTCAGCGGCGACCGCACCACCTGCGCGTTCGGCACCCACGTCCTGCCCGCGCCGCCGGGTGCCGCCACCCCGGAACGGGAGGCCGTGGCCTGCGGCCGACCGGCGGGCGTCGAGGTACGCATCGTCGACCCCGACACCCGCAGGGCGCTCCCGGACGGCCGGGTCGGCGAGATATGGGTGCGCGGCGAGTCGGTCTCACCCGGCTACTGGGGCAGCCCGAGGGACACCGCCGACACCTTCGACGGGCGGATCAAGGACGGCGAGGGCGGCTACCTGCGCACGGGCGACCTCGGCGCCCTGGTCGACGGCCGGCTGTGCGTGACCGGCCGGATCAAGGAAGTGATCGTGGTCGCGGGGCGCAATCTGTATCCACAGGACCTGGAGCGCACGGTGCGCGAGGTCAGCGCCCTGTTCGGCTCCGGCACCGCGTTCGGAGTGCCCGGCGAGCGCGAACACGTCGTCGTGGTCCAGGAGCTGCGGGCCCGCAGCCGCTACGGCGTCGACCTGGCCGAACTCACCGCCGGCGTGCAGCGGCGGCTGAGCGAGCAGTACGACGTGGCCCCGGGCGGCGTCCTCCTGGTCCGCCCCGGCACGGTCCGCCGCACCACCAGCGGCAAGCTCGAACGGGCCGCCATGCGCCGCATGTTCCTCAACGGCGAGCTCACGGCACTCCACCAGTGGGTCGACCCGGAGGTCGAACGCCTGATGCGGCCCGCCACGGCACGAAAGGAACGCCGATGAGGACGACGCCCCACAGGGGCGCGGGGAACGACGCGATCGACCGCGGCGAACCGGCGGACGCCCACGGGCCCGTCGCGGCACCCCCGTCGGCGCACTCGGTACCGCCTGCGGAGCAAGCCCGCATAGACGCCCTCGAGGCCGCCCTCGGCCCCATGGACGACCCCCGGAATCCGCTCGGCGCCACCGCGCTGCTCACCGCCGACGCGGCAGGCGAGCCCGTACCCGGCGCCGAGCGGGTGCTCGACGTGTTCGGCCTGAACGCCGAGTTCGTCCCCGCGGAACTCGGCGGCCGGCTGAGCCGCTTGGACGTCCTCGGCCGGCTCCTGCGCCCGCTGTTCCGCCGCGACGCCTCCCTGGGCTTCGGGTACGGCCTGAGCTGCTTCTTCGCCGCCGTACCGGTGTGGACCGCGGGCAGCGACGCACAGCGCCGCTTCGTGGCCGACCTGCTGCTGGGCGGCGACCGCGTCGCCGTGGCACGGCACGAGGTGGCGCACGGCAACGACTTCGTCCGCGACGAGCTGACAGCCCGGCCCGCCGCCGGTGGCGGCCTGTCGGTGAACGGCGGCAAGACCGCGATCGCCAACGCGGCCCGCTCCCGCGGTCTGGTCGTCTTCGTCCGTACCTCGGACGCGCACGGCGGCGGCCGCAGCCACTCGGTGCTGCTCCTGGACCGCGCCGCCCACCCCGCCGACCGGATCACCGACACCGGGCGGCACTCCACCAACGGGATGCGCGGCGCCGAGTTCGGCGGCCTCGCCTTCACCGACTGCACCGTGCCCGACAGCGCCGTGCTCGGCCGTATCGGCGACGGCTACGAACTGTCGCTGCGTTCCTCGCTGTTGATCCGCGGCCTCATCCCGTCGATCGTGCTCGCCGGCGTCGACACCGCGCTGCGCACGGTGGCCGCCTTCGCCACCCGGCGCCGCGCCGACGGTCGCTCCTCCCTCGACGTACGGCACGTACGGGACGTGCTCACCGGCGCCTTCCTCGACCTGCTGCTCATCGACTGCCTGGCCCTGGTCGCCACCCGGTCGCTGCATCTGCTTCCGCACCAGATGAGCGTGTACGCGGCGTCCGCGGCCTATCTCGCGCCACGGCTCGCCGCCGAGACGATGGACGAGATGGCGGCGGTGCTCGGCGAGGAGAGCTTCGCGGTGAGCGGCTCGTACGGGATGTTCCAGAAGCAGCTGCGCGACCTGCCCGTCACCTCCCTCGGCCACGCCGGCAGCGCGGGCCGCCAGGTCAGCATCCTGCCGCAGCTGCCGCACTTCGCCCGGCACGCGTGGTTCGCGGAACGCGAGGCGCCTGCCGCGCTGTTCCGGCCGCACGAGGATCTTCCGCCGCTGGACCTGCCGCGCCTGTCCCTGCTGTCCGGCAGCGACCCGCTGGCCGCGACCCTGGTGGCCTGCACCGCCTGGCTGGAGTCGGCCGACCTCGGCGTGCCGGGACGCGGGGACTGGCCGCTGCTGCGCTCGCTCGCCCGGGCGTTCACCGATGAACTGCGTGAGTTGGCCAAGGCGTTCGGCGAACTCGACCCCGGGAACCGCGCCGCGCTGGCCAGCCCGCGCACCTTCGCGCTCGCCGACCGCTACACGCTGGTCCTGGCGGCGGCGGCCTGCCTGGGGACCTGGCGGGCGCAGACCGGCACTCCGTCCGACGCGTTCCTGGCCGATCCGGCCTGGGCCGTGGCGGTGCTCCACCGCCTCGCCCGGCGCCTCGGCCTGCCCCTGCCCGACCCCCTCCAGGACCGCACGGGCGTGGGCAGCCCCGTCGCCGCCTGCGAGCAGCGGGTGCTCGCCGAGGCACTGGACCGCCTGCACGGCCGCCGCAGCTACGACTTGTACGGCTCCGCGCTGGCCTGATCCGCCGGCGGAGGTATCCACCCGAGCCCGAGATGGAGCACCGACCATGTCTGAACCCCAGTACGACGACGCACACGACGACTCCTTCGGCGCGGCCCAGCGCGAATGGCTCACGGAGCGGCTCACCCACTACCTCGGAGTGCCGGTGGACGAGAACGTTCCGTTCCACGAGTACGGACGCTTCGACTCGGTGGCCGCGCTCAGCCTGTACGGGGACATCGAGGAGGAGTTCGGCCCGGTGATCGACCCCACCGACATCGAGACGCATCCCACCGTGCGCGAGCTGGCCCGGTACATGGCCCAGCACGACCCGCGTCCGGCGGGCGGCGGACTGGTCCGGGCGGCGTTGGTGTTCACCGGGCAGGGCTCCCAGCACCCGGGCATGACCTCCGGCCTGTACTGGAACTGCACCGGCTACCGCGCCCATCTCGACCAGGCCGCCGCCGAGTTGCTGCCGTACACCGGAACCTCCGTGGTGGAGCTGATCGTCGGCAACGACCCGCGGATCCACCAGACCGCGTTCACCCAGCCCGCCCTGTTCGCCGTCGAGTACGCCCTGGCGCAGACCCTGCGGGAGGAGGGTGTGACCCCGGTCGCCGTGCTGGGCCACGGCATCGGGGAGTTCGCAGCGGCCACCGTCGCGGGCGCGCTGTCGCTGCCCGACGCCGCCAAGTTGGTCGCGCTGCGCGGCGCCTTCATGCAGTACCTGCCCTCCGACGGCGGCATGATGGCCACCTGCGCGGCCCCGTTCGAGGCGGCCGAGTTGGTCGCCTCCGAGCCCGGCGTCGGCATCAGCGCCATCAACGCGGCCAAGGCCACCGTGCTCTCCGGCGACCGTGCGGGACTGGAGCGCATCCAGGAGCAGCTGGAGAGCCGGGGCATCGCCTGCCGCCATCTGACGGTGACCCACCCCTTCCACTCGCCGCTGATGGCGCCCATGGTGCCGAAGTTCGACGCGGTGGCCCGCCGGGTCGCCGGCGGCGCCGCCCGGGTGCCGTTCTACTCCACCCTGTACGGCCGGCTGACCACCGAACCGCTGTACGGGGCCTACTGGAGCGAGCAGATCACCTCTCCGGTCCGCTTCGCCGACGCCGCCCGGGCGATGCTCGCTCAGCAGTCCCCCACCCATGTCGTGGAGATCGGGCCCCGGGTGGTGCTCACACCGTTTCTCCGCCGGATGGGCGGCAGCGAGGGGCCGACCTGCCTGGCGGTGTGCCGCGGCCCGGAGAGCGACGCGGTGGACCTGGCCGGGGTGATCTCGGCGCTCGACGCGGGACCGCTGGCGGCGGCGCTGGCCGGGGCGTGAGCCGATGACGACCATCGGCCGGCCGCTGTCCGCGCCGGGACCGGAGGGCCCCTGGGAGCGGGTGCACGAGGAACTGGTGCGCACCGGCAGCGTTCTGGTGCACGGCACGATGCCCGGCTGGCAGCCGGACCCCGGCGCGGCGAACCTGCGTCTGCTCCTCGGCCGTGACTGGGCCCGCTACGAGAAGCTCGGTCGTGCCGGTATGCGAGAGCGCTTCCTCGCCTCCCGGCTGTTTCTGCGGTACACCGCCGCGGCGGCCGTGCAGACGCTGCCGCACCTGGTGGACGTGGCGTATCTGCCGGGCGGGCGCCCTTATGTGCGCGGCCTCGACCAGATCGACATCAGCCTGAGCCACACCGACGAGACCATGGTCGTGGGCGTCACCCGCCGAGGCCGGATCGGGGTCGACGTGGAGCGCGCCGACCGGCGGCTCGCGCACACCGGTTCCGAGGCGCAGGCCTGCACGCCGTTCGAGAAGCGGAACCTCGACCGGGGCGCGGAGAGCGCCCGCAACGACACGATGGTGCGGCTGTGGACCCTGAAGGAGGCCTACAGCAAGGCCCTCGGCCAGGGCCTGCGGTTCCGCTTCACCGAGTTCGGTTTCGCCCTGCACGGTTCGTCCGGCGCCCGGCTGGTCCGTCCCGACGGTTCCGCCACGGACGACGGCGGCTGGACGTTCGGGACCTTCGCCGTCGGCGGCAGCCATGTGGTGAGCGTCGCGGTGTTCGACGACGGGTTCGGGGAGCTGACGGACGTCTCGGTCGGGACGACCCTGCACGAGGGGCTGCTGGACGCGCTGTACGGGGTGGCCGGCGAGGAACTGCCCGGCCCGGCGGGCTCAGGGGATCCAGCCCGCGTCCTCGGCGATGCGGATCGCGTCGACGCGGTTGCGGGCGCCGAGCTTGCCCACGATCGAGGTGAGGTAGTTACGGACGGTGCCCTTGGTGAGGTAGAGGCAGCCGGCGATCTCGGCGGCGTCGGCTCCGCGGGCCGCGAGCCGTAACACCTCCACCTCCCGGCGGGACAGCGGATTGTCCGGGTAGTCCCAGGCGCTCAGGGCGAGTTGGGGGTCGACGACCCGTCCGCCCATCGCCACGGAGCGCACGGCGCAGGCGAGCTGGTCCGGAGGGGAGTCCTTGAGCAGGAAGCCGGAGACATGGGCTGCCATGGCGCGACGCAGGGTGCCGGGCTTGCCCAGGCTGGTCAGGATCAGGGAGCGGCAGCTGGGGAGCCGTTCGTGCAGGTCGGCGGCGGCCGTCAGACCGTCCATGCCCGGCAGGTCGACATCGATCACCGCCACGTCGGGCCGTACCTCGAGCGCGGTGCTGACGATCGTGTCGCCCCGGTCCACGGTGGCGACGACCCGTAGATCGGGCTCGAGTTGCAGCAGTGCGACAAGAGCGCCGCGGATCATGTGCACGTCCTCGGCGAGCAGGACGGTGATGGATGGCACCTGTACCTCCCCCAGGCAGCGGTGTCTCGTCCGATCAGCCCCGGTTCAGGCTGCGGATCTCTCGGCGTCCGGCGCGCCGGCGGCTGTGGCCGCGTGGGCCTCGCCCTTGCGCGGCTGGAGCGGGGCCCACGCCACGAGGCGGAACATGCCGTCCTCGTCGACGCCGGCTGTCAGGTCCCCCCCGATGGCCGTGAACCGTGTCCGAAGATTGCCCAGACCGCTCCCGCCACCGGAATGCGTGTCAGGCTCCCCTCCGTTCGCCACTCCGTCGTTGGCCAGCGAAAGGAGAACCGTTTCCGTCCCGCTGGTGGCCTCGATGGTACATAGCTCGGCCTTGCTGTGCCGCAGGATGTTCGTGACTCCTTCCCGCAGCGCGGTCGCGAGAACGGTGTCCACCACAGGATGCAGCCGGTCGACCTGTACGTCGACCTCCGTGCGGACATCGGCTGACATCAGCACCTTCGCGGCCGACTCGGCCTCTTCGCGCAGCGACATCTCCCGGTAGCCGCGCGAGACCAGACGTACGTCGGCCAGAGCCTGCCGCGCGACGAGCAGCAGGGACGTGGTCTCGTCCGCGGCCAGCTCCGGCCGGGTGGGGATCAGCCGGCTGACCAGCTCACCCTTGAGCGTGATGGTGGACAGGCTGTAACCGAGCAGGTCGTGCAGGTCCCGGGCGAAGCGCAGGCGTTCCTGGGTGACGGCCATGCGGGCCAGCTGTTCGCGGGTGTCGTGAAGTTGGCGGACGATGTCGGTCATACGGGCCAGGCCGTAGATGACGAGGCCTGCAAGGATGACGGACAGGCCGACGTAGCAGCTGTAGAGAACGCCTTCGCCCTCGAGGAGCGGGTACACGGGAGAGGTGAGTACGACGAGCCCGAACAGGGGCCACCCGACGGCGTTGGGCAGGACGAGCAGTACCGTCCCGGCGAGCGGCCCCTGCATGCTCCCCCAGTTGAGGCCGAACCAGACCGCCGGCAGATAGGTCAGGACGGTCTGCGCCGCCAGGACGGCAAGGCGCCGGCGTAGGTTCCAGTCGCGCGCGGAGGCCGAGGTGAGCACGAACTGCACGCCGAACTCGAGCAGTACGAAGGCGACGCAGATCGCCAGCTTGGCGGCGCTCGCTCCGCCGAACTTCAGCACGTTGATGATGACGACGGAGCAGTAGCAGAGCAGGACCACGACCGTGATCGAGCGGGCGAGGCGGGGCGCCATTGCCGGTTGCCCGGATGTCCGGGAGGAATCCTCGGCATCCTGGTGACTTTCCGCTCTCTGGAAAGCATCCGGCATCGCGACCTCCTCGCCCGGGGACTTGGCGCAAGGCATGGTATGGGCACGACTGAACGGCGGCCAGTGATGGCTGTAATCAGCCGAGTTTCACACGAACAGCGGAATGGGGTTGAGGTCGTCGTAACGTGTCGCGCGCGCGAGGCGACCGAGTGTCACGGGCACGTCGAAGAGGCGGCCGGGCGCAAACCTGGCCCAGAAGTGACGCATCCCCGGAACGATCACTTTCACCACGGGAAGCCGCACGTCAGGCCGCGTCTGATCGAGGACGAGCAGCTCCATGCCCCGGTCCCTGGCCAGGCTCTGGGCCACTGTGAGATCACTGAGCAGGTCCTCTCGCGCCGCGCACGCGTAACGTGCGGGTGTACGGGCGGACTCTCCGGGGTCGGGCACGAGATATGGCTGGTTCCGGGTGGTCGCCTTCGCCCACCATGTGGCCAGTTCCGGGTGGAGGGAAGCGAAGGCGGGGTCCGCTTCCACTTCCACTCCCGGCGGAGGGAGCAGCTGCGCCATCTCGGTCACCGCGCGGCGCAGCGCCGTACGCGGGTCGAAATGGGCGCCGAACCCGAAGCAAATGCGTTGCGCCGTCCCGTCGTTACGGGCCGACATGGCGGCCATCACGGGGATTCCGAAGTCCGCGGTGAGATCCAGCACCCATATGTCGCGGCGCAACTTCTGGTAGGCGGAACGGACTTCGGTGAGCCAGGGTTCGTCGAACGCGTCCAGGTCGACGCCGGGCTGGCGGGTGCGGTTGTACCACCACAGCGCCACTGCGTCGCGTTCGACCACCTCGAGGAAGCCCTGCAGCGTCGCGTCTTCGAGGCTGCTGCCGGCCGCGTTGCCGTTGGAGTCCGCCCAGGGCGCGGACAGCCGTCTGCCGGGGGCGGCACCGAAGTAGAGCATCGAGGTGGGCAGCAGACGGTGGACACCCGCGGTCACCGACCACACCGGGGTCCATTCCGTCGGTGCTGCGGGATCGAAGGGTGGTGGAACCTGCTGGAACACGGCGGCCGAGCGGTTCCAGTACTCGCGCTCCGCGAACTGCCGGTCGGCGTACAGCTGGCACGAGTTGGGGTGCAGCGCGCTGTCGCCGAGCCCGGCGAGCGTGTCGACGACGACCGGCTCGTCCCCTTGGCGCGTCGCGCTGTACCGTTCGACCGCCTCGCACAGCGCGCCCACCTCGGCCTCGACCGGCGTGGTCCCTTTTCCGCCACTGTGACTGCGCAGTCCGCTGCGCAGCGCGGCGAGCGAGTCGGCGCGCAGGGCGGGGTTGCGCCCGGAGACATAGCGGTTCAGACCGTCCGGTGTGTCGGGAGCGGGCCGCACCTCGGAGACCACACCCGTGAGTGGATCGACGAGATGCCGGTAGCGGGCGAGCACGGCGGCGGGGGAAAGGGCCCGGTGGCCGCCGCCGGTCGTGACCGACTTCGGGCGGGAGGTGAAGACCACCGGGCGCCGTACGCCCGCCGCCACCAGGCCGGGGTCACCGCATTCGGGACACTGGGGACGCCTGGCCACCGCATGATGGCGGGTGCGGAGGGTGCGCGTGTCCAGAGTGCACAGGGCGGCCTGCTCCGCATGGCGCATCCCGGCCACCCACTTCATGGTCTCGAGGACGGCGCTCTGCAGTCCCAGGGCGCGCACGGAGGCCAGATACGCCCGCGGCAGCGGCACCGGGCCGGGCAGGCCGAGCACCCGCTGCACCGGCGCCTGCGTGGCGCGGTGACCGCGCAGCCGGTGTGCGAGGCACGACCAGCACGCCCGGTCGGGGACCCCGAACACGGGGCCCACCCAGGCCTCTACGCCGCACGGCTTCGCCAGCAGCCAGGGCCGGCCGGCGGCCCGGTGCCGTGCGTCCAGGTCGGCCAGCGCCGGGTCGAGGTAGTCGTCGCAGACGACCAGCGTGAATGCGGCGGATGCGTCGTCGCCGGCCAGGGTGAGGCCGGAGGCCAGGCACTCCTCGCGGACGGGTCCGGGGTCCGTCCGGCCCAGCACCACCACCTGCACCGGCGTACCGCGCAGGGCAGCCTGGGCGCCCGAGCCGCTCAGGCCCGCCAGCTCCCAGTAGGCCTCGGCGGCGGTGTCCGACGAAGGAGCGCGGTAGCCGATGAGCTGGGCTTCGGCGAGCGCGGCGATCGTACGGCCCGCTGTGGCGGCGTCCAGGACCGCCGCGGCCTCGTCGAGCACGGCCTCCAGGGTCCGGGTGCCGTCGAGCAGCGGGGCGAGGATCTCGACGTGCGGGCCGTGCAGGGCGGTCGTGCCGCGCTCCGACAGCAGGTACACGGCCTCGCCGTCGACGACCTCGACGCGCAGGTGCGGCTTGAACCCGACCTGCCGTGTCACCGGGGACATCATGCGAGGCGTGCTCATGCCGACGGGGCCCCGGAGCAGTCGACGAGGTACTGCGGGGAGAGATAGCACGTGCTGAGGGTGATGGAGGTGTCCACGGGATCCAGATCCTCGATCACCAGCGTCTCCCGGCGTACCCCCGCCAGGTAGACGGGCTCCGCCGCCACGACGCCGAACTCCGCGAGTACCGACACCGGGTCGGTGAGGTAGCGGGCGGCCAGGTCCGGTTCGAGTCCGGCGCGGGCGGTGAGAAGTGCGATGCCGTGGTCCTGCGGGGCCGTTCCGGCCGTAAGGGCCGGGGCGGGGATGGTCAACGTGCTCATGTGGCCTCCAGAGTCATGAGTGTTGAGTAGCGCTGCGAATCGGGGATCCGTTCGGCGTGTCCCGCGACTCGAATTCTGGGGGCCGTGCTTTCAAGCCGCACAGTGCGGGCGTCACCATCGCGGTATGACATTTTCATAGGCCTCTTCATGACCTGCGCACTGTGGCTCGAACCCGGCTGCTGCGAAGCTTTTGCCTTGCTCGGGAGGCGGTGCCGCCGGACCCTCGGCCGGCGGCACCGCCCGCGTAAGACGGGGGCGGGCACCGCCCGCGCGAGACGGGAGAGTGATCACATGGACATCAAAGTACTGGGTCGGCTCACGGCGGAACTCAACGGTGTGTCGGTGGTTCCGAGTGCCGCCAAGCCTCGGCAGATTCTCGCCCTGCTCGCCCTGGAGACCGGACGCGTCGTCACCGTGCCGACGCTGATGGAGGAGATCTGGGGCGAGCACATACCCCGCAGCGCCGCGACCACCCTGCAGACCTACATCCTCCAGCTCAGGCGCAAGATAGCGGCCGCCCTCGAGGGCGATCCGAGCCGGCAGGCCAAGGGCATCCTCGTCACCCAGCACGGCGGCTACCTCCTCGAGGTCCAGCCGGGGCAGATCGACGTCCAGGAGTTCGAGCAGCTGTGTGCCTCCGGCCGGGACGCCCATGAGGCGGCCGACTACCGGACCTCCGCGGAGTTGCTGCGCAGGGCCCTGGACCTGTGGCAGGGGCCGGCGCTCGTGGACGTACCCGTGGGAAGCGTCCTCGAACTGGAGGCGCTACGGCTCGAAGAGGACCGCATGGCGGCGCTGGAGCTGCGCATCGAGGCCGATCTGCGGCTCGGGCGGCACGCCGAGATCGTGCCCGAACTGCGGGTGCTGGTGGCCAAGCACCCGATGCACGAGAACTTCTGTGCCCATCTGATGACCGCGCTGCACCGCTCCAACAAGGCCTGGCGGGCCCTTGAGGCGTACCAGCGGCTGCGCGGCTCGCTCGTCCAGGAACTCGGCCTGGAGCCCTCGCCCCGGCTGCAGCGGCTGCACCAGTCGATCCTCTCGGCGGACCCGTCCCTGGACGCGGAACCGGTCCCGACATCCGCGGCCGGCTGACTCGGCAGCCGACTCCCGGAGCCTGCGGCCCCCTGCGGACGCTCGCCGGGACCCCGGGCTCCTGTCGCGACCGCCCGGGCTTCGGGGTACCTGCGGATGATCGGCCCGGATTCTGGCTCCTGCCCGCGACAGGCTGAGCCCGTGACTCCGGCCGGCCGAGCCGGCGCCCCCGTCGTGGCCGGGCCACGTACGCCGGAACGGTGTGTCGACGGCCGCGCGGTGATCTCGTTCTGTGGGGCTGTGCGGTGACTTCGGTGGGCAGGACGGTCTCGGCGGTTTCCGACTCGATCGAGTCGAGGCGGCCCTTGGCCAACAGGTCGCGTCCCCTGTATCGGCGGACCTCGGTCCATTTCTCCTTCTGCTCGGCCAGGACCGCGCCGACCAGGCGCACAACGCGGTGCGGCCGGGAAAGACGCCGACCACGTCGATGTGACGCCGGGTCTCCTTGTCGAGCCGTCCTTGTGGGTTGTCGGACCGGATCTGCCGCCGGAGCTCACGCGGGGACGAGGTGAAGGAAGGCCGGCACAGGTCCTGCCGGGCCGCGTCGAGGTGCTCGGCGGCCTTGGGGAACCCGGCCTCAAGGGCGCTCGGAACGTGCCGCATCCGACTTTCACGGCGTGGGCGCCGGGCGGTTCGAAGACCGTCCGCGGCAACGTGACCGCCCACGGACACCTCCTCCCCCAGCCGGCGAGACCCCAGCCCCACCCCACCCCACCGAGACGCATCTCCCCGGCCCACCGGCCGGGTGGTCGTCTCGAGGCGGGTTCGAGGAGGCGGGCCTACGTTCGGCCGATGACGATCCTCGACGACCGTATGGTCTCCTCAGTCGCCCCTGACCTGCGTCGAGCCGCCGCGGAGCTGCGGCGGATCAAGAAGGAAGTGAGCAGTGGCCCGGATCCCGAGGCCACCCGGCGGCAGCACGCGAAGAACAAACTCACCGCCCACGAACGGCTGGCGGTCCTCTTCGACGAGGGCACCTTCACCGAGATCGAGCCGCTGCGCCGGCACCGCGCCACCGGATTCGGCCTGGAGGACAGGAAGCCGCACGGCGACGGCGTGGTGATCGGCTGGGGCCTGGTCCACGGCCGCACCGTCTTCGCGTACGCCCACGACTTCCGGGTCTTCGCCGGAGCGCTCGGCGAGGCCCACGCCGCCAAGGTCCACAAGGTGATGGATCTGGCCGAGGCTGCCGGAGCGCCCCTGGTGTCGCTCAACGACGGCGCCGGTGCGCGCATCCAGGAAGGCGTCACCGCCCTCGCCGGATACGGTGGCATCTTCCGCCGCAACGTCGCCGCCTCCGGGGTGATCCCGCAGATCAGCGTGATGCTCGGCCCGTGTGCCGGCGGCGCCGCCTACAGCCCCGCCCTGACCGACTTCGTGTTCATGGTGCGCGAGACCGCCCAGATGTTCATCACCGGCCCCGACGTCGTCCAGGCCGTCACCGGCGAGAAGATCACCCACAACGGTCTGGGCGGCGCCGAACCGCACGCGACCGCCTCCGGCGTCTGCCACTTCGCCTACGACGACGAGACCGAGTGCCTGGAGGACGTGCGCTTCCTGATCTCGCTGCTCCCGTCCAACAACCGTGAGCTGCCGCCCGCCGCGCCGAGTGCCGACCCCGCGGACCGGCGCACCGAGGCCCTGTGCGACCTCGTACCGGCCGAGCCGGGACGCTCCTACGACGTCCGTGACGTCATCGGGGAACTCGTGGACGACGGCGAGTACTTCGAGGTCCATGAGGCCTGGGCGCGCAACGTGGTGTGCGCGCTGGCCCGTCTCGACGGGCACACGGTCGGCGTCGTGGCCAACCAGCCCGCCGTGCTCGCCGGCGTCCTCGACATCCACGCCAGTGAGAAGGCCGCCCGCTTCGTCTCCACCTGCGACGCCTTCAACATCCCGCTGGTCACCCTGGTCGACGTACCCGGCTTCCTGCCCGGCGTCGACCAGGAGCACAACGGCATCATCCGGCACGGCGCGAAACTGCTGTACGCGTACTGCAACGCCACCGTCCCCCGGATCTCCGTGGTGCTGCGCAAGGCCTACGGCGGCGCCTACATCGTCATGGACTCCCGTTCCATCGGCTGCGACCTGTCCTTCGCCTGGCCGACGAACGAGATCGCCGTGATGGGCGCCGAGGGTGCCGCGAACGTCATCTTCCGCCGGGAGATCAACGCGGCCGACGACCCCGAGGCCGTACGGGCGCAGCGCATCAAGGAGTACAGGACCGAGCTGATGCACCCCTATTACGCAGCCGAACGCGGCCTGGTCGACGACGTCATCGAGCCGGCCGAGACCCGCTCGGTCCTGATCCGCTCCCTGGCCATGCTGCGCGGGAAAAAGGCCGAAGTACCCGCCCGCAAGCACGGCAATCTTCCCACGTGACCTGCACGGATGTGGCGTCCACGCGGACACGAGCGGCCGTCGAGCACCTGCCCGTTCCATGGGATGCACCGGATACGGCGGCGCGTCACGAGCGGGCGGCCGTCCGGGCCGGCCGGCCGGGGCACGACCCCATCCATGGCAGCCCCGGCCGCCGCGACACCGCAGTGCTCCGGACGAAGGGATCGACAGTGGCCCGCACAGTTCCATCCGGCAGGGAGTGCGCGAAGCACTCCGCCCCGTCGAAGGCGAGGTAGATGATGCGTCGAGTTGCCATCACCGGACTGGGCGTCGTGGCCCCTGGCGGTATCGGCGTCAAGGAGTACTGGGACCTGCTCACCGCCGGCCGTACCGCCACCCGCACCATCTCCTTCTACGACCCCTCCCCGTTCCGCTCCCGGGTCGCCGCCGAGTGCGACTTCGACCCGCTGGCGGCCGGCCTCTCCCAGCAGGAGACCCGCCGCCTCGACCGGGCCGCGCAGTTCGCGGTGGTCTCCACCCGGGAGGCGCTCGCCGACAGCGGCCTGGACACCTCCGCCCTCGACCCCGGCCGGATCGGCACCTCGCTCGGCAGCGCGGTCGGCTGCACCACCAGCCTGGAACGTGAATACGCGGTGGTCAGCGACGGCGGCCGGGAGTGGCTCGTCGACCACACCTACGCGATTCCCCAGCTGTACCGGCACTTCGTGCCCAGCTCGATGGCCGCCGAGGTCGGCCGGGCGGCCGGCGCCGAGGGTCCGGCGGCCGTGGTCTCGACCGGCTGCACCTCGGGCCTGGACTCGCTCGGCCACGCGGTGGAGCTGATCCGCGAGGGCACCTGCGACGTCGTGATCGCCGGTGCGACCGAGGCCCCGATCTCCCCGATCACCTCCGCCTGCTTCGACGCCATCCTCGCCACCACCCCGCGCAACGACACCCCCGAGAGCGCCTGCCGCCCCTTCGACAGGACCCGCAGCGGCCTGGTTCTCGGGGAGGGCGCGGCTGTGCTGGTCCTGGAGGAGTTGGAGGCCGCCCGGGCCCGGGGCGCGCACATCTACGCCGAGATCGCGGGCTTCGCCCAGCGCTGCAACGCGTACCACATGACCGGTCTCAAGCCGGACGGCCGCGAGATGTCCGAGGCCATCGACGCCGCCCTCACCGAGGCCCGCCTCGACCCGACCGCGATCGACTACATCAACGCGCACGGCTCCGGCACCAAGATGAACGACCGCCACGAGACAGGCGCGTTCAAGCGCAGCCTGGGCGAGCACGCCTACCGGACCCCGGTCAGCTCCATCAAGTCGATGATCGGGCACTCGCTCGGCGCGATCGGCTCGCTGGAGATCGCCGCCTGTGCCCTGGCCATGGAGCACGGGGTGCTGCCGCCCACGGCCAACCTGAACGAGCCGGACCCCGAACTGGACCTCGACTACATCCCGTTGACCGCCCGGGAGAAGCAGACGGACGTCGTTCTCAGCGTGGGCAGCGGCTTCGGCGGCTTCCAGAGCGCGATGGTCCTCGCACGACCGGAAAGGAGCATCGCATGACCACGTCCACCGTGGTGACCGGCCTCGGCATCGCCGCGCCCAACGGTCTGGGCGCCGAGGACTACTGGAAGGCGACCCTGGCGGGCGAATCGGGCATCGGCCCGGTGACCCGGTTCGACGCCACGCGCTACCCGTCCCGGCTCGCCGGCGAGGTGCCGGGATTCGTCGCCGAGGAGCACATCCCCAGCCGGCTCATACCGCAGACCGACCACATGACCCGGCTCGCGCTGGCCGCCGCGGAATGGGCCCTCGAGGACGCCGGTATCGACACCGGCGAGGTGCCCGAGTACGGCATGGGCGTGGTCACCTCGGCGTCCGGCGGCGCCGTCGAGTTCGGCCAGCGCGAGCTGCAGAACCTGTGGAGCAAGGGCAAGGAGCACGTCAGCGCCTACCAGTCCTTCGCCTGGTTCTACGCCGTCAATACCGGCCAGATCTCCATCCGGCACAAGCTGCGCGGCCCCAGCGGCGTCCTGCTGACCGAGCAGGCCGGCGGCCTCGACGCGATCGGCCAGGCCCGCCGCCATGTCCGCAAGGGATTCCAGGCGGTCGTGTCGGGGGGCGTCGACGCGGGCATCTGCCCGTGGGGCTGGGTGCCGCAGCTGGCCACCGGCCTGATGAGCACCGAGCAGGACCCGGCTCGCGCGTTCCTGCCCTTCTCGGCCGACGCGGGCGGATACGTGGTGGGCGAGGGCGGCGCCATCCTGGTGGCCGAGGACCTCACCGCGGCCCGCGAGCGCGGCGCGTCCCACATCTACGGCGAGATCGCCGGGTACGCCGCCACGCTCGACCCCGCCCCCGGCTCGGGCCGCCCGCCGGGCCGGGCCAGGGCCGTCCGCTCCGCCCTCACCGACGCCGGGCTCACCCCCGCCGACATCGACGTCGTCTTCGCGGACGCCGCCGGTGTGCCGGAGCTGGACCGGGCCGAGGCCGAGGCGCTGGCGGAGGTGTTCGGCCCGCACGCCGTACCGGTGACCGCCCCCAAGTCGCTGACCGGGCGGCTGCTGGCCGGCGGCGCCGCCCTCGACGCGGCCACCGCCCTGCTCGCCCTGCGCGACGGGGTGATCCCGCACACCGCCGGTGTCGACGCGGCCGCCGCCGACTACCCGATCGACCTGGTCACCGGGGCGCCCCGGGAGGCGTACCTGCGCAACGCGCTGGTCCTCGCCCGCGGCCACGGCGGCTTCAACGCGGCCCTCGTCGTCAGCCGTACGGCGTGACCATCCCTCACCACCTCCATCCCGGACCACGCCTCGCCTCATCCCTGAGCCGGGCACCACACCCATCACCCAACGGAGGACTCACCGTGACTACCACCACGAGCACGACCGTCACCCTGGCCGACCTGACCCGGATGCTGCGCGAGAGCGCCGGTGAGGAGGAGGGCATCGACCTGGACGGCGACGTCCTGGACACCCCGTTCCTGGAACTCGGCTACGACTCGCTCGCCCTGCTGCAGGTCATAGGCGAGGTCCAGCGCACCTACGGCATCAGCGTCCCGGACGACGCGGTCGTCGACGCCGAGACTCCCCGCGCGCTGCTCGAGCTCATCAACTCCGGCCAGGACAGCGCGGCCTGAGCCGGACCGTGCGGGCCGCCCCGATTCCGGATCCCCCGCCGCCAGGGGCGGCCCGCACTCCTTTCCCGATCCGACTGCTCCCCCCACTCCCTCTTGGTTCCTGTCGATCCTGGCCCCACCGGCCGCGGCGGTCCGCGGCCCACGAGGAGGTACCCATGCCGCTGACGGCTGACAGCGCGGTGATCCGGAGGCTGATGGTCCGTCCGGGCCCCGCGGGAGAGGACAGAGCGCCCGTGCCGGCGTCGGCCGCCGCGGTCTCCGCGGTGCTGCGGGCCTTCGGCCGCTCCCCGCGCGACCTGCCCGTACGGACCGTCGTCTACGTCGGCGCCCACGCCCCGGACCCCGCGCTCGCCCCCGAGCACGAGGGTTTCGCGGTGCGGACCGCCTCGGCGCCGGGCCGCGCCCTGCGCCTGGCCCACCAGGAACTCCATGACGGCACCGCCGACTTCGCGCTCGTCGCCGGATTCGACGAGCCCGAGCCCGGCACCATCACGGTCTACGCGGTGAAACGCGCCGCGGAGGCGGTCGCCGACGGCGACACCGTCCTCGGCATCCTCGACGTCACCGCGGCGGCGGAACCCGACGCCGCACCGGAGCTGACGGCCCTGGTCCACGGTCACCGCGCCACCGACCCGGGCCGGCACCGGCTGCTGCTGTGGTCGGGCCGGGACGAGCAGGACGAGCAGCGGGTGCGCGGTGAACTGCTGCCCCTGCTCTCGGGCCTGCACCACGAGGCATTCCCGGCCCTGCCCACCATGGTGCCGTGCGGCACCGAGCCCGGACCGGTGCGCGGCGCCGCCGTCACCGTCGCCGCGCTGTCCGCCGCCGCGGTGCACAAGGCGAAGGCGGTCACCGCGGCACGGCCCCGGCCCGTCGCCCTGCTCTTCCCGGGCCAGGGCTCCCAGCACCACGCCATGGCGGCCGGCCTGTACGGGCGGGAGCCGGTGTTCACCGCCGCCTTCGACGCGGCCCTGTCCCACATGGGCGAGGAGGGCCCGCGGATTCGCGCGGACTGGCTCACCGACGGCCGTCCGCAGATCCCGATCGACGACGTACGCCGGGCCCAGCCGCTCCTGTTCGCGGTCGACTACGCGCTCGGCCGCATGGTGATCGGCTGGGGGGTGCGCCCCACGGCGGTGCTGGGCCACAGCGCGGGCGAACTCGTCGCCGCGACCATCGCCGATGCCGTCGCCCTGCCCGACGCGGTCGCCATGGTCATGGAACGCGTCCGCGAGGCGGTGAAGATCCCGCCCGGCGGCATGCTCGCGGTGGCGGCGGAGGAGCAGCGTCTGCGCCCCTACCTGCGCGACGACGTGGCCATCGCCGCCGTCAACGCCAACCAGCAGACCATGCTGGCGGGTTCGGCCGGACCACTGGCCGAAATCGCCGAACGGCTGCGGGCCGACGGCCTCACCGTCGTCACCGTACCGTCGACCAGTCCCTTCCACTCCCCGGCGATGGCTCCCGCGTCCGAGGCCGTGGAGGAGGCCTACCGGGACATCCCCCTGCGCCCGCCGACGCTGCCGCTGTACTCCGGGTACACGGGCGAGCTTCTGCGCCCCGAGGAGGCCGTCAGCCCGCGCTTCTGGGCCCGCCAGATCACCGACACGGTGTACTTCAAACAGGCCCTGGAGTCCCTGCTCGCCGCCGACGACACGCTACTGATCGAGGCGGGCCCTCGGCAGACCCTCACCGCCTTCGCCCGCCGGCACCGCGCGGTACGCCTCGGCGCCAGCGCCGCCGTACCGCTGCTCCCGGGCCGTCCCGGCACGGCCGAGGCCGACCGCCAGTCGGTCCTCACCGCGGCGGCCAGGCTGTGGACCGAGGGGCACGTCCCCGCCCCGGTCGCGCTGTCCGCCCTGTGGACGTGGAGCGCCGACGGGCATCCGGCGCACGAGGACACCACCCTCACCCCCCAACTGGCCACGGCGACCTCATGAAAGGCATGAGCACGACAGCCGCGACGGCGCTGCGGGTCCTGAAGGCGATCTACGGCACCCTGATCGCGGCGGGCCGCATGTACGTCTGGATCCCCCTGGCGGACCTGCACCCCGGGCCATCCGATCCCCCACCCCACCACCCCGAACGCCTGCGCCCCGACCTCCCCCTGACCGCATACGAGCGCACCCTGGAACGCGAGCTGACGGCAGAGGGCCGGGCCTCCTGACACTCCGTGAACGGGCGGCGGATACCGACGGCGGGACCGACACCGGATGCTGTCGGCCGATCCGGGAGCCTTCCCGTTCCGCCCCGTCGATCGTCTCGTCCCGTCGATCTGCGCATGGAGATCCGCCGGTTAGACACCCCCGATGCGGCTCTGCGCCGCTGGCACCACTTTGCCGATCGTGGTGGCGAGCGTGGCTCCGAGGACACTGACGCCTACCAGGGTCAGCCAGATCGAGGCTGCCCCGTTGGACAGCAACCCGGAGAGCGCGGCCGGAGCGACCGCTCCTGCGACAGTCACGGCGAGCTGGTTGAGGGCCAAGTACCGGCCGCGGAGAGCGTCCGGGGCGCTCTCCGCGGCGACAGTCGACGTGATGGGGCCGCCGAGGATTTCACCGACGGTGTAACTGCCTGCACCGAGCAACACGCCGCCGACCGCGAGGGCAGGCGCAGACACGCGGTCGGCGGCGAGGAAGAGGAGGTAGCCGGCCGCAAAGCAGGCGTGTCCGGCGACGAGGACGCGGCTGCGGATCCGCCCGCTGAGCCACCCGACGACGACGCCTTGGCCGAAGCCGACCATCAGGGTGTTGAGCGTGAAGACCGCGCCGGCAGTCCAGCCAGGCAGTCCCAGCACGTCCACGGCGTAGACCGGTATCGCGATGTTGAGGGCGAACAACGAGATCGCGAAACACAGTTGATGTGCGACCAGTGACAGGTACTGCCGGTCCCGGAGCACGCGCCCCCAGCCGCCGGCAGCGTCCTGGCTCGCCTCGGAACGGACATTCGGTACGGCCCGCATCAGAACGAACGCGGCGACATAGGACAAGGCGTTGACGACCACGATCGCGGCGTAGGCGCCGTGAGTACCGATAGTGACGGCGGCGGCGGAGAGGAGCCCGCCGAGTGCGTAGCCGAGGTTGCGTACCGACCCCAGAAGACCGAACCAGCGCTCGCGTCGGCCGGGCGCGGCCAACGCCGTGACGGTCACGCCGTAGCAGCTGAAGAACACTGCCCGCCCGGCACTGTTCAACCAGGCGCAGACGGCGATCTGCCATGTCTGGCCCACGACGAGATACCCGGCGAAGCCGAGCGCCTGGGCCAGGTTTGCCGCCTGCAGCACCGGCTTGGCGCCGTACCGGTCGACCAGTCCTCCGACCAGAGGACCCGCTGGGAGCGCCAGCAGCCCGGCCGTCGTCAGTGCCGTGCCTATCTGCACCAGCGTCAGCGACGTCGTGGCCAGGAAATACAGCATCGAAACGGGGACGAAGACACCGGTGCCGAGCGAGTCGATGACGATCGCTGCAACGAAACGGCCGTGCCGAGCCATCGAGGGACGGACCGTGCAATCGGAAATAGACACGAGCCGGACGGTATAGATTCTATACCGGTATCCACAACGCTACCGGGAGTCGTGCATGGGGAAGGCCTACAACATCATGGCCGCGACCTGTCCCAGTCGCACCGTTCTGCACCGGATCGGGGCGCGCTGGACGGTGTTCATCGTCAACGCGCTGGACAACAGGCCGATGCGATTCACCGAGCTCAAGGCGCACATCCGGGGGATCACACCGAAGTCGCTCACCGAGACGCTTCGCGCGATGGAGTACGACGGCCTGATCTCTCGCACGGAGATTCCCGCAAATCCCCCGCATGTCGAATACGCCCTCACCGACCTCGGCCGGTCACTGCTGACACCCCTACGTGCCGTCCGGGAATGGGCCGAGAGCCACGTCCCCGACATCGAACGCGCCCGCGCACAAGCCGACGCGCAACGGTAACCCCGTTCGCCGAGCCGGCCACGAATCGCGCGGCGCGGGGCAGAGTGGCAGCCGTGGTTCCGATCATGGTCGGTCGCGGTGGACAGCCTGTACGAGGGCACCGATCCGGCGTCGGACGGCCCAGAGACGGCCCAGGGGCGGTGACAGGCGATGGGGCCGACGGTCCGCGACCGTCGGCCCCATCCGCCGCTTCAGCGGAAAACCCGCTCCGACCTGCGCCTACAGCACCGGCAGGTTCTTCCGCAGCTCGAACGCCGTGACCTCCGAGCGGTACTCCTCCCACTCCTGCTTCTTGTTGCGCAGGAAGAAGTCGAACACGTGCTCACCCAGCGTCTCCGCGATGAGGTCGCTGCGCTGCATCAGCGCGAGCGCCTCGCCGAGGTTCTGCGGCAGCGGTTCGATGCCCATCGCGCGGCGCTCGGAGTCCGTCAGGGCCCAGACGTCGTCCTCGGCGCCCGGAGGCAGCTCGTAGCCCTCCTCGATGCCCTTCAGGCCGGCGGCCAGCAGGACCGCGTAGGCCAGGTACGGGTTCGCGCCGGCATCCAGCGAGCGGACCTCGACACGGGCCGAGCCCGTCTTGCCCGGCTTGTACATCGGGACCCGGACCAGCGCCGAGCGGTTGTTGTGGCCCCAGCAGATGTACGACGGCGCCTCGCCGCCGGCGCCCGCGGTGCGCTCGGTGCCGCCCCAGATGCGCTTGTAGGAGTTCACCCACTGGTTGGTGATCGCGGAGGTCTCGCCCGCGTGCCGCAGCAGACCCGCGATGAAGGAGCGGCCGACCTTGGACAGCTGGTACTCCGAGCCGGACTCGTAGAACGCGTTGCGGTCGCCCTCGAAGAGGGAGAGGTGCGTGTGCATGCCGGAGCCGGGGTGCTCGGAGAACGGCTTCGGCATGAACGTGGCCTGCACGCCCTGCTCCAGTGCCACCTGCTTCATGACCAGGCGGAACGTCATGATGTTGTCGGCCGTGGACAGCGCGTCGGCGTAGCGGAGGTCGATCTCCTGCTGGCCGGGGGCGCCCTCGTGGTGGGAGAACTCGACCGAGATGCCCATCGACTCCAGCATGGTGATCGCCTGGCGGCGGAAGTCCATGCCGATGTTCTGCGGGGTGTGGTCGAAGTAGCCGGAGTTGTCGGCCGGGGTCGGGCGGGAGCCGTCCAGGGGCCGGTCCTTCAGCAGGAAGAACTCGATCTCCGGGTGGGTGTAGAAGGTGAAGCCGAGGTCGGAGGCGCGGGCGAGGGCGCGCTTGAGCACGTACCTCGGGTCAGCGAAGGACGGCGAGCCGTCCGGCATGAGGATGTCGCAGAACATACGGGCCGTGCCGGGGGCCTCGGCGCGCCAGGGCAGGATCTGGAAGGTCGACGGGTCCGGCTTGGCGATCATGTCCGACTCGTAGACGCGGGCGAAGCCCTCGATGGCGGAGCCGTCGAAGCCGATGCCTTCATCGAATGCCTGCTCGAGTTCGGCAGGGGCCACGGCCACGGACTTGAGGAAGCCCAGCACGTCCGTGAACCACAGGCGTACGAACCGGATGTCGCGCTCCTCCAAGGTCCGGAGCACGAACTCCTGCTGCTTGTCCATCTTCCGCTTCCCCATCCTTGCTGGTCAGGCCGCCTGTCTCCGGTGTGCGCCGGAGGCGGTCGGGCACCTGAGCATCCCACCACAACAGCATTTCATGCGCGTTGCGGACCTTGATCGGCCGCCCGACCCCGGGCTGAACGCCTCGCATACGGCAGGTGTCCTGCTCTGACGCCCATCTTGCCTGTTCGCCGCCCCATCCGTAATGGCCGACCCCGTCCCTCTCTCGCCACCTTAATTTGCATCTCATATGCAAGTTTCATTACGGTACCGACGGCCGAATGCCCACCCTTCCTCCACAAAGATCCCCCACAGTCCTGCACAAAGGAGTCCCGATGCTCTCCGAACAGTCCGCCGCCACCGTGCGCGCCACTCTCCCCGCCGTCGGCGCCTCACTGGGCGAGATCACCGAGCGCTTCTACGACGGGCTGTTCGCCACCCACCCCGAGCTGCTGCGCGACCTCTTCAACCGCGGCAACCAGGCGGCCGGCACCCAGCGGCAGGCGCTGGCGGGTTCGATCGCCGCCTTCGCCACGTATCTGCTGGAGCGCCCGGACGAGCGACCCGACGTGATGCTGGGCCGTATCGCCCACAAGCACGCCTCGCTGGGTGTCACGCCCGAGCAGTACGAGGTCGTCCACCAGCACCTCTTCGCCGCCATCGCCGAGGTCCTCGGCGACGCGGTCACTGCCGAGGTCGCGGCCGCCTGGGACGAGGTCTACTGGCTGATGGCGAACGCGCTGATCGCGATCGAGAAGCGGCTGTACGCGGCGAGCGGGCAGACCGGCTGGCGTCAGTGGCGGGTCGTGGGGCGCGTCGAGGAGACGGCCGACGTCGCCACCTTCCAGCTCCGCCCGGCCGACGACGGGGCGGTCCCCGGCTTCCTCCCGGGCCAGTACGTCTGCGTCCGCGTGGAGCTCCCCGACGGCGCCCGGCAGATCCGCCAGTACAGCCTGTCCGCCGCGCCCGGCTCCCCGGTGCGCCAGATCAGCGTCAAGCGCGTCCACGGCGACGACACGCCGGACGGCGAGGTCTCCGGCCACCTCCACGCGCGCGTGCACGAGGGCGACACCCTGGAGCTGTCCGCTCCCTACGGCGACCTCGTCCTGGACGCCACCGACGCGCCCCTGCTGCTCGCCTCCGCGGGCATCGGTGTGACCCCGATGATCGCCATGCTGGAGCAGCTCGCCCGCACCGGCCACCGCGCCCCGGTGACCGTGGTGCACGCCGACCGCTCCCCCGCCGCCCACGCACTGCGCGCCGACCATGAGGGCTTCGCGGCCAAGCTGCCGGACGCCGTCGTGCACTTCTGGTACGAGCAGGACGCCCCCGAGGGCGCGCACACGGGCCTCGTGGACCTGGGCGCCGTGCCGGTCGCGTCGGGCACGCGCGCGTACCTGTGCGGTCCGCTGCCCTTCCTGCGCGCGGTGCGCGCCCAGCTGATCGAGAAGGGCGTGGCGCCCGCCGACATCCACTACGAGGTGTTCGGACCGGACCTCTGGCTCGCCCAGGGCTGACGCGCCGCGGGGATCCCCAGCAGGAGCGGCCCCGTCGGCGCCGCCACCACGTCCTCGACCGTCACCGGGTCCAGCGAGGCGAAGAACGCCTCCTGGGCCCGGCGCAGCGCGCCCCGCAGCCGGCAGCCGGTGTGCAGGGGGCAGGGCGTGGCGCCCTCGCAGTCGACGACGTCGCCGCCCCCCTCGAAGCGGCGCACGACCGCGCCTACCGACGCCGTGCGCCCGGCCTCGGTGAGGGTGAGCCCGCCGCCCCGGCCGCGGCGGGCCTGGAGCAGTCCCATGTGCGTCAGTTCGGCCACGACCTTCGCGGCGTGCGTGTACGGCACGTCCATGGCCGCCGCGACCTCCCGGGTCGCGGGAGTGGAGTCACCGGCGACGGCGAGCCGCATCAGGACTCGCAGCGCCAGGTCGGTGGAGCGCAGCAGCCGCATGCCGCCAGCGTAGATAATGCGCATCCGCGCTTCAAATTATCGAGGCGGGAAGCCGTTCTCCAGCCGCCCCTTCGGCCGTTCGGGTGGTCCGGCCTAGGTACGAGGACTCGCGCCCCACTACGATCAGCCGTCCCAAAGGCCCCTTTTCCCCCAAGGACGCACCATGGGCTCCGCCCCCACCCCCGGCCCCGCCGAGCGCGAGGCCCGCACGGAGCAGATGCGCCGTGCGGAACGCGCCCGTGAGCGCCGCAACCGCATCCTGGCCGCCGCGGCGAGTGCGGCCGTCGTGGCCGGCCTCGTCGTCGGCGGCGTGGTCCTCCTCGACGCGCAGTCCGGAAGCAGGGCCTCCGCGGCGAGCGGCCCGAAGGCACCGGCCGGCGGCCCGACGGCACCGGCGAGCGGCCCGACGGCACCGGGGAAGGGCTCCGGGGACACCGGCCACTTCGTCACCGGCAAGGACGGCGTGCGGACCTGGACGGGCAGGCTGACCCGCAACCACGTCACCACGAGCGTGTCCTACCCGATGCATCCGCCCGTGGGCGGCGACCACAACCCGGTGTGGCTGGACTGCA
Organism: Streptomyces sp. PTL18; assembly: GCF_059510295.1. Taxonomy (NCBI): domain Bacteria; kingdom Bacillati; phylum Actinomycetota; class Actinomycetes; order Kitasatosporales; family Streptomycetaceae; genus Streptomyces; species Streptomyces sp. PTL18. The sequence goes on along the minus strand of NZ_JCAJZO010000006.1, from coordinate 100,433 downwards.
ACGGCGACGTCTACACCGAGCCCGTCAGGGACGAGAACGCCGTGCACTCGCTGGAACACGGCGCGGTGTGGGTGACGTACAGCGACAGGGCGTCGAAGGCGGACGTGTCCGCGCTCGCGGCGAGGGTGAAGAGGACGCCGTACACGCTGATGAGCCCGTACCGGAACCAGGCGGGCCCGATCATGCTCACGGCCTGGGGTCACCAGCTCTCCGTGAACAGCGCCGGTGACCCGCGCGTCGACACGTTCCTCGCCACCTACGTCCAGGGCGAGCAGACACCCGAGCCGGGCGCCCCGTGCACCGGCGGGACGATGCGGTGAGCCGGCACATCGGCTGGATCGCCGGGGCCGCGGCGGCAGCGCTCGTCGCGACGGGCGCGATCACGTACGCGGTCGCCGAGGACGGCGGGTCCAGGAGCATCCAGGTACCCGCCGCGGACTCCGCGGACGCCGGTTTCGCGCGGGACATGGCGGTCCACCACCAGCAGGCCGTCGAGATGTCCTACATCGTGCGCGACCGCACCGGCGACGAGGAGGTGCGCCGGCTCGCGTACGACATCGCACAGACCCAGGCCAACCAGCGCGGCATGCTGCTGGGCTGGCTCGACCTGTGGGGGCTGCCGAAGGTGTCCGCCGATCCGCCGATGACGTGGATGGGCATGGGGGGCACGGCCTCCGGCAAGGACGGCGCGCTGATGCCGGGCATGGCGACGAACGCCGGGATGAGGAAGCTGGGCGAACTCAGCGGCAAGCAGGCCGAGGTCCTCTACCTGCGGCTGATGACCGCCCACCACGAGGGCGGCATCCACATGGCCGAGGGCTGTGTCGCCAAGTGCACGGTGCCCGCGGAGAAGAGGCTCGCCCGGGACATGGTCGACGCGCAGCGGTCGGAGATCGAGCTGATGGCCGCGATGCTCAGGGAACGCGGCGCCACACCACGCACCTGACGCCCCCGCGCTGCATACAAGTCGACAAAGCGGCACCATACGGGGGTTGCCGCAAGGGCGTCCGGACAATCGCAACCTATCCGTGACGCACGGGGAATTCCCGAAGCCGCCCAAATCACCCATAGCCGCGGGCACTTGGGATTTCCTTGACCTTTTCATTCCCCTGGCATGAACGGTTCATCGAAAGAGTGGCCCCCACGTGTGATCCATTCACCGCGTCTTCATCGCGCGGTGCTCTACGCGGATCACATCGACCGACCACTACATGCGACGAACCGCATCGCAGGGGGTTCTATGAGATCCAACCGCGCCAAGGCGCGCGCCGGAGTGAGCCTGGCAGCGACACTGCCGTTGCTCGCCGGCGCACTGGCGCTCGGCATACCCGCGGCGCACGCCGCGGACGTCCCCGGCCGGGTCGCGCTCGCGGGCACCAGGCCCGCCTGGGCGACGGCCACCACGGACAAGGGCGCGACCTCGAACCGCGCCCAGGTCAACGCCCGGGTCTATCTCGCCGGCCGGGACGCGCGCAGCCTGGCCGCCTTCGCGAAGGCCGTCTCCGACCCGCACTCGCCGTTGTACGGCAAGTACCTGAGCGCACGGCAGGCGCAGGCGCGCTTCGGCGCGACCAAGGGGCAGGTGGCCGCGGTGACGTCGTGGCTGAAGGCGTCGGGCCTGAAGGTCACCGCCGTCACGCAGCACTACGTCGCCGTCAGCGGTGACGTGGCCGCCGCCGAGAAGGCGTTCGGCACGCAGCTGCACAACTACGCCAAGGGCTCGAAGACCTACCACGCGCCGGTGAATCCGGCCTCCGTGCCCAAGGGTCTCAAGGGTGCCGTGCTGACCGTCACCGGCCTGGACAACGCCCCCCACAAGGCGAACCACGACGACCAGCTGCCGCCGCCGGAGACCGTCTTCCGCAACTCCGGGCCGTTCTCCTCGTACTACGGCTCGAAGATCGCGACGACGCTGCCGGACGCGTACGGCCACACGATCCCGTACGCGGTCAAGGGGTACACGGGCAAGCAGCTGCGGGCCGCGTACGGCGCGGGCACCCGCACGGGCAAGGGGGTGCGGGTCGCCATCACCGACGCGTACGCCTCCCCGACCATCGCCTTCGACGCGGCCACCTACGCGAAGAAGCACGGCGACGCCGCCTGGACCACCAGCCAGCTGCACCAGGTGCTGCCGGACAAGTACACCAAGGTCAAGGAGTGCTCGGCCGCCGGCTGGTACGGCGAGGAGACGCTCGACGTCGAGGCCGTGCACGCGGTCGCCCCCGCCGCGAACGTCACGTACGTCGGCGCGGCCTCCTGCTACGACGACGACCTGCTCGACTCGCTCAGCAAGGTCGTCGACAACCACCTGGCCGACATCGTCTCCAACTCCTGGGGCGACATCGAGGCCAGCCAGACCCCGGACCTCGCGGCCGCCTACGACCAGGTGTTCCAGTTCGGCGCGGCCGAGGGCATCGGCTTCTACTTCTCCTCCGGTGACAACGGCGACGAGGTCGCCAACACCGGCACGAAGCAGGTCGACACCCCGGCCAACTCCGCCTGGGTGACCGCGGTCGGCGGTACCTCGCTGGCGGTCGGCAAGTACAACAAGTACCAGTGGGAGACCGGCTGGGGCACCGAGAAGGCCGTGCTGTCCGCGGACGGCAAGAGCTGGACCAACTTCCCCGGCGCGTTCACCTCGGGCGCGGGCGGCGGCACCAGCAAGACCGTGGCGCAGCCCTACTACCAGAAGGGCGTCGTCCCGGACGCGCTGGCGAAGGCCAACAGCGCCGACGGCAACCGCGTCGTCCCGGACATCGCGGCGATCGCCGACCCCAACACCGGTTTCCTGGTCGGTCAGACGCAGACCATGCCCGACGGCAAGACGCAGGCGTACAGCGAGTACCGCATCGGCGGCACCTCGCTCGCCGCGCCGGTGATCGCGGCCGTCCAGGCCCTCGCCCAGGAGGCCCGCGGCGGCAAGGCGATCGGCTTCGCCAACCCGGAGATCTACGCCCGGTACGGATCGAAGGCGTACCACGACGTCACGGACAACCCGACGGGCACCGGACTCGCCGTGGCGCGCGTCGACTTCGTCAACGGCTACGACGCCACGGGCGGCCTGGCCACCTCGGTGCGCAGCCTCGGCAAGGACAGCTCGCTGTCCGCGATGAAGGGCTACGACGACGTGACCGGTGTGGGTTCGCCCGCCCCCGGCTACGTCGAGTCCTACAGGCGCCACTGAGGCACCGCCGGTAACGGCATCTCCAGGGGGCGCGGGGTGTGTGCCACACCCCGCGCCCCTTCGCCATGCGTGGGACGGCACACACCCCGCGCCCCCCATCGTGTCGCTCTGACGATTACACTGGGCCCGTGCCTCCGTTGAACTTCTGGTCGATCTATCAGCACGGCTTCGCACGCGTCGCCGCGTGCACGGGTCACACCGTCATCGCGGACCCGCAGGCCAACGCCGAAGCGGTCCTGCGCCACGCGCGCCGGTGCGCCGGGGAGGGGGTCGCCGTCGCCGTCTTCCCGGAGATGGTGCTGTGCGGCTACTCGATCGAGGACCTGCTGCTGCAGGACGCGCTGCTCGACCAGGTCGAGGAGGCGCTGGAGGAGGTGGTGGCCGGATCGGCCGGGCTGCTGCCGGTCCTGGTCGTCGGCGCGCCGCTGCGCCACCGCAACCGGGTCTACAACTGCGCGGTGATCGTGCACCGCGGCCGTGTCCTCGGTGTCGTGCCCAAGTCGTACCCGCCGAACTACCGGGAGTTCTACGAGCGCCGTCAGATCGGTGACGGCGCCGACGAGCGCGGCGGGTCGATCCGTGTCGGCGGCGAGAACGTGCCCTTCGGCGTGGACCTGCTGTTCACGGCCGAGGACGTGCCCGGTCTCGTGCTGCACGCGGAGATCTGCGAGGACATGTGGGTGCCGGTGCCGCCCAGCGCGGAGGCGGCCCTCGCCGGTGCGACCGTCCTGGTCAACCTCTCGGGCAGCCCGATCACGGTCGGGCGGGCCGAGGACCGCAGGCTGCTGTGCCGCTCGGCGTCCTCCCGCTGCCTCGCCGCGTACGTCTACGCTGCGGCCGGCCTCGGCGAGTCCACCACGGACCTGTCCTGGGACGGCCAGACCATGATCTACGAGAACGGCGTCCTGCTGGCCGAGAGCAAGCGCTTCCCGCTCGGTGACGAGATCGCGCTCGCCGACGTCGACCTCGACCTGCTGCGGCAGGAGCGGCAGCGGATGGGCACGTTCGACGACAACCGCCGCACGCACCAGGCGCGCACCCGCGACTTCCGTACGGTCGGGTTCGAGCTCGACCCGCCGCTCACCGACCTGGGGCTGCGCCGTCGCCTGGAGCGCTTCCCGTTCGTGCCGGCCGACCCCGACCGCCTCGCCCTGGACTGCTACGAGGCCTACAACATCCAGGTCGCGGGTCTGCAGCAGCGGCTGGCGGCGATCGGCGGCCCGAAGGTGGTCATCGGGGTGTCCGGCGGCCTGGACTCCACGCACGCGCTGATCGTCGCCGCCCGCGCCATGGACCGCGCGGGCCGTCCGCGCAGCGACATCCTGGCCTTCACCCTGCCCGGCTTCGCCACCAGCGACCACACCAAGGACAACGCCCACAAGCTGATGAACTCGCTCGGCGTCACCGCGGCCGAGCTGGACATCACACCCACCGCGCGGCTGATGCTGAAGGAGATGGGCCACCCGTTCGCCTCGGGCGAGCCGGTGTACGACGTCACCTTCGAGAACGTGCAGGCGGGTCTGCGCACGGACTACCTCTTCCGGCTGGCCAACCAGCGCGGCGGCATCGTGCTGGGCACCGGCGACCTGTCGGAGCTGGCGCTCGGCTGGTCCACGTACGGCGTGGGCGACCAGATGAGCCACTACAACGTCAACGGCGGGGTGCCGAAGACCCTGATCCAGCACCTCATCCGCTGGGTCATCAGCAGCGGCCAGTTCGACGACGAGACCGGCGAGACGCTCGCGGCGATCCTCGACACCGAGATCAGCCCGGAGCTGGTACCGGGCGAGGAGATGCAGTCCACCGAGTCCAAGATCGGCCCGTACGCGCTGCACGACTTCACGCTCTTCCACGTGCTGCGCTACGGCTTCCGCCCCTCCAAGATCGCCTTCCTGGCCTGGCACGCCTGGCACGACCCCGAGGCCGGCGCCTGGCCGCCGAACTTCCCCGAGGCCAAGCGGGTGGCGTACGACCTGCCGGAGATCCGGCACTGGCTGGAGGTCTTCTGCCGTCGCTTCTTCGCCTTCGCGCAGTTCAAGCGCTCGGCCATGCCCAACGGGCCGAAGGTCTCGGCGGGCGGCTCGCTCTCCCCGCGCGGCGACTGGCGCGCACCGTCCGACAGCAACGCGCGGGCCTGGCTGCGGGACCTCGCCCGCTTCGACGCCCCGGAGACCTGACGGTGACGGCCCCTGGGCCCCGGTTCACCTCTTGAGCGAGGCGACGAAGGGGGCCCAGGCGGCGGCGGTGAGGACGAGGACGGGGCCGTCGGGCGCCTTGGAGTCACGGACGGGGACGAGGCCGGGGATGTTGTCGGCTACCTCGACGCAGTCCCCGCCGTCACCGTACGCCGTGTCATGCACTCCCGCCACAACTCACCGTGCCGTCTCCGCTGTTCGCGTCGCGGACGCGAATCCCCTTCCACGCCAGCGAGCCGGGCGACACTCTGTGAGGGATTCGTCACGGACCGCACAGAAGGCTGTCATCTCCCCATGCCCGACCCCTCCCCCACGGCCCAGGACGCCACCCTCTGCGTCGAGAACCTCCGCAGCGCCCTCGCCCTGCACGGCATCACGCTGCCCTCCCTGGGCGTCGACCTGCCGAGCTTCGCGGGCACGTACGCACCGCCCGCGTACCTCGTCGCGCTCGGTAACTGCAACACGGCCACGGCCCACGCGCTCGCCACCGCCCTCCGGAAGACGGCGGCCGAGCGATGACCTTCGAACTCGACCTGCTCGCCACCCCCATGGCGGTACCCGAACTGCGCCACCACCTTCGCGCACTCGACTTCGACGTCCGCCTGTGTGTCACGGAGTCACTGACCAACGTCGTCGACCACCTGGGCGAGGGCACTGCGGTGACCGTCCGCGTCAGCGGCACGCCCCACGGCCACACCCGCGTGGAGGTCACCGATCCGGACCCACGCGCACTGCCGATCCTGCTGTCCGCCGCCGAAACAGCCGAGTACGGGCGCGGTCTGACCCTGATCGACCGGCTCTCCCGGCGTTGGGGTGTTGATCAGGGAGCGGATCGCAAGACGGTCTGGTGCGAGCTGGCCGAACCGGAGCAGCGGCCCGTCACCGGGAACGGGAGAGCTGTTCGCGCACCCATGCCGGATCGGGGTTGACGTGCGGCCGGCCGGCCACGACGACGGTCGGCACGGTCTCGTTGCCGTCGTTGGCCGCCCTCACCGCCGCGGCTCCGGCCGGGTCACGCCAGATGTCGACCCAGTGCGCCCGGCGGGCGCCACGACCCAGCCGGATACGCAGGCGCAGACAGTACGTGCAGCCCGGCCGCCAGAAGACGACCGGCAGGCCGTCGGCCGCGCTGAGGCGCTGCGCCTCCGCCGCACCGATCGACCTCGGGAAGACGAGAGGCGAGTTCAGACCCGCGAGCGACACGAACAGCAGAAGGAGCACCACGGCCATGCCGGGGCTCCCTTTCATGACCAGCCCGGCCGCGACGACGGAGCCGCAGACCACGAACAGTATCGGGAAGAGCCAGACACGCGTCACGAGACGAAGATTATCGCAACATCGAGATCGACAACCGGCCATCTGTGATCGTCTGTCGGAGAGTTGGGACCGACGCCAGGACAGGCCCGCGGGCCAAGGGACAGAGCCCCGCACCAGCCCCGGGAGACACCCTCGCCGGGGGCAAAAACGCGCAGCCACCCAAGGCTTGGAGAGGTCGGGGCCGGCGGGCGGCGAGAACCACCCGCCCCGCCGGCCACCGCCTCATCGGTGCAGCGCCTCCGCCTCCTGCGGGGCGTGGGAGGCGACCACGCGCTCCCGTCCCCCGGCGGGGACCCGGCGACGGTCGACCCCGTGGGCCACGCCGGCCGCTGCCGGGCCGAGCGCCGCGAGCGCCGCCCCGGCGAGCGCGGTCCTTACGGGGTGGTGACGTTCACCCGTGCCGCCACCGGCAGATGGTCGCTGGCGGTCCGCGGCAGCGTCCACGAGCTCACCGGCTCGATGCCCCTGACCATGATCTGGTCGATCCGCGCCATCGGGAACGACGCCGGCCAGCTGAACCCGAAGCCGCTGCCGGCCGCGCCCTGTGTGGAGCGCATCTGGGAGGTGACGGCGTTGAGCGCGCGGTCGTTCATGGTGCCGTTCAGGTCACCGAGCAGGATCACCCTGCTCAGCTTCTCGTCGGCGATGGCCTCCCCGAGCGCGTCGGCGCTGGTGTCCCGCTGCCGCGCGGTGAACCCGGCCGCCAGCTTCACCCGCACCGAGGGCATGTGGGCGACGTAGACGGCGACCTCCCCCTCCGGCGTGTTCACGGTGGCCCGCATCGCCCGCGTCCAGCCCAGTTCGAGGTCCACGGGCCCGACCCCGCTCAGCGGGTACTTGCTCCACAGCCCGACGGTGCCCTGCACCGAGTGGTACCGGTACGTCGACGCCAGCGCCCGCTCGTACACCGGCACCGCGGACGCCTTCAGCTCCTCCAGAGCCAGCACGTCCGCACCGGACGCGGCCACGTTCCGGGCGGTGCCGGACGGGTCGGGGTTGTCGGCGTTCACGTTGTGCGTGGCGACGGTCAGGTCACCGCCGCTTCGGCTGTTGTCGCCGAGCAGCCCGCCGAAGAGGTTCAGCCAGACCGTCACGGGCACCAGCACCGCGATCAGCGCCGTCGCCGACTTCCGCAGCAGCGCCAGGATCAGCAGCAGCGGCACGCCCACGATCCCGAACCAGGGCAGGAACGTCTCCGTCAGGGAGCCCAGGTTTCCGACCCCGTTGGGGATCTGCGCGTGCAGCAGCATCACCAGCGCGAGGACCAGTGCGAGGACGGCCAGGACGATGCCGCGGCGCCAGATGCCGCGGTCACCGCGCAGACCGTCGTACAGGCGCCGGAGCCGGGATCCTCTGCGGCCCGGCCCCGTGCCGTCGCCACCCGTCTCCGTCATGTACGCCTGCGCCATACCGTCGCCTCACACCTTGCCGTGCACACCGTCGTCCCCCCGCGGTAACGACCCTAGGGGATGATCGGCTCCGCTCCTTGCCGCCCCATGGCGGCCGTACGCGCAGGAGGACGAAGCAGGCGGCGTCCGGAGTTCCGAACCAGGGTGCCCAAGGGGCCCTCTGTGACGAAACGCGCACATTCACCGGGAAACCGGCGCACGGGCGTTACGATCTGACGGGCTGTAGCCCTTCCAGGACCGTGTCGACGATCAGCTCGCTCAGCCCCTCCTCGAGCGGCGCCTCGGGACGCAGCAGGTACCGTACGAGCATCGGGCCGGTCAGCATGTCGTTCATCAGGTCGACGTCCACGTCGGCGCGCAGCTCGCCGCTCTGCTGCCCGCGACGCAGGACGTCGAGGCTGAGCCGGCGCCGGGGTGCTATGACGGTCGCTTGGTAGGCGGCCCAGATCTTGGGGCTGGACTTCATCTGCGCCTGCACGTTGTGCAGGATCGCCGAGGAGCGGCTGGCGAGGGCGCGCCGGCGCAGCCACTCCAGCAGCACGACCAGGTCGTCGCGCATCGAGGTGCCCGGCAGCTCGGGCTGCTCGGGGTCGGCGGCGCGCAGGACGTCGACGAAGAGGTCCTCCTTGTTGCTCCAGCGCCGGTAGAGGGTGGCCTTGCCGACGCCGGCGGTGCGGGCGATGCGCTCCATGGACAGGTCCGCGAGGGGCACGCCGTCCTCCATGAGCTTCATCACGCCCTCGATGATGGCCCGTTCGACGGCCTCGCTGCGCGGGCGTCCGCGCACCGGCCACTCCTGCTGCTGGGCCCGGGGTCCGCTGTCGGCGAGGCTCACGTTCGACTCCGTCCTGGCGCTGTGATGTTGTCCCCCGCTGTATGTCGTCAACGGGCACCCGGCGGTCCCGGGTGCCCGTTGTGAGGTGCCGTCAGTGGTCGGCGGCGATCAGCTCCGGCTCCTCCGTGCCGGCCTTCGGCGCGGGCGCCTTCCCGGGCAGGAACAGCGCGACCACGACCGCGCCGAGCACCGCCACGACCGTGCCCCACAGCGCGGTGACGTGCATGGCGTGCAGGAACGCGTCGTTGGCCGGGGAGACGAGCGCCTTGCCCCTCGGGCCGAGCTTGGAGGCGACGCCGAGGGTCGCCTCGATGGACTCGCCCGCGGTGTGGCGCACACCTGCCGGCAGGAACGTCAGCTTGTCCTGGATGCCGTCGCGGTACGACGTCGACAGCACCGAGCCGAGGACCGCGATACCGAGCGCGCCGCCGACCTGGCGGAAGGTGTTGCTCAGCGCGGACGCGGAGCCGGCCTTCTCGCGGGGCAGCGCCTGCATGATGACGACGCTGGTCGGAGTCATGATGTGCGCCATGCCGGTGCCCATGAGGAAGAAGACCACCTCGAGGATCCACAGCGGCGTGTCCGCCTTCAGCGCGGAGAACGCGGCGAGCGTCGCGGCGATGACCAGCATGCCGGCGGTGGTGGTGGCCCGGTTGCCGAACCGGTCGACCAGCAGCCGGGCGCGCGGCGCGAAGATCAGCTGGGCGGCGGCCAGCGGCAGCATCAGCAGACCGGCCTGCAGCGGCGAGTAGCCGCGCACGCTCTGGATGTAGAAGACGGAGAAGAACGTCACGCCCATCAGCGCGAAGAAGACCAGCGCGATCGCGGCGATGGCGGAGGAGAAGACCTTGTTCCTGAAGTAGGTGACGTCGATGGAGGGGTGGTCGCTGCGCCTCTCGAACACGACGAAGAACGCGAGGACGGCGAGGCCGGCCACTATGGTCGCGAGCACCTTGGCGTCGGTGAAGTCGGCGAGCTGGCCGCCCTTGATGATGCCGTAGACGAGCAGGACCAGGCCGACGACGGACAGCACGACGCCGACGGGGTCGATCCGTCCCGGGTTGGGATCGCGGGAGTCCGGGACCAGCCAGATCATCAGCGCCAGCGCCAGGATCACGATCGGCACGTTGATGAGGAACACGGAGCCCCACCAGAAGTGGTCGAGCAGTACCCCGCCGGTGATCGGCCCTATGGCGATGGCGAGGCCGACGCCGCCGGCCCAGATGCCGATGGCCTTGGGCTGCTCGTCCCGTTCGAAGACGTTCATGAGCACGGCGAGCGTCGCCGGCATCACGAAGGCGGCACCGAGGGCCATGAGGGCGCGGAAGGCGATGAGCTGGTCGGGAGAACCCGACTCGGCGGCGAGCGCCGACCCCGCGCCGAACACCACGAGACCGCCCAGCAGCGCCTTCTTCCGGCCCAGGCGGTCGCCCAGCAGCCCCGCGGTGAACAGCAGCCCGGCGAAGACGAGCGTGTAGGCGTTGATGGCCCACTCCAGCTCGCTCTGGGTGGCACCGAGTCCGGTCGGCGCCGGAGTGGAGATCGTCTTGATGGCGACGTTCAGGATGGAGTTGTCGAGCACCACGATCAGCAGGCTGAGCATCAGCGCGCCGAGGATGGCCCACCGGCGCCGGTACACGGCCTCGGGCACCCGCCGTTCGACAGGGGCAGCAGGGGTAGTCATATGTGCGAGCCTAGGCGACTTCCGATACGGAACGGTCTCGTATCGGAAGTCTTTACGGACTCGTTAAGAAGAGATCTGTGTCACGTGTCGAACAGCGCACGTCGGGATACGCGCAGTCTCCCCGGAGGTCGAGGAGCCTCGCCCCGAGGTCGGGCGGCCGGCCCGTCCTCCGTCTCCGGGCCGAGGCCCTCCCCTGCCCTGGCGGCGCATGGCACGAGGTGCCACCATGGGGGTGGTCCGGGGACGCCGTCAGGGCGCCTCGAGATGACAGAAGGAGCCGTTGCGATGACGCAGCTTCCGGCTGCCCAGGGGCAGCACGCCCGGGGCACGCTCAGGGCCTCCGACAGCAGCAAGGCGCTGTACGGAGGAAAGAGCACCCGTCGTATCACCATCCGCGACATCACCGCCGCCAAGGAACGCGGCGAGAAGTGGCCCATGCTCACCGCCTACGACGCGATGACCGCGTCCGTGTTCGACGAGGCCGGCATCCCGGTCATGCTCGTCGGCGACTCGGCAGGCAACTGCCACCTCGGCTACGAGACGACCGTGCCCGTCACCCTCGACGAGATGACCATGCTCTCCGCCGCGGTCGTACGCGGCACCAGGCGCGCCCTGATCGTCGGCGACCTGCCCTTCGGCTCGTACCAGGAGGGCCCGGTGCAGGCGCTGCGCTCGGCCACCCGGCTGGTGAAGGAGGCCGGGGTCGGCGCGGTGAAGCTCGAGGGCGGCGAGCGCTCGCACCGCCAGATCGAGCTGCTGGTGGAGTCCGGCATCCCGGTCATGGCGCACATCGGCCTGACCCCCCAGTCCGTGAACGCCATGGGGTACCGCGTCCAGGGCCGCGGCGAGGAGGCGGCCGCGCAGCTGCTGCGGGACGCCAAGGCGGTGCAGGACGCGGGCGCGTTCGCGGTCGTCCTGGAGCTGGTCCCGTCGGAGCTGGCGGCCGAGGTGACCCGGGTGCTGCACATCCCGACCGTCGGCATCGGTGCCGGTCCGGACACCGACGCGCAGGTGCTCGTGGGGACCGACATGCTCGGGCTGACGGGGGGGCGGGTGCCGAAGTTCGTGAAGAAGTACGCGGACCTGCGGCAGGTCATGGGCGACGCGGCGAAGGCGTTCGCCGAGGACGTGGTGGGCGGGGCGTTCCCGCTCGAGGAGCACTCGGTCCACTGACCGTCTACGGGGTGCGGCAGCCGGATCGCCAGGTGCCGCCTGTGGCCGGTCGCCCGCGGCTGAGCCGCCCGGCGATCCCGTCCCGCACCCCTTACGGGGCGCCCCGCTCGGGGCGCACAGCAGCCCGCCGATCGTCCCCCGTCGGCGGGCTGCTGACCGTTGGCTCGAAGATCCACTCGATCACCGAGCGGACCGGATCACCCCTCTCCATCGGGATCTCCGGCGCGAACCTGCACGACAGCCAGGCACCCGAGCCGCTCGTGCGCGGCATCCCGCCGATCCGCTCCCGCCGCGGCCCGCGCAGACGGCGGCCCGCCAAGCTGCACGCGGACCTGCCCGAGGGACGCACGGACCAGATCCACCTCACCGAGCGCCCCGACAGCGCCCCCGCACCACCCGACACCCCGAACACGCCCTCACCGTGATCGGCTGCACCAACAGGCGGGCCACCATCCATCGGCGAGCGCTCGGGCGAGGACGACCAGCGTATTCCGGCGGCGGCCCGGTGCCCGCTCCTGGTCACCGATGCGTCACCCCGACGTGGAGCCTGACCCGGGCGGGCAGCTCCGGCTGCTCGAGAAAGTCCCGAAGGCGGGGCAGCGCCTCCGACTCGATTCTGTCCAGTGCCGTGCGCACCTCGGTGTCCGCCGCGAGGGTGACTCGCAGAGAGAGGTGCGGATAGCGGGAGCTGTGCGTCAGCCGAGCGTGGGCACGGTGGACACCGCGGTAGGACTCGATCTCGTCCTCCAACGCTCCGGTGACGGCAGCAGCACGGAGCGTGGTGGCACCCTGGCTGCGGTCCGCCTCGAGGGGCAGGCTGCGCACGTCGTCCGGCCACAGCTGCGCTACTGCGGCAAGCAAGCCGAGGACGGCGATGAGAGCGCCGACGAAGCCGATCAGCGGCCATACCCACGGCGACGTGGCGGCGTAGTGCCGCTCCGCGGCGGTGAGCAGAGGTGCTGAGGGGCCTGTCGGGCCCAGCACCCCCCAGCCGTACAGGAATGCCAGGACTCCCCCGGCCAGAAGTCCCAGGCCGGTCAGGGCGAGTGCGATGCGGTTGGCTCTGTCGAGGTGCCGGCTCATGGTTTCCCCTTGGCGGTCCGTACCTTCACGGTCACCTTGTACGAAGAGGCGGTGCGGAGTGCCGCGAGCCGCTCGCGGGTGGCGTCAGCGATTCGTTCGTGCAGGTCCTGCCGTTCCCGCAAGGGGGTGGTGACCTTCACTTTCAGGCGGTGGCCGCGCAACCGTACGCGGTGGCTGTCGACGCCGTCCACTTGGCCTGCCGCTCCGTCGACGCTGCGGCGCAATCCCCGCCTGGACAGCAGGGTGCGGGTGTGCTCGTCCGCGCTGTCCACGCGGACGGCCCGGCGATGCCCACGCGACAGGGCGGCCCACAGGAGGAACAGACCTGCGAGAGCAGTCGCGGCCGCCACCGCCATGATGGCGTTGTAGCCCCACTGGTTGCTCTCGAGTTCGGTCGTGATGACACGTTGTGGCCAGACCACCGGGGGGTTGCCCGTGCCGACCGCCACCACGTCGACGGCCACCGCCGCGCCGGCCGAGGCAACGAGCAAAGAGATCAGGGCGACCAGGATCCTGCGTGGGACACGCCTCATCGCACTCTCCGGGTGGGGTGAGACGGCGATGAGAGGTGTGTGACGTCGATGTCGACGTGGTCCACGTGCAGGCCGGTGAGGTTCTCCACTCGCTCGATGATGTGATCGCGCAGCTGGCGGGTGGTGGCGCGAGCCGAGCACGGCCAGACGAGGGATACCGTGACGGACAGGGACGTGACCTCTCCGCCGACCCAGGCGGTCACGGGGGACGCACGCTCCGCTCCTTCACGACCGACAGGGATGCCGAGCAGGCGCGGAGCGACGCCCCCGACGCGGCCGGCCTCCCGCACGGCCCGCGCGGCGATCTTCTCCACCACCTGTTCGGCGATGACCGTGCGCCCCGGGCCCTCACTCGGCGAGGGCCGGCCGGGCTCCCTGCTGACGGTGGAACCGGCGCTGCTGCCGCTCATCCCCGGATCCTTGAACGATGGGTACCGGCGCGGTAGGCGTCACGGGACGCCTTCAGGTCGAACCCGCCCTCGGCGATCCAGCCGACGAGCAGGCCAATCAGTCCGAGGCACAGAACGACGAAAAAGGGGACGACGCCGCCGAAGGCGCCGGCGAAGCCCAGAGCCACGCCGAATGCCAGACCGAGAGCAGCGGGGGACGGGGACACAGCACACCTCGCAAAGGAAGATTTTCGGGTTCAACAGGCGGATTCGCCTGCCGGCGGGCCGTCGGGATCAAGGTCTTCGACAACTACGTCGACCACGGCGTCCGGTGCCGCAGCGGCGACGGCGTCCCTCACCTGAGCACCAATTTCCGCGATGGGGTGGCCATAGCGGCCGATGACATGCACTCGAACCGTCCTACCGGACACCTCAACGCCGGGTACTCGCCCTCCGGGGAGGTAGACCGACGCACCGAACGGTCCGGCGGTCAACCGGGTGACCAGCCGACAGCCGGTGGCCGCAGCTGCGATCCGAGCCGGGTCGAACTCGGAGCCGACCACTGTCGGGCCGCCGCTCTCGGCGGCAGTGCTGTCGTGGTCAGGTGGCCCGTTCACTGCACCCGGGGGCCCGTTGACGCGCCTTCCTCCTCCTCGGACTCGGGCAGATGGACGTCGTCGACGGCGATGTTGACTTCCACCACCTCCAGGCCGGTCATGCCCTCGATGGACTTGATGATGTTGCGCCGCACACCGTTCGCCAGGTCGATGATCGAGACGCCGTATTCGCAGACGATGACAACATCCACCGCTGCCTGGGTCTCCCCGACCTCCACGGACACTCCTTGGGTGACGCTGGGACCGCGCGACCCGGGGATGCGCTCACGGACGGCTCCAACGGCCCGTGACCCACCGGTGCCCAGGTTGTAGACACCGTCGACCTCGCGCGCGGCTATACCGGCGATCTTCTGCACCACCGCATCGGAGATAGTGGTCCTACCGTGTTCCGTCACCAGGTCACCGGACCGGTTTCCCGACGGCCCTGTCTTCGGCGTCTTCTCTGTCGATGAAGTGCTCATCGCCCGTGCTCCTAGACAATAGAGAGATCTTTACTCCTTTATGTCATGAGATGATGGCTTTTGCGCGGCGGCTTCCTCCGGTCAGTGGGACCGCGCTGTCCTACCTCGACACCCGTGACGGCCTGCTCAAGCGAACTGTCGGTAGTCCGTCGGCGGCTGCAGGTGGGCTGTCGGTGGTCTGTCGGTGGTCTGTCGGTGGGGGCTGTCACCTTCGAGGCATGACGCGAATCGACGACAACCCCAAGGACGGCGCACCCGACGCGGCCGTCACCGTGCGGGGGCTGGTCAAGCACTACGGTGAGACCAAGGCGCTGGACGGCGTCGACCTCGATGTGCGCGAGGGCACCGTCCTCGGCGTGCTCGGGCCGAACGGTGCCGGCAAGACCACCCTCGTGCGCTGCCTGTCCACCCTCATCACTCCGGACGCCGGCCACGCCGTGGTCGCCGGCTACGACGTCGTACGGCAGCCGCGACAGACGCGCCGCGTGATAGGCCTCACCGGCCAGTACGCATCCGTGGACGAGAAGCTGTCCGGTTTCGAGAACCTGTACATGATCGGCCGGCTCCTCGACCTGCCCCGCAAGGAGGCCCGCGCACGGGCCGACGGCCTGCTGGAGCGGTTCTCGCTCACCGAGGCCGCGCGACGCCCGGTGTCCACGTACTCCGGCGGTATGCGGCGCCGCCTGGACCTCGCCGCCTCGATGATCGGGCACCCGGCGGTGCTCTACCTGGACGAGCCGACCACCGGGCTCGACCCGCGCACCCGGAACGAGGTGTGGACCGAGGTCAAGCGGATGGTGGCCGAGGGCGCCACCGTGCTGCTCACCACCCAGTACATGGAGGAGGCGGAGCAACTCGCCTCCGAGCTGACCGTCATCGACCGCGGCAAGGTCGTCGCGCACGGCGGCATCGACGAGCTGAAGGCCAAGGTCGGCGGCCGTACCCTGCGCGTCCGCCCGGCCGATGCGGCCGAGCTGCGTCCGACGGCCGCGGCGCTCGACGAGTTCGGGCTCACCGGCCCGGGCAACGCGACCGTGGACACCGAGACCGGCACCGTCCTCGTACCGATCCTCAGTGACGCGCAGCTGACCGCGGTGGTCGGCGCGCTCACCGCCCGCGGCATCACGCTCGCCGGCATCACCACCGAACTGCCCAGCCTGGACGAGGTCTTCCTGTCCCTCACCGGCCACCGGGCCGGTGCCGCGCAGGACGCCTCCCCCGCCCGTGAGGAGGTCGCGGCATGAGTGCCCACCCGTCACCCACCACCACCCTGGACGAGGCGCTGCGCGCCGCCCCTTCGAACGCCATGAGCCCTCCGCCGGTCTCCGAAGGCCGTATCGGACTGCGCGCCAACCTGCGCCACATCGGCGCCCTGGTCCGCCGCAACCTGCTGTGGATCCGGCAGGACCCGGAGTCGATGTTCGACGCGATCCTGTTCCCGATCATCTTCTGCCTGCTGTTCGTGTTCGTCTTCGGCGGCGCGATCGCGGGCACCCACAACCGGCACGCCTACGTCGACTACGTGGTCCCCGGCCTGATGGCGATGATGGGCATGAACATCGCGCAGGGCGTCGGCACCGGCTTCAACGAGGACTTCCACAAGGGCGTGATGGACCGCTTCCGGTCCCTGCCGATCAGCCGCGCCTCCGTCCTGATCGCGAAGATCGCGGTGGAGCTCGGGCGGATGCTGTTCGCCACGGCGGTCCTGCTCGCGGTGGGCTTCATGCTCGGCCTGTCGGTGTCGAACGTCCCGGGCCTCTTCGCGGCGATCGGCCTGTCGGTCCTCTTCGGGTTCGGGATCATGTGGATCTTCCTGACCCTGGGCGTGGTGCTGAAGAGCGCCCAGGCCGTCCAGGGGATGGGGTTTCTCGTGCTGATGCCGCTGCAGTTCGGTTCCTCGATCTTCGCCCCGACCAACACCATGCCGGGCTGGCTCCAAGCCTTCACCGACTACAACCCGCTGTCGACGCTCGCGGACGCCGCCCGGGGCCTGATGAACGGGGGCCCGGTCGCGCACGACGTTCTGCTGACCCTCGCCTGGTCGGCCGGCCTGACACTGGTCATGGCGCCGATCGCCATCCGCAGGTTCAACAACAAGCGCTGACGCCGGCACGTACACAGCCCGTCCACGTCACACGAGGGCGGCGGCCTCCTCCAGGGTGAGGCCGCCGCCCTCCGCGTACGCGGACTCGTAGGCCGTGTCACCGAGCGCGGCCCGGGCGGCCGTCTCCGCCCTGGTGCGTGCCTCGAGCTCTGATGGTGCCCTGACGTGGCCGGGCGGCAGCAGCCCGTCGGAGGCGCCCACACATCGGGCGGCGTCCCGGGCACGGCGCCCGCCGTCCACGCCGGCGAGCGCGATCGCCGCGGTCATCAGATGCACGGAGGCCATGTGCGGCGCGATCACCCGGCTCATCCGGTCCCCGGCCCGCGCGAGCGCCGTGCGCGCCTTGGTCAGCGCCTCCTCGTACCGTGCCTCGACGGCGTCCAGCCAGGCGTCCACGCCGATCACGAACCCGTCGAAGACCGGGAAGGACGCGGCGCCGAACTCCTCACCCGCCGCCAGGAGTTGCTCGCGCGCCTCGGCCACCCGGTCCGTCCGGCCGAGCCACATCGCCAGGAACATCCGGGCGAACGGTATGGCGTCCACCGCGCCGTGGCGTTCCTCGGTCACCTGGCGCAGCAGCCGCTCGCCCCGCTCGGCCTGCCCCACGTCCAGCAGGACACTGCCGAGGCGGGCGCGGAGCACGGCCATCTGGGAGCGGGCCCCGAGCTGTTCCGCGTAGCGTTGCGCGGCCTCGTAGTCGGCGGCGGCGAGCAGGTAGTCGCCCCGGCGTTCATGGGCCTCGCCCCGCGCGGACATCGCCTCGGCCGCGCCCCAGGCGTCACCGAGCCGGCGGAAGATCTCCAGTGCCTCGTCCGCGTCCCGTGCCGCGTCGCCGGCCCAGTCGGAGCGGTTGGCGAGGATGTTGGCCCGCAGCTGCAGGATCTGGGCCAGCTCCCAGGGGTGGCCGAGGCCGCGGCAGGTGCGTACGGCCTCGTCGAGCACCACCACCACCCGCTCCATGTCCGTGTTGAACAGGACGGCGAAGAACCACAGGAAACCGGGCACCCGGCAGGTCTGCGGCTGGCCGGGACGGTAGGTCTCGCTGATGACGCGCAGCTTCGCCCTGGCCTCGGGTGTCTCCCACGCCTGGGGATCCATGTCCATGGTGGCGACATGGACGAGATGCGCGCCGCGGCGAGCCTCCTGGAGGACCTCCGGGCGCATCGGCGGCGGGGTGTCGGTGGGCCTCTCGGGCAGGTCCGGCACCTCGCGCGCGGGCGCGGCGAACGGGTCGGGGCCGAGCGCCATGACGGCGGTCGACCAGGCGCGGGCCTCGGTGCGCAGGTCGCGCATCTGCCAGTACCAGCACAGCGAGAGCAGCAGGCACAGCGCCTCCTGCTCGTCACGGTCGGCGACGGCACGGCGCAGGGCGGTGCGCAGGTTCTCGTACTCCAGCTGCAACCGCTCGATCGCCGCGCGTTGCTCCGCGGAGCGCAGCAACGGATCAGTGGTGCGGGCGAGTTCGCGGTAGTGGGTGAGGTGGGCGCGCTCCGCGCCGGACCGCTCACCCGACTCGTCGAGCCGTTCGCCCGCGTACTCGGCGACCGTCTCCAGAAGCCGGTAGCGCATCTCGCCGTCGCCCGACGGTGCGGCCACGACGAGGGACTTGTCGACGAGCGAACCGAGCGCCTCCAGGGCGGCGGGCCCGCACACGGCCTCGGCCGCGGTCAGGTCGCAGCCGCCGGAGAAGACGGACAGCCGGCGCAGCACCGCGCGTTCGTCCTCGTCGAGGAGGTCCCAGGACCAGTCGACGACGGCCCGCAGGGTCTGCTGGCGGGGCAGCGCGGTGCGGCTGCCGGAGGTGAGCAGCCGGAAGCGGTCGTCGAGCCGGTCGGCGATCTGGCGGGGGCTGAGCACCCGAAGGCGGGCGGCGGCCAGTTCGATGGCGAGGGGCAGCCCGTCCAGGCGGCCGCAGATCTCGGCGGCGGCCTCGGGGTCGTCCTCGACGCGGAAGCCGGGCCGGGCGGCGGCACCGCGGTCGGCGAGCAGTTCCAGCGCGTAGGGCTGCGGCAGCGGTTCGACCGGGCGCAGCACCTCTCCGGGGACGCCGAGGGGTTCCCGGCTGGTGGCCAGGACCGTCAGGCCGGGGCAGCGTTCGAGCAGGTGCGCGACGAGGCGGGCGGCGGCGTCCACGACGTGCTCGCAGTTGTCGAGGATGAGCAGCATGCGGCGCCGGGCGCAGTGCTCGGCGAGCCGGACGAGGGGATCGTCGTGCCGGTCGGTGACGGCGCGCAGCTCGTCGGCGCCGGCACCGCGCAGCACGGTCTCACGCGCGCCGACGGCGGTGAGCACGGCCTCGGGCACGGCCTCGGGCTCGTCGACGGGCGCGAGTTCGGCCAGCCACACGCCGTCCCGCAGTGCGTGCGCCACCGTCTCGGCGGCCTCCTGGGACAGCCGCGTCTTCCCGGCGCCACCGGGCCCGAGCAGGGTGACGAGCCGGGCCCGGGCGAGATCACCGCGCAGGGCGTCGATCTCGGCGTCGCGCCCCACGAAGGAGGTCAGCCGGGCGCGGAGGTTGCCGGGCGGCGGAGGCGCGGCGGGGGTGCCCCCGGAGGACGGGACCGGGGCGGGCGCGATGCCGGGGGCGCGCAGCAGTTCCTCGTGGAGCGCACGCAGTTCGGGTCCCGGGTCCGAGCCCAGCCGGTCAGCGAGCAGCTGCCGTACGTCCTCGTAGGCGGCCAGGGCCTCGGCCGGGCGGCCGGTGTCGCGCAGGGCGCGCAGCCGCAGTGCCTGCAGGGGCTCGTCCAGCGGGCGGAGGTCGCACAGGGCGGTCAGCTCGGGCAGGTGCTGCTCGCCGTGGCCGAGCGCGAGCGCGGCGGTGAGGCGGGCGCGGCGCGCGTCGAGGCGGCGGGTCTCCCAGCGGGCGGCCTCAGCGGTCCGGTCGGGCAGGTCGACGAGGGCGGGGCCGCCCCACAGGGCGAGGGCGTCGTCCAGCACGACCGCCGCCTTCGCGGGGTCGCCGTCGGCCAGAGCGCGCAGGCCCTCCCCGGTGAGCCGCTCGAACCGGTGCAGGTCGACGTCGTCCGGCGCCGCGGCCAGCCGGTAGCCGCCGTCCACGGACTCCACGGCGCCCGTGCCGAGCGCCCGGCGCAGCCGCCCGACCAGTGCCTGCAGTGCGCCGGGCGCGTCGGCCGGCGGGTCGCCGTCCCACACCTCGTCGACGAGCAGGCCGGCCGGCACGGCCCGGCCGGCCCGCAGCGCGAGCACGGTCAGCAGGGCACGCAGCCGCGCCCCGCCGACGGGCAGGGGCGTGCCGTCGGGCCGGACTGCCTGGGTGGTACCGAGAAGGCGATAGCGCACGGGGGCTATTCTCCCCGCCGCCGTCACCGCGGGTCACGGGGTTTCCCGCGGCGCGGCGCGCGGCCCCGGAACTCGGCCCCTGCGAGAAGACGTTTTCCCGGTACGCCCGGTACGGTCGAGCCGTCGCCCGTATGGCTACGAGACCAGGGAGCCCCATGACCACCGCCGCCGCCCGGCGCAGTGACCGCAGGATCAGTCCCGTGTTCGTCGGGATTCTCGCCGTGACGGCGGTCACCGGCTGGGCCACCTGGAGCGGGTTCGCCGAGCAGCCCGGCGTCGCCGTGTTCCTGTTCGTGACGGCCGCCTGGGTGGTCTCCCTGTGCCTGCACGAGTACGCGCACGCCCGCACCGCCCTGCACAGCGGCGACATCACGATCGGCGCGAAGGGCTACCTCACGCTGAACCCGCTGAAGTACACGCACGCCCTGCTGAGCATCGTGCTTCCGGTGATCTTCGTGATCATGGGCGGGATCGGTCTGCCGGGTGGCGCGGTGTTCATCGAGCGGGGCCGGATCCGGGGCCGCTGGCGGCACAGCCTGATCTCGGCGGCGGGTCCGCTGACGAACGTGCTCTTCGCGGCGGTGTGCACGGCCCCGTTCTGGCTGCACGCGCTGGACGGGGTGCCCCGAGACTTCCGGTTCGCCCTCGCCTTCCTCTCGCTGCTGCAGGTGACGGCCGCGATCCTGAACTTCCTGCCGGTGCCGGGCCTGGACGGCTACGGCGTGATCGAGCCCTGGCTGCCGTACGGCGTCAAGCGCCAGGTGGAGCCCTTCGCGCCGTTCGGCCTGCTGTTCGTGTTCGCGCTGCTGTGGGTACCGTCCGTCAACAACGCCTTCTTCGACGTGATCGACACCATCCTGAACGGCCTGGGCATCGGCGACTTCGACCGGTACTGCGGTCAGGAGCTGTACCGCTTCTGGCAGGGCACCAACGAGTTCTGCTCGGTCAGCCCGTGACGGACTTCGCCCGCGCCGTCCGCTCCGCGCGGGCCCGCTTGACGTAGTACCAGGTCATGTTGGACGACACGCCCGCGAGCAGGATCCACACGATGCCGAGCCAGCTGCCCCGGACGAAGGAGACGGCGGCCGCGGCCACGGCCAGGACGCAGACGGCGAGGGCGTAGAGGGCGAGGCGTGGCATGTCGGTCGGCTCCTGTCGGGGGACACTGCTCGGACTGCTCGGAACGGGCCCGCACTGCTCCGAACCACTCGGCGGACTCGGAACTGCTCGGAACTGCTCCGGCGACCAGTGTCCCCCATCGGGTCATACGTCCGTGATCCGGAGACCGGCGTGTGCCTTGTACCGCCGGTTGACGGAGATCAGGTTCGCCACCAGCGACTCCACCTGGTGGGCGTTGCGCAGCCGGCCCGCGAAGATGCCGCGCATGCCGGGGATGCGTCCGGCCAGCGCCTGCACGATCTCCACATCGGCGCGCTCCTCACCGAGGACCATCACGTCCGTGTCGATCTGCTCGATCCCCGGGTCCTCCAGGAGGACCGCGGACAGGTGGTGGAAGGCGGCGGTGACGCGCGACTCGGGCAGCAGCGCGGCGGCCTGCTCGGCGGCGCTGCCCTCCTCCGGCTTCAGCGCGTAGGCGCCCTTCTTGTCGAAGCCGAGCGGGTTGACACAGTCGACGACGAGCTTGCCCGCCAGTTCCTCGCGCAGCGACTGGAGCAGCGGGCCGTGGCCCTCCCACGGCACGGCGACGATCACGATGTCGCTGCGCCGCGCGGTCTCGGCGTTGTCGGCGCCCTCGATGCCGTGGCCGAGCTGCTCGGCGGCGGCCCGCGCGCGCTCCGCGGCACGGGAGCCGATGATCACCTTCTGGCCGGCCCGGGCGAGCCGGTAGGCGAGGCCCTTGCCCTGCGGCCCGGTGCCGCCGAGCACGCCGACGACGTACCCGGAGACGTCGGGGAGGTCCCAGGGGTCCTTGGCGGGTGCCTTGGGTGCACTGTCGGTAGAGGTCATGGGCCGACTCTACGTGCGCCCCCGCCGGCCGTGCCGCTCAGGTGAGGGCAGGCGGGTCAGCCGGCGCGAACCGATCGTCTCGTGGGCACTGAAGCCGCCGGTCTCGTGGAGCGGCCCGACGGCGTCGGCCTCCACGCGAACCAGGTCGCAGGACCCGGTGGGCGGCCCGTCGAGGCTGGACGCCGGCCGCCGGGTGATGCCGGCGCCGCCGGACACGCTCACGGCCGTCAGGTCGCGGAAGGCGAGGCCGGCGCCGAGAACAGCGGTTCCTGGGCGGCCTCCGCGGACGACGGCGCGGCCACGGCCGTGAAGTGGCCCTGGGCGCTGCCCGGGAGGGGCGGCGGGCGGAGGTGCACATGGCGGTGACGAAGAAGTGGGCGCGCCTGCCGGGGAGTTGGGGGCAAGAGCCGGCACGCGAGGCTGCCGTCATGCGCGATGCCCCTTACATTGCACAGTGCAAATTTTACAAAAAGCTTACGTTGAGAACCTGGTGACAAGTGATCATCACCGGCGAGGATCTCCAAGCTCTCTTCGATCTTCCCTTTCCTTCTTTCCTCTTCTTGTCTACATAGCGAGGTTGGCAGCCGTGCGTACCCGATCAGCGCGCCGTCCGTACGGATGGCGGGCCCTTGTTCATCGCGTGCGGCGCATGACCGCGATACTGACCCTGACCGGGCTCGCCCTGATGCTGACCACGCAGGACGCCGTGGCTCAGGGCGTCACACTGGAGCCGGTGTCGCTGTCGGGCATCGGCGGCTTCTTCACCTCGCTGATGAAGGGCTCCCCGCACTGGGGGGGAGTGCCGCGACAGCAGTCGGGCACGGCCGCCGGCCACCGCCACCAGGCCTCCGCGGCCTCGACGCGGGCCGGGCGCGGCGTCGGCCACCCGCGGGGCGGGGGCAAGGGTGAACTGCCGTCGTACGCTCCGTACAAGGGGAGGAACAAGGTCGGCAGGAGTGCCGCGTTCCACGGCTTCGACGCCAGGACCAGCAAGCCGGTGGCGGACAAGTCGACCGTGCATTCCACGTACTACCGCAACGCGGACGGCACGTTCAGCAGAAAGGTTTCTCCGCTTCCGCTGAACTACCAGGACGCCAAGGGCACCTGGCACCGGATCGACACCTCGGTCGCGCAGGGGGCGGACGGCCGGTGGAGCGAGAAGTCGAACTCGCTGGATGTCGGGTTCGCCGTGAAGGCGTCGGAGCGTGATCTGGCGTCGTTCGGCAGGGGCGGGCGCAGTGTCGGGTTCGGGCTTGAGGGCGCGGCGTCGGTGGCGGGTGTGGCCAAGGGCTCGACGGTGTCGTACCCGCAGGTGCTGCCGCACACCGATCTGGAGCTGACGTCGACGGCGGTGGGTCTGCGTCAGGCGCTGGTGCTGCATTCGGCACAGGCGGCGCACTCGTGGGTGTTCCCGCTGGACCTGCGGGGTCTCACGGCGAAGACCAACAAGTACGGCGGGGTGGATCTGCGGGACGCCAAGGGCAAGGGCGTGGCCTCGATCCCGCCGGCGTACGCGTTCGACTCGAAGATCGACAAGGTGTCCGGTGAGCGCGGCACCACGCACGCGGTGACCTACCAGTTGATCACCGAGCACGGCAGGCCCGCACTGAGGATGACCCTGGACGCGGACTGGCTGCACTCCACGGACCGGCAGTTCCCGGTGACGGTGGACCCGGACACGTCCGTGTGGGACTACGTCGACTCCACCTACACCGAGTCCGGCTACACGCCCGCGGACCGCTCGCAGGAGCAGACCGTCAAGGTCGGCTCGTACGACTCCGGCACCCACTCGGCGGTGTCGTTCGTGAAGGAATGGCGGACCAGCTTCGACGGCTCCGGGGTCAGCCTGATCTCGGCGAACCTGCACCTGTACGACATCTGGGCGTCCACCTGCACGCCGGAGCCCTTCTACGTCGCCCAGGCCACCCAGTCCTGGAACCCGGACGACGCCATGGCGTATCCCGGGCCCTCGCACGGGTCGTCGATCGGCAGCCTGACGCCGACGGTGAGCAACGCGTGCGCCAACACCTCCGGCAGCCAGACCGGCGGTGACTGGGTGACCGTGCCGCTGAACACGGCCGCGATCCAGAACTGGGCGAACGGCACCACCGCGGACTACGGCCTGGCGATCTACGCGCCGACCACCGACAACCTGCACTGGAAGCAGTTCGGGTCGATGGCCTACCCCGGGGACGCGCCGTACATCGTCTACGACTACACCGGCGACATCGCGCCGATGGTCGAGGCCACCTTCCCGTCGAACAACTCGCCGGTGTCCACCCTCACCCCCGAACTCCAGGCGTTCGCCGACTTCCAGCAGAACCCCACCACCCAGAAGTACGACTTCCAGGTCTACACGGCATCCGGGACCAAGGTCGTCGACTCCGGCCTGGTGACCACCCCGAACTGGACCGTGCCCTCGGGCAAGCTCACCTGGAACACGACCTACTACTGGACCGTCCAGGCCTACGACGGCACCCTGTACTCCACCGCCGCGCCCTGGTCGGCGCTGACCACACAGGTGCCGCAACCGTTCCTCACCTCCACACTCTCGCAGAACGACAGTCCCCAGGGCTTCGACGCCTCGATCGGCAACTACACCCAGGAGGCCACCGACGCGAGCGTGGACGGCCCGGGCCCGAGCCTGGATGTGATCCGGGACTACAACTCCCGTGACTTCCGCACCACGGGCGCCTTCGGTGCCGGCTGGTCGAGCATCTTCGACGCCAGGGCCACCGAACAGCACGACGCCTCCGGCACACTGACCGGTGTCGTGGTGACCTACCCGGACGGTTCGGAGGTCGGCTTCGGCAAGAACGCCGACGGCACGTTCTCCGCATCCTCGGGCCGGTTCGCCGAACTGCGTTCCGTCACCGGCGGCTACACCCTGACCGACAAGAAGGACACCGTCTACGCCTTCACGCAGTCACTGGGCACGGGCGCGTACGGCATCACCTCGGTCACGGACGCCAATGACCGTGCGGTGGACTTCACCTGGTCCTCCGGTGAGATCAGCGACATGAGGTCCGGGGTGTCCGGCCGGGCACTGCACCTGACCTGGTCCACCCCGTCCGGTGCGAGCGGCCCCCACGTGGCGACCGTGGTCACCGACCCGGTCACCCCGGGCACCCCGAACACCGCGCTGACCTGGACCTACACCTACTCCGGTGACGAGCTGACCCGAGTCTGTTCGCCGAAGTCCAGCACCGCCTGCGACCAGTACGGCTACACCACCGGATCGCAGTTCCGCACCCAGGTGGAGGACTCCGGTGCCTCCTCCCTGTGGCAGTTCAACGAGTCCAGCGGCACGACGGCGGCCAGCTCGGTCGGCCTCAACGAGGGGTCGGACAACGCCACCTACCACAATGTGACCCTCGGTCAGGCCGGACCGCTGGCCGGGTCCACGGCGACGGCGGCCGGCTTCGGCGGCTCCTCCTCCTATGCGGAGCTCCCGCCCAGCCTGGCGTCCAGCGCCACACAGCAGACGCTGTCCATGTGGTTCAAGACCACCACCGCGCCCGGTGTGCTGTTCTCCTACTCGACCCTGCCACTGAGCTACAGCATGACCCAGGGCCAGTACACCCCGGGCATCTACATCGGCAGCGACGGCAAACTGAACGCCGAGTTCTGGAACAGCAACCAGGTCGACCCCATCGTCAGCTCCTCGGCGGTCAACGACGGTGCCTGGCACCAGGTGGTGCTCTCGGGCGCCGGGTCCAGCCAGAGCCTGTACCTGGACGGCGCGAAGGTCGGCTCGCTGTCCGGCATGATCTCCTACAGCGACGGCTACCACAGCGCCCTGCAGAACCACACCTACATCGGTGCCGGCTTCCTCGGCGGCGCGTGGCCCGACGAGCCGCACTACTCCACCACCAGCAACAACGGCTACCCGGTGTACTTCAACGGCACCATCGCGGACGCCGCGTACTACCCCCGCGCCCTGACCGCCGACGAGGTCGCCTCGATCCACTCGGCCGCCACCCACGCCTCGCCCCTGCTGACCTCCATCACCCGCCCCTCGGGCAGGACGTACGCCTCGATCGCCTACGACACCGACGCAGCCCGCGCCACCCAGGTGACCGACGACAACGGCGGCGTGTGGAAGCTCGGCACGCCCGGCATCGCCGGATCCAGCCAGGTCTACCGTTCTGCCGTACTGGGCGGCGCGCCGAACCAGTACTACCGCTTCGGCGAGTCGGCGGGCGCGGCCGACGCGCTGGACGAGGTGCGCGGCGGCCAGGGCACCTACAACGGGGTGACGCTCGGTACCGGCGGCCCGTTCAGCGACCACACCACCGCCTCCTTCGACGGCAGCAGTTCGAACGTGGCGCTGCCCAGTGGCACGGTGCCCGGTTCGGGCGCGGAGTCGGTCGACCTGTGGTTCAAGACGTCGACGGCCAACGGCGTGCTGTTCGGCGCGTCCAAGGACCCGCTGTCCAACGGCACGACGCCGGGCTCGTACACGCCGATCCTGTACGTGGGCAGCAGCGGCAAGCTGTACGGCGAGTTCTGGTTCTCCAGCGGCGCCGGCAAGCCGCTGGCCTCCTCCGCCGCCGTCACCGACGGCAAGTGGCACCACGTGGTGCTGTCGTCGTCGGCCACCAGCCAGTCCCTGTACCTGGACGGACGGCCGGCCGGCACGCAGACCGGCACCGCCGCCATGTCCAACCAGGACTACACCTACGTCGGCGCGGGCTTCATCGGCGGCTACTGGCCCGACGAGACCCACCACAACACCTCGGACAACACCGGCTACGTCAGCCACTTCAACGGCTCCGTCGCCGAGGTCTCCTTCTACCGCTCCCGACTGTCCGCCGACGACGTGGCCGCCCAGTTCAGCGCCGCGAAGGACTCCGACGGTCTGCTCCCGGTCAAGACGGTCCAGGTCACCGACCCGGGCGACCACACACTCGCCTACACGTACGACCCGACCCACGGCAACCGCGAACTGACGGAGACCGATGGCCTGGGCAACACGACCAGCTTCGGCTACGACACCGCTGGTTTCGAGCACACCGTCACCGACCCCGACGGTGATGTGACCACCACCGGTCACGACCCGCGCGGAAACGTCGTGTCGGTCACCGCCTGCCAGGACCAGGCTGCGAACAGGTGCTCCACCCGGTACTTCACCTACTACCCGGACGACACCTCGGCACAGCTGACCACCGCGGACCCGCGCAACGACCTGCCGCTGACCTACCGGGACGGCCGGTCCGCCTCCTCCACCGACACCACATACCTGACGACCTACGGCTACGACGCGCACGGCAACGCGACCAGCGAGACCACACCGCCCGTCGCCGGCTTCCCGAACGGGCGCACCGTCACGACCACGTTCAGCGACGGCAGCTCCACCTACCCGGCGGCCGACAGCGGGAACGTCCCCGCAGGACTACCGGTCAAGATCGTCACACCCGCCGGCGCGGCGCACACCATCGCCTACTTCCACAACGGCGACGTCGCATCCACCACCGACGCCGGCGGCCTGGTCACCCGGTACACGTACGACGGCATCGGCCGGGTGCTGACCAGGACCGAGGTCTCGGACAGCTATCCGTCGGGGCTGACCACCTCGTACGAGTACGACGCGAACGGCCGGGTCACCAAGGAAACCGCACCACAGCTGGCCGACCGCGTCACGGGCGCCCAGCACACTCCGGTCACCACCACGGTCTACGACGACGACGGCGACGTGACCTCGCAGACCGTCTCCGACGGCACCGGCGGCGACGCCCCGCGCACCGAATCCTGGACGTACGACGCGTACGACCAGGTGGCGAGCGAGAAGGACGCCAACGCCAACGCCGGGGCGAGCAACGGCGGTACCACCACCTACACGTACGACGCCTACGGCAACAAGGAGTCCGAGACCTCTCCCGACGGCACCACCACGGCGTACGCCTACAACCCGAACGGCGACCTGCTCACCCAGACGCTCAAGAGCTACACCGGGGACCCGGTCAACCCCTCCACCGCCCAGGACCTGGTGCAGATATCCCGCGCCTACGACCCCGCAGGCCGACTCGCGTCCGAGACGGACTCCATGGGCAACACCACGTCGTACACCTACACCGATGACGGGCTGGTCGCGACCGAGACCAGGACCGACTCATCCGGCACCAGCAGCTTCGCGGTCGCGTCCAACACGTACGACGGAGCCGGCGACCTGGTGAAGAGCGTCACCAACAACGGTGCGACGGAGACCGACTACACCGTGGACGCGGCCTCCCGCACCGCATCCACCACCGTCGACCCGACCGGAACCGACCGCCAGACCACGGTCTCCTACACCCCGGACGACATGGTCGCCTCCACCGAGGAGACCGACCCTTCCGGATGGGACCGGGTCACCACCAACACCTACGACCCGATGGGCAACCTGACGGCGCAGACCGTCCACGGGGACGCCTCCGGCCACCCGTCCGGCTGGTGGAAGCTCGACCAGACCAGCGGCAGCACCGTCACCGACTCCTCCGGCACCGGCAACACGGCCCGGGCCACCGACGTCACCTGGGCCGGCGACGCCGCCGAGCTGAACGGCACCAGCGGCTACCTGGCCACCAACGGCCCGGTGCTGGACACCAGCGGCTCCTACACGGTCTCCGCCTGGGTGAACCTCGCCTCGACGCCGACCCACAACATGACGCTGGTCGGCCAGGACGGCACCACCAACAGCCCCTTCTACCTCCAGTACAACTACGCGCACACGCAGTCGCCGACCTGGTCGCTCGATCTGACCGGCGGTGACACCACCTCACCGTCGTTCACCGGCGCCTATTCCACCACTGCGGCGACCACCGGGACCTGGACCCATCTGGTCGGTGTGTACAACGCGAGCACCGGCGACATGCAGCTGTACGTCAACGGCGCGCTCGCCGGCAGCAACACCGACTCGGCACCGTGGTCCGCGTCCGGTCCGCTGACCATGGGCAGCGCCAAGTACGCCGGAAACCGGGGCGACTACCTCGACGGCTCGCTCGCCGATGTGCAGGTCTACCCGCGTGCCCTGTCCTCGTCCGAGGTGTCCTCCCTCTACGGGAAGGGGCGCTCCGGCGGCACCGTCGGCTCCGCGGACCAGCAGACCACCAAGTGGACGTACGACCAGCGCGGTCTGCAGACCTCCGCGACCGACCCCAACGGCAACACGACCGACTACGCCTACGACGAGGCGGGCAACCTCACGGTGACCACCGGGGCCGCCGTACCCGTGGAGAGCGGTGACGGCTCGGCGCCCGTGACCGCCCGCCCGGTGACCACCAGCGGGTACAACACCTTCGGCGAGAGCGTCGAGGAGAACGACCCCAACGGCCATGTGACCACCACCGCCTACGACGCGGACGGCAACAGGGTCTCCGAGACCGGTCCGTCCTACACCCCGCCGGGCTCGTCGAGCGCGATCACCCCGACCACCGTGTGGACGTACAGCAGTTCGGGAGCGATCACCTCCGAGACGCTTCCCGACGGCGAGCAGACGTCGTACGAGTACGACCAGATGGGCAATGTCGCCCAGGTGACGCAGCCGGACAACTCGACGGTGCACACCACCCACGACACCGAGGGTGAGACCCTGTCGGTGACCGACGGCACAGGCGCCGAGACCGAGGCGACCTACGACTGGCTGGGCCGCAAGCTCACCGACACGTCCCTGGAGCGGTACCCCTCCGCACAGACGCTGACCACCACGTACTCCTACGCGGCGAGCGGCACCGACCCGGGCGGCGCCTTCCTGGCCGGCACGACCTCACCCGGCGGCCGTGTCACCTCCTACGGCTACGATCACACCGGCGAGAAGACCTCGGTCACCGACGGCGCCGGGAACGTCACCCGCTTCACCTACGACTTCATGGGGAACCGGCAGAAGGCCATTCAGCCGGACGGCACCTGGGACGAGACCGACTACACCATGTCGGGGCTGCCCGGCGCGCACAAGCAGTACGACGCCTCGGGCACGTTGCTGGCCCAGACCTCCAACCAGTACGACGGCAACGGGAACCTGACGGCGGCCACCGACGCGGCCGGTCACACCACGACCTTCACGTACGACGCGACGGACATGGTGACCCAGGAGATCCAGCCGGTCAGCTCCACCCACTCCGTCACCACGTCCTTCGGCTACGACGCGGACGGCAACCGCACCCGCTACACCGACGGCCGCGGCAACAACTGGTACACCACGTACAACGAGTGGAACCTCGAGCAGACCGCGGTCGAGCCGGCCACCTCGTCCCACAGCGGCGCGGCCGACTCCACGACGACGTACGCCTACAACGGTGACGGCCAGGTGACCGGGGTGACCGAGCCGGGCGGCGTGAGCACCGCCCTGACCTACGACAGCATGGGCGACCTGACCCAGGAGTCGGGCTCGGGCGCGGACGCCGCGACGGCGACGCACCACTTCACCTACGACGCCGCCGGACGTGTGGTGACGGCCGCCACGGACGCCGCGGGCACCTCGGGCAGCGCCGGGTACCAGCCGTCGACCAGCGAATCGTTCAGCTATGACGATCGCGACAACCTGACGTCGGCGTCCGGCTCGGCCGGTTCGAGTTCCTTCGTCTACGACGGCGACGGGCTGATGACGTCCCGGACGGACACGGCCGGCACGACCGGGTACGGCTACGACAGCGCGGGCCGTCTGTCCTCGATGACCGACCCGGCGACGGGCACCCAGCTCACGTACACGTACAACACCCTGTCCCAGCCGTCCTCGATCCAGTACGGCAGCAGCGGACAGACCCGCACGTTCACGTACAACAGCCGGCACGAGCTGACCGGGGACACCCTCAAGCAGGGATCGGCCGCGGTGGCGTCCATCGCCTACGGGTACGACGACAACGGCAACCTGACGTCGAAGGACACCACGGGGGTCACCGGCGCCGCGAACAACACCTACACCTACGACTGGGCGGACCGCCTCACGTCGTGGAACAACGGCACCACGACGACGGACTACGCCTACGACGACTCGGGCAACCGCGTCCAGGTGGGTGCGGACGTCTACACCTACGACGCGCGGGACGAACTCACCTCGGACGGGACGAACTCCTACAGCTACACCGCCCGCGGCACGCTGACGCAGCAGTCCACCACCTCCGGCCCGACGACGGCGTTCACCTCCGACGCCTTCGGCGACCAGATCACGTCGGGCACCCAGAGCTACGGTCTGGACGCCACCGGGCGGGTCATCACCGACACCGACACCACGCAGGGCGGCGCCTCGCGGACGCTGCAGTACACCGGCGCGGGCAACACCGTCGCAGGCGACGGCTCGTACGAGTACACCTACGATCCGTTCGGGGCCCTGGCCGGCATCAACACGGCCGGCGCCACCGACACCACCACGGGCCGTCTGGCGCTGACCGACCAGCACGACGATGTGGTCGGGACGTTCACGGCGGGCGCGACCTCGCTCGCGGGCTCCGCGACGTACAGTCCGCTGGGCAAGGTCACCGCGAGCAGCAACAGCTTCGGTCTGCTGGGCTTCCAGTCGGGCTGGACGGACTCGGGCACCGGCAAGGTCAACATGGCCGCGCGCTG
Organism: Streptomyces sp. PTL18; assembly: GCF_059510295.1. NCBI lineage: Bacteria > Bacillati > Actinomycetota > Actinomycetes > Kitasatosporales > Streptomycetaceae > Streptomyces > Streptomyces sp. PTL18. Next base: position 68,641 of record NZ_JCAJZO010000006.1, on the reverse strand, counting down.
GTACAACCCGTCCACCGGCCAGTTCATGAACAAGGACACCATGTCGGTGAACCCGGTGCCGAACTCGGCGGCGGCGAACCCGTTCGCCTACGTGGGTGACAACCCGCTGCTCGGCACCGACCCCAGCGGCCACTGCAGCCCGGCGCAGTGCGTGGGCCACCATGTTTCCCACGCGGTCCACCACGTGGTTCGGGCCGTGGGCCACGCCGCCCGGAAGGCGGTGCGAGTGGTGCACCACGTGGTCCGTGCCGTCCACCGGCCGGTGCGTCGCGTCGTGCACTACGTGCACGACGCGCACCATGCCGTCGCGCACGTCGTCCACCGGGTGAACCACCGTGTCGCACGGCATTCCTCGCCGGTGCACCACCGCGTGGTGCACGCGGTACACACGGCCTTCCACGCGGTACGGCACGTGGCGCACCGGGCTGTACACGCGGTGGCGCACGTCGTCCGCAAGGCGCTCCACGCGCTCAGACACGTGGCGCACCGGGCCGTACACGCGGTGGCGCACGTCGTCCACAAGGCCCTGCACGCGGTGAGGCACGCGGTCCACGCCGCGTACCACTCGATCAACCCGAACGCCGACTCGTCCGACGAGGACAGCTGCAACGCGCAGTGCGAAGAGATGACAGCTCTCCTCGCCTCGATCCCTGAGAGCCGGAGGGAGACCTTCCGCGAGGGCGTGGCGATGATCATGCGCGAGAGCCCGGACACCTGGGACGAGCCCGGGAGCTTCGCGAACGACGCACTCATCCAGCGCCTCAAGAATGCCGTTCTCGGCCCTGTGACGCTCGACGAGATCTGGGAGAGCACGAAGGGGACATTGACCTCCACCGGCGTGGGCCTGGTCGGAGCTCTGCTGTGCCCGGAGACGGGCGGTGCGGGATGCATGGCCGCTGTCGGCGCAGTTGCCGGATTCGCCGGGCAATGCGTCGACGACTGCAGTAACAAGACGGCCCTGGGACTGAGCATCGCCGTGGGCGCCGCAACTTCCTACGCCGACGTCAGACTGGGGGGCATCGGCTGCTCACTTCCGCACAGCTTCACCGGCAGCACCCGGGTGCTGATGGCCGACGGAACCGCCAGGCCGATCGACCGGATCAAGGTCGGCGACACCATCGCCGACGCGGTACCGGGCGTGAAGAGCACGGAGGCCCACAAGGTCACCGCGGTCATCGTCACCCACACCGACCACGACTTCGTCGACCTCACCGTCAAGGCGACAGCCGCGTCCGGCGCCAAGCAGGCGGGGAAGGACACCGCGAAGGCCGGGACCAAGGCCGGAGCGAAGTTGTCGGCGAAGAAGGCGGCCCGCAAGGCAGGGTTCGGCCTGGCAGCCTCGGCAGCGGTACTCGGCATCCTGACGGCAGGCCACGGCCACGCCACCACCGACCAGCCGACAACGGCACCGGTGGCGGCGGTCGGTTCGGCAACAGCGGGTAAGAAGGACGCCCGGGGCGCGCACCTGACGACGACCTTCCACCACCCGTTCTACGACGAGACGCAGTCCGCCTTCGTCGAAGCCGAGGACCTGAAGGCCGGCGACGTCCTCCGCACCCCGACCGGCACGGCCGAGGTCACCGGCGTCCGCCTCTACCACGCACACACCACCACCTACGACCTCACCATCGGGGCACTCCACACGTACTATGTGCTCGCGGGGGCGACTCCGGTTCTCGTCCACAACTCGCTTTGCGGCCGGGCCGACTTCAATTCGAACTCCTCGGCGGCCCGGCACTATGCGAAGCACGTGTTGGGTGTGAAGGCAGGGAAGAAGGGGAAGCTCACCGCCGTGGAAGGCGGAGGCGATATGCCTGAATTCAGAGGTCCCGGCGGCCTGAAACGTTATCGCAATGCTGCACGGAATTTCATGTCGGGCGCCGGACCGGAAGGTTCCATCTCCTTGCCGAGTTCGAGTGGCGGCATGTTCCGGGTCGACCCACAGACCGGGTACTTCGGCTACATGAACTCCTCCGGTACGATCTCCACCTTCTTCCGACCCAAGGGGGACCCGGTGGAATACTTCTGGAGTCAATTCAAATGATTTCTGCCCCGAATGAGTTCACCGAGAAGTTTCAGACGATCGCCCGGTCCTCGGGATGGGGAGCGCCTCCGCTTCCCGGAAGTGCTCTCAGGATGTGGGAGGATTTCGTCGAGGAGTGTGCGAGCGGCTACGAGTCCGACCTCTCCGAGTACCTCAATGACCGGTCAGTCCGCGACCTGCTGCAGAGGGCCCTGGACGACGCCGGGATAAGGCTCCTCGAACAGCACGCGTGGTTCACGCAAGAGGTTGAACGCATCGATGAAATATTTCACGAGGTCGTGAAGGACGGTCCGGTGATCTGGCCGAATGACAAACATTGGTGGGCGCAGAGGGTACCCCCCATCGGAACCAAGGAGTTTGTGGATGATGTCCGCGATCGGTACTCCGTGGACCTGACCGCGGAATGCTGATCAGGGAAGTGGACCGGACTGCGAAATGCTGATCCGGAGTCGAGTCCACGGCCGAGCGTGCCGGGTGTCGTCCGCTCGCATGGCGTCAGTTCGGTAGCGGTACAGGGGCTGTGCCGCTGTGACCGGTGTGGTGGCCCTCTGCCCGGATCGGGGGAACGCGGAACGAACTCACGGTCACGGCCCGCGGTTTGCGGCAGGATGCTCTCGCATGGACGCCGTACGGGTTGCCTTGCTGCGGGACGTGCTCGCCGGGACCGAGTGGCCGGTCGCCACGCGTCGGTTCGCGGGGACGCTGCGCGGGTCCGTGGTGTCGCACGGGGGCGGGCTGCTGCTCGTGGGCAGCCCGGAGTACGAGCCGTGGCACCTGGCGGCGCACCTGGTCGACGAGGCGGCGTGGTCCGGGACACCGGAACTGTCCCCGACGCTGGTGCGGCACGCGGCACACGCCTCGGGTCCGGCGCACCTTGCGGTGGGGCTGGGGCGGCTGTCGGCGGCGCGGCGCGGGGAGACCCTGCTGGTGGTGTCGCCCGCCGCGCCGGGGGCGGGGCTGCTGGAGCGGGTCCATGACGCGCGGCGGGCCGGGGCGACGGTGCTGGCGCTGGACGCCGGGGACCGGGACCTGACGGCGCTGGCCCACGAGTCGCTGACGGTGCCCGAGGACACGGATCTGGACCTGGACACGGTGCAGCACCTGGTGAGCGCGGCGGCCGGGGAGAACCGGCTGCCGGCGCCGCGGGGCCGGCGCCGCTTCCGCGACCGTCTGTCCCGGCTGGCGGACCAGCTGACGGAGCCGCCGCCGGCCCGGTGGTAGCCGGCGGGGCCCCGGTTGCCCCGGGCGCCGCGCCGCGCCGGCCGGCATGGCACCTGAGGGGCGCCCGCCCGGACGTCCGGGCGGGCGGTGGAGGCGGTTCACCCCGGGGACGGTGCCGGGTTCAGTCCCCCTCCCGCTCCGCCGGCGGCGCGTCGTGCCAGCGCGGGTCCGTCTCCCACTCGACGTTCCGTTCGCGTGCCGTCTCCATCGCGTGTTCCGCCTCCTGGCGGGACGCGTACGGGCCGAAACGGTCCTTCGCCGGGCACTCCGGGCCCTCCTCGACCTTCTGGTGGACCAGGCAGTAGTACCACTCGCCCGGCTTGCCGACCGTCCGCTTCCTGAACAGCGCCATCGCTAGGAGCTCCTTTCACCACGGCCATGGTCCCGCACGGCCGCTGGATAGACTCGCTGGCATGTCTGGCCAGTCGCTGCTCGTACCAGGAGAGCTGTCTCCCACCCGTTCCGTGCCCGGAAACATCCGACGCCCCGAGTACGTCGGCAAGCCGGCGCCGACCCCGTACACCGGGCCGGAGGTGCAGACCCCCGAGACCGTCGAGGCGATGCGCGTCGCCGGGCGGATCGCGGCGCGGGCGATGGCCGAGGCGGCGAGGATCATCGCCCCGGGCGTCACCACGGACGAGCTGGACCGGGTCGCGCACGAATACATGTGCGACCACGGTGCCTATCCGTCGACCCTGGGGTACCGCGGGTTCCCCAAGTCGCTGTGCACCTCGATCAACGAGGTCATCTGCCACGGCATCCCGGACTCCACGGTCCTGCGCGACGGTGACATCATCAACCTGGACGTGACGGCGTACATCGGCGGCGTCCACGGCGACAACAACGCCACCTACCTGGTCGGCGACGTGGACGAGGAGTCCCGGCTGCTCGTCGAGCGCACCCGCGAGTCCCTCGACCGCGCCGTCAAGGCCGTCCGGCCGGGCCGCCAGATCAACGTCATCGGCCGCGTCATCGAGTCGTACGCGAAGCGGTTCGGGTACGGGGTCGTGCGGGACTTCACCGGTCACGGGATCAACTCGTCGTTCCACTCCGGGCTGATCATCCCGCACTACGACAGCCCGCACGCGACCACGGTGATGCAGCCCGGCATGACCTTCACCATCGAGCCCATGCTCACCCTGGGCACGTACGAGTACGACATGTGGGACGACGGGTGGACGGTCGTCACCAGGGACCGCAAGCGGACGGCGCAGTTCGAGCACACGCTGGTCGTCACGGAGACGGGGGCGGAGATCCTCACGCTGCCGTAGCCACACCTCACCTCCTGGAGCCCGCTCCGTCCACCGAGCGGGCTCTTTCGCGTGGGCCGGGAGCGGATCGCGGGTAGGCTTTTGCCGACAGGGCGTCGGCAAAACAGCGGAGGTCCCATGAACACCCCGGAAACGGCCGATACGGCCTTCTCGGCGCTCATCCGCACCGCGTCGCAGGACGAGCACCGGGAAGCGAACACCTCCGCGTTCATCACCGGCCTGCTCGGCGGCAGGCTCGGCGTCGACGCGTTCGCTCGCTACACCGAGCAGTTGTGGTTCGTGTACGAGGCCCTGGAGTCCGGCGCCGCCCGGCTGGCGGGCGACCCGGTCGCCGGGCCGTTCGTACGGCCGGAGCTGTTCCGGCTGGCCGCGCTGGAGCGGGACCTGGCGCATCTGCGCGGCCCCGGGTGGCGGGCGCACCTGACGGCGCTGCCCGCGACGCTGACGTACGCGAACCGGGTGCGGGAGTGCGCCGGGCAGTGGCCCGGCGGATACGTCGCACACCACTACACCCGCTACATGGGCGACCTCGCGGGCGGCCAGATCATCCGCGGTACCGCGGAGAGGACATGGGGCTTCGCCCGGAAGGGTGACGGCGTCCGGTTCTATGTGTTCGAGGGCATCCCCAACCCGGCGGCGTACAAGAGGACCTACCGGACGCTTCTGGACGGGATCGGGGTCGACGATCTGGAGAAGCAGCGGGTCGTCGCCGAGTGCCGGCGGGCGTACACCCTCAACACGGCGGTCTTCCGCGCGCTGGGCGAGGAGTTCCCGCTGAGCGCCTAGCGGTGGGGGCCGCGCCGGTGGGTCGGCTCAGGTGGGTCAGCGCTCCAGGAGGACCCTGCCTCCGACCTCCACCCACCCCTCCGGCTGCGGCGCGGTCAGGATCTGTGAGCCCGCGCCCTGGCGGATGTTGAGCGCGCGGCCAAGTCGGGCGGTGAGCAGGAGCGCCGCCGCACCCGTCGCCTCGTCCTCCTCGATCCCCCCGGTGCAGGCACCGGCTCCATCGGAGCCGCCGGCTCCGCGCTCATCGATTCGGCCGGGGAAGGCCCGGGCGCGGACCCGGCCCGCCGCCTCGTCCTCCCACGCCCAGGCGTAGATCCACTCCCCGGGCGGCGGCACCGTGAGACCGTCCACCTCGGCGGCCGTCGCGTACTGACGCAACGTGCGCGGCGGCGCCCACTCCGGGCGGGCCTCGATCCAGCTGAACTCCCCGTCCAGGCGTGCTCCCACCACACCGGCCGGAGTGAGCAGTTCCGGCAGATCGAGCAGCCAGGCCGTACCCACGCAGGGGTGTCCGGCGAACGGCAGCCGCAGCGTGGGCGTGTAGATGTCGATGACCCCGCGCTCCGGGTCGTCGACGAACACGGTCTCGCTGAAGCCGAGTTTGGCGGCGAAGGCCTGCCGCTCGTCCCGCCCGGGGACTGTCGAGCCGTCCCGCACGACGCCGAGTTCGTTGCCGTAGCCGCCGTTCGGCCCGCAGAAGACGCGCAGCACGTCGTAGTCAGTCACCGGGGCATTGAAACATCACCCGGGCGGCGACGGCGTGCCGAGTGGCGGCACCGGTCGGGGAGGGCGCCGCCCGCGCGCCTCGGCCGCCCCGTTCGCCACCCCGGTGAGACCCGGATCACGTCCCGGGCTGACAGGGGACGGGTGAACCCCGGTTGAATCAGGCGGGCCTCACCCAACCGCCTTCCTGGGGCGATCGGCTTCGGGCCGTGGTTCTTCGAAAGGTTCGGGCTGAGCGACGAGCGGCCCGAGGCGCTGGTCGTCGTCGCCGCGGCGTGCTCGCCCACGGCTACCACGACCTGCAGGAGGCCGGCTGGGGCCCGGGCCTGGCGAGCCTCGCCTTCGACATCGGTGACACCGTCCCGCCGGACAGCCGGTACGGCGCGCTGCTGAAGGGCGTGTTCGACTTCCAGCCCGATCCGACGGGCCTTCAGGTCACGGTGCGGCTGCTGTACTTGATCCCGGCGCTCGCGCTTTCCCTGTCCCCGGTAGGGTTCGCCTCCGGAAAGGGGAAGGTGAAGGTCACTGATGAGCAGGGAGCGCGGGGATCGCAGCCCTCGAACGCTGCGTAGTCCGGTACGGTTCGCCCTGGCGACGGCGGCGGTGACGGTTCTGTCCGTGACGGCGAGCGGCTGCGTCGTGGTGCACGGCGAGCGGGAGGTCGTACCGACGGCGACACGCGCCGAGGCGACCCGCGCGCTGAAGGAATTCCTCACCGCCTACAACAAGGCGGACAAGGCGTACGACCGGTCTCTGGACGCGGCCCGGGTCACCGGTGCGCTGGGCGCCATCGACGGCGGCAAGCTGGAGGCCGGCCACAGGACCGATCCGGGCGGCAACCCCGGCCATGTGCCGCTGAAGCTGACCGACGCCAGGTTCACGATCCCGAAGAAGGCCGGCTGGCCGCGCTGGTTCGTCGCCGACGCCCACGCCAACAAGGGCAGCCCGGACGCCCATTGGCTGCTGGTCTTCACCCGCTCCGACGCGAGCAGGGTGTGGGCGGTGTCGTATCTGACGATCCTCGCGCCCGGCGACGTACCGGCGTTCAAGACGGACAAGGACGGCTTCGCCGAGCCGGTCGCGCCGGACGACCCCGCACTCGCCGTCCAGCCCCGCAGGCTCAGCACCGCCTACGCGGCCTATCTGCGAAGCGGCGGCAACGCCTTCGCGCCGGGCCCGCACACCTCGCAGTGGCGGGCCACGCGGCTGCGCAACGCGAGCAGGCCCGGACTGGCCCGGCAGTACATCGACGAGCCGCTGACCAACGGCGACTACGCCCCGGTGGGGTTGCGCACCACGGACGGCGGCGCGCTGGTGTTCTTCGCCACCCACCACTACGAGCGGCAGACGGCCGCTCAGGGCGTGAACATCGACGTCACCGACCCGAGCACCAAGGCCCTGATGACCGGGGAGGTCAAGCAGTCCCTGATCCGGGAGTTCGTGTCGAACCAGGCGGTACTGGACCCGAGGAAGGGCCAGGTGAAGTTCGTCAGCCGGGTGGAGGGGCTGACGGGGGCCAAGGGGGAGTGACGTCGGGGACGCGGGCCGCCGCCGGGGCTCAGCTCCGGTGCGGCCGGCCCGCCAACTCGCTCTCGTCGCCCGCGTGGCGCGCGCACGCGTCGGTGAGCGCCTCCAGCAGGCTCAGCGGATCCGGCAGCGCGTGCTCCGGCCCCCGCACCCACTCCACCGCCGGCTCTCCCGGCAACCGCGCCGGAGGCACCAGCACGTACGAGCCCCGGCAGTGCCACCGCAGCCCCGGGTGCTCGTCCATCGTCTCGGGACGGCAGTCCAGTTCGCACGGCCACCACTCGTCCTCGTCCTCGGGCGTGCCGCGGGTGAGGGTGAAGAACAGCATGCGGCCGTCCCCGGTGGTGGCGACGGGCCCCACCTCGACGCCGGCGGCGAGCAGCCGCTCCAGGGCCTCCTCGCCGGCCCCGCGCGGGACGTCGAGCACGTCGTGCACCATCCCGGTGGCGGTGATGAAGTTGGCCTGCGGCTGGTGCCGGGCCCATCGCTCGATCTGCGCCCGGTCCGTGGTGGACTGCGTCTGCCAGGCAAAGGAGACCGGGTGCCGCGCGGGCGTGGGACAGCCGACGCGGTCGCAGGAGCAGCGGTAGCCGACGGGGTGGGCGGCGGGAGCGAGCGGCAACCCGGCCGTGGCGGCAGCCAGCAGCATCGCCTCACGGCCGCCGTCGCCGGCGTCCTTCTCGAGACGGGCGGGACGTCGTCCGCGCAGCCACTGGGAGATCCTGCCCCGCACGCTCGCGCGGCGGCCGAAGTCTGCGCTCATCTATCTCCTCGCCTCGCTGCTGTGGTCCCGACAGCATGCCCTATGGTCGCATCCTGCTGCGCTCCGGGGGGCCGAACTTCGCAACCGGGGCGGCCGGGGCGATGCCAACCGAGCGCCGCCATCAGGCGACATTGCGGGATTTCATCCGGTCCGCCCCTCCGCATCGGCGGACGGTGGTGGCCAGGCGTCGCCCCAATCCGCGTCGCGGGCGGCCTTGTAGAGCGTTCCGTGGCGTTTGGTCACCGTGTCGCGGTGCAGGAACTCGTCGGGGCCGCACAGGTCGAGGAGCACCTGGCCCTTGCGGATCCGGGGACGCCGGACCACTCGGGAGACGGCGGGGTGCACCGGGAAACGGGCCGCGGCGACATAGCTGAACTTCTCGTCCTCGTAGGCCAGCGAGCCGCCCTTGACCTGGCGGTGCAGTGAGGAACGGCTGACCCGGGCCGAGAAGTGGCACCAGTCCTCGCCGGGGACGATGGGACAGGGGGCGCTGTGCGGGCAGGGCGCGGCGATGTGGAAGCCGGCGCGGATGAGGCGGTCGCGTGCCCCGATGACGCGTGCGTAGCCGTCGGGGGTGCCGGGTTCGACGATCACGACCGCCTGGGCGGCGCCGGCCGTGGCGTCGACGACGGCGGCGCGGTCGACCTCGGTCAGCTCGCCGAGGACGTACGAGACCGTGACGAGATCAGCGCTCTCCATGGTGAACGCCGATCCGATACGAGAGCGGCGCCACTCGGCGGCCCTGAGCGCCGGACGGGCAGCGGCGATCTCCCGGCCGAGCGCCAGCGCGGGCTCGGCCCAGTCGAGCACGGTGACCGGGCGCTCCCCGCCCCAGGTGGCACTGACGGCCCAGGTCGCCGCGCCGGTCCCGCCGCCGACGTCCACATGGCTCGCGGGCACCCAGCCGGGGGCGGCGTCCGCGAAGGCGCCGAGCGCCGCACACACCGCCTCGAAGGTCGCGGGCATCCGGTACGCGGCGTAGGCGATCACGTCGGAACGGTCCCGCAGCACGGGCGTATCGGTCGGGGTCCGCCCCCGGTAGTTCGCGATCAGCCGCTCCACGGCCTGCGCGGCCTGGCGGGACGGGAGCCCGTCGAGCAGTCGCGAGAGGGCGGCACGGAGGCTGTCGGCTGGGGAGTCGGGGGCGTTCACGTGCCGATTCTAGGTCGGTGAGCGGTGCTCGCTTCGGAGAGCGGAGCACGCCTCCGAGAGCGGGGCTCGCCTCGGTGAGCGGGGCTCGCCTCCGAGAGCGGTGCTCGCTTCGGTGAGCGGAGCTCGCCTCCGAGAGCGGTGATCGCCTCGGTGAGCGGCGGTGCTCGCTTCGGTGAGCGATGCTCGCCTCCGAGAGCGGGGCTCGCCTCCGAGAGCGGAGCTCGCCTCCGAGAGCGGCGGTGCTCGCTTCGGAGAGCGCTGATCACAGACTGTCTTTCCACGCGCCGGCCCTCGCCCTCACCGAGCCCGCGCCGCTCACACCCGGACCGCCCGGGCCAGCCGATCCCCCGCCCGGGCCCGAGGCCCGTTGTCCGGCACCCGGCGGCGCGGATGCACGGTGTTCGCCAGCAGTACCAGGAACGTGTCCGTCGCCGGGTCCAGCGCCAGTGACGTGCCCGTGAAGCCCGTGTGGCCCGCCGCGCCCCGCCCCGCCAGCTCGCCCATGAACCACGGCTGGTCGACGGCGAAGCCCAGCCCCGGCGGGGTCAGCATCAGCTCGACGAAGTCGGGGCCCAGGATGCGTGCCGTCCCGTACGAGCCGCCGGCCAGCAGCGTGCGGCAGAGGACTGCCAGGTCCCGCCCCGTCGAGAAGAGGCCCGCGTGCCCGGCCACCCCGCCGAGCGCCCACGCGTTCTCGTCGTGGACGTGGCCCCGCACCATTCCCCGGTCCGCCTTGGCCCACGGCCGCCGCTGGTCCTCCGTCGCCGCGGCGTGAGGGCACGGGCCGAAACCCGTAGCGGTCATGCCCAGCGGCCGGGTGATCCCGTCGCGGACGAGCACATCGAGGGTGCGGCCGGTGACGCGGTGCAGGACGTACTGCAGAAGCAGCGGGTTGAGGTCCGAGTAGCGGTACGCGGTGCCGGGCACGCCCACCGGCGCCTCCGCCCGCAGCAGCGCGAGCCGCTCCTCGTGCGACGCGCAGTCGTACAGCGGCAGTTCGGGCCGCAGCCCGGAGGTGTGGGTGAGCAGCTGCCGTACGGTGATCCCGGCGTCCGCCACCGCCCGGAACTCCGGCAGATACGCCCCCACGCGCGCGTCGATGCCGAGCGTGCCCCGCTCCAGCTGCTGCACCGCGGCGACCGCTGTGAACAGCTTGGTCAGCGAGGCCAGGTCGAAGGGCGTGTCCACGGTCATCGGCACCCGCTCCTGCCGCGGCAGCTCCACACCCCGGTCGGCCCGCTCGTCGTAGGCGGCGTAGCGGACCGCCCAGCCCACCGCCTCCTCCGCGGCGATCACCGGTCCGCGCCCGGCGACCACCACGGCGCCGGCCGCCCAGGGGCGCTCCCCGGCGACGGCGGCGTGGACCTCCCGTACGAGAAGACGCAGTTGCTCCGCGTCGAGCCCGGCCTTCTCCGGGGTGTCGACACGCAGTCTCGGCGCGCTCAGTTCTCCTCCCCGGGGCTCTCGGCGGCGCGTGCGGTCCAGGGACGGCACAGTGCCACGAAGCAGGCGACCGCCACCAGTGCGGCGGCCAGTTGGACGACGGCCATCGGGACGGCGGTGTGCTCGCCGGCGACCCCGACGAGCGGCGAGGCGACCGCGCCGATGAGGAACGAGGTGGTGCCGAGGAGCGCGGAGGCGGCACCGGCGTTGCGGCGGGTGCGCATCAGGGCGAGCGCCTGGGCGTTGGGCAGCGTGATGCCCATCGCGGACATCAGCACGAACAGTGTGGCGGCGACCGGTGCGAGGCCGATGCCGCCGAGGGCGCCCGTCGCCATCAGCAGCAGTGCGGTAGCGGCGAGGGTGACGGCCGTGAGGCCGACCGCCAGGACCTTGTCGAGGCTGACCCGGCCGACCAGGACCTTGCCGTTGACCTGCCCGGCGACGACCAGGCCGACCGAGTTGAGGCCGAAGAGCAGGCTGAAGGTCTGCGGGGAGGCGCCGTAGATCTCCTGGATCACGAACGGGGACGCGGAGACGTACGCGAACAGCGCCGCGAAGGCGAATCCGCCCGCGATGGTGTACCCGGTGAAGACGCGGTCGGCCAGCAGGGTCCGCATGGAGCGCAGGGCGGTGCCCACTCCCCCGCCGTGCCGGCCGGCCGGCTCGAGCGTCTCGGGCAGCCGTAGCCAGACGAGCGTGGTGAGTGCGATCCCGACGACCGTGAGGACGACGAACACACCCCGCCAGTCCGTGACGCGCAGGATCTGGCCGCCGATCAGCGGTGCGACGATCGGCGCCACCCCGGAGATGAGCATGAGGGTGGAGAAGAACCGGGCCATGGCCACGCCGTCGTACAGGTCGCGGACCACGGCCCGGGCGATCACGATCCCGGCCGCGCCGGCGAGCCCCTGCACCAGCCGGAAGGCGATCAGGACCTCCACCGAGGGGGCGAGGGCGCACAGCGCGGTGGCCAGGACGTAGACGGCGAGGCCGGTGAGCAGCGGGCGGCGGCGACCCCACTTGTCGCTCATCGGGCCGACCAGCAGCTGGCCGAGCGCCATGCCCGCGAGGCAGCCGGTGAGGGTGAGCTGCACGGTCGCGGCGGGCGCGTGCAGGGACGTGGTGACCTCCGGCAGGGACGGGAGGTACATGTCCATGGCGAGCGGGGGTGTGGCGGTGAGGGCGCCGAGGAGGAAGGTGACCAGCAGTCCGGTGCGGCGCGGGGCGGCGCCCCGGGGGTGCGGTGGGGCGCCGGACGCCGACCCCGACTCCGATATATGACTCATGTCGCTTTCGGGCTGCTTCCGTTCGTGCGTGGTACGGCCACGCTCGGGCATGTGCTCCTCCCTCGTGGTGCGGTCCGCGCTCATGGTCTCAGCTTCCACGGGCCGGCCGAGGTGGTGTACCGAGGGCCGGACACGCCCGCGCTGCGGGGCCATGACCAGTCGCCGTTCCCGGACGGGCGTCCGTACCGGATCGCGGCCGGACGGATCGACATCGGCGACGCGGCAGCCGGCGAGCGTTTTGCGGACGACTCGACTTCCACAACCGGAATGTAAGAGTCCGCACCATGCGGGCCCATAGCGGGCTTACGCTCAGCTCATCCACACCGGAGCTTCACACTTGGAGCACCGGTATTCCGCAAGCCGCACCAAGGGGGGAGGCGGCAGCCGTTCCGTGGTCCGGAAGGGGGTGGACCTCGCGTGGACCGCGGGGTACGCACCGGACCGCGGAACGGCTGCCCCCGCTTTGCCTCCCTCAGCTCCCCTGGCGGCCGTCCTCGGCGGCGGCTTCGCTCCGCCCGCGCCTGCGCAGCGCGTAGACCCCGCCGGCCAGCAGCGCCGCCGCTCCCCCGGCTCCGCCGATCAGCCCCCACGACGAGCCGCCGTGCGCCGCGGCGGCCGCCCTGTGGGACGCCTGCGGCCCCGGCGCGGGTGTCGCCCTCGCCCCGCCCTCGCTGAGCGGCTCGACCAGGGTGCCGACGGGGTCGGCCTTCCCGGCCTGCGCGAAGCCCCAGTCGAGCAGGGAGGCGGTCTCCCGGTAGACGCCGTTGCCACCGGGCTCGGGGTGCAGAACGGTCACGAGGAGGGTGCGCCCGCCGCGCGTGGCGGCGCCGGTGAAGGTGTTGCCCGCGTTGCTGGTGTACCCGTTCTTGACGCCGATGAGCCCCTGGTAGGGGCCGAGACCCCAGGCACCGGTCAGCAGACGGTCGGTGTTCTGGATCTGGAACGTCTTCTTCCCGCCCGCCGGGAAGTCCGCGGTCCGCGTCGAGCAGTAGCCGCGGAAGTCGCCGTTCTTCAGGCCGTGACGGGCGAACAGCGTCAGATCGTAGGCGGAGGAGAGCTGCCCGGGATGGTCGAAGCCGTCGGGGCTCATCACATGGGTGTCGAGGGCCTGCAGATCCTCCGCCTTGGCCTGCATCTCGGCGACCGTCCTCGCGATCCCGCCGTTCATGTGGCTGAGCACGTGGACCGCGTCGTTGCCGGAGCGCAGGAACACGCCGAGCCACAACTGCTCGACGGTGTACGTGATTCCGGGCTTGATGCCGACGAGGCTGGACCCGGCGGGGACGTCCGCGAGGTCGGCGTCGGTCACCGTGTGGGTCCCGGTCCGCTCGAACTTCTTGAGCACCGTGTCCGCGAACAGCATCTTCAGTGTGGAGGCGGGCGCGAGCCGCCGGTGCGCGTTGCACGCGGCGAGCACCTCACCGCTGTCGTGGTCGGCGACGAGCCAGGCGCGGGCGGTGAGCTTCTTGGGCAGCGCGGCGGCCCCCTGCACCTGGACGCCGGCCAGGCCCAGCCGTTCGCCACCGATGGTGGGGGCCGGCGCCGCGGCCGCGGGCACGGACAGGGTCAGCGGCGTGGCGGCGGCGAGCCCGAGGACGGCGCGCCGGGACAGTCGCGCACCGGACGGGGAAAGAGAAGAGGAAAAACGCACCCCGGGACGGTACAAAGCGAATCCCCGGCGACACACAGCGGGATGACAAAGGCGCGGCAAAGTCCGGGTTGTGTCCGGAAACCGTACGTGGCGCAGAACACACCACTCACCAGCGATTTCCCGGAACCACACCGTCAACGGCCGCAGAATGCGCTGTCTTGGGGAAATCCGACCCCTGACGCCCCCGGGCAACGCTTTCTGAAGCCCTCACACATTTCTTACTCCGACCGCGCAACGCCTTCCCCCCGCCGTGTGTCCGCGCCGTGACCGCCCCCACGGCGGGCGACCGGCGGATGCCGGGGTGCGCTCACCTCCCCAGGATCCGGTCCACCTCCTCCAGTTGCCCGGCGGTCAGCGGCCCCTTCCCGAGTGCGCCGGCGTTCTCCTCGGCCTGGGCGACCGAGCGGAAGCCCGGGACGGGGACGGTGAGCGGGCTGCGGGCCCGGATCCAGGCGAGGGCACCCTGGGCGAGCGTACGGCCGCCGCTGGTCAGGACGTCCCGGAGGGCCTCGACGCGCCGCAGCCATTCGGCGTCGGCACCCCCGCAGTTGGACCGCACGCGAGGACAAGCCCTGGTGCGCACGAGGGCAGGCCCTTGCGACCGGATCTCTGCGCCTCGCACCCGGGTCGCCGCGCCTCGTGCCACCCGAACGGCATCGTGAACAGGTCGGCCGGTGTGAGGGGTGGGACGGTGGGAACGCGGAGGGGACTGTTCCTGTTGCCTGCCAGGGGAGTGACCGTGACCTGTTGCGACCGACGTGACGTGGGCCTGCTGCTGCTCAGGCTGGGCGTCGGCGGGGTACTGGCGGCGCACGGCGCGCAGAAGCTGCTGGGCTGGTTCGGCGGGGGCGGCCTCGAGGGCACCGGGCAGTGGATGGAGTCCGTGGGCTATCGGCCGGGCAAGCCGAGCGCGCTGGCCTCCGGGCTGGTGGAGGCGGGCGGCGGCACCCTGCTGGCACTGGGCCTCGCGACACCGGCGGCGGGCGCCGCGGTGGCCGGCGGAATGGCGGGGGCCACCGCCGTGCACGCCCCGCAGGGCTTCTTCGCCCAGGGTGGCGGTTACGAGTACCCGGCGTCCCTCGGCCTGACGGCGGCGAGCCTGGCGGTCACCGGACCGGGCCGGATCTCCCTGGACGCGCTGTCCGGTCACGCCTTCAACCGCGACTGGATGGTCCCGGCGGCGTTCGCGCTGGCGGCGGCCGGGACGGCGCTGGTGGTGGGGGCGCGGGCCAGGCGGCTGCGGCAGAAGACGGGGGGCGAGGGCGAACAGGAGGCGCTCTTCGAGGAGTAGCGCTCCGGGGAGTGGCCGCGCCATGGCAGTCTGCGGGCATGAGCGAGCAGGTGATGTCCCCGGACCTGAAGCAGTCGGACCTCTGGGATTCGATCGGCCGGCTGCACGCGTGGCTGGACGCGAACCGGGCGCGTGACGGCGCGGACGGGCTGCTGCTGCGCGTGCTGAAACTGTCGGAGGAGGTCGGCGAGGTCGCGCAGGCGGTGATCGGCGCGACGGCGAGCGGCGCATCTGGAAGGCGGGCGCGGTCGACCGGGACCGGGACGGCACCTGGACCGTTCTCGGCTTCTCGCTCCCGGAGTCCTGGCAGCGTCAGCGGCACGATCTGCGCTCGCAGCTGACCTGGGCGGGGTTCGGGGCGCTGTTCAGCGGGCTGTGGATCGCGCCGGGCGAGGTCGATGTCAGCGCGGCGGCGGAGGCGGAGGGTGACGGGGAGGAACGGACCGTGCTCGCCGCCGGGTGAGACGGGATGGCGGGACACGCAGCCTCTCGCGGGCCCCGGGTGTTCGCCCCCGGAACCGCGCTGCCGGCCGAGCGACAGGGCGAAAGCCGATTGACCGCGGCCCGAGCGGGCACACAAAGGGCATGGTCGGCGACACGGACGACGACAGGTCGATGCGCCGGCAGGGCTCGAGCGGCCACCGGACGGTGCCGCACACCGCCGATGTGCGGATCGAGGCCTGGGGCGTCAGCCGGGAGAGCTGCCTGGCGCAGGCGGCGACCGGCCTCGTGGACTGCTTCGCCGACCTGTCCACGGCCCGGCCCACCGCCGTGGAACGCGTGCGCCTGGCCGAGAACGACGACGACGATCTGCTGGCCGCGCTCCTCGAGGAGGTCGTCTACCGGCTGGAGGTCCACGGCCAGGTGCCTGTGGACGTGGAGGCCGAGGCCGACGACGACGGACTCGAGGTGCGGCTGACGGTCACCGGGCTGTCGGACGTGGAGATCACCGGTGCGGTGCCGAAGGGCGTGTCGTGGCACGGCCTGCACATGGGCCCGGACCCGTACGGCTGGTCGTGCACGGTGATCGTGGACGTGTGAGGCCGTGGTCGACGGCCGTCGATCCGTGTGGTCCGCAGGGGTTCCGTGGCGTCATCCCTTGACCACGCCGAGCGGTTTCAGGCGGGCGACGACACGGCACAGCCCGGCACTCTCACTCGCCGCCACCACCTCCCCCACGTCCTTGTACGCCTCCGGGGCCTCCTCGGCCAGGCCGCGCCAGGAGAGCGGACGCGCAGCGATGCCGTCCCGCTCGAGCCTGGCCCGCAGCTCCCTGCCCGTGATCGAACGGGCGGCCTGGTGCCGGCTCATCCTGCGCCCCGCCCCATGGCAGGTGGAGAAGAACGCACCACCGCCGGGCACACCCGCCAGGACGTAGGAGGCGGTTCCCATGGTCCCGGGAATGAGCACGGGCTGTCCCTGCCGGCGGAGGTCCTCGGGAAGGTCGGGATGCCCGGGCGGGAACGCCCGGGTGGCCCCCTTGCGGTGCACGCACAGCCGCCGCTGCCGCCCGCCCACGTCATGGGTCTCCAGCTTGGCGAGGTTGTGCGACACGTCGTACACGAGGGACAGCCGGACGTCGGCGGCGCGACGGAAGACCCGCCGGGCGGCTTCGGTGAGCAGCTGGCGGTTGGCGCGCCCGTAGTTGGCGGCGGCGGCCATCGCCCCCAGGTACGCCTGCCCCTCCGGTGACGTGACCGGGGTGCAGGCCAGCTGCCGATCGGGCACGGCGATGCGGTACCGCGCCATGGCCCGATCCATCGCCCGCACATGATCGGTACAGATCTGGTGACCGAGCCCGCGCGACCCGCAGTGGATCATCACGGTCACCTGCCCGCGAGCGATCCCGAAGGCGTCGGCGGCCGCGTCGTCGTACACCTCGGCGACCTGCTGCACTTCCAGGAAGTGATTGGCCGATCCGAGGCTCCCCACCTGCCCGAGCCCCCGCTCCCGGGCCCGCCCCCCGACCTGCCGGACATCGGCGTCACGGACCGCTCCCCCGTCCTCGCACCGGACAAGATCCCGTTCTTCCCCATGCCCCTGCTCCACGGCATGACGGGCTCCGCCCTCCAGCACGCGCTCCAGCTCCCCGCCGCCGCTGAGCCGCCACACGCCACCGGGCCCGGCACCGCGCGGAATCGTCTGGCCGAGCCCGTCCATGACCGCGTCAAGGGCCGGCCGGAGCGCGTCACGATCACAGTCCGCAACCAGCAACCGCACCCCACAGGAGATGTCGAACCCGACCCCTCCCGGCGACACCACGCCCCCGTCGTCGACGTCGGTCGCGGCGACACCGCCGATGGGGAAGCCGTAGCCCCAGTGGATGTCGGGCATGGCGTAGGAGGCGTCGACGATACCGGGCAGGGTGGCCACGTTGACGACCTGCTGCAGAGCCTGCTGGGCGTCGCTGAGAAGGGCCCGGGAGGCGAACACGACGCCCGGGACGCGCATGTCGCCGTGTTGCTGGATGCGGAAGCGGTGGGGGGCTTCTTCGAGGAGGTCCACGGTGGTCTCCTGCGGTGCTGACGACGCGGGTCAGTGTCCGGCCAGTGCCCACCCTGCTCGGGTTTCCGCCGTGAACGGCACCGCACAGGGGACCGCTACGGCTGAAGGTGCCGGTCCCCCGTTCCCACGTCGACCATCCCCGCGGCGAGCGTCGCCCCGTCCTGCGGGTCGATGAGCAGGAACGAGCCGGTTCGTCTGTTCTCCCGGTAGTCGTCGACCACGAGGGGCTCGGCGGTGCGGATCCGTACGCCGCCGATGTCGTTGACGGAGAGACCGTCCTCGCAGGGCAGCCGACGGGCGTCGGTGACGTCCATACCGTAGTCGATCACCTCCACCATCGCCTGGACCGTCCGGGTGGTGTGCTTGAGCAGCACACGCTGTCGCGCCCGCAGCGGGCGATCGTGCAGATGGCACACCTTGGCGGTGATGTGCCGCAGCAACTGTGGAGCAGGGCCCGCGGTCAGCATGTCGCCCCGGGAGATGTCGACCTCGTCGGCGAGTCGAACGGCCACCGACTGCGGTGCCCGCACGCTGCCGGTCTCCCGGCCGAGCACACTGAGGCCCACGACCGTGCTGGTCTCCCCGGACGGTTGTACGACGACGCGGTCGCCGACCTCGAGGACACCGGAGGCGAGTTGCCCGGCCGGCCAACGCTCCACCACCTGCCGGTGCTCCGAGGGGTGCCGGATCACGTACTGCACCGGCAGGCGCAGCGGCTTGCCCACCGGATCCGCTCCGACCGGGACGTTCTCCAGATGGGACAGCAGTGTGTCGCCGTCGTACCAGTCCATCCTGGTCGAGGGTTCGACCACGTTGTCGCCGGTCAGCGCGGACATCGGGATGGCGGTGACGTCCGCGATCCCCACCTCGCGCGCCCGCCGGGCGAACTCGTCCGCCATCGCGGTGAAGGCGGACTCCCGGTAGCCGACGGTGTCCATCTTGTTGACCGCCAGCACGACGTGCGGCACCCGCAGCAGAGCCGCGATCGCGCCGTGTCGCATCGTCTGCGCGACCACGCCGTTGCGCGCGTCGACCAGGATCACCGCCAGGTCGGCGGTGGAGGCGCCGGTGACCATGTTGCGCGTGTACTGCACATGGCCGGGGGTGTCCGCGAGGATGAACCGGCGCGCGGGGGTCGCGAAGTAGCGGTAGGCCACGTCGATGGTGATGCCCTGTTCCCGTTCCGCCCGCAGGCCGTCGGTGAGCAGAGCCAGGTCGGGGCCGTCCTGACCCCGTCTGCGGGACGCCTCCTCGATGGCCGTCGCCTGGTCGGCGAGGACGGACTTGGTGTCGTAGAGCAGCCGTCCGACCAAGGTGGACTTGCCGTCGTCGACCGACCCGCAGGTGGCCAGCCGCAACAGGCCACCCGAGAGCCGGCCGGTGGAGCACGTGTGATCTGCCGTTTCGGCGACGCCTGTCGACATGTCTAGAAGTACCCTTCTCGCTTGCGGTCCTCCATGGCTGCCTCGGACAACCGGTCGTCGGCCCTGCTCGCGCCGCGCTCGGTCACACGGCTCGCGGCGATCTCCGCGATCACCTCGCCCACCGTCGAGGCGGACGAGTCGATCGCGCCGGTGCAGGACATGTCACCGACCGTGCGGTACCGGACCCGGCGCTCGCGCAGGGACTCGTCGTCCCGGGGGCCGCCCCAGTCGCCGGGCGCCAGCCACATGCCGTCGCGCCGGAACACCTTGCGCCAGTGCGCGAAGTAGATCTCCGGCAGTTCGATGCCCTCGTGCTCGATGTACTGCCACACGTCCAGCTCGGTCCAGTTGGACAGCGGGAAGACCCGGAAGTGCTCGCCGGGCTGGTGGTGACCGTTGTAGAGCTGCCACAGTTCGGGCCGCTGCCGGCGCGGCTCCCAGGCACCGAACTCGTCCCGCAGGCTGAACACCCGTTCCTTGGCGCGTGCCTTCTCCTCGTCGCGCCGGCCGCCGCCGAACACGGCGCCGAAGCGGCCGTCGCGGATGGCGTCCAGCAGGGGAAGGGTCTGGAGCGGATTGCGGGTGCCGTCCGGGCGCTCGCGGAGCCTTCCGTCGTCGATGTACGACTGCACGGACGCCACGCCGAGCCGGAGGCCGTGCTTCTCGACGATCCGGTCGCGGTAGGCGATCACCTCGGGGAAGTTGTGACCGGTGTCCACGTGCAACAGGGAGAAGGGCAGTGGTGCCGGGGCGAACGCCTTGAGCGCCACGTGCAGCATGACGATCGAGTCCTTGCCACCGGAGAACAGCAGCGTCGACCGGTCGAACTCCCCCGCCACCTCGCGGAAGATGTGGGCCGCCTCGGCCTCCAGCGTTTCGAGGTGCGTCAGCCGGGGCACCGGCACCCGTTCCACTCGCGGGCCGATGCGTCCGGGACGGCCGGCGGGCGCGATCCGCGCCGGGGCTGTCACGACAGACCCCGTGCCGTGAGCAGCGCGCGCACCTGGCGGACCGACTCGTCGACCGTCCGGTGCTGGGTGTGGACCCGCAGATCGGGATCGACCGGCGCCTCGTAGGGGTCGTCCACGCCGGTGAGACCACTGATCTCACCTGCCGCCTGCCTGGCGTAGAGGCTCTTGACGTCCCGGCCGGCGCAGACCTCCGCCGGGGTCGCCACGTGCACCTCGACGTAGGGGACGCCGCGCGCCGCGTGCAGGTCGCGGACCGCGGCGCGGGACAGTGCGTAGGGGGCGATGACCGGCACCAGCACCGTGACGCCGTGCTCGGCGAGCAGCCCGGCCACGTAGCCGATCCGCCGCACGTTGGTGTCCCTGTCCTCCTTCGAGAATCCGAGGTCCGCGGAGAGTGCGGCTCGGACCTCGTCACCGTCGAGCACCTGGACCCGGTGTCCACCGGCGCGCAGCCGCTCGGCGAGACCCACCGCGATGGTGGTCTTGCCCGCGCTCGGCAGGCCGGTCAGCCAGACCGTGCCGCCCTGCCACTTCGCTGGTGTGCCGTTCGGTTCGCTCATGTGGGGATCTCCCTCTCGCGTGAGCTCTGGGTGGGCGCCCCCGCACGGGAGATGCGCACTGTGATGCCGGTCCCCGTGCGTACTCGTGACGACGGTCGGCGGATGGGTGGTCACGATGTCTCCAGTCGGCCGGGGTTCACAGGGGGTGGAGACCGGGGAAGGTCAGGCCGAGGTTCTCGGGCCGGCCCATGCGGATGTTGAGGCACTGCAGGGCGTTGCCGGCGCCGCCCTTGACCAGGTTGTCCAGGGCGGCGATCGTGGTCAGGCGACCGCTGTCCGCATCGACCGCGTAGCCGACGTCGCAGTAGTTGGAGCCCAGGAGGATCTTGGGGTCCGGGTAGCGGAAGGTGCCGCGTTCATGCGCGACGACCCGGACGAAGGGTTCCTCGGCGTACTGCTCGCGAAAGGCCCGGCGCACGGTCTGCTTGTCCACGCCGGGGCGCAGCGTGGCGTGGCAGATGGTCTGGACCCCGCGGACCGCTTCGACGCCGGTGGCGGTCATCGCGGCCGACAGGCCCAGGTGCCGCGAGATCTCGGCTTCGTGGCGGTGCCCGGTGGGCGCGAACACGCGCATGGAACCGCTGCGTTCGGCGTGCAGGTTGGCGGAGCCGGCCGTGGCCCCCGAGCCGCTGGAACCGGTACGGGCGTCCAACTGGGCCCCTTGCTCCGGATCGATCAGATCCAGGGCCACCAGGGGGTACAGGGCGAGTACGCCGGCCATGGCCATGCAACCGGGAACACTGATCAGGTCCGCGGTGCGCAGACGGTCGCGGTGCAGTTCGGGAAGGCCGGGCACGAAATCGCCCAGCAGATGCGGGGCCTGGTGCTCCTCGCCGTAGTAACGCCTGAAGACTTCGGTGTCATCGAGCCGGAAGTCCCCGGTCAGGTCGAGGACCAGCTTGGACCGCTGCGTCCAGTGATCGATCTGGGTCATCGCCACCCGGTGCGGCAGCGCCAGGAACACCGCGTCGCACTCCCCGACCTCGTCTGCCGAGCAGAACGTCAGATCGGTGGCGGACCGCAGGTTCGGATGCACACCGTCGACCCGCTTCCCCGGGAAACGGGACGAGACCGCGCCCACCACCTCCACCTCGGGATGTCCCAGCAGCAGGCGCAGCAACTCCCCGCCGATATAACCGGCCGCACCGGCCACCGCCACCCGCATCACGACCGCATCCCCCTCGCTGCAATACGCCGACGCACCACCACGACTCCTTTCGGTCCGAACGACGACCCGTGCGAAGAAAGCTACGAACCCGTGCGCCCCACCCGCGTCCGCGACGAGCACAGCCTCGAGGAGGCGTTCGACTTAGATTTCCGTCGCGCGGCTACGCACCTCGATTACCCGACGTGAGCGCCGTGTGTGCCAGTCTTGAGATCGGCCCCTATGCGTCGTGGAGTTCAGTGCGGCGTCGCCAGCGCTGCCATCACGTCACCGAGAGAGAGACGGACCAGATGAGGGTCACTCAGAACCCTGACTTTCGGCGGCTGCGGGCCGCGCAGGGCGTCAGTCAAATAGGCAGCCAGATCGGCTTCCTGGCGCTGCCGCTCGCCGCCCTCCAGGTGCTGCACGCCAGTGTGTTCGAGGTCAGTGTGCTCACCGCCGCGCAGATCGTGCCCTTCCTGCTGATCGGGCTGCCCGCCGGGGTGTGGGTCGACCGGATGCCCCGAAGGCCCGTTCTGATCAGCACCGACCTCTTCCGCGGGCTGCTGCTGTTCACCGTCCCGCTGGCCTACGCACTGGACATGCTCACCCTCGGCCAGCTCTATGTGGTCGCGTTCGGGCAGGGTGTCGCCACCGTGTTCTTCGACGTCGCCTACCAGTCGTATCTGCCGGACGTCGTCGAGGCAGATCAGCTGACCGAAGGCAACGCCCAGCTGGAGCTGGCGCGGTCCGCGTCGCAGTTGATCGGTCCCAGCGCGGGCGGCTGGCTGATCTCGGCGTTGAAGGCCCCGGTCGCGCTGGGCGTCGACGCTCTGTCCTACCTGTACTCCGCGTTCATGGTGTCGCGCATCCCCGCCGAGCGGGAGAAGCCGGTGGTGATGGACGGCAACCGGACGACCTGGTCGGTGCTGTGGAAGGAGGTCGGCGAGGGACTGACCTTCGTGCGTCACCACCGCCTGCTGGCCCCGCTGGCCGGGGTCGGGGGGCTCCTCAACTTCTCCTACGGCATGGTCGCAGCCATTTTCACCACCTACACGGTGCGTGAACTGGGCTTCTCCGCCGCCAAACTGGGCACGGTGATGGCGATCGGGTCGCTCGGCGTCGTCCTGGGAGCCGTCGTGGCCCGCCGGTTGTCACAGCGCCTGGGCACCGGACCGAGCATCGTGCTGGGTGCGCTCCTCAACGGCGTCGGCCCTCTCTTCACCCCCGCCGCGCCCGCCTCGGCCCCCGAAGTGGTCATCACCTGCGGCCTGTTCCTGCAGTCGTTCGGCGTGGTCCTCTTCAACGTGAACCAGGTCAGCCTGCGTCAGAGCATCACCCCGCGACCGCTCATGGGCCGCATGACCGCCACGATCCGGTTCGTCATGTGGGGCACGCTTCCCGTCGGATCGCTGTGCGCCGGTGCGCTCGCCTCGAACATCGGCCTGCACCGCGCCCTGTGGGTGTCGGCGGCGGTCGGCGCCCTGGCGTTCCTCGGGGCGCTGTTCTCCGGCGTGCGGACCGTGGGCACGAGGAAGGTTCCGCTGCCGGCCTCGGCAGCCGACAGCGCGGTGGCCGACGAACCGGCAGAGCAGTGCGAGCGCACCGACGTCAGGTGAGTCCGCGACGAACGCACTCGCGAGCGTGTTGACCCGAATTTCCTGCGGTTGAGCCTCTCGATTACCACGATGTGACCCCGGTCCTGCCATTTTTGATGCCGGCCCGTTTTCTTGGTGCCAGACCTGGATGTGAGATCTGGAGGTCGCTCCGTGAAATCCGTACTCATCCTCTCCAAATGGAATGCCGGCGCGGTGGCCCCTGCCGCCGATCAGCTGCGAGCCCGCGGACTCCGGTCGGTACTGATATCCGAGATTCCGGACACTCGCCACCGCGACGCATGCGATGACCATGTCGTGGTGGACTGGGACAGCGAGGACCTGCCCACGCTCATCGCCCGGCTCGACGAGCGCGACATCGTCCCCGTCGCCGTGGTCAACCTGATGGAACCGTTGCTCCCCTGGCAGGGCGGCCTGGCCGCGCACTACGGCCTTCCGGGCGCCGGCGTCGGCCTCGATGTGCTGGCCAGCAAGACGCTGGTCCGGGAGCGTATGCGAGACCTGGGGCTGTCCTCCATCGGCTTCTGCGACAACCCGGCGGAGGTGGACTTCTTCCCCGCCATCGTCAAGCCCTCGCGGGAATCCACGGCCTCGCGGTTGGTTCGCCGGGTGGACGGCCCGGACGAGCTCCTCGCCTATGAGCGCCACCTGGCGGAGCGCGGCTTCGGCGACACGGAAATGATCATCGAGGAGTATCTGCCCGGTGTCGAGTTCTCCGTGGACGGACCCGTCGTGGACGGCCGCTTCCATCCGGTCCTGGCGGTCGAGAAGCCCGACCACGACGACGTCAGGCACCACGACGCGGGGCTTCGGGTCCATCCGCCGCAGCAGGATCACGTGCGTGCCGGTGTGCCTGTCCTGACCGAGATGCTCAACGCGCTCTGCGCCGCCCTCCGCCTCGACCAACTCTGGCTGCACGTCGAGGGCCGGGCCGACGAGAACGGCCGGACGGAGCTGGTGGAGATCAATCCCCGTTTCGGTGGCGGCATGTATCCGACGGCGATACGGGAGATCAGCGGGATCGACCCGGTGGAGGCGATCGTCTCCATGGCGCTGGGCGAGTTCACGCTGGAACGGGTGGGCCCGCTTCGCGACCGGACGATCATCGGGTGGGTCGACGTGGAAGCCGAAGAGCTCGGCCGGGTGGAGGTCGGCGCCACGGAGGACGACCTGTGCGCACTCCCGGGCGTCATCAAGGCGGTGGTCGTCGACGGCTACCGGGTGACCGACCTGGAGCAGGAGAACTACTTTCTCCGCTTCGCGATCACCGCCGATTCCGTGAGTGAGTTGCGCGCTCGCGCGGCACACGTCCTGGGCACCGTCGGTGAATGGCACGTCGTATGAAATTCCCTGAAGGTCAACGCGATGCGTCCCCGGTGATAAGTCTGCCACGGACGCGCAACGCACCCGCACGCCGGTAGCGTCCCAACAACGCGGCAGCTCGCATTCCTGCCCCTGACCGGAGGAGACCGAGAGAATGGATGGACTGAATTTCACGCTCGGCAATGCGCGTGACGACCTGCTTCGGGACAGTGACGACTGGGACAAGTTCAGCCAGTTCTGGGAGGACCTGCCGCTGGACCCGTACATGGGAGACGGCGGCACTTATCGTCGCCGCAAGCACTCCGTGATCTCATACACCGTCGCCGACGGCACCGTCGCGTCGGTCGCCCAGGACGGCTTCCTGCAGAGCAGGGAGATAAACCGTCTGAACGGCGGCGTCGTCCGCCGCTTCGAACCGGTGGACCAGGCTCTGCTGGACACTTCCGTGTTCCGGCGGATGCTGGCGCACTTCGTCGCGCGCATCGCGGAGATCACGCCAGACGGTGAACCTGTGGCTCCTGTCCGTCGGATCAACATCCATCAGCACCGCATCGTCGCCACCGAGAAGGAAGCCGGGAATCCGACCCCGGAGGGAATCCACCGGGACGGGGTCGAGCACATCGTCATGATGCTGATCGCACGGAACGGCATCACCGGCGGGGCCAGCACGCTCTACGACAACGCCGAGTCACCGGTACTGACCCACACCCTGAGCGACCCCGGGGACTACATATTCCTGGACGACCGCACAGGTCTGCATTCCGTGTCTCCGGTACGGGTGGCCCCGGCGGCTCCGGAGGGGTACCGCGACATGTTCTTCCTGGAGTTCTGCTGACGAAGAGGAGCTCCCGAGACAGGTGCACCCGGCCGGCGCCGGGGAACACGTGGAGCGGGGCGGAGCGGGCGGAGGACCCCCGGTGGTCCGGGCCCGGCAGCCCGGCGAGGACCGCTGTCGCTGCTCCGCCCCGCCGGGTACCCGGCTCCTTCGCGCAGCCGGGCGGAAAGGCGCCGGGGTCGAACGCCGCGGGTGATCCGGGCGGCACGGGCGGGTCACCTCACCGGTCCGCAGCGTCACCGGGCCGAGCCGGCAGTGGACCATCCGGCCGCTCCGCCGGATCGGGCGGCTGCCCGGAGCGGCCGATCGCCGTGGCTCGGGGCCCGGTGCACGCCTCCGCCGACGCCCGACCGCCCCCTGGCTCTCGTTCTCGGCCAGGGGGCGACGTGACGCCTCACGACGATCACCTCGGCGCGGGTGGCGACGTTCTCGCGGGTGTGCAGCGCCGTGCGCCCGCCGCGCGGGTGAGTCCGTCCATGTCCTCCCCGGCCCGGGCGGCCTGCCGGCCGACCGCGTTGCCGCCGGAGCGGACCGGCATCCGCCGCACCATCAGGCCCGGCTCGATACCGAAGGCCTCCTCCACCGTCCAGGTCCACGCCCCAGCCCCGACCCGCGAAGTACGGGGCCGGCCATCACTCACCGGGCCGGTGCGGCCATCGCCCGGGCTCCGTTCGCATAGCGGGACAGCACGACCTGAGCGTCTTCGCTCTTGAGAGCCGACAGCAGCTCGGACACCTGCTCGTGACCGCGCACGACGTTGACGGTGCGGCACTGACGGGTGATCAGGACGGCTCCCTCGTGGAGCTGCTGGTAGCCGAAGAGGCGTGAGGTACGCATGGTTCTCCGATCGATGAGGGCCAAGGGTCATCGGCTCGGACGGCCACCTCCGACCGTCCTGCCGCGTGAAAGAAGCTACGCGCAGCCCGGCACCGCGCGCGTCCGCGGCAAATTCAATGACGGAGATGCACCGCGTTGATTCAAGGCCCTTTCGGCTACGAGCCCCGTGTGCCGAGGTAAGCGACGCGCTTAGTCGCAGGAGAGAAAGATCAACACGACGTGTCTCCGCGAATGCATTCACCGGGGACGCACCTGACGTCGGTGCGGCCGTACCGTCTTTTCCGATGTGGCAGACCGGCGGTCCGCCTCGGAACAACCGATTGAAAGGAATTCACCACATGCCCACCATGCAGGCCTGTCCTGAATGTGAGGACGAGGTGCAGATCAGCCAATCGGCGCGGCTCAACGAGATCATCGATTGCGCGGGCTGCCGAAGCGAACTGGAGATCGTGGCGCTGAGTCCGACGGTGCTCGCCCGCGCGCCCGAGGTCGAAGAGGACTGGGGAGAGTAGCGGCCGCGATCAGGCACGCGCGGTTCATCCGGGCTCGACCACGGCCCGCGTCAGGGACGGTCGGCCCTCCCCGCCCCGTATCCCATCCGATTCCCGGCGAACTGGAGACACTGTGACCACCGGACCGCTCATGGTCATCAAGTGCGGCGGCAATCCGTCCGTCGACGCCGCGGGCATCTGCGCCGACGTCGCCAGGCTCGCCGGCGAAGGACAGTCGATCCTCCTGGTGCACGGCGGCTCCGGGGAGATCGCACGACTGGCCGGGAGACTCGGTGTCCCGCAACGCACCCTCGTCGCCCCGGACGAGGTGTCCACCCGGTACACCGACCCGGCGACCCTGGAGGTGGTCATCCTCGCGCTGGCCGGCGGGGTCAAACCGAAGATCGTCGCGGAGCTGTCCAGGCTCGGGGTGCCCTCGGTCGGTCTCACCGGCCTGGACGGCGGCATGCTGCGCGCCCGCCGCAAGTCCGTCGTGCGCTCCGTGGTGGACGGCCGCACGACCCTGGTCCGGGACAATCTCAGCGGCCGTCTCGGCGAGGTGCGTACCGAACTCGCCGAATCCCTGCTGCGCTCCGGCTTCGTGCCGGTGGTCTCGCCGCCCGCGATCGACGAGCACGGTCAGCCGGTGAACGTCGACGCCGACCGGGTCGCGGCCGCGCTCGCGGCGGCACTCGGTGCCGACCGGCTGGTGCTGCTGACCGGCGCACCGGGAGTGCTCGCCGATCCCTCCGACGAGACCAGCGTGCTGAGCACCTACGAGGTACCCGCGGCCGGTGCGCCCGGTCGGCGCATCGGCGGTGGCATGGCGCTCAAGCTCGTCGCGGCGCGGGAGGCGCTGACCGGCGGAGTGCCGTCGGTCCGCATCGCGGACGGGCGGGTGCCGGACCCGGTCAGCCGAGCCCTGGCCGGATCCGGCACCGCCGTGACGATGAGTCCGCGATCCGATCACCGGCTCGACCCTGCCCTTCCGTCCGCGGTATCCGCCCCACAAGGAAAGTAGTTGACGATGCCAAGCAGTTCCTCGGCGCAAACCAAGCGCGTTGCGTTCGTCGACGCGTTCGCGATGGGACGCCTCCTTCTGCCCGTCATGAACCGGCTCGGCATGGAGTGCGTGCACGTCCAGTCGCCGCACCCCGACGTCCACCTGGTCCGGCTGCCGTTCCCCGAAGGCTTCGTGGCCAACGTGCGGCACCACGGCGACGTCGCGGCCACCGCCTCCGCGCTGCGCGAGCTCGGGGTCGGCTGGGTGATCTCCTCGGGGGAGTCGGGCGTCGAGCTGACCGACCGGCTCGCCGCCGAACTCGGCACTCCCGGCAACGGGATGAGCCGGCCCACGTCCCGCCGCAACAAGTACGACATGGTCCTGGCCCTGCGCGCCGCAGGCGTGGAGTCCGCGGCCACGATCGTCTCTGCCGACGCCGACGAGATCATCGAATGGGCCGAGACGACCGCGGGTTATCCGGTCGTCCTGAAGCCGGTCTCCAGCTGCGGCACCGACAACGTCGTGGCGTGTTCGTCCGCGGACCAGGTCCGTGCCGTCCACGAAAAGATCATGACCAGTCCCGACCGCCACGGCCTGCCCAACACGGTCGTCCTCGCGCAGGAGTTCCTGGACGGGGACGAGTACTTCGTCAACACGGTCAGCCGGGACGGCAGGCACCACACCGTCGAGATCTGGCGGTACTACAAGACGCGGCTCCCCGGCGGCAACATCATCTACGACTACAACGAGCCGCTGTCACCGGACGATCCGGAGGCCAAGAGGGTGGAGGCCTACGCCCACCGCGTGCTCGACGCCCTGGAGGTCCGGAACTGGGCCAGCCACACCGAGATCATGATGACCGCCAGGGGACCGGTGCTCGTCGAGTGTGCCGCACGCTTCGGCGGGGGGCAGGTCCCGGACATCGCCCGTCGCTGCCTGGGCACCAACCAGATCGAGCTCGTGGGCCTGTCCGTGGTGGACCCCGACGAGTTCGACCGACTGCCCACCACCGCGTACCAGTTGCTGGAACGTCTGCGGTACGTGCATCTCATCAACCCGAATGACCACGGCGTGGCCCCGTCCGACGAGGCGATGGCCGCCATCCGCGCACTCCCGTCCTACGCGCACGCCGTCACGACGCATCCGGCGGGGGACCCGCTTCCCCGGACGGTCGACGTCGCGACCCAGCCGGGGTACGTGATCCTCATCTCCGAGGATCCGGAACAGCTCCGTGCGGACTATCAAAAGCTCCGGGACATCGAACGCGACCACCTCTACGCCAACAGCCCACGATAGAAGACCGGGCCGCCGAGTCGGAGTGCGGCGCACCAGACGGAGGAGCCACGTTGTCCAGCAATGTCACACCCGCCGGCCGACAGCCGGTCGCGGCGGTCCACGTGCGCCCCGAGTCGGCGGCGTGAGTACGGAGACGGCGGACCGGGCGCGCGCCGGCGAGCCGCGATTCCGTGACGCCCTGCGCGGTCTGCCCCGCCGGGTCTGGATCATCAGTCTCGGCAACCTGATCCTCCAGGCCGGCAGTTTCCTGCCGGTGTTCATCGTGCTCTACGTGACCCAGCGCGGTCATTCCGCCGGGGCCGCGGGGCTCGTGCTGGGCGCGTCCGGTCTGGGCCGGGTCCTGGGCAACGTCATCGGTGGCCATCTCACCGACACCATCGGCCGACGATGGGCCATCCTGCTGTCCGTCATGGCCACCTCCGGGCTGACGGCGTCCGTGCCGTTCCTCGGACCGCTCCCGGCGATCATCGCCGTGGTCGGCCTCATCGGCCTGGTGTCGCAGATCTACCGGCCGGCCATGGCGGCGGTGCTGATCGACTCCGTGACGTCCGCCCGGCAACGGCTCGCCGCCTTCGGGGTGCTCCGGTTCGCCCAGAACATCGGCTCCACCCTGGGCGGCGTGCTCGGCGGCGTGTTGGCGAGCATCTCCTATGCGGGGCTCTTCCTGGTGGAGGCCGCCGCGCTCCTGCTGTTCGGCGTGATCGTGGCCGTGCTGCTGCGCGACGCACCGCAGCCGCGGTCCGGTTCCGGCACCGCGGAGACACGGGCGGACCCGGCGGTCGGATACCGGCAGGTGCTCGCCGACCGCACCCTGGTGCGCTTTCTGCTGATGACGGTGTTCTCCATGTTCGCCTACATCCAGACCGCCGTCGGTCTGCCCCTGCACGTTCACGACGTGGGGCTGAGCCCGCGTGACTTCGGTCTTCTCATGGGGCTCAACGGTCTGCTGGTGGTGCTGCTGGAGCTGCCCATCACCGGCGTGCTCTCGCGGTACCGGCCGGAGTACGTACTGGCCGTCGCCAACCTGCTCACGTGCGGCGGTCTCGCGCTGTCCGGGTTCACCGCCGGAATGGCCCTGCTGGCGGCGACGGTCGTGATCTGGACGTTCGGCGAGATGGCGTATTCCTCCGTCGTCCAGTCCCACCTGGCGAGTCTGACTCCGCCGGGCATGGTCGGGCGTTACCAGGGGCTGTACGGCGCGGCATACGCGCTCGGCACGGGCGCCGGACCCGTCATCGGCGCTGCCGTGTACGCGATCGGCCCGTGGGTGCTGTGGACCCTGGTCGGCGTGCTGGGGCTGGTGTGCGCCCGGCTCAGTCTGCGGCTGCGCGGCCCGGACGCCGTGGCCGACGAAGCGACGTCCCAGCCCGGCGACGCACCACCTGGGCGCACCATCTGACGGAGGACTCCGTCCTGGGCCGGGGTCGGCATGCCGACCCCGGCTTCGGCTTTCCCGACCCACCGGGGCCAGTACAGGCGCCGCACGCCTTCGTGTCGCTGCCGCGGTCCCCCGCTTCTTGCCGCTGCCGTGGTCTTGTCGCTGCCGTGGTCCCGCTGCCTGTCGCTGCCGTGGTCTTGTCGCTGCCGTGGTCCCGCTGCCTGTCGCTGCCGTGGCCTTGTCGCTGCCGTGGTCTCCACGAAAACACCGCGGGCCGCAGGGGTTCTCCTCCCTGCGGCCCGCGGCGGCGTGTTCCGGCCCGCCGGCCTACGCCTGGCCCCGGGGCCGCAGCCGCAGGCCGTGCATGCCGTTGTCCACGGCGAGCACCGTGCCCACCGAAGCGCTCGACAACGGGCTCGCCAAGTAGGCGATCGCGCCCGCCACCTCGTCGGCCGTCACCAGACGACCCGTGGGCTGGAACGCGTCGAGCGCGGCCCGGGCGGCCACCGGATCAGCCGCCCGCTCCAGCGACCGGCCGATCCACGGGGTGTCCGCGGAGCCGGGGGCGACGCAGTTGACCCGGATGCCCTCGCGGACGTGATCCGCCGCCATGGCCAGCGTCAGCGCGTACACCGCCCCCTTGCTGGTCGAATACAGCGCTCGCTGCTCCACCCCGGCCCACGCCACGATCGAGCAGGTGTTGACGATCGACGCGGCGGGTGAGCGCCGCAGGTGCGGTATCGCGTGCCGGGCGACCCGGACCATCCCGACCACGTTGACGTCCAGTACGCGCAACCACTCGTCATCACCGTTCGCGGTGACGTCCCCTATGGCGCCGATGCCGGCGTTGTTCACCACGACGTCCAGCCTGCCGAACCGCTCGACCACGGCGTCGACGGCGGCTTTGACCTGGACGTCGTCGGTGACGTCGACCTGGACGCCCATGATGCCGTCCGGGAGCCCCTCGGGCTTCAGATCGAGAGCGGCGACCCGGGCTCCCCTGCTGCTGAGCAGATTCGCGGTGGCCAGGCCGATTCCCGACGCACCGCCGGTGACGATCGCGACCAGTCCTGCGAAGTCACTCATGAGTTCTCTCCAGTCCACTCGATGGTCAAGCCGGCCCGATACGGCGGTCCGGTTCAGGCCAGCACGTCGGCGATCATGTCGACGCCGAGGTCGATCTCCTCACGGGTGACGACCAGCGGGGGCGCCACCCGGAGGTGTCCCTTGGCCTCCTTGCACAGCAGGCCGCGCTCGGCCAGCGCCTCCGTCACCCGGCGCCCGGCCACACGCTCTTCGCTGAGCTGCACACCGGCCCACAGGCCACGCCCACGGACCTCGGACACGCCGTCCAGTTCGCCCAGGCGGAAGTGCAGGTGCGCGCCGAGTTCGCGGGAGCGCTCCTGGAACTCCCCGGTGGCCAGCAGCCGCACGGTCGCGCGGCCGACCGCGCACGCCAGCGGGTTGCCGCCGAAGGTCGAGCCGTGGTCGCCGGGCGTGATCACGCCGAGGACGTCGGCGCGGCCGATCACCGCGGACAGCGGCAGGAGTCCGCCGCTCAGGCTCTTGCCCAGGGTGTACATGTCCGCACGGACCCCCTCGTGGTCCAGCGCCAGGGTCGTGCCGGCGCGGGCCAGTCCGCACTGGACCTCGTCGGCGACGAACAACGTGTTGCTGTCGTCGCAGAGTTCACGGACCTCGGCGAGGTATCCCTTCGGCGGGACGACCACGCCGGCCTCGCCCTGGATCGGTTCCAGCAGGACCGCCGCCGTGTTCTCGGTGATCGCCGAGCGCAGCGCCTCGATGTCGCCGAACGGCACCACCTTGAAGCCGGGCGTGAACGGGCCGAAACCGGCCTGGTGGTTCGGGTGCGTGGAGAACGAGACGATGGTCGTGGTACGGCCGTGGAAGTTCGCGTCCGCGACGATGATCTCGGCGGCTCCGTCCGGCACGCCCTTGACCTGGTAGGCCCACTTCCTGGCGATCTTCACCGCCGTGTCGACGGCCTCGCCGCCGGAGTTGGAGGGCAGGACCATCTCGGTGCCCGTCAGCTCCGCCAGTTCCCGGCAGAACGGCGCGTACTGGTCGTGGTGGAACGCACGGGTGCTCAGCGTCAGCCGGTCGAGCTGTGCCTTCGCCGCGGCGACGAGGTCGGGGTGCTGGTGGCCGAAGTTGACCGCGGAGTACCCCCCGTGGAAGTCGAGGTAGCGCCGGCCTTCCAGATCGTTCATCCAGGCGCCTTCCCCGTGGGTGAGCACCACGGGGAACGGCACGGAGTCATGAGCCCCCCAGCGCGCGGCAAGGTCCATGTGGTCCTGAGAGGAGAGGACGTCCACAGTCATGGCGATACTCCTTTTGCAGGCTCCCTGACGGGGCCGTTGTCGTCGACAATCTGTGCCACATGGGGAAACTACGAACCCACCGCACCGCACACGTCCGCGACAAACGCACCGCGCCTACGCGCTCCGATTACTCACGTCGAATCCGTGGTGTCCGCCGGGGCGAGTGGCCGCGCAGGGAACGAACTGACGCCCGCCACGGTAAGCAAGGCGTTCAGCCGTGGCAGAGCAAAGTCAGCGCGACGTGTCCCCGCGAATGAAATTGTCGCGGACGCACAGGGTGTCGGTGCGGTCATACGGTCCTTCTCGGCGCGGCAGACCGGTCGTGTCGGCCCAACAGCCAACGGTCCTGTTACGGAGGTCACGTGTCAGCGGTGTCGACGATCGAATGGACGGAAGAATTCGCCCGGGCTGTACGCAGACTCATCGACGTCTCCGTCGACGACTACTACAACCCGTACCGGACCTTTGAGTGGCCCGAATCCATCACGCCGGACGGTCTGTGGATGAGTCGGGAGCTGCTGTCCGTCTACGGCACTGCCGCAGAACGGGAGCTGAGCCCCGAACAGCTCGTGGAACTCTCGCGCTGGGAGAGCGTCAACCTCTACAGCCTGATCGCCCACGGCATCAGGGAGCTGCTCATCGAGGTGATGCGCCGCATCCACACGCCCGGCTACGAGATCCCCACGCCGTACTTCCACCACTTCATCGGCGAAGAGAACGAGCACATGTGGTTCTTCGCCGAATTCTGCCTGCGCTATGCCGGTCGCATTTATCCGGACCGGCGGATGGTGTTCCCGACGGATGAGCGCGCACCGGAGATGAACAACTTCATCGTCTTCAGCCAGATCCTCATCTTCGAGCAGATCGGTGACTACTTCAACGCCCACATGGCGGCCGACGAGAAACTGCCGGACACGGTACGGGCGGTCAACCGAATCCACCACCGTGACGAGTCCCGGCACATCGCTTTCGGCGGCAAGCTCGTGAAGGCGCTCTTCGACGAGGTCCGCCGGACGCACTCCGCCGAGGAGGTCGAAGAGGTCGGCCATTATCTGCGCGGCTACATCGACCTGATCATCCAGATGCTGTACAGCCGCGACGCCTACCAGGACGCCGGTATCCCCGATCCCGCGCGATTCCGTGCCTCCGTCATGGCTGATCCGGCAAGGGCGCCGATCAACGCTCGCATCATCGAACGAACCAACAACTTCTACCGACGCATCGGCCTGTTCCACTGACGGGAGATCTCATGCCGACGTTTGTCGCACCTGGAATCGCGGTCCTCGAATCCGAGGAGGCCGCCCTGTTC
Organism: Streptomyces sp. PTL18; assembly: GCF_059510295.1. Classification (NCBI taxonomy): domain Bacteria; kingdom Bacillati; phylum Actinomycetota; class Actinomycetes; order Kitasatosporales; family Streptomycetaceae; genus Streptomyces; species Streptomyces sp. PTL18. The sequence goes on along the minus strand of NZ_JCAJZO010000006.1, from coordinate 34,449 downwards.
GATGCTCTTGAGGCCCGCTTCCAGGACATCGCTCTCGCGCTGGGGGCCCGACCGGTGGCCGGCCCGGCCCTGCTCCCCGAGGAGGACCTGGCACGCCTGGACTTCTTCCGCAACTTCCCCCACCTCGGACTGCCCGTGACCACGCTCACGGACCAGGCCCGTGAGGAACTGGCGCGGGGGGAGGCCACGACTCCGTCCCCCGAGCACCCTCTCGTGTCGACCGGCTGCTACCTGCCCACGGCGACCTGCTACGGCCTGCTGGTGTCACGTCGGCAGCGGGACATCGCGACCCCCGAGGTCATCACGGCGATCGGTCGCTGCTTCAGGAACGAGGAGCACTACGACGGCCTGCGCCGGCTCCGTGCCTTCCATATGCGCGAAGCGCTCTACATCGGCAGCCAGGACGGTGTGGTGGACCATCTGAACCGGTCCACCGAGCTCGTCCTGGGCCTGGCCGACCAGCTCGGGATCAAGATGCGCAAGGAGCCCGCGACCGATCCGTTCTACCTCGGTGACGGGGCGCGGTCGGTCCTCAACCAGCTGGATCCGGTGAAGTTCGAGTTCGTGTCGGACGACGGGACCGCCATCGCGTCGGTCAACCGCCACCGCAACTTCTTCGGTGAGCGCCTGAACATCTCCTTCGGGGAGGAATCCGCCTACAGCGGGTGTCTGGCGTTCGGTGTGGAGCGCTGGGTCCATGCGCTCCTGCAGGTGCACGGCGACCCCCAGCGGGCGCTCGTCGCAGTCAACGAATCGGCAGCTTAGGAAGGTGTGAACATGGAGGAAATCATCAACTGGATCCGGTCCAAGAACCCGGGTCTGGACGCAGAGATCGCCGGCGACACCGATCTCATCGAATCCCGGCTCATCGCGTCGGTCTCGTTCCTGGAATTCATCGGTCTTCTGGAGGAGCTCACCGGAAGGCAGATCGACGTCAGCTCGTTGAGCGTGGCCGACTTCCGCACCATCGACCGGATCAACGAGAACTTCTTCGCACCGGTGGCCTGAACCGCCGGCCTGAACGAGAGAATCGGAGGAGCGTCGTGGACGTTGTGCCCGGGATGCCGGCTGGTGCGCTCCTCGGTGGTACCTCGCCGCGGCGGCTCGGAGAGCTGCCCGGGCCGGAGCACGGAGAGAAGGGCGGGATCGCCGGGTGCAGCGCCGGGCAGGCCCGGACCCGGCGATCCGAACCGCAGGGCGGAGCAGAGTGTCCGTGACCGACGTCTGGTACGTCGGCGTCGACCAGGTGCCCGAGTCGCTCGCCGTACTCCTGGACGAGCGCGACCGCGCCCGCCGTCGACGGATCCTGCTCGAGGCGGACCGCAATCGCGCTCTCGCCGCATGGGTGCTGGCGCGCCTCGTCCTCGGCGACAGGCTGGGCCGGGATCCGTCGGCCCTGAGCTTCGACCGGACCTGCGCCCACTGCGGTGACCCGGGACACGGGAAACCGGTCGTGGAGTCCGCCGACCCAGGTCTGGACTTCTCGCTCTCCCACGCCGGAGGGCTCGCCGTGGTCGCCGTCTCGGATCGGACCGTCGGCCTCGACATCGAGGACGCCACGGCCGGGGCGCGGCCACCGGCTGCGGCGCTGACGGAGCGGGAACGCGCGACCTGCTCGGACTACGCCGACTTCGCACGACTGTGGACGCGCAAGGAAGCCGTGCTCAAGGCCGCCGGCAAGGGACTTCAGATCCATCCGGGGCGCATCGAGGTTCTCGGATCCACGCTGCGTGCGCTGCCCGAGGAACTCGGGCGCCCGGAGGAGTACACGCTCCGGGACCTCCCGCTGCCCGCCCCGTACGTGGGGTCGCTCGCGGTGCTCGGGCCCGCGCCCTCTCCGTCCGTCCGCAGCGGCACGGACCTCGTCAGGGATGCCGCGCAGGTGTTCCCGTCGCTGCTCCCTCACAGCCGCATCCACGGATAGCCGTTCGCCGGCGATCCACCGCGTGGTCGGTGGTTCGACCGAAAGCGCCGCGGGCCGCGGGGAAGAGATCCCCGCGGCCCGCGGCCGTGTGCCTGCGTCACCTTCCACCCCGGGGCTCAGATCCTGCGGGCGACTCCACCGTAAAGGGCGGATTCGGTCCGGGGCCCGGCAGTCTCCCCGGTGGGATGCCATTGAGATGCCAATACCACACCGGGCGGGACCAACTCGAAATCACCGAAGAAACGGGCGACCTGTTCCCGGGTTCGAGGATGCATGTCCTCGAAGGCGCGCTTCAGCGTCTCCTCGTTGTTACGGTCCCCCCAGGGAATGTCGCCCGCGATGTGGGAGACGACGAGATAGCTGCCCCGGGGCAGAGCCTCGCGCAGCGCCGCGGTGATCCGGGCCGGGTCCGCGCTTTCCGGAACGAAGTGCAGGACCGCGCCCAGGACACAGGCCACCGGACGGCCGGAACGGATCAGGGCCTGGACGGCCGGCCGGGCCAGCAGCTCTTCGGGGTTCTGGATGTCGCCCAGGACGAAGTCCGCTCCCTTCTGACCGGCGATGAGCTCGCGCGTGCGCCGCCCGACCTCGGGATCGACGTCGCAGTAGACGACGGAACCCGAAGGGGACTCCCGCAGGGCGATCTCGTGCGTGTTCGGCGACACGGGGAAGCCGGAACCGATGTCGATGAACTGGTCGACGCCCTGCTGGACCAGCCAGCGCACCGCCCGTGACAGAAAGGCGCGGTTCGCCTGCATCGTCGTCAGCAGGTCGGGGGCCTGCATACGGATCCAGGCACCGGCCGCCCGGTCGGCCTCAAGACCGTTCTCGCCGCCTATGAAGTAGTCGTAGACCCGTGCGGGGTGCGGATCCGGGCGTTTCTCAAGGTTTTCGATGGTCATGATGCGGCGCACTTCCCCTCGATTCCGTATGGCGCTCTGGATCGTTGCCGAGGAAAAGGGTGGCACGGACGGGGGCCATGCCGAAGTAAGCAGCATGCTTAGCCGCGGGAAAGAAAGATCAACGCAATGCGCCCCGGGCATGAACTTGTCGCGGACGCGCCTGGTGTCGACGCGATCGTAGCGTTCTTCCCGGTGCGACTCCCGCACCTCATCGTGCACCGTCGACACCGAAGAAATGGGGGCGTTTCAATGCCGCTTCATCCCGTCGTCGAGGGTATCAGGAACTATCGCCTGGCAACCGGCTTCACCCCGCTCTACACCATGTCGGTGGAAGAGGCCCGAAAAGCGGATGCCGCAACGGAAGCCTCGGTCTGGGACTGGATCGAACAGCCCAAAGAGATATTCGACATGGATATCACCGGTCCGGCCGGCCCGATGACGCTCAGGGTCTACCGCCCGCAGACGGAAAGCGAAGACCCGCTTCCCGTACTGGTCTATTTCTTCGGCGGCGGTTTCGTCGTCGGCTCCCTGGACACGTCCGAGGCGTTCTGCCGTGCACTGTGCAGCATGGTTTCCTGCGTGGTCGTCTCCGTGAGCTACCGGCTGGCGCCCGAGCACCCGTTCCCGGCAGCCATCGACGACTGCTTCGCCGCCGTGAGATGGGTGGCGGAGAACGGGTCCCGGATCGGCGTCGACGGTTCGCGCATCGCCGTCGCAGGGGACAGCAACGGCGGCACCCTGGCTGCGGCGGTCTCCCTGATGGCCAGGGACGAGGACGGGCCTCGGATCAGCGCCCAGGTGCTCGTCTACCCGGCGATGCGCTACGGCTCGGCGACGGATTCCATGCGCGAGAACAGGGATCCGATGTTCTTCAACGGCCACTCGGTCCCGTGGTTCTGGGACCTTTACCTCGCCGATCCCGCCGACGGCGACTCGCCCTACGCCTCACCGCTCAACGCAACCGACCACAGCGGGCTTCCCGCCGCACTCATGATCACGGCCGAGTTCTGTCCACTGCGTGACGAGGGCGGGGCCTACGCGGAGGCACTCGCACTCGCCCAGGTGCCGGTGGAGCACCGCCAGTACGCGGATCTGCCGCACGGCTTTCTGTCCATGGCGGCAGTACTCGACACCGCCAGGGAGGCACTGGACGGGATCGTCGATTTCCTGCGCGGGCGGTTGGGACTGAACGAAATTGGATGTGAGAGCAGTGGTACCTGAAACACCCGCGACGTCCGAGCCCGAAAACGGCTTGACCGACGTCGACCTCGCCATCGTCGGTGCCGGCCCCACCGGCCTGTACGGCGCGTACTACGCGGGTTTCCGCGGCCTGAGCACCGCGGTCATCGACGCGCTGCCCGAACCGGGCGGTCAGGTGGCTTCGATGTATCCCGAGAAGCTGCTGTACGACATCGCCGCGCACCCCGCCGTCACGGGCCGCGAGCTCGTCGACAACCTGGTGCGCCAGGCAGCGCCCTTCGAGCCCCGCTACCTGCTCGGCCACACGGCCACCACCCTGACGGCGGACGGCCCCGGCTGGATCCTCGGCACCGACCGCGGTGCCCGGATCCGCGCCGGAGCCGTCCTCGTCGCCGCCGGTCTGGGCAAGGTCACCCCGCGCAAGCTGCCCTGTGCGGTTCCGTACGAGGGCCGAGGCGTGGTCTACCACGTACCGCGTCTGGAGGAGCACCGGGGCCGCGACGTGGTGATCGCCGGCGGTGGGGACAGCGCGGTGGACTGGGCGGCGGCGCTGGCCCCGATCGCCCGGTCGCTCACCCTCGTCCATCGCCGGGCGTCCTTCCGCGCCCATGAGCACAGTGTGCGGCAGCTGTACGGGGCCCCCGTACGCGTCCTCACCGAGGCCCAGGTGGTCGCCTGTCACGGAGCCGGCCGCCTGGGATCCGTGGACGTCCGCACCGCGAGCGGCGCCACGCTGAACCTGCCCGCGCACACGCTGATCACCGCACTGGGCTTCGCCACCAACCTCGGTCCCCTGACCGGCTGGGGGATGGAGCTGCAGTACCGGCAGGTCCGCGTCGACGCCGCCATGCGCACGAGCCTTCCCGGGGTGTACGCCGTCGGCGACGGCTGCACCCATCCGGGCCGCGTTCCCCTCATCTCGGTCGGCTTCGGCGAGGCCGCCACCGCCGTCAACCACGCCGCCGTGGCACTGCGCCCCGGCGCCCGCCTCGCCCCCGGCCACTCCTCTGACGCCCATCCCGAACTGGTCCCTGCGTAGGAGCTGAGACAGCGTTGGTTCTGAACAAACTCACCCTGATGCCGCACGGCCTGGAGATCCTCCTCCCGGCCGGTGCACCGCTCACCGACCTGGAGAACGAGACCTCTCACCGGGTGATCCCCTTCGGATGCCAGTCGGGCGCCTGTGGCGCCTGCGTCATCGAGGTGCTGGACGGGTCCGACTCGCTCGGGGAGATGGACGCCGACGAGAGCGACTTCCTGGAGGACCTGGGACGGACGGGCGGCGACTTCCGTCTCGCCTGCCAGTGCCGCCTCATGGACGCCGCGACCGTCCAGGTCGCGGAGGAGCAGTGAGGGACCTGCGGGACGGGGGCGGGCACTAGGGGTGTTTCGACACACCTCCAGGGGCCTCGGTCCGCCGAGTCGTCCACCCCGCCCCCTCCCTCCCGGCGGCAGGGCCGCCTCCGTCCGACTCAGCTCGCACCGCCGCACCACCATCACGTCTTCCGCCCGTGCACGCAGAGGAGTTTCCATGACCGTGATCGACTCGTCGGCCCCGAGGGTGCGTACCACCGTACCGCCGACATCCCCGCGGACCACGTCTGCCGACCCCCGGGAGACGATGCGGCGCCTGCCCCGGCTGCTGCAGTTCCCGGCCACGCTGTTCACCGGCAAGGCCCTGCCGGGGCAGGTGTCCCCGGGCTGGACACCCGGCTTCCACCTGGCCACCGCCACGGTTTCGGTGGTGCTGGGGACGCTGGTCGGCGTACTCGCCCACACCCTCGGCCACCTCCTGCTGCTGCCCGTCGGCTGGGCGGTGACCCTGCACGGGATGCGCAACCTGCGCATGATGGTCTATCACCAGTGCTCGCACCGGAACATGTACCGCCGGCGTCGAGTGGACCGGGCCATCGGCCACGCCATCTCCAGCCTGCTCGTCATCCAGAACTTCCAGCGCTACAGCCGGGAGCACGTCCGCGACCACCACGCGGCGCAGCACATGACGCTCAAGGACCCCACCGTCCAGGCGTTCCTGGTCAGTCTGCAGATGCATCCGGGTATGACCCGCCGACAGATGTGGCGCCGGCTGCTGCTGAAGCTCGTCTCACCGCGGTTCCACTTCAGTTTCGCGGTGTCCCGCATCCGCTCCTTCTGGAGCGAGTCGGCCCGCAGCGAGAAGGCGTCGGCGCTCCTGGTGTACGGCACGGCCGTCACCGCCACGGTGCTCACCGGCACCTGGCAGACCCTGCTCGCCGTCTGGTTCGTGCCGCTGTTCCCGCTGTTCCAGATCAGCAACACCCTGCGGCTGTGCGTCAAGCACACCTTTCCCGTCCCGGGCGTCGTGACCCGGCACGGACGCGCGTACTTCTCCAGCCTGACCAACGCCATCTTCATCGGTGACGCGCTGCCCTCCCCGGACCTGTCCCTCGGCCGCCGCGTCGGTGCCTGGGCCCGCTGGACACTTCGTCTCGTCCTCCTGCACGCCCCGTCGCGCTACCTGGTCCTGACCGGTGACACCGTCGTACACGACTTCCACCACCGCTACCCGGCCGCCCCCCAGTGGGCGAACTACGTCTTCGCCCGCCAGCAGGACATCGACTCCGGGCACCAGGGCTGGCCGCCCTACCACGAGGTCTGGGGGCTGATCCCGGCGATCTCCTACGTCTTCGACTCCCTGTCGGCCGCCGATGCCGAGGAGTTCGACGTGAACCGGCTGAAGGCGGTCAGCAAGCGCGAGCTGTTCGCGGCCTTCGACGACTGACGTATGCGACCCGAACGATGAGGAACCCCTGATGCCTTCGGTACCGAACCAGCTCAGCCAACCGACAGCCACCCGCAAGGTCATCCTCGGCGTGGCGGCCAGCGACAGTCACGCCGTGGCCAACCACCTGATCGCCTTCTCTCTGCGCGGCCTCGGCTTCGACGTCGTGAACCTCGGCACCTGCACTCCGGTCGAGGAGTTCGCCCAGGCCTGCCAGGAACATCCGGATGCCGAAGCGGTCGTCATCGGCAGCCTCAACGGCCATGTCCACGAGGACCTGCGCGGCCTCGCACAGGCCAAGGCCGACGGGCGGATCCACGTCCCCGTCGTGGTCGGCGGCAACCTGTCCGTCGGCAGCCACAAGGACGGCACGGCCCACGACCGGCTCTACGCCATCGGTGTCAACCACATCCTGTCGGACCCGGCCAAGCTGCCGGCGCTCCTCGACGAACTGCGCGCCGCACGCAACCGCCCTGTGGCGGCGTCATGAGGACCGGGCACCGCGCCCTGGCATCGGTCGCCGTGCTCGGAGACGGCGCCGGCGTGCCCTCCCCCGCCGAGTCCGCCGCCTACATCGGATCGCTGGGCAAGCCCACGGCCGCCGAGGTCCTGGCTTCCTGCCGCGCCGCCGGGAGGGTCGCCGTGCAGCCCCGCTGCGGCGTCGGCGGCCATGCGGAGATGAAGGCGCTGCTGACCGCTCTCGAAGCGGAGGCGGCACCGGACATCCTCACCCTCACCATCGACTCGCACACCCGCCTGCTGCGCTTCGAAGAGGCGCTGCGCACCCTCAACGTCCGACCCGCGGACCTCAACGGCTACCCGCTGGTCGCCCACGGCTGGCGGCGGGGCCGGGAGCTGAACGAGGCGGTGACCGCTCCTCTGGAGATCAGGCACGGCTCGCCCGACGCCCGCGCCCTGTTCGACGTGTCCGTCGCCGCGGGCATCACCTCCTTCGAGGGCGGTGGAATCTCCTACAACCTGCCCTACTGCAAGGCCGTGCCGCTCGAGCAGTCGCTGCGCGCCTGGCAGGACGTCGACCGGCGCTGCGGGGAGATGGCCGAGCACGGCGTGGTCATCGACCGCGAGCTGTTCGGCACCCTCACCGCGGTCCTCGTGCCGCCCTCGATCAGCCTGGCGGTCAGCGTCATCGAGGCCGTGCTGGCGGCCCGGGCGGGAGTGCGCTGCATCTCGGTGTCCTATCCGCAGGGCGGCCACCTGGCGCAGGACGTGGCGGCGCTGCGCTGCATCCCGGTCCTGGCCGGACGCTACCTCCCGGCGGACGTCCAGGTGCACGCCGTGCTCCACGAGTTCATGGGGGTCTTCCCGCGCGAGCGCGCCCACGCCGAGGACCTGATCCTCTACGGAGCGCTCGTTTCGCGGCTGGGCGGTGCCTCGAAGCTGATCACCAAGACCTACCAGGAGGCCTTCGGGATCCCCGACACACAGGCCAATGTGGAGGGGCTGCGGCTGGCGGACCGGGCCAACTCCCCCCTCCTGGGCTTCATGACGGCCGACGCGGACCGGGTCGCCGAGGAGATGGAGTGGATTCTGCAGGAGGTCGCCGAACTCGTCGACCCTCTGCTGGCCCGGCCGGATCTCATCACGGCCGTTGCCGAGGCGTTCGGCGACGGCACCCTCGACATCCCGTTCAGCGCCAGCCGCTGCGCCCGGTCCGCGCTGGTCCCCCGGCGCGACGCCCAGGGCGCCATCCGCTACCTGTCCGCCGGTTCCCTGCCTTTCTCCCCGGCCGTGCTGCGCCGTAACAGGGAACTGCTGGGCACGTGCGGTGAAGCGGACCTGGAACTGGGCTCCCTGCTGGGCGGGCTCACCGGGGACATCGACTACTTCCGCCATCTCTTCCACGAGACGGAGTGAGGAACAGCCCGGGACTACGGGCCGGCCGTCCGTCGGCCGGCCCGTCCACGGGATCCGCCCTCCACCGGCATTCGCCGAACAACACATCCAGGAGCAGCAATGCGCGCAATCGTCGTCGGCCGCCATGGCGGGCCGGAGGTGCTCGTCCTCGCCGAACGCCCGGACCCGGTTCCGGGACCGGGGCAGCTCACGGTCCGACTGGCCGCCGCGGGCGTCAACTTCAAGGACCTCCACGAACGCGCGGGCCGCGGCCCCTCGCCCGTGCCGTTCGTCCCCGGCAGCGAGGGTGCGGGCACCGTTGTGGACACCGGTCCCGGCGTCGACGGCTTCGCGCCCGGCGACCGCGTCGCCTGGTGGGCCGCCCCCGGGAGCTACGCGGAGCAGGTGGTCGTGAACGCGTCCGCCGCCGTGCGTGTACCGCACGACATGACGGACGAGGACGCGGCCGCCGTACTCCTCCAGGGTCTGACCGCCCACTACCTGACGACCTCGACCCACCCGGCGGCCGAGGGGGAAACCGCTCTGGTGCACGCCGCGGCGGGAGGCCTCGGACAGCACCTGGTACGGCTGCTGGCGCGGCGTGGCGTCCGGGTGATCGGCACGGTGTCCACCGAGACCAAGGCCGACGTCGCGCGGGCGGCCGGGGCGCACGAGGTGATCGTCCGTGGCGCGCCGGGCACCGTCCCGGCCGAGGAGCTCGCCGGGCGCGTCAGGGAGCTGACCGGCGGCCACGGGGTCGATGTCGTCTACGACAGTGTCGGCAAGGACACCGCGGAAGCGGGCCTGCTGGCGCTGCGCCGCCGCGGCCTGTTCGTGCTCGTCGGAGCGGCTTCGGGGCCCATGCCGCCGCTGGACCCGCAGTCCCTCGCCTCCCGGGGCTCGCTGTTCCTCACCCGTCCCACCCTCGTCGACCATGCGACCGACCCCGCCGAACTGGCCGGTCGCGCCGCCGACGTCTTCGAGTGGGTGCGCGACGGCACGCTGCGGGTCGCCGTCGGCGGGCGTTACGGCCTGCACGAGGCCGCGAGGGCCCACGCCGACCTGGCCTCCGGCACCACCAGCGGCAAGCTCCTGCTCCTCCCCCAGCGCTGATCCGACGAGCCGTCGGTCCCGCCCCAGCATTCGACTGGAGAATCTCATGTGGACATCCCTGCTCTTCGCCGCGGTGGTGGTGTGTGCCGCCTACACGGTGCGAGGACTCACCGGGTTCGGGTCCGGCCCGATCATGGCGCCGCTGCTCGCCCTGGTGATGGACCTCAAGACCGTCATCGCCGTGTCCGTCTTCCTGCAGTTCGCGGTGGGCGGCTACATGGCTTTCCGGACCAGGCGGTCCGTCGACCGTTCCGTGGTCGCGCGAGCCGCCCTGCCCGGCATCGTGGGCGCCGTCGCCGGCGCGTGGCTGCTTTCCTATCTGCCGGTCCGGGCCTTGCTGTTCCTGGTCGGCTTCGGCACCCTCTGGTACGCGGTGCGGATGCTGCGCGGCCAACAGGCCCGTACGACCGAGCCGTCAGCGGCGGCGGCTCTCGGAGCGGGCGGACTCAGCGGCCTGCTGGAGGGAATGTTCGGTGCCGGCGGACCGCCGTTCGTCGTCTTCCTCAACCGCAACCAGCCCGACAAGTCCCGACTGCGCGGGACGGTCCTGAGCTACTTCATCCTCATCGACGGCTTCCTCACGCTGTGCTACTTCGCGCTGCCCCGGCTGGTGTCGTCCGCCGCCGTGGTGGACCGGGCTGCCGTCGTGACCGGCCTGCTGATGCTGGTTCCCGCGGTCGCCGGCGCCGTGATCGGCGACGTCCTGCACCGCCGTGCCTCCCCGGCGGCGTTCCGCGCCGGCGTCAGCGCCACGCTCGTCCTGTCCGGTCTGGCCGTGCTCGTCAAGGCGGTATAGCGCGGACTTCCGCTCCGGCCCGCGGTCCGTGTCCCGGCAGCCGAGTCGGGTGGCCGTGATGCGGATCGACACGGAAGCCTCGCGGTCGAAGACCTGCGAGGCTTCCGTTCGTGGGGGCGCCGCCGAAGCTCGCAGCCGCACGGTCAGGCCGTACGGTCGCGGACGAGGGCGGCGAGCCGCGCGAGACCCTCGTCGATCCGTTCGGGGGTGAGCACACTGAAGGAGAGGCGGATCTGGTGCGTACCTCCACCCTGGGGGTAGAAGTAGCGCATCGGGGTCCACAGCACCCCGAACCGGCTTGCCGAGTACTCGAGCATCGCGGCGTCGGCCTCGAAGGGCAGGGAGACCACCGCGAACATGCCACCGCCCGGGATGTTCCAGGTCGTCCGGGGACGCGAGCCGTCGTCCGGAGCGGGGAAGTGCCTGTCCAGGCCGGCCAGGACCGCGGCGAGGTTGCGACGGTAGATCTCCGTCTCACGCTCGGTGGCCCTGGTCATGCTGTAGTCGTTCGCCAGCAGCTTCCCGCCGATCACGGCCTGGGAGATGGTCGACGTGTTCAGCGTCAGCATGCTCTTGAGCTTGGCGAGCTGGTCGGCCAGCAGCGGGCCCTCGCCGGCACCGATGCCCGAGACCAGCTGGTCGGCGACCAGATACCCCACGCGAGCGCCCGGGAAGGCCGTCTTGGCGAACGAGCCCACATACACGACGCGTCGAGCGGTGTCCAGTGACTTGAGCGAGGGCAGGCGCCGGCCATCGGCGTTGAACAGGGAGTACGGGTTGTCCTCGATGATGAGGACGTCCTCGCGCTCCGCGACGTCGAGGAGCCGCCGGCGATCGGCGAGGCTCATGCTGAGCCCACTGGGGTTGGCGAAGTCCGGCACCACGTAGCAGGCGCGCGGGTTCAGTCCCCGCTGCCGGGCCCGGCCCACCTGGGTCACCAGGTCCTCGACGTCGATGCCCCCGGTGCCCTCCGCGACGGGTAGGACCGGCATGTCCATCAGGCGCGCCGCGCCGAGGAACCCCACGTAGGTCGGTGCCGGAGCCAGGATGACGTCCTCACTGCCCGTGCGCAGGGCGCGCAGCAGCAGGATCATCGCCTCCTGGCAACCCGTGGTGACCACGACGGACTCGGGGACCACGCTCACCCCTTCGTCGACGGCCAGGTGCCGCACCAGGAGGTCCGTCAGCAGCCCCTTGGTGTGACCGTACTGGAAAAGCGCTGTCCGTACCTGGTCGGGGCCGAGGCCGCGCTCCACTTCGAGATATTTGCGGAACCGCTCCAGGTGGTCGTGGATCTGCAGCGGGTCGTAGAACTCCTCGTAGGGCCGCCCTGCCGCGAAGGACACGGCCTCCGGGTACCGCCCCGTGATCTCGTTGAGGAGCGTCATGGAACTCAGCACCGGGTCGGACAAGGAGCCGTGCAGATCCCCCCGTTGCAACGTGGCACCACTGGCGCTGCCTGTGCTCATGAATACACCCTTCCGTGTGGTGCGGGTCAGATGTGCGGGCTCCTCCGGGGAGCTGTTTCGATGCCGTACGAGGCGGCCAACCGCCGTATGTCCCGCTCGACTTCCGCGGTGCTCGTTCCGGAGAACGCGAATTTGCCGGCGGTGGGGAAGACCGTGATGTCGCCGTTGAGCGCCTGGCCGACGTTGGGGACGTCGGACAGCACCACTGAGTCCGGGCACGTGTCGAGGCCCCGGATCCGCCTGACCACGCAGGGCTCGCTCTCCGGCAGCGCGGCGTAGAGCCAGCCGGAGGCGCCGACGCCCTCGTGGTCGAGGATGCCGGTGACGGACCCGACCTCGGACGGCAGGCCCATGCAGGCGAGGACGGACTCGCGGACCAGGTCCACGCCGTAGACCGCGCGGATGGAATCGCTGATGTAGGCGCCGCCGAAGCGGTTGCCGATCTCGAGGAAGACCAGCTCTTCGTCGGGGGTGAGAAACAGCTCCAGGTGGAAGGTGCTGGTGTGCAGCCTCAGTGATTTCAGCACGAGTGCGGTGAAGTCGGTGATCCGTGCCAGTATCGAGGCGTCGTCGAACGTGACGCCCGAGAGGTGCTGCCGGCCGTTCTGGAAGTTGAGGCAGTCGCCGATGTACCGAGAGGCGCTGATGAAACGGATCTCACCGTCCCGCACCACTCCGTCGACATGGCACACGTCGCCCTCGATGAACTCCTCGACCTCGTGATCGTCGGGGATGCCGTGGGCCCGGGCATGGGCGAGGAACTCCGTTCCGTCGCCGAAGACCGCGATGCCGAAACTGCCGGCCTGCCGTTGTGGCTTGAGGACGAGCCGGCCCGGCACCGCGTCCGCGATCTTCTCGAGGTCGGCGTACGGAGTGCTCGCGTCCACCGCCCAGAACGCGGGGACGCGTATGCCACCGCTCCGCATGGCCTCCTTCATACGGACCTTGTCGCGGCAGAGCAGCGCCGTCTCGGTGTCGACTCCCGGCACACCGAAGTGGTCGCGCAGTCGCGCCGCCGGCAGTGTGACGTGTTCGTACATGGCGACGACGGCGGTCGGCGGGCCGAGTTCCGCGGCGAACTCCTCGACCAGGTGGATCATCTGGTCGAGGACCTGGTCGTAGGTGTCGAACTCCAGCGTGTGCGGCACGTCGAGAACGCCGATGCGGGCGAAGCGCTGCCGCGCGGTGGGTGACATGCGCTCGGCGACATGCCGGTGCACCAGCAGGGACACCTGGTGTTCGCCGAACTCGATCGAGTCGATGTGCTGTTCGGCGAAGCCGACATGGACTACATGGCTGCTCGTGGTATCCACGGCGCTGGCCTCCTTCGAGGGTCCAAGTGTCACGAGTGGGAGGTGATCAGGTCGGTGCGGCCGCGGTCGAGGGCGGTACGGACCGTCCTCACCACCCGCTCCGCGGTGAGGCCGTAGTGGTTGACGAGGTGTTCCTGGTTGCCGACCGTGTCGACGAACTGATCCGGCATGCCGAGTCTCAGCACTCTCGTGGGCACCGCCTCCGCCAGTGCTTCGGCCACCGCGCCACCGAGACCGCCGCCGCGCCAGTGCTCCTCCAGCGTCACCACGAGCGAGGCCGGCCGGGCCGCGGCCACCAGCGTCCGGGTGTCGAACGGCCGCAGGGTGTGCATGTTCAGCACGGTTGCCTCGACGCCCTGTTCGGCCAGGACGTCCGCCGCGGTGAGGCAGGCGAGCACGGGGTACGGACCACAGCTCGCGAGCACCACGTCGCCGCCCTGCCGCAGCGTCTGCGCCTTCCCGATGACCGGCGGCGGGGCCGCGGGCAGGTCCGGTGTCGGTTTGCGGCCGAGCCGGACGTAGAGCGGTCCGGGCAGGTCCAGGCTCTGCTCGACGAACGCCTCCGTGGCGGCGGCATCGGCGGGCACCACCACGGTCATCCCGGGCAGTACCCGCATCACGGCGAGATCCTCCAGGGCCTGGTGCGTCGGACCGAGGTGGCCCGCGGCGAGACCGCCATGGGTGGCCATGACGCGGACCGGCAACCGGTTGTAGGCGATGTCGATCTTGATCGCTTCCAGTGCCCGGGACGTGGCGAAGGCGGCCATCGTGTTGACGAACGGGATCCGCCCGCACGCCGCCATCCCCGCGGCGATGCCCATCAGGTTGTGCTCGGCGATACCGAGGTTGAGGTACTGGTCGCCGGCCGCCTCGGCGTACTCGGCGTTGAAGAGACCGGTGTCGGAGTCCAGGCACATCAGCTCGGGATGCCGCTGCAGCAACGGCAGCAGACTGTCCCGGTACGCCTCTCGGGTCGCGCGGCTCATCCGGCGGCCTCCGTGTCTCGTAGGGCGCGGACCGCCCGCGCGTGGTTGCGCGGTGACAGGGTCACGTAGTGGCCGGCACTGCGGCCGGCGAGGAACGGCAGCCCCTGGCCCTTGACCGTGCGGGCGATCAGCACGCTCGGCCTGCCCGGTTCCCACGGCGCGGCGCCCAGATGCTCCGCCAGTCGGTCCGGGTCGTGGCCGTCCACGTCGCGGACCGCCCAGCCGAAACTGCGCCAGCGGTCGGCCAGCGGTTCCATCGGCGCGATGCCGTCGGTGGAGCCGGTCAGCTGCAGTCCGTTGCGGTCCACCACCGCGACCAGCCGGTCGAGGCGCAGCGACGCTGCCGCGATGGCCGCCTCCCACACCGAGCCCTCCTGGAGCTCGCCGTCGCCGAGCAGGACGAAGGTGCGCGCGTCGCGCCCGGCGTACCGGGCGGCCAGCGCGAACCCGCAGCCCAGCGCGAGTGCGTGGCCGAGGGATCCGGTCGGCATCTCCACACCGGGTACCGCACGCACCGGATGACCCATCAGCCTGCTGCCGGGGCGGGCGTATCCGGCGAGCTCCTCGACCGGGAAGAAACCTCGTTCGGCCAGTGTCGCGTAGAGGCCGACGGCGGCGTGACCCTTGCTGAGCAGAAAGCGGTCGCGATCCGGATCGTCCGGCCGCAGCGGGTCCACGTTCAGCACCGAGAAGTACAGCGCGGCGAGCACGTCGGCACAGGAGAGGGCACCGCCGAGGTGGCCGCCCTCGGGCCCCGCGCACATGTCGACGACATGGGAGCGGATACGTGCGGAGACCGTGTGCAGGAGGTCCCGTTGCAGGACCGGGGTGACGGTCATGAGGCCGCCTTCGCGAGCGTGGCCACCATGTCCCCGTTCGCCCACACCTTCTCGAAGGCGTCCGCGTACAGGCCGAGCAGTTCGCCCGCCCCCGGGTGGAGGTGACGCTTCTGGATGGTCAGGGAGTCGGCGATGACCGCGCGGGTCACCGGATAGCCCGCACCCGCGACCGTTCCGCGGGCGCCGGTCACGGACCACGGGTAGCCCGAGCCGAAGCCGACGCGGTCCACGAACACGTTCTGGTCGGGCAGCGGCATGAGCTGGTACTGCGACATCGGTACGCCCTCGGCGCGCAGCAGTCGCCGCAGAGCCGAGCGCAACGCCTCCGGCCGCACCCCGTCCAGGCCGAACGCGGCCGGGTCGAACCGGAACCGCAGGATGTGCCAGGCGTGGGTGGTGGCCGGCAGCGCGGTCGGCACCTGCAGGCCGGGCAGCTGCGCGAGCCGCGCGAGGAACTCGGTGACGTTGTGCTGCCGCGCGCGCTCGTAGCCGTCGTACCGGGCGAGCTGCGCGTTGGTGAACGCGGCCTGGAGAGCGTTCATCTTGTGGTTCCAGCCCAGGCCGTAGGACACGTAGTCGCGCTCGCGGCCGGCCTCGATCACCTCGCCGAACTGCCTGCCGCGGCGCATCGCCTCGGCCAGTTCGGCGTCGCGGGTCACCAGCAGGCCGCCCTCGCCGCAGGTCGGTATGTTCTTGCTGACCTGGAGGCTGAAGGCACCCGCGTCGCCGATCCCGCCGACCGGCCGCCCACGGTGGGTGGCTCCGGGGGCCTGTGCCGCGTCCTCGATCACCGCGAGGCCGTACCTGCGCGCGATCGCGGTGATCCGGTCCATGTCGGCGGGCGCGCCGTGCAGGTGCACGGGGATGATCGCCCTGGTCCGGGGTGTGATGCGGCGCTCCACGTCGTCCGGGTCGATGTTGAAGGTGACCGGGTCGATGTCGGCGAAGACCGGAACGGCCATCTGGTGCACCGGTGCGAGCCCGGTCGCGATGAAGCTGAGCGCGGGCACGATCACCTCGTCCCCCGGTCCGACGCCGAGCGCGGCCAGCGCCAGGGCCAGTGCCGCGGTGCCGTTGGACACCGCGACGCAGTGCTCGAAACCGAAACGACGGGCCCAGTTCTCCTCCAGGTCGGACACCGGATTCACACCGTCGGTGTCGGACACCAGTCGTGCGCCGTCGAGGGCGTCGAGGACGGCCTTGCGGTCCTCCTCCTCGACCAACGGCCACTGCACACGGCGCCGGTTCCTCGGCACGGCCGCCGTGCCGCCGAACGCTGCCAGCTTGCTCATCACTCTCCACTCCACAGGGCCACGGTGGTCGATATGTGTGTGGTCACAGCCGTGCCGCCGCCGCGCCGACGGCAGCGACCGCACGCTCGTACGCGCCGCGCAGCGCCGTGGCGTGGTGCGCGATGTCGGGTGCGGCCGCGCTCGGGTCCTCCAGTCCGTGTGCACCGGTGAACCGCAGTCCGGTCCACGCGTGTGCGACGGCCTCGACCGCGCGTCCCGCTCCGGCGAGCGCCGGGTCGTCCCATGCGCGGCCGCAGCGGCGCAGCAGCTCACCGTGGAGCGACGCCTGCGCCTGCATGGCCCAGCCGAACGGGTACAGCTCGCGCAGCGCGCCGGCGTCCGCGGCCCGGCACCGCTCGAGCAGTTCCGCGGCGAACGCGTCGTATCCGGCGAGGCCGGTACGGGCGGAGCCGGCCGTGGTGAAGCCGTCGACGTCGGTGCGCAGGTGGCCGCCGAGCAGTTCGGGCGTCAGGGGCGCCGGCGGGGCGTCGAGGCGTACGTCGAGACAGCGCCGGCCGATCCGTGAGTCGCTGAAGAACGCGTCCTGGACGTCGGTCGGGTTGGCCGAACCCCAGCTCAGCAGGAACTTCTCGATCGGGACGGCACCGCGGAACGCGGGCGGCATCGCGTCCGAGACGTAGACCACGCCGCGGGTCTCGTCGAGGCCGTAGATCACCACGAGGTGCGCGGCGTGCACGTCTCCGTACGCGGGCCGGAACGGCAGGTGGTAGTTGTCCACGGCCGCGATGACCAGGCGGTCGTCGGCCAGCGCCGCGCGCACCTCCCGCCAGACGTCGTTCTCGTCGGCGGGCTGCCACCAGCGGGCGTGCAGTTCGTGGTGGGGTGCCAGCGCGGCACCGAGGTCGGTGCCACCGGACTCGTCGGCGGGGCACGGGTAGTAGAACTCCTCGGACCTGACGTCACCCGGCAGGTGCAGGAACCGCCACCCCGCGCCGAGCACGGCCAGCGGGTCGGCCCCCTCCCGTATCAGGACCGAACCGAACGTGGACTGGAGGCAGCTGACGAGGTCGCGGTACCACCACTCGGGTTCCGGTCCGGTGATCATGTACGTCCGTGTCGTCACGTCGACGGTCATGTCAGGTCTCCGTCCGCTGGAGGGTGACCGCGAAGACATGCACCGCGACATTGCGGGGCAGCAGGATGCCGGTGAGGCCGGCCCGCCGGGTCACCGGCACGCGCTGCGCCCACATCACCGCCGGAACACCTCGTTGCACGTGGTGCGGGTAGTGCATGACGAGGCTCTCGAACGCCTTGACCTCGCCGAACCACGCGGGTGCCGCCCAGAAGTCGGAGACCCGCAGCGGTTCCGTGTCGACCGAGCCGTCGGTGAAGCTCAGCTCGACGGTGTCCTCGCAGCGCCGTTCGGACGCCGCCAGGACATGGATCCAGTCGTAGCGGCCCTCGAGGACACGCATGAACTGTCCGGCACAGCGAACGTTGTCCGGTCCGTCGCAGACCGGAGGAAACTCGAAGGGAACACCGTCCACATGGACGAGGCTCCCGCCCGCGGGCAGATATTCAGCCGCGAACGAGTTCCTCCATACATTGAATGCGCCCGCCCCGGTCTCCGTCGCCGCGGAGATGGCCGTGTTGTTGCGATGGCCGGAAATGTCGACCGGTTGGTACATTCTTGTTCTGACAGTCACTGAAACACCGCCTTACATTCCAAACCTAGCCCGGTCGTTCAGACTTTTCGTCCGCACCGTAACTACCCTGAATACCCGATTCGCCGCCAGGTGCACTCTCCGGGTAATCATGTCGACTATTCCGGTCCGAGCGGTCACGGCCGGAGCGCGACGGCGCGCAGCTTCTCGTAGTACGGCAGGTGGTAATCGCGGTAGGCGCGCAGCACCGGGTCCGCCGCGACCGCCTCGGCTCCGCGGCTCCCGCTTCGGGTGAAGCCGGCGGTCTCACTGGTCGACTTGTGCCACTTGCCGGTCGACCGCCATTCCGACCGCATGCCCGGCTCCCAGCTCAGCGCGTCCGGGAGGAAGGGGATGCCCACCTCGGCGCAGTACGCCCGCACGGTCTCGGCCGGCCGGTCCAGCAGGTCGTCGGAGTCGATCACGACCGGCGTCGTGCCGGTGGCGGCCTGCACGGCGGTGAAGATCTCGTACAGCCGGGCGAAGCCGATCTCGTCGCGGCCGAGGTTCGGGTTGAGCGCGTGGTGCGACGCGATGGCCTCGGCCGGGTCGCGGATGATGAAGGTGTGCGTCGCGGCCGAGAGGAAGTCCTCGTCGGCGAGGAGCGCCGGGTAGTGGAAGTCCGTGGTGTCCTTGAAGAACACCGGCTTCCGAGTCGCGATGGCACGCAGCGCCGCGAGCACGTCCTGCTCGTCGCGCGCGATCCGGTCGCCGACCTCCACCTCACCGAAGTCGACCACTCGGGAGAACGGTTCGTGCACGACGACGCGGTCGTCCCGCTCCGTCATCATCCGTGCGAACGCGGTGGAGCGGCAGCGCGGCGCACTCCACAGGGCGAGCACCGGGATCCGCTCCGATTCGTGTCCCACAATTCCCCCTCTTCTCTGACAGCAGTGAGCTATTGCGGCAGGTATTCGAATCCATTCAAGAGTGGCACAGCGGCCGCCGGAGCCAGGTAATCAGAATTCGCAGCCGCAGCGGGAGGAGCCAACACGACGAGCACCCGCGAATAAACTTCCCGCGGAGGCACACGGCGCCGGTTCGCCCGTAGTCTCCTTTCTACGCGGAAGGCCGGTCATGCCGTCCGACTAACCAGTGGTTCTAATACGGAGGTCACGTGTCAGCGACACCGGAGCGCCCAGGTGACCGCAGGATCGCGGTGCTCGCCAGCAGGGTCGGCGCGGACGAGAAGAGGTTGTTCGACGCGTTCGACCGGCGAGGTGTCCCCTTCGACCATGTCGACCCGCGCCGGCAGTGGTTCCCGGCCGGTCGGCGCGACCAGCCCTGGAGTCTCGCGCTGAACCGGGAGATCGGTCAGGTCCGCGCGGCGTACGCGGCCCGCTGCCTCACGGCGGCGGGGGTCGATGTGGTCAACAGCGCGGACGCGACCGAGGTGTGCGGCGACAAATGGCGCACCACCATGGCCCTGGAGGCGGCCGGGGTGCCGACTCCGCGCACCGCGCTCGGCCTCACCCCGCAGGCCGCGCTGGCCGCCCTGGACTCCATCGGCTACCCGGCGCTGATCAAACCGCTGGTCGGCTCATGGGGCAGGCTGGTGGTCCAACTGCCCGACCGCGCCGGCGCGGAAGGGGTGCTCGAGTACGCCGCCGCACTGCCCGGCCCGCAGTCGCACCTCGGGTATGTGCAGGAGCTGATCGAGAAACCCGACCGGGACATCAGGGTGATCGTGGTCGGTGGTCAGGTGCTGGGCGCCGTCTACCGGACCGGCGAGTCCTTGCGCACCAATGTGGCACTCGGCGGGCAGACCCGGCCGTGCGAGGTCACACCGGAGATCGACAAGCTCTCCCTCAACGCGGCCGCCGCCGTCGGCGCCGACATCGCCGGTGTCGACCTGATCGAGGACAGCGACGGCCGACTGCTGGTCCTGGAGGTCAATCACCGGGTCGAGTTCTCCGGCTTCCAGTCCGCGCTCGCCGACCGGGTCGACGTCGCGGACCACATCGTCGACCACCTACTGGAACGAGCGCAACGATGAACTGGGCGTTCACTTCTTCCGGCAACGTCACCGAGACGTACGCCGCCGGACTGCTGCGCGAGATGCTGGAGATCCCCTCCTCTTCCTACCAGGAACGCGAGCTGGCCGACTATCTGGCCGAAGCGATGACGGACCTGGGCTTCCGGTCGCACATCGACGGCGTGGGCAATGTGATCGGCGTGATCGAACGCGGAGACGGCCCGACCGTGATGCTCCTCGGGCACATGGACACCGTCTCGGGCCAGTTCCCGGTCCGCTCCGAGGACGGCAGGCTCTACGGCCGCGGCGCGGTGGACGCGAAGGGACCGCTCGCGGCGATGATCTGTGCCGCGGCCGGCGCGGTGCACTTCCCCGGCCGGATCGTGGTGGTGGGCGTCGTCGAGGAGGAGACCCCGCGCTCGCGGGGCGCGATGGCGATCCGCGCCACCCACGCCCGGCCGGACGCGCTGATCATCGGCGAACCCAGCGGCTGGTCGAGCGTGGTACTCGGCTACAAGGGCAAGCTGGACCTGCGCTACACCGTCAAGTGCCCCGCCACCCACCCGAGCAACCCGGTGCCGAAGGCGTCCGAACTGGCCGTCGCCTGCTGGGACGCGCTGGTCGATCTGCTCGGGCCGGACGCGAGCCACGGTGTGTTCGACCAGCCGGGTGCGACCCTGTGCCGGCTCAACGGTGATCTGACCACGGCGACGGCGGACCTCAGCATCCGCATCCCCCCGGGATTCGCCGTCGACGAGCTGGTGAGCGGGCTGCGTGACCGGCTGCCGGCCGGCCGCCTCGAAGTACTGAACTCGGTGGCGGCCTGCCGGGTGGGCCGGGCCGACCCGGCGGTGCGCGCGCTGGTGTCCGGCATCCGGCGACTGCACGCACGGCCCCGCCTCGTGGTGAAGACGGCCACCTCGGACATGAACACCCTCGCCGAGGTCTGGGACGTCCCGATGGCGACCTACGGCCCGGGCGACAGCAGTCTCGATCACGCCGACGACGAGCACATCGTGCTCTCGGACTACCTGCGCGGCATCGACGTACTGACCACTGCCATCTCGGAGTTGGCCCACCTGCCCGTGCGCTCGGACGACCGGACGGGCCAGGCGCCGCTGCCGGTGAGGAGTCTCAGGTGACCGACATGACCCAGCGCCTCGCCGCGCTGCCCGCACAGCGCCGCGCGCGGTTCCTGACCCGGCTGAGGGAACATGCGGAAGCCGTGGCGAGGCGAGGCCCCACATCGCGCGGCACCACAGGTCCGGCGCCGCTGTCGCACGCCCAGCAGACCCTGCGGTTCTTCGACCACCCGGCGCCGGACAGCCCTGCCTCCGGCACGCCGCTGTGCCTGCGTCTGCGGGGCGGACTGGACACGGACGCGCTGCGCTCGGCGCTGGCCGCGGTCGTGTCCAGGCACGAGGCACTGCGGACCACGATCGTGGCACGAGAGGGCGCTCCGATGCAGGTCGTCGCCACCGAGGTCCCGGTCGAACTGCCGGTGGTCGAGGCGGCGGGGAACGACCACGAGCAGCGGTTGGCCGCCGCGCGGGCACTGGTCGAGCGACGGGTCGAGGAACCGTTCGACCTGAGCCGGACGCCGATGTGGCGCGCGGTGCTGATCAGGGTGGCGCCGGACGACCACCTGTTCCTGTTCCACGTACCCACCGTCGTCTGCGACGCCCGGTCACGCGGCGTGCTGATGCGGGAACTCGCCGAGTTCTACCGGTCGTTGCGCGACGGCGACGCACCGCGGTTGCCCGGCCTTCCCGTGCAGTACCCGGACTACGCGGTGTGGCAGCGCGACCGGCTCGGCAGCGCGGCTCTGGACGAACGCGCCGCGTACTGGCGGGACAGGCTGGCAGGGGCCGAGGTACCGGAGTTCCCGACCGACCGGCCGCGGGGCGAGACCCGGACCTTCGCGGGCGGCAGGGTCCGCCGAACCGTCGGGCACGAGGCCCTGGAGCGAGCCGGGGAACTGGCCCGGCAAGAGGGCGCGAGTCCGTCCGACGTCCTCGTCGCCGCCTTCTTCACACTGCTGCACCGCTACTCCGGCCTGGACGACCTGGTGATCGGTTCACCCGACGCGAACCGGGGGCACGACGCCGTGTCCTCGGTGGTGGGACTCTTCACCGACATGCGGGTGCTGCGCGCGGACGTCTCCGGCGACCCGACCTTCCGCGAGTTGGTCCAGCGGGTCGGGCGCGTCTCGTCCGAGGCGTCCGAGCGGGGCGGCCTGCCGTTCGACAAGCTGGTCGACGCGGTGGATCCGGTCGTCGACCCGTCGCGCTCACCGGTCTTCCAGATCGTGTTCGGTGTGGAGAACGCGGACACCACGACCGGCCTGCCCGGTGTCACCACCTCGCACGAGGACGTCCGGACCGGCACCTCCCGGTTCGACATGAGCTGGAACCTGGTGGAGCAGGCGGCTCCCGGAGTCGACGCCCTGCTGGCCATCGAGTTCAACACCGACCTGTTCGACGCCGAGAGCATCGCCCGGTTCGCCCGGCACTACGACGGGCTGCTGCACACCCTGACCGCCGCCCCGGACGCCCCCCTGTCCTCCGCGGAGGTGCTGAGCCCGGCGGACAAGGAGTTCCTGGCCGAGGTCGGCAAGGGCCCGATGCGGCCGATGCGCGACTCGACCGTCGTGGCGGAGTTCGAGGCGCGCGTCCAGGAGTCCCCGGACAGCGTGGCGGTCGTCGTCGCCGGCGTCGAGACCAGCTACGCCGAACTCAACGCCCGGGCGAACCGGCTCGCCGCCCTGCTGCGCGAGCGCGGCGTCGAGGCGGGCGCCCGGGTCGGCCTGTGTCTGCGCAGGAACGTGGACGTGCCGACCGCGATCCTCGCGGTGCTCAAGACCGGTGCGGCCTATGTGCCGCTCGACACGGCGCATCCCTCCGGGCGGGTCGCGGAGATCGCCGCCGACGCGGGCGTGCGGATGGTGATCGCACACGCCGACGCCGGCAGGACCCTGAGCGAGGTCGACGCACCCGTCGTGACGCTGGACGCCGTCCGCGAGGAACTGGCGGCGCTGCCCGCCCACAACCCCCCGCTCGCGGCGCGGCCCGGCGACGTGGCGTACGTCATCTACACCTCCGGCAGCACCGGCAAGCCGAAGGGTGTGCTGCTCGAGCACCGAGGTGTGGTCAACTTCATCGACTCCACGCGGGAGTTGTTCGACCTGACACCGGCCGACCGGGTGCTCGGGTTCGCCTCGGTGACCTTCGACGTCTCCGTCTTCGAGACGTTCTCGGCGCTGCTGACCGGAGCCCGCCTCTGCCTGGCGACCGACGACGAACGGCTGTCCGTGGAGCGGCTCCAGTCGCTGATGGAACAGGCCGGCATCACCGTCATCGACCTGCCTCCGACCGTGATGCCGCTGCTGACGCCCGAGAGGTTCACCGACCTGCGGATCGCGTTCGTCGGCGGCGAGGCGTTCAGCGGTGAGCTGGTGAACCGGTGGAACCCGGGCAGGCGGCTGTTCAATGGCTACGGGCCGACCGAGTGCACGGTGACGATGATCGTGGAGGAGTGCCCGGGCAGCTGGGACGCCTCGCCGCCGATCGGCCTGCCCATGACCAACCATGTGGCGCACGTGCTCGATCGCGACCTGCGCCAGGTGCCGATCGGTGTGCCGGGCGAACTGGTCATCGGCGGTGCCGGGTTGGCGCGCGGCTACCTCAACCGGGAGGAGCTGACCGCGGAGAAGTTCATCGCCGACCCGTTCGGCACCGCGCCCGGCGGACGGCTGTACCGGACCGGAGACCTGGTGAAACGGCTGGCGGACGGACGGCTCGTCTTCCTCGGCCGGATCGACCAGCAGGTCAAGATCCGCGGCCTGCGGATCGAACTGGGCGAGGTGGAGTCGGCGTTGACCGGCTTCGACGGAATCGGGCCGGTCAGCGTTCGTGCGTGGACCGACGGCAACGGGGACAAGCACCTGGTCGGCCATCTGACCGGCATCACCGAGCAGCAGGTACCGGCGGTACGCGCACATCTGGGCACACTTCTGCCGTCGTACATGATCCCGTCGTACTTCGTGGTCCTCGACGAGCTGCCGCTCACCAGCAGCGGCAAGGTCGACTGGCGCAGGCTGCCCGCACCGGACCTGAGCCGTACGGGCGGGAGGGCCGGCGACGAGACGCTCACCGCGACGGAGCGCCGACTGCTGCGCGATGTGCTCGCTCCCCTGCTGCACGACGACCGGATCGGTGTGCACGACGACTTCTTCCTGGCCGGCGGCAACAGCCTCCAGGCCGTGCAGCTGATGTCGGCGATCAACCGCAGGTTCGGGGTGGAGATCGCGCTCGGCGACTTCTTCGCCTCGCCCACCGTCGCCCACCTGGCCGCCACCATCGACACCGTCCGCGCCGCACGGCGCGATGGCGACGGCGATCCGCTCGATACGCTGGAGAGCCTGTCCGCACAGCGAACCGCGCCGGACGGCGACCGGGCACCGGTGGTGATGCGTGCGTCGGGTCCGGCGCAGGCGATCCTGCTGCATCCGTCGGGCGGTGAACTGTTCTGCTACATACCGCTGGCCAGGGCACTGCGCGAGGACATCGGGGTGACCGGCTTCGCCGCCGATCCACGCGACGCCCTCATCGCTCCGCAGGACGCACTGGCGGCGGCCGCGGCCGGGATCGCGCGCTCCCTGGTGGAAGCCGGCCTGCCCCCGTCGTGCTGCCTGGCCGGCTGGTCCTACGGCGGTGTGCTCGCCTTCGAGGTCGCACGGCAGATCGAGGAGAAGACCGGGGAACGACCGCCGTTGGTCCTGCTGGACGCCGCCTACGACGAGGACCCCCTCCCCCTCGACGAGGCGACGGTACGGCAGCGGTTCGTGCACGACGTCGCCAGGCTGACCGGACGCGACGGCCCCGAGGTGCGCGCGGTCCTCGACGACCCCGCCGTCGGCGTGGCCGACGTCAAGGAGACACTGACCCGCCTCGGCGTCGAACTGGAGCTCACCGAGCAGGAGTCGGTCTCCCGCTTCGAGACGTTCCGGTCCTCCGCACTGTCCATGCAGGCGTACCGCCCGCCGGGCCCGTACGGCGGACCGGTCACCGTGCTCACCGCCTCACCCCACATCGCCATGGAGGAGCAGTGGCGGACGGTGTGCACGGGCCCGTTCCGGGCCGAAAGCGTACCCGGCGACCACTACACCCTTTTCACGGAACCGGCGTTGAGCCGGGTCGTCGCGGCGATCGAAGAGACGCTCGCCTCTTGAGGAGACGTACATGCGGTTCGGATTCACCGAGGATCAACAACGGTTCCGGGCGGAGGTGCGGAAGGCCCTGCGCTCCGCCGAGGTGCGTGCCGCGGCGGCGGAGGCCACCGGCGCCGACGGTGTCGAGCCGGACGCACGTCCGCTCTACCGGCTGCTCGGCAAGCTGGGGTTGCTCGCCGTGCACTGGCCCGTCGAGTTCGGCGGAGAGGGCCGCCCGCTGACCGATGCCGCGATCGTCGCCGAGGAACTGGTGCGCGCGGGAGTGCCGGACACCTTCCACGTCAACACCATCCAGATCGTCGGCCAGTTCCTGCTGATGGCGGGCAGCGAGGAGCAGAAGCGCCGGTATCTGCCGGCGCTGGCGCGCGGTGAGAGTTTCGCCTCGGTGCTCTACACCGAACCGGACGCGGCATCGGACCTCGGTGCGCTGCGTGCCGTGGCCGAACCCGACGGCGACGGCTACCGGATCAGCGGCACGAAGGTGTTCAGCCTCAAGACACGCTTCGTCGACCTCGGACTGTGCGCGGCCCGTACGACGCAGGGTGCCGGGAAGTACCAGGGAATCAGCTTGTTCCTGGTCGACATGGGCGCCCCCGGTGTGGCGGTGTCGGTGATACCCGGCGTCGGCGACGAGCACTTCCACCGGGTGGACCTCGACTCGGTTCCGGTGTCGGGCGACGACCTCCTCGGTCCGCGCGACGAGGGGTGGCCGCTGCTCAACGAGGCACTGGCCATCGAACGCACCGGTCTCGACTACCACCTCAAGGCGGAGCACTGGCTCCAGGCCGCGCTGGACGCGCTGCTCGACGGCGACCCGGACTCCTCGCACGACGACCGCCTGGAGCAGATCGGCCGCTGGTACGGCGCGCTGACGGCCGACCACGTCCTCGCCTGGGAGGTCCTCACCGGCCTCGCGTCGGACCGGATCGACCAGGTCTCGACGGCCGTCGCCAAGTACCACAGCAGCGAGCTCGCCCAGAGCATCGCGGCGTGGGCCGCCGACATCCCCGGTCCCGGGCAGCGGGCGAACCGCAGCAGGGCCGCTCTGACCCTGGACTCCGCCTACCGGGAGGCGCCGGGGCTGACGCTGTCGGCAGGGACCTCCGAGGTGATGCTCCAGATCGTGGCCGCCGCGTTCGACTCCATCGGACAGGAAGAGCACTGACATGGACCTCACCCCCGATCCGCTCGTCATCCAGCTGCGCAAGGCGCTGCGTACGGGCCTTGCCGGCGTCCCCGCCCGGATGGAGTTGCACGGCGCACCGGTGACCGACGGAGCCCTCGGCCCCACCCGGACGGTGCTCGACGAACTGGGCGCGGCCGACTTCGAACGGCCGGCCTCCGCCGGCGGCCTCGACCTCGGCCTGACGGCCGGGGTGCTGGTCAGCGAGGAGCTCGGCCGCGCCGCCTGCGGAAACTCCTACCGGGCCGACGCGACGGCAGCCGACATGGGCGGTCCGGCCGGCGCGGCACTGGCGGGCTGGGAAGCGCTGCCGGTCGGCAGTGGGGTCACCGCGACCCCGCGAGCGGGTGGCTGGGAGCTGACCGGCGCGGTCACGGTCGACGACGTGAGCGCCGGGACACTTCTGGTGGCGACCAGGACGGGCGGCGGGTCGGTACTCGTCGCGGTGGAGCGCGGGGCACCCGGCTGCACCACGGAGAGCGGGTGCTGGCCGCCGGTCGCCCGGTTCGAAGCCACGCCGGTCACCACGGCGGACGTGCTCGGGACTCTGGACGACTCGCCCACCGGTCCGCTCACCCGGGCACGTCTGCGGCAGGCCGCCTACCTGCTGGGCATCGCCGACGGCGCGCACCGGGTCGCGGTGGAATACACCGGTTTCCGGCGGCAGTTCGGTACCAGGCTGCGTGATCTGCCCGCGGTCGCGTTCCCGCTGGCGCGGGCCCTGGTGACGCTGCGCGCGACCAGGGCGGCGGTGTACCGGGGGGCCTGGTCGGTCGACTCGGAGGCGGACGCCGTCGGCGTGGCGCCGGTCGTGGCGCTGGCGATGGCCGCCGAGACCGCACGCGACGTGGTGCGGCTGAGCATGCAGAGCTGCGGGGTGCGCGCGATGACGGCGGAACTCGGCCTGCACCGGTACTTCAGGCTGGCCGCGGCGGAGTCCGTCCGGTACGGCGATCCCGCCGCGCTGTGGCGCACCGTCGGCGCCGACCGCATCCGCACGGCGCGGCGCGCCGCGGCCGGCACGGAGCTTCCGGTCGCGGCGACAACCCGGCCGTAGGGGATCAACTGGCGCGCAGGCTCCCCGTCGACAACATTCTCTCGTCGCCGAGGGGCCGGTCGGCCGAGTGGGTGAGCCCGGTCCGGTAGGCCAGTGACACGAGCTCGGCGCGGTCGCGGACGCCGAGCTTGGTCCGCACTCGGTAGAGATGGGTACGGACCGTGGCCTCACCGATGATCAGTTCGCGGGCGACCTCCTCGGTCGACATGCCGAGCGCGACCATCCTGGTCACTTCACGTTCCCGCGGGGTCAGCTCGGTCATCTCCGGGCACGTCACGGCCTGCTGGGGCTCCGGCTGCGCACGGAACCAGGTGACCAGGCGCTCCGCTATGTCGGGAGCGAGCATGGTCTGTCCGGCGGCCGCCGCCTGGATCGCGGTGATCAGCTCCTGCGGGCTGGCGTCCTTGCCGAGCAGACAGCTCGCGCCGGCGTGCAGCACGTCGCTCACCGTCTTGTCGGCGTTGGACGCGGTGAACACGACGACGTTGGGCGGCTCGTCCTCCTTGCCGAGTCTGCGGATCATCTCAAGGCCGGAAATGGTCTGGAGGTTCAGATCCGTGACCACGACATCGGGCCGCACGGTGCGCACAAGAACGATGGCTTCCATGCCGTTGTGGGTCGTGCCGATCACATCGATGTCCGGCACCGCGTCGAGGAGGGTCTTGAGACCATCCGCGATCACGGGCAGCTGATCACAGATGAGCACCCGAATAGTCATGATGTTCCCCCTGGTGAGGATTGGGTAGAAGCCTCGCTGTCACAAACGGGATCGCGGCGCCCCGATATCGCGAGGCTCGCTCCAGAGCAGTGACTCTTCCGGGTGGCTGGACCGGTGGGGCGCGCAACCAGTGGTTGCGGCCCACCCGCTCAGCCGTTGCCGTTGTTGTCCGTCCCAGAGACGGTCAGGTCCGTCGAAGAGGCAAGGGCGACGGTGCGCTGCTGGGCCGTCCCCGGCGCGTCGGCGTCGGAGGAGGCCGTGAATCCCCCCACAAGCGCCCCGAGAGCGATGACGGAGGCGGCGGCGATAGGGGCGAAGCGCATGGGTGAACTCCTTTGGGAAGGAAGGCCGTTTCGACTTCACCGATGTTCGCGATCGGCCTTCCCGGCCCGTTCCCCTCCGGACACCCGCCCGATCCCCCTGTCGTGGACCGCACGACCCGGGGGCTCAGCGTGCGCTCTCCGGCACCTTCATGAGGGAGAAGAGGTCGTCCGCGGCCGAGCGGTGCTGCTCGGCCAGCTGCGCGTCTCCCTGGGCCTCGGCGGTACGGCCGAGGCCCCACAGCGCGCAGGCCTCGTCGTAGCGCAACTCCATACGGCAGGCGATCTCGTGGGCCAGCAGCTGCTGAGCCCGCGCCGTGTCCAGGTCCCCCTGCGCGTACCGCACGCGCCCCACCGAGAGGTGCACGGTGGCACGGTGGATGTCGTCGGTGCTGCTGGTGGCCTTGGCGAGTGCGTGGTCGGCGCTGTCCGCCGCCTCGTCCAGCTCGCCCATGCGCGCCAGCACATCGGCCCTGCGGGCGAGTACGAGCGGCAGCACCGAGGGCATGCTCATGCGCTGGCACCGCTCCAGCGCCGCGTCGGCCCAGGCGAGCGCCTCCTCGAGGCGGCCGAGGCGCTCGATCGCCTGGGACAGATTGCTCAGCGCGTCCACGGAGAGCTGTATCTCCTTGATCGAGTCGAAGATGGCCACCGCCCTCTCCGCCGACGCCGCCGCCTCGTCGAACAGCCCCAGCCGCACCTGGACCAGGCTGAGCGTGCTCAGCGACGAGCCGTCGAGGCGGGTGAAGCCGAGCTCCTGCGCTCGCGCGTTGGCCTCCTGGCACAGGTGCAGGGCGCGTTCCAGCTCACCCATGCTGTTGCACGCCTGTCCCAGCCGGGCCCGGCACTCCGCCTCGCTGTGCACGTCGGCCATCTGCCGGGACAGGTCCACGGCTTCCTCCAGCCGGGCGACGGCCTCGCTCAACTGCCCCAGCCGCCACTTGCCCATGGCCAGGTTCATCAGGTTCAGCCGGGTCAACGACCGGTCCCCGAGCTGTCGCGACGCGCTGACCCCCTTCTCCAACGCCGCGTTCGCGCTGGCGTCGTAGGCGCGGATGCTGGAGTGGAAGCCCAACTCACGCGGCAGCCGCGCAGCGTGCCACAGCAGTCCCTCCTGGTACGCGGCGTCCACCGCCGCCAGCAGACTCTCGCGGTGCTGGTCGAGCCACTGGAGCGCCTTGTCCTTGTGGTCGAGCTCGTCGCGCTCCTGGCCTTTTTCGTCGGCGTCTCCGAAGTGGCGCCGTCCGGGGAACAGCGTGTCGCAGGCACGTTCCGCCGCGATCAGGTAGTGATCCAGCAGTCGCCGCACCGCCTGCCCGTCCTCGGGCGCCTTCTGGCTCTGCGCGACTCGCTGCACGAAGCTGCGCACCAGATCGTGCAGCGCGTACACCCCCGGCTCCCTGGCCTCCAGCAGCCGTACGTCCACCAGTTCTTCCAGCACGTCCTCGGCCGCCAGCACATCGGTGTCCAGCAGCGCGGCGGCCTCCTCGGCGTCCAGATAGCGTCCGGGGTGGTGCCCCAGCAGCCGGAAGGCCGTTCGCTGTTCCGGGGGCATGGACTGGTACGACAGCAGCAGGGCGCCCGCCACTCCTCTGCCCTCGCTGGTGAGTTCGTCCAGGCGCCGGTCGTGGTCCCGCAGCCGTTCGACGAGTCGCTGGACCGTCCACTGCGGGCGGTTCGCCAGCCGGGCGGCGGCGATCCGGACCGCCAGCGGTAGCCCTCCGCACAGTCGCAGCAGCTCACGGGCCGCGACCGGCTCTCTCTCGACGCGTTCGGGACCGAGGGTGTTGCGCAGGATCTGGTGGCTCTCCGGCTCCGGAAGGGCGCCCAGGGAGAGCCATTCGGCTCCGTCCAGTCCGGTCAGCCGCGGGCGGCTGGTGATCAGGACCAGGCTGTCGGACGAGGCCGGAATCAGCTCCCGCACCTGCTCCGACGCGGCGGCATTGTCCAGAACCAGGAGCATGCGACGGCCCCGCATGTACGACTGCCACCGCGCGGCGCGTCCCGCCGGCACCGTGGGCAGCTCCTCGCTGGGGATACCGGCGGCGGCGAGCAGGTCCCCCTGTGCCTGGAACGCGCTCAGCGGCGTCTGACCCGGTGTGAAGCCGTGCAGGTCGATGAAGAGACTGCCGTCCGGATACTGCTCGGCCAGTTGATGGGCGGCGCGGATGGCCAGTGCCGTCTTGCCGCCTCCACCCATGCCGTCGAGGGCCAGGACCGTCGGTGCCCCCTCCACGGCACGCCTGGCCGCGTCGCAGACCCACTCCAACTCCGAGCTGCGGCCTGAGAAGTCGGGCACGTCGAACGGCAGCGCGTGCGGCGCCTCCGCCACCTGGTGCGGGGCACGGGACACGGCGCGTTCCGGGCGGGTGAGCGACGGGTCCTGACGCAGGATGCGTTCGTGCAGTCCGGTCAGCTCCGCGCCGGGGTCGATGCCCAGTTCGTCCGCGAGGTGCCCTCGGGTACGGGCGAACTCGTCCAGCGCGGCGGCCTGTTGGCCGGAGTGGTAGAGGGCGAGCATCAGCCGGCTGCGCAGCGTCTCGCGCAGCGGATGCTCGTCGACGAGGACACGCAGCTCACCCGTGATCTCGGCGGCCTCGCCCGCGTCGATGCACAGATCGTAGAGCTGCTCGGCGGCGGTCAGCCGCTGCTCCTCCAGAGCCGTCGAGGCGGCGTCGACCACACGTCCGCCGGAACCGGACAGCACGGGCCCTCGCCACAGCGCCAGCGCCTCACGCAACTGTGCCGCGGCCCGCTCGGTCTCCCCCGCCTCCAGCGATGCCCTGGCCTGCCGCAACAGGTTCTGGTGGCGCAGCAGATCGAGTTGCTCGGTGTCGACGACCGCGCGGTATCCGGGTCCGTCCGTGACGATGATGTCGGGGCCGTGCGGAATACGGCTGCGCAGTTTGGCAACCGTCTTGCGCACCTGGTGCTCGGCGCTGTCCGGCGGTTCGTCGTTCCATGCGGCCGCCACCAGACGGGAGACGGGCACGACGCGCCCCGCCTCCAGGAGCAGCATCACGAGAACGCGTCGCTGCAGCGCCCCGTTGACCGATACGAGTTCGCTGCCGCTACGGACTTCCAAGGATCCCAGAACGGCGAATTCCGGTCTGGTTCCTATGTCGTCTTCAATTTGACTCGATGTCGCGGCCCGCACCTTATCCTCCCCCGTCAGCGATGAGATGGGACACACGCCACAGAGGGTAGATCATCTCGCGGAGCACACGCACCAGGCATGTCGGATCCCGCGTCTCGTACCTCCGTGCCTCGCCTCGTGCAGAAGGAAAACATAACTACCCGGCGCGCGTCACCGGGCAGTTGGCCGGATATCGGTGACAAGATCCCGTCGCGCCTCGGCGACTCGTTCGTGGGTGACCTCGGGCGTGCTCCCCTCCACGACCACGTACGCGCGCCGGGCACGCGGATCATCGACTGACGCGATCCGGTCGCCGGATGTGTACGGAAAACGCGCTCCACGGACCCATGGGGTCACGGCGATGTCCTCCGTGCCGGTGAACGTCTCCAGCCGCCCTTCGGGCAGCAGGAAGAAGCCGACCTCAGCGTACTGGGAAGCCTTCGGCACGACCGGGCGGCCGCCCAGGAGGGCCGTGAAGACCGCCGCCTCCAGGTCGAACCCGCGCGCGATCTCGACGAGCAGGGGGATACGGTCGGCGCCCAGGTGCGCGCGGCAGGACACGATCCGCGGCCCGTAGGGCAGCAGCGCCACCTCTGTGTGCGCCGGGCCGAAGCGGTATCCGCTCGCCGTCAGTCGCTCCTCGACCACCGCCGAGATGATCTTTTGTTCGTCGTCGGTCAACGGCGCCGGGTGAAGGTAGCCCGTCACGAGGAAGTGCGGTGGCCCGGTGGTGCGTTGAGCCGTCATCCCCACGACGTGATGGGTCCCGTCCACGGTCAGCGTCTCGACGCTCACCCTGGGAGCCTCTGCGGGGACCGGCCCTTCCCCCTCGCGGGGCTGGAGCCGTTCGTACGCCGCCGGGGGGTTCGGAGACAGACCCAGCCGCCACGCCTCCCGGACCACCGGCAGGGTGGAACTGCCGTGGCCGCAGTGCAGCACCGCGTCGATGTCATGGCGCCGCGCGGTCCGCGCGATGGTCTCGCGCAGGCCCGTCTCGTCGGTGAAATCGGTGAGCAGCAGTTCCTCGGAGACCTCTTCGACGCGCGGCGCGAAGTCGGCCTCCAACTGCGACGGATCCCATACCGACCAGATACGGAACCCCCGCTCGGCTCCTTTTCGCACGAGTTGGTGACTCGGCATCACCAGGAGCAGCCTGAACTGCGAGCTTCCAGGGGTGTATGCACACATACACGTCACTGTGCAGTGCGGTCTTCCCTCCCCGATCCCCTTCCCTTCCCCCCGCCGGGCCGCCTCCCCTTCCCCTCGCCGGGCCGCCTCGGCCGCCGACGGATCAGTTGTTCGCGCTCCGGCCGAGAGTGGCACCGGGCGCTCGGAGACGGGTAAGCGGGATACGCAGCCGCAGCGGAGGAAAGTCAACGCGATGCGTCCTGGCGGGTGAACCTGTTGCGGACGCGCGGCGTGACGGTGTGTCCGTAGCGTCCGTTGTACTCGCCGGCACGGCCGGTGCAAGTCGCCCCGATATCACCGGTGATGACACGCCGATCGACATACAGAACCTGGCGGTGAGATGTCCGAAAATCAGTGGAACAGTGTCGCGGTGTATCACTACCATGCTGCCGAGCCAAGTCGTCCAGTCAAGGACATAGCGTTGTACACCCTGTGAAGCCTCCCGAGCGCTAATTCGTCGCGCGTCGCGCATGTGCGTCGCGCTTCTTTTTGCTGCGAGCTTCTCACTGAAACAGGTGTACTTCCGTGCTCGAAAACTGGGTAGTCAAACCCGTGTGTCTGCCGCTCATTCGCCGCCGTTGCCACGTGTGTGCGTCCGACAGCTTCCGGACAAGCGGCAAGTTCCGCGTCAACGCGAACCACAAACTCATCGACGTCTGGCTCCTCGCGCTCTGTACCGATTGCGGGGAGACCACAAAGCTCACGGTCATGGAGCGGATGAATGTGCGCTCCGTACGACCCGAGTTGCTGGACCGACTGCATGACAACGACCCCCACCTGGCGGCCGAACTGCTCCAGGATCCGGTCGTGCGGCGCCGCAATCGCATCGCCCTCGACTGGGACGACGCCTGGCGTCTCGACACCGGCGGATCGGATCATCGCACCGACGGATCGGAGCATCCGGACCGCGAGGTGATCGACGTCTCGGTCCGCTTCGCGGCGCGCATCCCCGTCCGGCCGGTACGGCTGATCGCTGAAGGCTGCGGTCTTTCACGGGCCGAGGTCGAAAAACTGATCGCGGACGGCCAACTCGTTTCGGCAGTCCGCCTGAACGGCAAGCTCTCCGGCGACTTCACCTTCACGCTCAAGCGCTGAACCCTCCTCCAGACCGGAGCCCTGTCCGGCGAGATCCGCCGGACAGGCCCTGGCAGCCCGATGCATGCGCGTCCGCGACAGGTTCGTTCGCCCGGACGCATCACCCGTGCTGCCGGCGGGGAAATTTCGGGGCCGAAGCGCAGCGCCTTGGCGAGAGCCAGCACCAGCGAGGGTGAGGCCTTGCGCGCGACGGCGCCTGAAGAGGACCACTTCGCCATCGTGCTGGGCCGTCCAACCTGCGGAGCACGATTCGTGCGGTGGTATTCGACGTGGGCGAGTGTCTTGTTGATGAGACCCGGGAGTACGGAACGTGGGCGGACTGGCTGGGGGTGCCACGGCACACCTTCGCGGCCATGTTCGGCGCCGTCATCGCCCAGGGGCGCGACTACCGCGAGACGTTCCAGGAGTTCCGGCCCGGGTTCGACCTGACCGCC